>NZ_RYYS01000055.1 GCF_004138215.1 Anaerophilus nitritigenes
GTAATAGAAATGTATTAGCTGCATAGTCATTAGTGACTATGACATTATTATACTAGGAGATGATTTTATGAAAGAGAATATTCGTAAAAATATTCTTCAAAAAAGAAAAAATCTTTCTGTAGAAGAAGTAAACAAAAAAAGCAAAGAAATCTTTGAACACTTAAAAAGTTTTTCCAGTTATAATAATGCTCACAATGTTATGGTTTATATGGATTTTAGAAATGAAGTAAAAACAGATAAAATCATAGAAGACCTTTTATCTCAAAATAAAAAAGTTGTTCTTCCTATTAGCATAAAAGAAACAAGACAACTCCTTTTATCAGAGCTAAGAGACCCTAAAAAAGAGCTTTCTGTAAGTAGTTATGGAATTTTAGAGCCTAAAGAGAATTTCATTAGAGAAGTAAATCCTAAAACAATTGATTTAGTATTAGTTCCTGGGGTTGCCTTTGATCGTTCAGGATTTAGAATTGGATATGGAGCAGGATATTATGATCGATTTTTTCAAAATATCCATCATCCTATCATATCTATTGCACTAGCCTTTGATCTTCAAATAATTGATAAAGTTCCTACTCATTCTTTAGATTATCCTGTAGATTATATCATTACAGAAAAAGAAATCATTACTTGTAAGTAAAACATCTATAATAATAGCAAAGCCATAAAAAAACGTCACTAGATTTTCAAATTTGGAAAATATATAGAATCACTCGAAAATAGCATTACAAACTCGCTATGCTCAAACAGTGTAATGCTAATCATTTTCTCACTTATTCTATATTTTCACAAATTTTCAATAATTGTTCCTTATTTTTTATGCCTTTGCTAAAATATCCTATGTTAACAAACAAAGACAAATAGGATATAAACCTATTTGTCTTTGTTTGTTTTCTCCTTTTTTGAAAATTCCTCAAGCCTTTTGCTTACAAGATCAAATACACTGCCATCTGTATAAGTTCCATCTTCTTTATTTGTCCCTGCTTCTTTTCCTGTCAAAACTTCTATCCCCTCTTCTATAGTAGAGATAGCATAAATATGAAACATATTATTTTCTACCGCTTGAATCACATCATCAGAAAGCATTAAATTGACTACATTTTGATGTGGAATCATAACTCCTTGTTTTCCTGTTAGCCCTTTTAATTTGCATACCTTAAAAAATCCTTCTATCTTTTCATTGACTCCTCCTATAGGCTGAATTTCTCCTCTTTGATTGACAGATCCTGTAACTGCTATATATTGTTTAATAGGCACTTTAGATAAACTAGATAATAATGCATATAACTCTGTACTAGAAGCACTATCTCCATCTACACCAGAATACAATTGTTCAAACACAATACTAGCAGATAGTGATAATGGTTTTTTCTGAGCAAATTTATCTCCTAAATATCCATTTAAAATAAGTACTCCCTTATCATGAATGCTTCCACTTTTTTTGACTTCTCTTTCTATATTAATAAGTCCGTCCTCGCCTTTATAAGTAGATACTGTAATTTTGCTTGGCTTTCCAAAAGAATATTCTCCCGTTCCAGTAACAGCTAAGCCATTGATTTGGCCTACTTTTTCTCCTGCTACATCTAAAAGATATACTCCTTGATCAAACATTTCTAATACTTTTTCTTCATATTTATTATTTCTATAATTTTTTTGTTCAATAGCCTTTTGTATATGTTCAAGCTTTACAATTTCTGATCCTGCTATTTCTGCAAATCGATCTGCTTCATATAATATTTCTACCACTTGATTAAATCTAGAACTCAATTTATTTTGATGATCTGAAAGACGACAGCTATATTCAATCACGCGTCCTACTGCTCTTTTATCAAAATGTTTTAACTCTTCTTTTTCACAATGTGTTGCAATAAATCTTGCCATTTTATGTACATTTTCTTCATTTCTATCCATTTCTATATCGAAATCTGCCATAATTTTAAAAAGCTTTTTAAAGTCTTCATCATACTGATAAAGAAGATAATAAGTATAGGCATCTCCTATAATAATCACTTTTACATCTAGTGGAATAGGCTCAGGCTTTAGAGTAGATGTGACTACATATCCTACTTGTTTGTCTAAACCTTCTATTACAATTTGATTTGTTTTTAAAGCTCTTTTTAAAGCATTCCATGCAAAAGGATTAGACAAAAGATCTTTTCCTTGTAAAATCAAATATCCTCCATTTGCTTGATGTAGTGCGCCTGATTTTATTTGAGTAAAATCTGTTTTTAAAGCACCTAATTCATTTTTATATTCAATCCTTCCTACTAAATTATAATAATTTGGATTGGTTTCATTTACAATAGGAGCACCTTTCATTTGACTATTATCAATAAATAGATTTACTTGATAACGATCAAAAAAAGCTTCTGTTGATCTTGCATCTAAAATAGCGAATGGATTATTGATTTCTTTTTTATTTCCCTTAAATTTTTGTATATGTTCTATAATATCTTCTTTTAATTCCTTTAAATACTTTTTTACACACAAATTTTCTTTAAATTTTTCTTCTATAGGCTGAATATGAAAATTTAGTAAATCTAGAGACATTTTTATATCTAATTTTTTTAAATCACTTCTATAGTCTTCTTCTAAGCTCCTTAATCTATTAAATATTTCAACAGTCTCTATACTTAATTCATTTGTATGTTCTCTTATATTTTCTATTTCTTCTGAAGTAAGGTTTTGATATTCTTCTTGACTCATAGGACGTCCTTCTTTGAGTGGTACACTTAAGAGTCCTTTGTCTGTCTGTTCAAATGTAAAATTATATTTCTTCGCTAATTCATTTAAATTTCCTATCACCTCTTGTGTATAGTTTTCGAATTCTTGAATCAATACAGTTTTTTGATTTTCGTATTCTTTTGTAGTAAAAACTTTAGGAACTTCTTTTTTTAAAACTTCTACCATTTCTTCTATATTTTTTTTAAACAAATTACCCATTCCACTTTTTAAAGAAAGTGATATAGGACTATCTTGATTTTTAAAATTATGTACATAAAACCAATCATCTGGTGTCTTTTTTGTTTCTGCTTTTTTTTGTGCAATAGCCACTACATAACTATTTCTTCCTGTTCCACTTTCTCCTGATACAAAAATGTTGTATCCTTTTTTCTTCATATCTAAACCAAAATCTAGTGCTTGTGCAGCCCTGCTTTGTCCAATAATTCCATATAGAGGATATAAATCCTTAGTCGTTTCAAATTCAAAGCAATCTACATCACATTTATTTTTTAACTTGTCCACTAAAACTTCATATTTTTTAAACATTGAATCTCCTCCCTCATTAGTTTATAGATATATATACCCTCTTATGTATCCATTTTAAAACTTTAATAAAAAATTTTTTAAATTTTTATTATATTATTAAAATACCTGTATCATAAGATACAGGTATTTTATCAATCTTCATATTTTACCTTTAACTCAATTTTATCTGGAAGATCCTTTAAATTTGTCTTTGCTACTGTATGAGGATATGTACTCACTTGTGTCACTACATCCCCTGGACTTGGATCTTTAAAAGTAGTATATACAACCATAGTTTCTTCTGTATCTTCTTTTATTTGCTCAACCTTATCTATATCAACTCTATATCCCCCAGTGGCTTTTTCTCCTCTTGTTACAATGATAAAAATTTCGTCATTGACTTTGCAAGCCAAGGCTCTTTCTAAACTTTTGTACCTTGGTAATATTTCTTGAATTTTTTGTGGAATTTGTTCTTGATTTAACACGTCAAATGACACCTGTTCATCATCTCCTATAAAATATTTGATACCTAATAAAATTCCTATAATGAGCATAATAACAATTGCAATCATACAAATCTTTTTATAATTGAGTTCCTTTAATTTTTCTTTCACGATCTTTCCCCCTTTTTCCTTCATATATACTTCATCTTATTCTAATGGGGGTACAAATATTCTAATAATTCATCTTTATTGTACACTATTTTGGAACGACACAGAGGTCGTTTCCTACAATATATGTAAAATTTAAAAATAAAGCTAAGAGCATATGCTCTTAGCTTTATTTTTGGTTTAATACTTCTTTTACAGCTTTTACAATATTTTCACCAGTTAATCCGTATTTTTTCATCAAATCATTTGGTTTTCCTGATTCCCCAAAGGTATCCATTGTCCCTACTCTCTTCATAGATACAGGATGATTTTCTACTAAGACTTCTGCTACTGCTGAACCTAAACCACCTATGATATTATGTTCTTCTGCTGTTACAATAGCACCTGTTTCTTTCGCAGCCTTAATAATTAAATCTTTATCTATAGGCTTAATCGTATGTATATCAATAACTCTTGAATCTATTCCTTCACTTTTTAATATTTTACTTGCTTCTAAAGCAAGTGAAACCATAATTCCAGTAGCAATAATACTTACATCTTTACCTTCTTTTACTTGTATTCCTTTTCCTATTTCAAACTTCATATCTTCATCATAAATGGTTGGAACTGCTGCTCTTCCAAATCTAGCATAAACAGGTCCATTAAAATCTGCCATTGCAAATACTGCTTTTTTTGCAGATACAGCATCCGCAGGATTAATGACTGTCATGTTTGGAATAGCTCTCATACATGCTAAATCTTCTAATGCTTGATGACTTGCTCCATCTTCTCCTACTGTAATTCCTGCATGTGTTGCACATACCTTTACATTTAGTTTAGGATAACAAATAGAGTTTCTTATGATTTCAAAAGCTCTTCCTGTTGCAAACATAGCAAAAGTACTTGCAAAAGGAATTTTGCCACTTGTTGCAAACCCTGCTGCTGTTCCCATTAAGTTTTGCTCTGCAATTCCCATATTAAAAAATCTTTCTGGAAATTCTTTTTGAAATACTGCTGTTTTTGTTGATTTAGAAAGGTCTGCATCTAATACAACCACATTTTCATTTACTTGTCCAAGCTCTTTTAAAGCATCTCCATAAGCTTCTCTTGTAGCTATTTTTTGACTCATTAATTTGCACCTCCTAATTCGTCTAGTGCTTGTTGCGCTTCTTCATCCTTTGGTGCATTTCCATGCCACCCTGCTTGATTTTCCATAAAGGAAACTCCTTTTCCTTTAATTGTTTTTGCAATAATAATAGTAGGTTTTTCTTTTGTGTTTTCAGCTTCATCTAAAGCTTTTATAATTTCTTCAAAATTATGTCCATTAATGGCTACTACATGCCATCCAAAGCTTGCCCATTTTTCTTCGATTGGATGAATATTCATAACATCTTCATTTTTTCCATCAATTTGAAGACCATTAAAATCTAGAATTGCTGTTAAATTATCAAGCTTATAGTGACTTGCTGCCATTGCAGCCTCCCAAACGATTCCTTCTTGTACTTCTCCATCTCCAAGTAATGTATATATTCTATTATTTTTTTTATCCATCTTTGAAGCTAGAGCCATTCCTATAGTAGAAGAAAATCCTTGTCCTAATGACCCTGTAGACATTTCTATTCCTGGTGTACCCTTCATATCTGGATGACCTTGAAGCATAGCCCCCATATGTCTAAGCTTTAGAAGCTCTTCTTTTGAAAAAAATCCTTTTTCTGCTAAAGTTGCATATAATACTGGAGCTGCATGTCCTTTTGATAAAACAAATCGATCTCTTTCTTCCCATTTTGGATTTTTAGGATCTACCTTCATTTTATAAAAGTATAATACAGTTAGTATATCTGCTGCTGATAATGATCCACCTGGATGTCCTGAACCTGCTGCATGGACAGACTTGATAATATTTTTTCTAATTTCTGTAGAAATACTTTTAAGTTGATTATAATCTACTTTTTCCAATCCAGATTCCTCCTTAATTTTATTTGAAAATTTATATGCTGAGATTTTCTATATAAATCTCACCTACAAATTTCCTCATTTTTCATACATTATTATAACATACTAATTATTATTTAATCATTTTTTATCTATAATTGCTTTGATTATAAACTTTGGTAATACAAGCATTCTTTTGTATCTCCATGGTTCTTTCATCAAACGATAAAACCATTCAAGCCCTAAATTTTGATAGACTTTTGGAGCTCTTTTAGCTGTTCCTGCCCAAATGTCTACACTTCCACCTACACCCATAGTTACCTTTACATTTAGATGATTCTTATATTTTTTCATCCATTTTTCTTGTTTAGGTGCTCCTAAAGCTACAAATAATATATCTGGTTTTAATTTGTTGACTCTTTCTATGATTTTATCTTCTTCTTCTTTCTTAAAATACCCATCTTGAAATCCTTTTATCTCTATATTAACAAATTTATTTTTAATATTCTCACAAGCACCTTTCGCAACTCCTGGTTTTCCTCCAAGAATATAGATGCTTTTTTTAGCTTCATGACAATATTTTAATATTTCTTTCATCAAATCAACACCTGTAACTCGCTCTTTTAAATTTTTGCCTTGAATTTTGGATGCATAAATCAGTCCTATTCCATCTGGTATGACTAAATCTGCTTCATTAATAATTCTTAATAATTCATCATCTTTTGTAGCTTCCATAACAATTTCTGTATTAGGAGTAATAATCATACTACATTTTTGTCCATTTATTAATTCTATGGCACGATGTAGTGCATCCTCTAAATTTACCTCGTCTATGAGTGATCCCATAATATCCACTTTATTTTTCAAAGGAATTTCCTCCTTTTAATAATTCTTTAACTACTTTTTCATTCTTTTTAAGCTTGTCTTGAAGCTTTTGTACTCTTTTTTGTAATATATTTTGTACTTGTCCATAGTTGTTTTGTATGTAGTTAATTTCTTCATACAAATCTTTATAATTTAAGTTTTCTATACTACACAAAGCTTTTAAATCCAAAGATTCCATAAAGCTATCAATTTTAGGATCATAAGAAATTGCTACTAAAGGAACATTCATAATAGCTGAAAAAATTAAAGAATGCAATCTTACCCCTATTAACAAGCTTAGGTTCCCAACAATTCCTAGCATTTCATCTATATTATATCTATTTTGAATAAAAAAAGCTTTTTGCTCCATTTTATTTTCTATTTTATCCATTATTTTTACATCTTCACCAAAATGGAAGGGAATAAATACTACATCTACTTTAAAATCTTTGATTATTTGATCTGCTATCATAGAAATATTAGATACAAATTCTTCATTGTCATCTCTTCCTCGAATAGCAAAACCTATTAATGGTCTTTGATAACTTATACCTTCTTTTTTTAGAATTTCTTTTCCTAATGATCGATTTCCTTGATGTAAACTAATCACAGGATCTGTAGTTACGTAAGTTTTCTGAATAGAAACTCCTACTTCATCTAATACTTTTTTAGATTTTTCATCCCTTATCGTAATACAATCTACACGATTTAAAACCCATCTAACCATACATTTATTAAACCATTTGTTAATAGGGCCCATTCCTTGACTATAGATTAAAACTTTTTTTCTTAAAAGTAATGCAATCAAAATGATAGCTAAATAATAGCTAATACTTCTTCCACTTGTCACATCTTGAAGTAAACTTCCTCCTCCACTAATAAACAAATCACATTTTTTGATTGCTCTACAAATTTCATATATATTTTTCCGATCTACAGATTGTATTTGATGTTTTTTAGAAGTAGCTTCTGGATTTGCTGATAATACAGTTATCTCAACATCTTTTATATATTCTTTTAAATTTCCTACAATAGCAGTTAATATAGATTCATCTCCTATATTATTGAATCCATAATATCCTGAAATAACAATCCTATCCATCCAGTTTTTCTCCTCTCATCATACTCAAGAACTTTATTCCTTCATACAATACAAAAACACCAATACTTCCAATAATTACTCCCAATAAAATAGAATATCCAGTTCTTGCAATAGAAAGAGCCATAGGAGTTCTTAAATGACAAAAAGTATTTACAATTGAAGTTTGTCCAATTACCGCTGCCAATCCAAAAGTAAAAACAAACCACTTCCATCCACGATAAGCCATAAAAACACCAATCATAATGGCTGGGAAAGCAAATAAAAACTCTTTATTTCTTGGTCTAGCATATAATTTCTCCTCTAAAACATTTCTAAAAATCATCTCTAAATCTGATGGTGTAATAGAAGTTTCATGTCCTGTTCTTGCAATATATACGTATCCTATAGCTGCCACAATGACTCCTAGTATGACATAAATTACTTTTACATTCTCAAATATTAATTCTTTCATATCTTTCCACTTAATGGTTGTATTTGGATTAAGCTTTTTATTTTTATATCCAAAATATCCAATATAGATCATCATATAAATTACAATTGGAATCAATTGACTAATCTTTACTCCTCTAAAAATACTCATTTCTAGTAAATATTCAACATCTGAAAGATATGATCCAATCATCAAAGATCCTATAGCCGAAATCAAACAGCATAAAGCCAAATCTTTGATACCATTTCCTATGATTTTAATTATATTCTTTTTATTTTGATCTTTATAGTAAATTCTTAGTCTTGCACAAAGATATAACATAGATAAAGATGGAAAAACGACTGCTCCTCCTAAAGGTAGTATTTTGTCTGCTAAGGATGGCATAACTATAATCATACCACTAACCCCTAATATTCCTATTCCTAATAAAATATATTTTATTTTATCTTTCATAGAAATAAGGTAACTAAGAAGTAATACTCCTCCCGCTACAATTCCCCATCCAATAGGAAGTTTGTGACGAACTCTTACTTTATGAATTTTTATAACACTAGCATCTCCTATATGCATTTTATGTTTTGCAATCCTATTTTTAAATCCATCAAACATTTTTACATACTCATTATCATCTGTTACATAAATTTTGTCATCATATTTAAAAGGTTTAAAATAAATAACTCTTATATTTCTTTCTGTAACTGCTCTATATAAGGCATTTTCTATTTCCTCTGATCCTTCATAATTATAATACTTAAATCTTTCTTGAATATAAGTTGGTAAACTAAATACTCTTACACTATTATAGTTTAAATTTCTTGTTAAATCATAAAGTCCATCTTGTTTGGCATGTTCTCTTTGTACCTCTGATTCAATAAGACCTACTTTTATATTATTTTTTTTCATATACTCTTCTAGGCCTTTTACATTTTCTTTATATCCTAAAACTTCTGATCCTGCAAAAATCATATAATTAGGAATAATATCATATTTTTTATATTCATCTAAAGTTGCATTTAAATATTTTTCTCCACTAAAACTTTCATAATTATAGGGTCTTGGAATAATTTTTAGACCACTTTTTTTGATCTTATTAATTTTTTCTGGATCAAATCCCAAAGATAATCTTCTAATCTTAGAAGAATATAATGTAGCTGTCTTTGTAAAAGTTTTTCCTTTATAATCTTGTTCTCCTATTTGCTCTGTGTATAAAGCATCTTCTATATCTCCATCTATCCAAAATAGATACTCATCATCAGCTGTAAATATTTTAAACTTCTTAAAATCATAACGACTTTCAAGACCTCTTTTTATAAAGTCATAAAGTTCTTTTGAATTTGTAGTAGCCAAAACATCATATTCATCTATTTTATTATTATTATTATTTAAATAAGTTACAAATTCTTTTGGATATTTTTTTTGCCAATCCATATCCTTTATAATATTTCCTATCATTTCAACCTTTATAGGTTTATTTTCCTTCATCATAGACTCAAGACTTTCTTCCATTAGTCCAACAGAACTTACCCCTTGTTCTTTAAGTTTTACAAACCACCAACTTAGATCTTTATTTGATTGCTTCGCCATTTGCTCAAATTCTTTATAATCCAGAACTACATCTACTACATTATTCTTTGATTCTGCATTGATTCTTCCCATTGCTGTGATGGAAGAAGCCAATATTGAAAAAATCAAAATAAATAATAAAATATAATTTTTCTTCATATACTCACATCCTTTTTATGCTTTATTTCCTTTGATTTTCATAACCATTGGTTTTATAAAATGACCATATATAGTCATTGCTTGTTCTATTTTAAACTTCATAGTAACACAAGCATATACTACTGTACCTACTATAGTTGGTATCATAATTGTTATGATTTTTTGTATCAATCCTTTTTCTATAAAATACAAATCTAATGCTTTAAAGCTTAAGGTAACCATGATTCCCATTATACAACAACTTAGCAAAATCTTTAAAAAAGTACTTGCTAATTTTTTTGTATCAAAATAGCCCATTTCTTTTCTAAATGCCCAAATCAGTCCCATACTTCCTATGATAGATGACATAGATGTGGCAATAGCAAGTCCTACAATATCAAATTTTTTGCCCCATACTATATTAAAAATCATATTAAGTAAAATAATAAAAATAGCATATAAGAATGGTATCTTTTTATTATTTTTTGCATAAAATGCTTTATTGACTACATCAAGTATACCAAAGCTTAGCATACCTAAAGCATAAGAAGCAAAAACTAGCCCTGTAATGATAGTATGTCCATGGGTAAACTCTCCTCTTTCAAATACAAGTCCAATAATAGGATCTCTTAATATAAAGGCTCCTGCTGTCATAGGTAATAGCACAAACATCATCACCTCTATGATAGATTCTATAAAGCATGAATATTGTTTTTTCTTTAGTGAAACTGCTTTTTCTGCAAACTTAGGAAACATGACTGTATTGATTCCTAGTACTGTAGTAGTCGTAACAGCTTGATATAATATATTTGCATAATGAAGAAAAGAAATTTTTCCATGTCCAAAAAAAGATGCTTGTTTTTCATCTAATAAAATATTAATTTGACTCACAGATGCTACCATAATAATCAACAAAATCATTGAAAAAAATTCTTTCATATGTTCATCTTTCCAGTTAATTTTAAAAGTATATCTGTATCCTTCTTTATAAAGCGTAGGCATCATAACTACAAATTGTAAAATCCATCCTATCGTTGTTACTACAGCCAGTCCTTTTACTCCATATTTCTCAGAAAAAAAACATAAAAAAAGAATCATAATTACATTAGCAGGAAGACTAATAATAGATGTTATTTTAAACTTTTCCATACTTTGTAATAAGGATACAAATACATAAGTAATACAAATAAATATAATAATAGGAAACATGATTTGTGTTAATTGTACTGTTAACTCAAACTTATGTGGTTCAAATCCACTAGCAAGCACTTTTATAATTTGTTTTGAAAATAACTCTCCTAAAAGAGTAAAAACAAATGCAATCATAATTAAAATATTCAACAAATTATTTGTAAATGAAAAAGCTTCCTTTTTTGTATTTCTTTTTAAGAGTCTTACGATAATAGGAATAGCAGCTATAACAATAGCACTTCCCACACTTACAAAAACAATCGAGGTGCTATTTAAAGCCATAATATATGCATCTGACTCCATATTTGCTCCTAATTTAGCACCTAACAAAGCATCTCTAAAAAAGCCTAAAAACTTTGCAAAAAAAGTCAGCCCCATTACTGCAAAAATTGTCTTGATTGTTTTACTATAATTACTCATCCTGACCTCCACGATTGAAAAAAAGCGCACAAGCGCTTTCAACGAATCTCATAAGTTCCCTTTACTAATATAAATGTTTTATCCCATAATATCTCTATGCCACGTCCATCATTTCTTGGAAATAAAAGTAAGTGATGAAGTGAAATAGATTCTCCATCTTTTATGTCTTTTCCAATGGTTAAATCTGCAATCCCTCCAGATGAAGTTGTAATGGCTTTAGCTTGTCCAGATCTTAAAACCATCTCAGTGCTTTCTCCAGCTATAACCTTTTGACCCTTTTGTACTTCTATAACTTCAAAAGTAGAAGATCCACTCACTATGCCTGTATTTGTATCATTTTTCATACTAAGTATTTGCCCAATTTTCTCATCTATATAAGCTTTTAATTGTTGATTTCTAGTTTCTACATAGCTTTTAGTCACTACTGGATCTTCTTGTGAACCAGGTTCTCCTATAGCCATTGCTACATAAGAAAACAATCCTACTGCCATAAATGTAGTAAGCGCTAAAGAAATTAATTTCTTATTTTTCATATTTTCATCTCCTAGTATAATAATGTCATAGTCACTAATGACTATGCAGCTAATACATTTCTATTAC
>NZ_RYYS01000056.1 GCF_004138215.1 Anaerophilus nitritigenes
TATTTGTTCTTCATCATTAAGTTCTACCATAGTTTGAGGAATCATATTTACATCTGCTTCTAATAATTCATATCCCTTTTGCACTAGAGCTTCTACCTTTTATTTAGTTAATATGTCATTATGGAATTTATTTTTTCCATAAATATATTTTCCATAATTCATTTATTACTAAAGATTATATACCTTCTAATATAATAGTGTCAATAGTAAGTATCTTATCGACAATCAATAAAATTCCATGTAATTACTATCTCATATAACCAGTAACATATTTGTCCTATTTCAAAAAATATAAAAACCCCTTCTATTTTAGAAAGGGTGTATGTAAAAACTAATTTTATTTTTAACGTACCATCTAAAAATGTATACATTACAAAAACATGTATACATATTGTAATTGCTATATTTTCAATGTGTACATTCAGAAGCATGGGCAGTGCCCATGCAGAAATTATCCATAAATACTTTTTATAATTATTTCTTTTGTTACTACATTTCCTGCTCTATCTGTTGCTTTAAGAATAACTATTCCATCTTTCATATCTGAATTTGCTTTAACAGTACAACGATTATCTGTTGTTTCTATAATTTTTGCTAATTTATTTGTATTGGTGCCTTTATCGTTTATACTCCATGTAACTTTTGCAGTATCAGGATTTGCCTTATATTCTGCTTGGAAACCCCATCTAATAGAGTTTTTTCCCACAATCTCTAGTTGAACTACTTCTACAACTTTAACTTTAATTTCTTTAACTACATTCTCAAAAGTAACTTTTACAGTAGTTTCTCCCTCTGCAATTGCAGTAATAATCCCTTTTTCATCTACAGTACATACAGATTCATTATCTACTTTAAAAGTCAATGCTGGACTTTCTATAGTTGTTGCTATATCATCTACAGTATCTTTCACTATTGCTTTTATTTCCTTTGTATCTCCTATGTTTAAAGAAATATATTCTTCAGCTTCAATTGTATATGTATGTTTTTTCTCATATTGCCATCTATCTGCTATTTCATTTTCTCTATCATCTGTATTATTAAATTGAGTGTTTTCTGCATATAAAATAGTCAATCCTCTTTTGGATTTATCAAACCCTACGACCTTCCAAGCTGATCCCATTATTATAAATCTGTCATCTATTTTTATTCTATTGCTATTCTCATTCTCTTGTAATATGACTAAAATATCTCCAGTCGCAATTTTAATCATTGAAAATTCTGTATCCTGTGTTTTAGTATCTATACATGAATAAATAGGTACTATTTCACCTTCAAAATTAAATTTAATTGTATATTTAACTTGTCTCATTAGGGATTTTTCATATACATTATTAAAATTGACAGATTGACTAAATGCTAACCATTTACATCCAAGTGCATCTATTGCACTCCCTTGCTTTACCTTATCTAAATCTGTAAATATATATTTATAATCATACTGTTGTATACCCTCATTATATTCTTTGAAAAATGTTCTTGTTTGTTGTCCATCTATTAAAACTTCTTCTCCGAATTGTTTCATATGCCTCTTATACATATCCTTCAATGCCTTGTTATTACTCATGTTACACCTCCTAATGTACATTAACTTAATGTTAAAAACCACTTTCAAATTCGATTTAAGAGGTTTAAATTTTAAAGCCTATACATTATACCTATTTAGAAATTAGCCCTCTTAAATCGGCTATATTATAATTTCAATAAAATACATACATTGAAAATACTACATTCTAATTTCGAGTAAATAGTAGTGTAAATGGACTATACTCTTCATCTTTAGCATTTTCTAGTTCTTCTATTTTTTTATTTATTTTATCTATTCTTTTTTCTAGCCACTTCATAGCATCTGAAGTAGTTTGAAATTCTGTTTCCACCCTTCTCATTAAATCTATATCATTGCTTACTGCTTCTAATATTTGTACTACTGTTTGCAATAGCTGTATTTGATCTTTCTCCTTATCATATTCAACCTCTGCATCTAAATCATTTTCAGATAAAAACATTGTATATTCTGCATCTGTAAAGTAATCTTTGTTATTTAGTTCTATTTTCAAACGTTCTAGTATTGTCATAGTAACCATTCCTTTCTATTTTGAGTATAAAAAAAGATACTCATTATTGAGTACCTTTGTAATTACATACATTCTATTATTACTTCATAATCATCTAAATTGAATTTCTTAGATTTTATTTTATATTCCTTATCATCTAAAGTAACAACATCACTATTCATAATAATATCTAGGTTATATTTTGTTAATTCTTTTGTTATTTGTTCATTATTGATAATGAAACAAACATCAAATTTAGGTTCATCATCATTGAAAATTAATAATATTTTTTCAATTTCATTATCTTCATTATAGATAGGAATAGCACTATGAAATTTATTATATATATTCTCCTCATCATAGCATAATTCAGTATAATTATTGATCATACCTTCTATATCCTTTTTTAAATCTTTTATATTATTAGAATCTAATACCTCTACACTATAGCATTTGCTCATGTTCATTCCTCCCTTTTTTCTTCATATTATCACAAATTTGTACATTATTCCATAAATGTGAATTATTTGATTCACTAACTTGATCACCTCAAATAAAAAAGAGTAGATAATTTAATCTACTCCTATAATCCATAATCATCTTCTAATTTTTTAAATCTCAACTCCATTTCTTCTTTTGCACTTTGAAAAAGTATGTTTTCAGGATCATTATAATATTTATCATAATCATAAGATTGTATATATATTTCTTCTATAATTGTATATAACTCAACTTCTTCTTCAGTAATTCCTTCTTTTAAAATTCTTTTTTTTGCAGGATCATAATATTTTATCACTACAGCTTCATCATTTTTCTGTAACTTTCCATGCGTAAGCTCTTTTTTTAACAATTTCACAACTTCTTTGCTCTCATCCCAAAACTCTTGACTTATACCTTCTGGTGGTTTAGAATTACAGCCTACTAAATTTAATATAATTACAAACACAAATAATATACTTAAAACCTTTTTCACCAAATCATACCCCTCCCTTTTTACTATTTTACCATATATTTCTACATCCATGAATTTTGATAATATTAAAACACTTTACAAATATAAAACATCCCATAAAAAAGAACAATGAGTTTTAATCATTGCTCTTTGCTTGTGTTATTAACTTTTAAATACAAGTGTTTCCAAAGTCATGACTTTCATTTAGTGTTTGATTTTCTTGTATGTTCACAACCCTTAATGTGTATTTATATATATTGAAATTTAATTTTAAATTCTTCCAAGCTTCATCATTTAATACTTCTTTTAACAATTCTTCGTCATATTGATTTATTTTAGTATTACCATATGTTTGTTGTGAAAATACTAACATATAATATTCTCCAACTGGAACATTTTGAATTTTGTAATTTCCCCATCCGTCAACTTGTCCTGTATAGATTCCATGTTTACCCTGTGGTATCTGTTGCATTAATAATGTAAATGTTTTAGTATCATTGTCTTTATTAAGACCAGTCGGAATCAAAGCTACTCTAGCACCAACATCAGGTTTTGTTCCGATAAAGTTATTGTATTGCCATGTTATAGTCCCTTCTATATTCCCAACTTTAGATTTATTTTCAAAATATTGACTAACATCTAATACATTTTGTGAATCTATAATATTTGTACCAGTTGTAATTCCTTGCCAATATTTAGATCCTGCAATAAGTGCCGTCATATAATAAGTGGTGTTTTTCTCTAATAACGAAAGTGGTTGTAATGTTATTTTATTTCCTATAACTGTAATTGTAACTGGAACAGCATCTCCATCTTTTTTATAAAGGATCATGGCATCAATATCTTCCAATTTCACATCTCTTTCAAAATTATAATCAAGATGGTTGTCTAATTCCATATTGAATATAGGGTCAACATTAATCCATATTTCATCTTTGAATTTATTAGGTATATTAAACCCTTTTCTTATCCCAAAAGGATCAAATGGATATGTTGATTCTTCTGCAAATGAAACTATGTTAAAACTACAAAATAACAAGGTGAATAACATTATAATTGAAAAATTTTTAAGTATTGATTTTCTCATATATAAACCCCTTTCGTATTTGTATAAATTTTACATTTATAGTATATCATATATTTAGATATTTATGAATTTTTTGGCAGAAAAAAAACGTATTAACTATATTCTATTTTTTAAAAAAGGGGGTACAATAAAAAAAGAATGTCAATCATTTTGACACCCTCTTATCTATGCTCATATTCTTTTACTTTTCTGTAAAATGTAGCTTTGGTCATTCCTGCAAGTTCCATTGCTTCAACTGCTTTAATTTCTCTATTTTTCCATTTTGTATATGCTTTTACAAAAGAATCATCTATATTTATGGTAGGTCTACCAAATTTCACACCTCTCATTTTAGCACTTTTGATACCTTCATTTCGTCTTTGTTGTATGTTTTCTCTTTCAGTATGTGCTACAAACGATAATACTTGCAATACTAAGTCGGATATGAACGTTCCTAAAATGTCCTTATGTTTTGTAGTATCTAATAACTCCATATCTAATACTTTAATATCAGCACCTATATTTTTAGTAATATCATTCCATTCAGCCATGATATCCTCATAATTTCTTCCAAAACGATCTAATGACTTTATTATAAGCAAATCACCTTTTTCAAGTCCTTTTTTCATATACTGATAACCTATTCTATCAAAGTCTTTTCCACTTTCTTTATCAGTATATATATATTTATCTTCAATTCCTAATTCTTTGATTCTATCAAGTTGTCTATCCAAATTTTGATCTTTACTAGATACTCTTAAATAGGCTACAGTTTTACACATAGTATCAAAACCCCTTTCTTTACTTTTGATACTTTAATTATATCATTTAGTATCATAAAGTCAACGGTATTTTGATACGTTTCAAAAATATTTTTATAAAGTTTTGGCACTATCCTAAGTGTTGATATATCGTTATATCTTTTTCGTATCAAAAGGTATACTATTTGATACGTTATATTTCATATTAAAAGTGCTGTATTCTTCTATAATTGGATAAACTAACTTTGTAGACTATTGATATTCGCTTTAGCTGAGTAAATTGCGGAAGTGATTCTGAATAGATATGATCCGTTGAGTTATTGTTAGGTAATTTGATTCCCTAGTCGGTATGGCATACCGAATTATATTTCATAATATTGTTTTAATTATAACAGCCGAAATTCTACAGAACAAACTTTACTCAGCTAAAGTGTAAACGTTACATATATAAATTACTCACTAATTCAGCCACATCCCTTACATTACACAAATATTACAATGTTACAATTATATTACAATAGTCTGACAACTTAATTATGTAGTTACATACTAACCAAGTCCTCTTTCTTCATTCCTTCCTCCATTAATCTATCAATTTCTTGCTGTACATCCAATGTTAAATCCGACTTCTCTATAATTGTCTTAATGCTCATTGCTCCCATTTCTCTTTGCTTCTTTAAATTGTCTAACAATTCACTCTGATTAGTTGGTTTACTATAATTAAATTCTACATCAACATAATCATCAGCACCAAATACAATCCCTTGTCTATTCAATATACTTTCTATTATTTCAAATCTTTGTTCTAGTCCTTCTCTTATATATGCTTCTAGTTTTCCAGCCTTAGAAGTAGCAAGTTGGTATAATAACTCCAATGAAACCTCACTAACATTAGCAATGTTGCTTTGTCCGAACACATGAGAAGGTACACTAGCAATCATCATCAATTGTTGTAATAATGCATCATATAACATTTTAATACTAGCACTATCTAAATTTGCTACTGCATATTTAAACTCTGCTCCATCTTCCAAATTAAGCAAATATCCTACCGTATCAGCATCTATACTTCCTTCTATTCTTTGCCCTATTACAATAGCTATAGGACTTAAACTATGGGTATATATAGCATCATCCATCTTATTAAGTAAGAACTCTATCTTACTCAATATTGGTTTAATATCTTCTAACATACTTCTACCAAAACAATCATCTTCTTCATTCTCGCCGTTCTTGTAATGTATCACCAATCCTGTTGCATTAGGAGCTTCCTCTATCAATTCTAATTCTTCACCACTATTACTATATCTTTCTACTTTATCCCCATAGTATACAGTATAGTAACTTATATTATCTATTGTATAATATTCAATAAATCCTACATATTCACCCATATCGTCATAAATTGGGTATCCATCTTCAGGATTAATCAATTTACTTGTAATCTTCCCACTACTGTCTATATAAACATATTCATAACAATCTCCATATTTTACCACTTTATCTATAGTTTTATAATTTAAAGTATGATATTTTCCTTTTCTAAATATCTTGTTATATTCTTTTACCATATTCTCACTCCCAATTAAAGAAACCCTTTTACCGATCAAATAATTGGTGTGAAATTGTAATATAGTTTTAGCTGTTTGTAATATCATTTTAGAAGTTTTATATATCTTACCTTTATACTTCATATCCTCTCTATTTAAGATTTTATGATATCCTGTCAAATACCTTTTATTTTCTATTACCTTTGCGATTCTATGTAAATGATGTGCTTTCTTACATTCCTCTACAAACCAATCATTTGCATTATTATATGCTTCTTCTATGTATTCGTATATACTCATGTTCATCCTCCTTAATTTTCTAAATATACAATTAATGTTTGAAAATCTGCATAATTAAAAGACACCCTCTCGGATGCCATTAATCATTTTCATCATTTATATGTTGTTCAAATAATTCCTTAAAACTTTCACACTCTATATGTGTGTCATATAATGAATAAACATATTCAATATCTTCAGATTTGTCTATAGTATTTTGATAATGTTTAATATTATCTTCAATTTTCATAATTAAATTTTCCAATGTTTTCATATCTTCTATACTACTTAATATTTCTTTATAATTGTCAGAATTAATGTCTTTATCACCGAAGTTTAATATGTTTTTCCAACGAATACTCTTTTTTTCTTCAACATCCATACTTGGTTTAACTTCAATACTCAAATAAATCTTTTGTGGTAACATTTCAAATAATAAAATTTCACATTCTGTATTTTTTAATACAACTTTTATTGTTTTATATTTTGCAATATATTTATTTTCAATATGCTCAGTTTCAAATCCATTGCTTTTAAAATACTCAACAAATTCATTTATGAATGATTGTTTCTTATGGTTTATTTTATCATCAGTTAACTTAATTATTTTATTGCATACTACTTTAAATTTCTCAAATTCCTCTATTGCTTTCACTCTCATTTCTTTTATAAGAGGAACTTGCTTTTCTTGTTCATCTACCATATTCTTCAAATTATTAATATCCATTTCCTACCACTCCTTACACAGAATATTTTTACACATTTTACAATATTCTACATAGACTGCATATATCCTTTTATTTATTATTTTCCCTTTTCCAAGCACCACATATCTCATCCCAACTCTTTTCGGATATTGTAATATTCAATTTATTTCTAGCTTCTTCATAATTCATATTCCTTAATGTATACATTACTCCATCTATTACATTGTAACATCTTCCAAATTCATCCTTTACAAACATAATACCTTCCAATCTATTTCATCATCATCATTTTTTTGCATATAAAAAGGAATAGTCATACTTTTAATACTATCCCTCTCGATCATTACTGTTTCTTTTTTCTTATAGTCTTCAAATATAAAAAACTGATTATCAAATTGTTTCTTTTCAGCCCTGCTCATATTTTTATATCTATTTTCATTCAACCAATCCACGAACTCGGTTGCTTTGATTGCTGTTGTATGTACTCTAATCAGCTGTCTATTTCCTTTCAATACAAATTTCATTTCTACTAAAACGGTATCTAAATCAATCATATTCTTTTTAATTTTAGTCATAATATCCTCCTATAATCTCATCAATTCCTCTTTGGTTAGTTTAGTAATAACATTTAGTCCTTTTGCTAAATATATATTCACAATATCTTTTGCATCTACAGTACCCCAAACTATAAATTCAATATCGTTGTAATAGTGATATGTTCTATAATTGCTTAAATCCACTTCGAAAATTATATAAAAATCATTCAGTAATTCTTCACTCGTCTTAATCCCTCCTACAACTCCATACATTTTTGTATAATCAATGCTATTAGAAAAAAACACTTTATTATAATCTATGCTATTGTAATTATTTAAACCTTTAAAATACCCTTCTTTTAGAATGTTTTTAGCATTTTCCATACTTGTACCATGCCAAACATTGTTTATGTTAGAATACTTTATATCTTCCTTATATTCTTTATATTCTTTATCTTCTTCATATAATTTGTTTTCTTTTAAATATTCTAAATGTTCATTCATATTATTAAATTGTTTATCATCTGTATACTCGTCAAAAGATTCATCTATTAGATTTTCACTTAATCCATTTTCAGCTAAAGTTTTTTTTGCAAGGTTTTTGGCTTCTTCTATACTAATATTTTTAAACTTAGCAATATCAACAACTTTTTTCCTTGTAACTTCCTTTGCTTTGCTTATTGCCTTTTTGTTTTCTATTATCTTTAATGTTGTTTTCTTAAAATAATCATCTGCATCCTTATTTTCAAATTTAAACATATCCTCAATTGTTATTTCTTTTATTTCATCATTTTCAATCAAGTATATTTTTAATATATTCTTTTCGATCTCCAATTCTTTAGCATTTATAAAATATAGATTTCCTGCTCTCTCTGCTACAATATGTTTTCTTTCATATAATTCTATATCTTTCATACTAAACTCAAATATGATATGTTTATCGTTATAATTAAATCTTTTTGCATATGTAATACTATCCTCTAAATTATCAGTAAAAAATATTTTATTTCTATTAAATAGCTCATCTGCCGTATATGTTAAATCGAACTGTTTAGGTAGCATTTTACCCATTTCAATTATATTTTTTGCATTTGCTAAAGTAGTTCCATGATATGCCTTTTCTACTCTTACACCTTGTTTTAAATCATAAAACAGAGTTTGTTCTAAAACATTATACTCTGTCCTGTCTTCCTTTTCTGTAGTTGTAAAATTATTCCGTATATCTTCATAATCTATACTTTCATTACCATTTTTGTACTCCTGCATCAGATAACATATTCTATTATTTCTTTTTTCTCTATCTACATATAATGTATTGTCATTTTTAAGTTTTCGCTGATAATGTATATTTGTATTATCTACAACTGCTTTAACAAATTCATTCACAAGCCAATCGATCACATAATTCCCTGATTTTCCTTTAATTTCTAGTATATCTTCATCTAATTTTTTTGCTAAATCTTCATATTTTTTTATTATTTCATTTATCTGCTTTATATAATCATATCTTTCAGTATTATCTTCTAATTGATTTTCAAAAATACAAAATTTTTCTTTTGCTATTTTGCATCTAAGTAGTATTATATTGTTTATTACATTATATTTTTGTAATCTCCATTCCACAAAAACTAAATCCCATGTTTTTTGTAATTCTTCTTTATAGTCCATCTTCTTCTACACCTCCTTCAATTGCATAAGCTCTTCTTTTGTCAATACTTTTATAATTCTATCCCCTTCTCTTAAAAAAATAGTTATAATATCATCTGCATTTATATGGTCAAATATAATATATTCTTTAAATGGTATTGTTGTATATACATTGGAATGTATTGTATTTATTTCAAATATTATCCCTCTATCAGTTGGATCAAAAGTTTCTCTATCCTCTGCACTTACAGCACCAGCCCCAAATTTAAATTTAGAATATAATTTTGCATAATCCAAACTAGCAGTTAAAAATATTCTATTATAGTTTTTATATCCCCACATCGGTTTACTGCAATTTGTTTTTATAACACCCGTTGCAAGTACATTCTTTGCACTTTCGATAGATGTGCCATGATACAATACTCTAATGTTATCAAAACTATTATTTGTTTTTTCTTTAAATGCTCCCTCTTGTATTATTCTCTTTAATACTTCATTAAGTTTTCCTGCCCAAATGAATAAGTTCTTAAAAGATCCATCTTCAAAATATTTATTTTCAATTTCTTTTAAACGATTTGCAATAGTCCCTAATTTATCAATTTTATTGAAATCATTCAATTCCTCATCCATTAAAATCTCTTCTACTTCTTGTATAATTCCATTTACAAAACTTTCAATCGAATCAATTGAATCCTTAAAATGTATATCTTCTTTCATTAACCTTATATAATCCTGCACATCCTTGCATTTTTCTCTGAATTCTTGTAAGTAGTCCATAATCACCTCTCCCTTAATACATGTATCATATATACCAAATTCCTGTTTTCAATCCATGTAAAGCCATTGCAATAGCCATTATAGTATCATCATGTCTTCCTTTCATAGCTCCCATTTTTCCTCCATCTACAACAAATACCTTCATTTCTTCTAATACATATTTACTATTTATCAATAATTGCCCTGTTTCTATCCATTCTACTAAATCATTGATTATCATAGTCTTGGATTGACTTGTTGTATTAAATCCTATTTTCTTCTTCTTGCGACCTCTCGTATCATATTCTTTATGCTTATGTAGATTCATATAATTGTAATCGTGTCTTAATCTATCTAGCACTGTATGTCCTGCACTTGCCTTTTCTACAACCATATATGCATAGTTATAATATCTACCAATATCATTCGTTATCTCTGCAAATTGATAAGGTTTTATCGTATTAGACCTAAACTCTGCTACTTGTTCGCCTTCTGAATCTAATACTTCTACAACACTATAATCCTGTTTTAACCCTTCTCCACTATCAACACCTATATAATATTTAGCTCCTTTAACTGGTTTTTTCCACATAAAAAAAGATCTACCATATAAATGCCTTAAGCACTCAGGTAAATCTGTTGGTTTCTTAATATGTTTATCTAAATATCTGCTTCTTTCTGCTATGTAATTTACATCAAAAATAGAATTTCCAGATGTTAGAAACGCTTCCATAGGATTAGATGGGAACTCTTGCTTAAATTGCTCCTCGCTACTGTTACTTATCTTCAACCTTCTCCATATCAACTGCTCAAGTGTAGCACCTTTACTATGTAGGTCAAGTTCTTCATTGTCTAAATCTGCTTTTGTTAACATTTTACCCTTTCTATCAATCCAAACATTTTTAAATTGTTTATATTCATCTGCAAACATTATCTTGTCATCTATCCAACTGAAAAAGAATGGTTTATACATATTCTCATTATTTTCTGCTTTTGTCCAAAACTCATTGAAAAAATTCAAACCATTAGCAGTACTTTCTACGATTATAATTGCATCACTACTGGTTGCCTGTTCTATGGCTAGTAAATTTTTCTCTATAGTTTCTTTCATAAAAGCCATTTCTGATATATGTACTATTCCATTGAGCGTTAAACCTCTTGCAACATCTTTATTGCCATTTGTAGCAACCACTATTTTACTACCGTTTGAAAATTTCAGTTCCTTCTTATTATTATTGAAAAGTGAAGGTTTCAAAACAGATGGCATATCATAATATAATTGTTTCAATTTATCAAATATACCATTTGCACTATCAATGCTATAAGATAATAATAAACTTGTTGTATTTGGCTTAGTACAAGCATAATACAAACTTAAAGCCGTTGTTAAACTAGATATCCCTAACTGTCTTGACTTTAGCACTACATTATATTTTTTCATATTTTCTACTAAGTATCGTTGTTGAGGATTTAATTTAAAAGGAACTATTTTACCATTTTTATCTGCAATCTGTAGAAATGATTCTATATAAAGTGTTGGATCACTTAATATTCTTCTTAACTTTGCCTTCTTATCTCCACTCTTAACCTCTCTAGCCATCAATATCATCTCCTACCTCATTCAAAATTGCAACTAATTCATTCTCTTTCTCATCTGCGAAAAATGATTTGCTGAAATCAGTAAATGCTTTAAATGCTTGTACATCTTTTTTTGCTTTCTCAAAATAAATTTGATACAACTCTATCATTTTATTATTGTGTAATATTTTTAATAAATACTTAATTGCTCTTTGTACATCTTCTTCAAGCAAATACTTTTCTGCATCTTCTTCTTTCAAGTTTCCACCTAGAAATTTTTTGCAAATATCTTGAAACGTACAGTCCTGATATTGCACTTTATACTTCCACAAAATCCAATATGCTTTTTTTGTAGTTGTTATTTCTTCTAATTTACCCAATAATGATTTTTCCCTCTTTGGACTACCCATATATATTCCTCCTACTTTTTAGATTTTTTGCTAGTTTTCTTTACTTTTTTATCCGTATCATTTTCAATTTGCTCTATTTCTTTTGTTTCCTCTGTAGCTTCTTCTTCTGCATAAGCATGTTTGTATAAACTGTTCAAATATTGCTTATATTGTTCCTCATTCAAATATCTTACCTCGTTCTCTATCATACTTATGAAGGGTCTAGTAACCCCTAAATCATCAGCAATTTTTGTTTGATTAACTTTCTTTTTAACTCGCAACATTTTTAATTGAAATCCACTTAACATATTATCAATCCTTTCTATTTTTATTTAAATTTGTTACAAAAGTAACTAAAAAAAATATAAAGGAAGGTCGTTGACCCCCTCTATATACTTTACTATGATAAAGTTATAAACTTTTCTTAAGCATTACAACTCCAGAATCATCTACTAATTTTGTAGCATAAATATAATCTGCTACAACGTCTGTTGCTTTTAGTTTTGCTTCTCTTTCTAATTCAATATTAATTTCTCTCTTTTCCATGTAAGCTAGGGCATTTTTCTTAATAATTAGTGTAATTGCTTCATTCGTTAATTTGTCAAACAATACATCACTTACAAAAACTGGAATATTTCTATAATATCCTAACAAACCTTTTCTCATAACTCCATTTGCATCTGCATTATAAGTTTTGCTTTTATCGATAAATTCTGGCATGTTAATTAAGGAAGGGATTAGAATACTATGTACACAAATACCAGACATATCCTCCGAATCCTGTTCATCCCCAAATAAATTAATTGCATTATTAAGCTCCGTTACTGTAATTTTAGTTGCTTCAGCTGTCTTTTCTTTTAAAGGTGTGGTCATTGCTTCGTTTATTAAAGATTTATCTAAATCTCGTGCAAAAACAATAGCTTGTTGTTGTGCAGCCTCTTCGATAAAATTTCCAAAAGCTGTTAAATCATCATAATCAAACACTCTTACAGTTTTTCCCTTTTGTACTATTTTTGCAGAGCTAGATGTTTGCTCTAAGTTTTCGGCTGTAAGAGCAACACCTTTCGTCATTTCTTCCACATCTCCTATTCGTCTAAAGCGTGGAAATACAACTGTTTCTCCTTGTCTTGTGTTTTTAAGAATTCCTAAATTTGTTGCTAATTGTGCAACTTTCAATCTTCCTTCAAATTTTTCTCTTACAATACCAGCATAAATTTCTGGCACTATTAAATTACTCATGTTAATTCCTCCTAATTTTTATTTTTTATATTTCCCATATAAAGGGAGAGGAGGACTATATTAAGTCCTCTGTATGTAAAAAGACACTCTTACAATTATTGTAAAAGTGCCTTATTCACTCAATTTACTGTATAAAGTTGGATTACTTTGTTGCAATTTCAATCTTTCCATATAGTTCATTTGTTTAAATTGATCTTTTGTAATTCCATCATTTGGCTTATGTGTTTTTGGCTTATAGCTACTATTCAATAAATGTTTATTTAGAATATCAGCAATTTCTTTTCCCAAGTTATCAAGATCATCATCCCCTGCATTAATAAATTTAGATAATTCTTTCGGTAAATTATTTGCAGTTAGTGTGTCCTGTACCTTGAATTGTCTTTCTTTCGCTTGTATTTGTTTCTCCTTCTCATCCAACTCTTTTAATTTTTGTTCTAATTTTAATTCAGTTTCACTTTTCTCAGCTGGTTTTAATTTAATTAATTCTTCTTCTAATACTTTTACTTTTTTAGAGTATTCAGTTCGCACCTTATCTGTTTCAGATTGAATAATTTTTTGAACATCTTCCTCTTTAAATGTTTTTACTTCCTCTTTTTTTGTTTCTTCCTTAGTTTCTTCTACCTCTACATTTTCATTTTGTTTTATTTCTAAATTTTCCATATCTACCATCCTTTCTAGTTTGTTGATATTGACCCTTTGAAAGTTTCAATATATACACCCTAATTAATTTTATTTTTTATTGATTTTTCATTCTTATATACAAAAAGAAATAGTAGCAGTCATTTTAACTGCTACTTTGTTGCAAATCCTCATGCAACTGAGCATCTAAGCACTTAAATTAGGCGGAGTAGGCAGGGTTCGAACCTGCAAGTAGATGCACTCAAACCATGTTAAATTTTGAAATTTACATAATGTATAAAGTTTATATAATAAAAAAGAATACACATTAATGTATCCCTTCTATTATCAAATTTAATTAATAAGTTCATATTTTTACATTACTACTCAGAAATAAAAAAGGAGATACTAAACTAATAGTATCCCTAATTGATCGCAAATTCTCCGAAATATTCCTTTTCGGCTTCCATTCTAGCTATTCTTGCATCTTCAATATCGTCAAAGTAGCCAAGATTGATATATCTATAATTTACACATATTCTTGATATGTATTTTTGATATGTATTATCCCAACTTACTCCATTTACACCGGTGCTATTTCTTATACTTATTCTTCTATTCCTTGCATTGTCTTGACTTGTTACTATTCTTAGATTCATATCTCTGTTATCTAAAGTATTTCTATTGATATGATCTACAACATCTTCATCATTCTCTACACCCATAACAATTCTGTGTAAATAAGCACGTTCCCCTGTAAAAGAGTTATATCCATGCACATACCCTTCTCCAAGATTTTTATTATAGTACCATTTATATTTTTTTACATTATTCAAATGTTTTGTATTAAATTTTGTTATAATATGTTCACCTTTAAGATTAATTATTTCAATCTCAGTTGTGCCGTTTTCTAAATCTTTGTATATATTTTCTACACTCATTTTGTATTCTTAATTCTCCTATCATCATCTTATTTTCTCTCCTTTTATTGTTGAATTTTTAAATTAACTATCATTTTAAAATTAATCTAATTCTTCAATAATTTCTTTTAATCTTTGTTTACGTTTTTCATTAAAGTCATTATTAATTTCTTCTAAATCTTTGTAGAAATCTCCAGTAACCTCAAACACAAAAACACTAGATTTTAGATATTTTCTATGTTGTCTTACATCCACAATCGTATAACCTTTTCGCAATAACTTTCTAGCAATCATGCCCTTTTTTACTACCTTAACTTCTTTTTCTTCCATCTTTTTCACCTCTCTTTTATTGTTTTTAGATACTAAAATAGTATCTATTCTACACACCTTTTCGATGTGCAAAATACATACCAATTTGACTGACTTTGACTTTAATTTAAAAAATATAAAAAGGGTATACTAATCAGCATACCCCTATCTACTCTTTAACCTCTTTAACCTCTTTAACCTCTTTATTTCCTTTTCAATTCCAATCAATATGCTATCTAGGCAATTATTGTAATACCAATCACTCATAGTATCTTCAAAGTCTTCTACAGTTTTAAAATGAAAGTTTTCATTATTTTTGTATTTCTCAAACTCAGTTATATAATCATATTTTTTCACATATTCATTTATCTGTTCTTTAGTCATGTACCATGTTTTTCTATTCGTAAGCCATGCATAATATAGATCATCTGCTAACCAATATAAATATTTAGTAAAAAATCCTTTTGTTCTATTCAATCCACTAATTTTTTCTAATTTTCGTAATAAATATTCTATACCTCCGTTAATTTCTCTTTCTGTAAAATCTGCATCTTTAAACAATTCTTTTATTTTAGATATAGCAGTATCATATATTAATTCTATATCTCGATCTGCAATTTCTAACCATTCAGGTAATTTTTCTATTTCATGTTCTATATCCTTTTCTTCATCTTCTTCCGTTTCTAATTCTATAATCCCATCATTTATAAAATCTAATGCATATTTATATTTATATCCTTCATCTATAGTTATATATAACATAGAATTATCAACATTATATGTAATTTCTTCTATCGTACAAATTGAAATTGGATCAATATCCCATGTTAAACCATAAATTTCTCCATCAATTACAAACATATTTTTAACTTTATTTTCTTTTAATAAATCTATTATAAATTTTTCATTTACAGATGCTTCATGAGTATGATATTCTCCATTTTCTAGTACATATAATACAGTTTCCACATATTTAGTTACATCTAAAACATCTTTAACAAAATTTAATCCGATTTGTTTATAATCATAATCATTTTCATAAATATATACTGTGAAACCTCTCTTTGTATCATATCCTAAATTTAAATATGCAATTTCTACTTTATAAAATTTTTCCTCTAGCTCACTTTGTAACCAATTACCCATTTTCTTTTGCAATCTGTCCATCGTTTCCACACTTATAATTTTTTTCATCATAATACATCCTCCCTCAAATTTTTTAAATTTAATAGTAACCTAAAAAGCTACTATAAAGAAGAGACTATAATTGTTCTAATCTCTTCTCCTATTTAAAGTGGAGGGGGATGATTAGAATAGATATAATCTACTCTTTACAATAGCTTTATATAAATATGAGTAGAATAGCCGACATATCCTACTCACCTGATAAAAATTTTTCTATCTTATCTAAATTATCTTTTGTCAAATTTCTCTTATCTGCTAAGAACATGCTTATGGAAGTTTGCGAAATTCCCACATTCTTACTTACAAAACCTTGCTTAATTCCATTTTTCAATAAATGTTCTTTTAGCCGTTCCCTCAAACTATCATTAATTTCATCAAGATTCATTTTTCTCACCCCTTTTTTAATTCTTTTTTAAAATTTATTTTTATGTATTGACTTTATTTTGTATTAGTTATATAATAAAATTGGAAAAATATTTTCAAAATTTCAAGTTATATCCTTCCACAGTGTAATAAGTGAAAAAACTCCTTTAAATGTTGATATTTCAACGTTTATATCACTTTAAGTATACTTATTTTTTCGTAATTATAAACTAGAAACATCATTTATTATAATAAAAAACAAGGATAATTTTACAAATTATGTTTTTCTAAATGTGGAATTTCGCTTTTTTAAATACTTCAGCTGATAATTACAACTATCTCTGATGAACTTATATTAAATATCAATTTATTCATTTACAACTCTTTTTCTTTCCCTATCTTGTTCCTTTCTAACTTCTTTTTTACATTTATCTGAACAATATTTTTGCCTATTATGTTCCTTTTTAAATTCTTTTTTACATTTTGGACATATAGCATATCCTTTTCTAACTCTATTCATTTTTTTAGGTTTTATATTTTTCTTTAAATTACTTAATATAATATCTCCAAACACATTAAATAAGAATCCTTTCTTTCCGTTTTTATTGCTTTTATAAATATGTTTAATTATAATATCTACACATTCAACAACATCCAACTCTCTTGATTCACAGAAAGATTCAAAATCTAAATATAGAGAATCGTATACAATAGTACATATACTTTCTTTACTTACATCTTCATCATCTTTGTAGTTATTAACATACATGAAATACTTTTGCATCTCTTTGTTCAATTCTTTATATTTTTCTATTACTTCTTTTGCTGTATCTGTTGTTATATCAACATGAATATTATTCATCAATCTGTTTTTATTAAATTTCCCTACGCAGCTAAAATCAAAATCTCCTTGTTTGATACTTTCAATTTTCTTTGTGATAGTATTTACTGTACTATCATTAATTTCTTCAACTTCTGTGATATCTTTATCTTTCACATATCTAAAGAAATAAGGTAATTTATACTTATCTACATTACATAATTGTTTTTTCATTTTGTCTGATACCTCAACCATTTCAAGTGTTTTACTAGCATCAATTGAAAAATTACAACTACAACATAGTGATTTAGCTATATTTAATCTTTCTTCTTTTTCTTCTTTTGAAAAAGGTTTCACATTACCATCTTTATCATAATTTTTTCTATTCCACAATTTCGTCAACTTATTGCTATATTCCCCTATATTGCCATATTGAAAAGCTGATGTAAGCGAATTATATATATTTTCACTATTTATAGTAGTAGCTGGAGCTTTACCCATTTCATAAAACAAAGGAGCTGTACCTTTCATATTGTTTTCAGCTTGTAAAATTATATCTGAATCTGAAATAACAAGTGCAGAATCGCCGTCTACATCATTCATTATAATTTTACTTATCATATCATGGCATGAGGTATAAACCCCATCGGTTATAAACCACTGATCCATTTTTTTACTTGTTACATTATTTCTAACACAATGTTCTTTATATAATGCAGGACTCCGATTAACAAGTAATTTAGAATATTTTTCTGTATCAAATAAATTACAATATACTTGACCATCTTCTAATAATCCTGTAACCTTATCTTTTCCTTTAAATACAAATTGAAGCCATGCAAACACATCTGGAACTAAATAAGTGTAATGTGCCTTATCAAGTTTGAATTTACCCTCTGAACTATCTTTTTTTATTTTACTAATACAATCACTTAATTGATCTTGTATATGATAATCTTGCAATAATTCAGGATATATCATTAAACTGTCTTGTAAATAATTTCTTGATTTATTTTCCTTAGTTGCTCCAAGTAATTTCAACATTGTTTCTTTATCTGTATAGGCTTTAGTTACTAATTTATCTACTTTCTTTGTAAATCTATTGATAACTTTCGGATTACATTCTTCAAGTGTTTGCCACATTTGATAATTAAATGAACTTTTTTTAAATTCATCAGCTTCCATATTGCAAATATTTGCTTGACAGTTATATTTTTTAAATTTATCTTTATAATCTTCCCAGCTAGAATAATATTTCCACATTTTTAATTGAGATTTACCGAATACAATTTTGATATTATCTTCTTTTAAATCCCACTCTTTCCCCCAAATATCTTTAACTTTATAATCCCCATCATTATATTGATCACACCAAGAAATAAAGTCCACAGGGGTTAATAATCCTTTCATCCAATTTAATCTGAATTGGAAATTTTTCTTTGATAATGAAGGTAATATCCACCCTGCTCCATCTGAATGTTCAATAGTTATATCCTTTTCACATCTTTCAGCTTCATCTGATAGCAACCAGTATTCTTCCTTTGTGGTTTTATATTTACCATTTTCATCTTTTATTTTTTTACTATTTTCATCTTTAATATGTACATCTCTTGATTCTCTTGTTTTTTTAATGTAATCAACTGTCCTATTTTTTAAAATAGTAGCAAAATCATCAATCACAATACATTCATCAATATTGAATTTTTTTCCAAGTACATCTTCCCATTTATTTGATGCTGTACTAACCAAGCTAAGATAACTTAAGAATTTGTTAATATTGCACCCTCGTTCAGCTGATTTATTAATATCTTCTATAGTCAATCCACACATTAACCTCATTTGAAATTGATTCCAAATATTTTCTTTTATCATAACTAATTTTCTTTTTTTAATTTGATTAGCAGATGAACTAAAATATCTATATTTTTCATTTTTATATACAAATCCATTATCAATTAAAGATTTCATTACTGGATAATGATAAGCTCTAACTATTATTAAATCCTCACTCAATTCATTTGATTCAAGTCCTAATATTCTTGTTAAATCAGATTCAAAAATTGAAACAATTCCATATTTATTTACTTTATTCAATTGTCTTGTTTCTTTGTTTTGTCTGATTAGTTTTTTAAATTCTATTTCTAACTTTTTGATTTGAGCCTTATATCCTATATCTACTTTTTTAATTCCACTCTTCCCTTTTTTAGTTATATACTTTTCTGTTTCATATTTAATATAATTATCATCAATTTCATTCATAAGATTTTTAAAAGATTTATCTTTTAAAAGTTGTTTGTTATCTTTCATCAATCTATTTACATACTTCCTTATATACTTTTTATTCTTATTTTCTGTAAGCTGTATAATATAATCTTCAATAGATTCAAAATGATATTTATTTTCTTTGAAAATTTCTACAATAAATTTACCATTTCTTTCAATTGATTTATACCGAGTCGGCTTTCTCTTATATACCTTCTCTATTGTATTTTTATTTTTAATTTTTAATAAAAATGTAGATAATTGAATGTCTTCAACCAATTCTTTTTTATTAGATTCCTCATTATATCTATACACTTCTATACCCTTATCAGCATCTTGAAAAGTAATCTTTCTATCATTAATATCATCTATAAGTTTTATCAAGGTAAATTCCTTTAATTGTTTTATATAACCCTTTAACCCCTTAATTTTAGTCATAATTTCATTTTCATCTTTATTTAAAAAACTATTCGTATCTACACTATAAATTTTCACTTGATTTTTTAACATGGTATACAACATTCCCCCTTAATCACTTTTTCAAACAACCAAAAAACCAAAAGATAAGTTCAAAACCGTTCTTTTTTATCCACCATCCTTTTATATTTTCATTCCGCTTTGCTCCATGAAAAATATAAAAGCCTAGCCGAAAAAAGAACCAAAAACGGCTTGCATATTATTTTTTTCGCTTCGCCATTTACAATCATCGTTAAAGTTGATATAATTAATATTTGGCAATTTTTTGGGTGTGAACCTCTTTAAAGAACATCACATCCAATTTCTTGCCAATCCAATCATGAAAATACTAATTTATAGATCATCCAATATTTTTTACCACGATATGGATTCTCTGTTCCATCTTCCAATTTTCTAGTCCAATCAATATTTTTATCGTTATTATCAATAATAAAAGGAATTCGTTCTTCTTTAAAACAACTATTCAAAGCCTCTGCACTTTTTAATAATTTTCCATTACGTTTGATATTAGCAGTTTTAGCTAATTCATGTTGATCATTCTTATATAATTTCTTACCAATGGCATTATTCAAATATTCTTCTAATGTTTTTTTCTTATAATCTTCATCAATTAGTCTATAATTAAAATAACCTTCATCATCAATGAATCCTAATAAATTAGCTAAATATTTACAATATCCATATTGCTTATAAGCTAACATCGTATCAATAGTAGCACCATCAACAAGACATTTAAAATACATTAATTCATTTACTTTATGTGTACTTTTATCATCTTCTTCTACAGTATCCGAATAAACTATATTATTGTAATCATTTTGTCGTGGATATTGTTCTATATATTCTTTAACTGTATGAGTTTTAAGATATTTAGCCTTGTCAATTTTAGTATTCAGTTGACGCTTCATTCCTCCTAATTGTTTATTTGTAATTGTTTTAATATATAAATATATTTTGTCATTTTCACTTTGTATTCTCTTTCTACCTATACATTGAATCAATACACCGAGATCCTTAACATCACAAACAATGTGCTTTACTTCTTCATCATTTATATTAACACCAGCATCCATACAAGTAGTAGTTATGAGTATTAATTTATCAAATCGTTCATTTTTAAGCATATTATCAATTTTTTCTACATCTACATATTTATAATGCTTATCCGATTTTCCACAATTAAACAAACAATATTTCTTATATTTTTTATATAGGTTATATGCTTTTGTTGCTGATTGTATAAAAAATATGCTTTTATCACCTTTCCGTATGGCTTCCTCTATAAACTTTTCTAATGTTTCATCCTTATTAAAAAAAGTTAAATTCTTAATAAAATCAAATTTAATTGGTAATTCATAATCTATCGTTTTTATTTTTTTAATTTCATTTATATAACCCTTCATGTAATCACCAGTAGCACTCATAAAAATCTTAACTTTATCATCTTGTGTAAGTATTAAATTCAATGATATATCAGTAGTTTTGTTGTAAGCTGCATCGCTCATAAAATAATGAAATTCATCACAAACTATATATTTATATTCAGAAAAATCGAAAATTTTCTTTTGATTATTATATAGACTTTCTAATTTTTGATATGTTCTTATATCTATTACATCTGTTTTTTTATCTTTTATTATTTCATCCTTAAACTGATCCACACAATTAACTCGATGTATTAAGAATAATATTTTTTCATTATTTTCTTTTGCTATTAAATATAATATATTTTTTACCCAATAACTCTTTCCCACTCCTGTACCTGCTTTTATAGTGATAACATCACCATCTGCAAAATTTCTAGCTGTATCTGTTGTAATTAGTTCACTTACTCTTTTCAATAAACATCCCCCTTAAACGCTCTTATAGAAATTGCTTTAATGTTTTTAGTTTCTTTTTCTTTAACTCATCTTTACTGTCATTGTCTACTTTTACTTCTACTATCTCATCTGAAAATTTAGATAAATCTATTGTAAAATCATCAGTATTCTTTTGTACCTCATTATCCCCTTTTGTATCAGTGGCTACCTTTTTATCATCAATTACCTTTTCAATCTCTTGGATATTACCTGCACCCTTTTGTACCTTTTTATTACTTAACTTTTTAGTATTATTTTTCATCTTATTATCACCTTTAGATACTATTTGCACCTTTTCGATACTATTAGTATCATTTTGTAACGATTGGATATTATTAGTTGCTAGTCGGTATATAGCTTCTTTTATAGCATCTTTCTCTGAATATGATTGAGAAAGATAGGCTTCTATTATCCTATCCTTCTCTTTATTATCATTTAATGTTATATAGATTCTTCTACTTGCCATCTATGCCACACTCCATGCAAGTTTACTTGCTTCATATGCTCCATATACATTTGAATTTAAAGCATCTTCATGAATTTTGTAACTAATAATTGAAGAAGGAAGTTTATTGATACACTCATCTAACATCAATGAAGTTCCACCAGTAAATATATTATGATATGTCTTAATGTTCACATAAGGCTTGATATAGTTTAGAATATCATTAAAAAACTCACCATACTGTTTCTGTGTTACTTTAATTGTTCCGTTCTTTATTAGTCTTGGAATATCTTCCTCTTTGTAGTCTTCACCTTTTGCTTGTTCTAAAACTCTTAACTTATTATAGAAGTCAAAAGCTCCAAATTTTACGGTTTGTAATAGTTGAATCTCTTGATCTACCATACAACAAATATTGATAGTCCTAGAACCTAAATCTAATATACATACATCTTTTTCTTGTTCTTCCTCATTTAAACTATAGAATGAAGCAAATCCTTCTGGTAATACCATCATTTCATTAATTTTAACGATCTTATCTATCCCATTGAATTTAAATGAAAACTCATTTCCTTTTAAATTGTCAATCATTTTTTGTTTATTGTCCATTTGTAAAGAAGGCAAAAGTAAAGTCAGATTTGTTTCAATAACATCTTCTCCTTCATTAGCTTTACATATTGCATATATCAATTGAGCCATATAGTCCCTTTCACATTTGTTAAATTCTCTACTCAGCTCTCCTATACCGATATATGTAATTCTTCCATCAATTTCTACTCTTTGCAAACCCTCTTGATAAGCCTGATAATCTGTGCTGATTCTACTACTGAAGTTCTCTTTATTTTCTCCATGTTGTCCAATATATTTGATATTCATATTTCCTAAATCTACAACTGTGATTTTCATTTCATTTTTAATATTTTCCATCTATAAATTCCCCCATTATCTTTTTATTTTTTTTGAATCTGTTGTATTCTCCGATTTTATAGTCTATACTATCTATAAATACATATTTTTAAGGGTACTAAGTGAGTGGTGAGAGACTCACCTAGTACAAGTACAATACATATTTTAGTGCAAAGGGCTTATGTAGATATAAGTCCTTTTTTCATTAAAAATCCACTTTTGAAACACATGGTGGTATTTTACTCCAATCAAATTTTTCTTTAACCTCAAGATTGATAATTTCACTTCTTCTTAAAACAATTCTGTCATTAATTTCTTCGGTTAAATCTCCAGTCTCCCAATCAGAATCAAAAAGTATAAATGTGAATGTTTCTGTGCCTTCTTCATGATTTACTTTATGAAAGGTAAAACTTCTATTCTTTTTTTGCTGTCCTTGCCTATAAATAACTCTATAATCATATTTTTCATTATTGCATTCTAAATTTTTTAATTGGTCAATTGTTTCAACCCAATCTTTATCATTCATTAAAGCTAATATCTTTTCTCCTTCTTTGTAATCCATATTTACATTTCCTCCTTTAATTCTGTAACTTCTTGCATTCCCTTTTCTGTTAATCTTCCTTCTATTGTTATAGCAGAAATAGTATCATGACCTTCAAAACGTGGATCTTCATGTAATATTATTTCTTCTCTAGATATTAAATTGTTTAATTTATCAAATATTCCTTGTACTTCATATTCATTATCAACTTTAAACTTGTATTTAAATGTACTACCCACACTTGATGCTCTCTTTAGTGATTTCAACAATCCTGCTTCTTTCATAATTGCTTCTTCTTGTACTAAATATCTATACAATTTCCCATAAAATTCTTCTGCTTCTATACTTCTATTACCGAAACCATCTATTGGTATTTGTAGTTCATGTATTTTTTCACTCACTGTTTCTATCATCTGATCTAAAGATAATCCATCTTCTTTCATTTCTTCAATCTCTTGATCTATTTCTCTTTGATCTTCTTTAGTTACATACATACTTCTTTTATAGTCTGCATGAGCATGTATTATCTTATTTGCACTACTAACAACATCTTTTAACAATTTTTCAATTGCATCTATACTCCCTGCATACTCTAAAAAATCATCAAATTCATTATCAGTTTCTCCTTTGTAGATATAATCAATAATACTCTCTGCTGTAATATTTGCATTACTATATCTGCGTAAATTTTCTACAAACTCCTTGTTTCCATCCATAGTTTCATTTTCACTTTCTTCATAAAACTTAAAAATCTTCTCGTATAGCTCACAAGCAATATCATCATCTTTCATATATTCTTTACAATCTTCTGCTGTTTTGCATCCAAATTCATTCATTGCCCATAACCCACATGCATCCCACGCAACATCTATTGCTTTGTTATTTACAACTCTATCCTTGTTAATAGCTGAAATATTCACTTGATTATCTGTACAATTTAGCATAAGAACTGCATCAACTATCGATCCTTGAATACCTTCAATCAACTCTCTAACTTCATTCGCATCGTCTGAGTTGTATGCTTTCATTACTCTTTCAATTTTTTCCTTAATCCAATCGATCTCTTTTTCAGTAAATTTCAAAATTCTTGTATTTTCCATAACATATATTCCTCCTTGTTTTCTCTCTAATAAAATTTCGATTTTACTTTCATGTTCCAATTTATTCTGATTCTGAATCTGATACATATATATCATGTACATCTAATAATTTATCTTATATCTTGCTTCTAATTTTATTTATAATGTCATCTGATATTTCTTTTGATAAACTATATTTTATACAGTTAATTTGACCATACCACTCTCTATAAACATCTGTATATTCTTGATAGAGATCATCTGCTTTTGTTATATCTTGAATTATTTCTTGAACTTTTTCGCATATAATATGAAATGTGTCTTCGACTGCTAATCTTTCATCTAAATCTAAATCCTTATTTAAGTCATAGTTTAGTTGTTATCTTCCCCATTCTTCACAATCTTTTTCTATAAATGTAATATTTATGTCCATCCTCAGCCCTCCTATTTCCAAAATTCTTCAATTTCATCTTTTAATACTAGAAAATCTTCGTCTGTCATTTCATTAAGTTTGTCAATCAATTTATCTGCATCAATGTCCCATTTTTCTGGTAATTCTTCAAATAAATCTAATCCTGATGCAATTTCAAACGGTATTTGAGTTGCATAATTTTTATTATCTAATAACACTCCATTCATCACATCAAATACTAAATTTTTTTCATTTTCATTAAGTTTTTTCATCTTATATTTCCCCCTAGTTTTTATTTTTTCTTACATATTGCATAATTGTTAAATATTTCTGCATCATGGTAAAAAAATATTTATGTACCTTGTGCTTTGCATAGTCTTATCATTCGCCTTCACCTCCTTAAAATAAAGCGATCTCTAATATCAATATTTCTCTATATAATGCTTTATTTAGTGTTGTAATAATTGTAAACCAAGCAAACTATCATATGCTAAACTTTTCCATTGTCCGTCTATCTTATCTTTCCACTTATACGAATCGATTGCATTTGTATCAATAGCAATTTCTCCGATAAATATAGTGGTTTCTTCATTAACCTTATTTTTATTTTCTATTTTCAACAATATCGGAATGTTACCCCACTCAATATCTTTTATTATTATTATGTTATATACATGTTCTAAATCATCATCATTAATAAACAAAACACCATTTGTATTCTCTTGATTAACAATATCCATTACATCAATAGCTTTTGTTTTTAATATTTCATGTTCTTTATCATCATTAATAAATTTAATAATAGGAAGGTATACTTCATTCCATCCACATTCGTTTGTAAAATCAAAAATATGTTTATTCATAAAATCAACGTTATTTTCAGATATTTCATTAACAAGTTCCGTTATTTTATTGTTGCTAACACTCAAAATATTCTCACTATTGATTTTTTTCATTATCTTTAAATGTTTTTGTATTAAAGAAAACATAATAAATTCTTGGCATTCTTCTTTTAAATAAAAGAACATATATGGATGTTTTCGATACATCAATTCAAAATATTCTATTACTTCTTTAATCTCATACAATTCTCTACTATCATTTCCGTATCCTGTTACAGTTACCAAAACGGATTGCATAAAAAATTTATTAAATAATATTTTTTGAGATACAATAATTTTATCTTCCTTTAGCATTTGATTAAATTCTCTAAAAATCAAATTCACTTTCTTAAAATTTTTCTTTTTTATTTCACTTTTTAATATTTCTAAATGCAATGGATTGTTTTCACTAATTTTCCATTTTTCATTTTTCTCCATTTTTTTAAATTCATTAAATGTCTTCATTTAATATTTCCCCCTGTTTTTTTGTCTCATATTACATAATTATTAAAATTTATAAATATTAAATATAGTGTGCTTTTCGAATACATCTTCCATTTTTTTCATGCTTTTTATAATTTCTTTTTGGTTTTTAATAACATTCCCTATGCATTGTACATTATAATATTTTAAATATTTATCATCTGAAATCAAAACATCATAAACAGATTTAATATTTACTATATCAGATCTTAAATTTCTAAATAATCCACAATCTAGCTCATCATCTATTTCAACACATATACTGGATGGTTTATTAAACCTTGAATTTTCTTCGCAATATAATATCTCCCATCCACCAATACCTAAATCTACTGCTCTTATATTTCCATATAAATTGAAATTTATATTAATTCTACTATCTATAAGATTAGTTATCTTATAATGTACAAATATATTAAACTTATATAGAAATTTTAATTCTTTTAAAAACTCTTCATAATCATTTTTCAAGAATTTTTTTAAATCACAATCAAGTTCTTTGTTAAGACAAAAGTATCCTCCAAGTTCTTCATCATAGAAATAGCGATTAGTAATAATACCTGAAAAACATCCAAATTCATCATCATACTTTTTAAAAAAAGTTTCACACATAATCAATTCCCCCTTTTAGTTTTTTATTCCTCAACAATCATCCCATTTTCAATCATATACTCCCTATTTTCTTCAACAATTTGTTCAATAGTTTCCATTGGAACTCCCATAGATGCAGCAACTTCTTCTATTGTAAATAGTTCTTGATCTTGGTTCGGGAATGGTATTACCTTTCCTTTGTCCATGTTCTCACCTCCTTTGACCTTCTATAGTTGCTTTTTCATGCGATTTTAACCCTATTCTCACACTCTTCTCTAATCATGCACACATCACAACTTAAACTTTGAATCTCTCCTGGGGTGGCTTCTCTAAACCAACCATCTACTAATTCATAGGTACTATAATCTTCATCCCACCGATAATCCTCACAATATTTGACGATCTTAGGCATTTCTGTTTCTTCATCCCATATCTGAAACAAACCTTCAAACATTTCGTCAATCTCATATGCTCCACTTGATGCATCTAAATCGTGCATATTTGCTATTCTAAAATTCATCCATTGTCTAGCTTCATTAATATCAAATGTTAAGTGTGGATAACAACATTCCTCATCGTTTATTATTTTGTGTCCAGTTTCATAGCGATATAATGTTCTCATCTTTTGTAATTCCCCCTTATATTTCTCACAACTATTTAAATTTTACAATTGTGTTAAACTTTTCCGTATAAGGTTAAAAAAATATTTACTTAAGTACCTTTTGCCGTAGCTACTCTCTTCATTAACTGCACCCCCTTTCTAAACTTAATATATTATTCAATTATTTATCATATTTTTTTGCAAGTTCTATAAATTCTTCTACAAATTCTTCTTGTCCAGGTTCACTTACCCAATCTGGTAATACATCATAATAATGAGATATGGCATCTATAGTATACCAAAACATTGTATCGTCTCCATTTTCCTGCAATAACAATGCTATTTGTTCAATTATTTTGAGATTAAAATCATCATCTACATGGCTTATAACAGATCTCATATCTTCTATAACCTTAGTTTTTTCAATTTCAAATTCTATATCATTAATTATATCTGTATTATATATAGGCTTTTGAACTATATCAGCATTTTCTCCAATTATTAGTTGCATATCATATCCTATAATTTCAGGTTTTAATTCTCTCTTTAACTTTTCTTTTTGAATAACTAGTTTATCAATCTCATCTATTTCCTTTTGAAAATATTCTTCTTCAATACCAAACATTTCCGATAATGTGGGTAGATGTTTTTTAGATACCTTTTGTTTTCCTTTAATCCACAAATTGATATTTTGTTTTTTTATTCCTAGTTTTTCTGCTAATTCTTGATGTTGTACATTATAAAGATTTAAAATATATTCAAGCCCTATCATTTTTATACCTCCACATTGTTTGAGTAAATATTGTTCTAGTAAATATTGTTTAAAACAATATTACCATGTGTAAGGTATGCTTGTCAATTTAATTTTGGAATAAATATCCTTTTCTTTGATTTTTAGATTAAATAAAAGAAGATTAGATTTACAATAAATTCTTCTTATTAATCCTTTTAACTACTAAACACTATTTCAAAAAGCTCTTCTTGTTCTTCTTTATTCATATTTTCAATTTTATTTTGAAGTTGATCTGTCCACTCTTGTCTACTATCTTCTAAAATATTAAATTCTTCTTCTGTAATATTGAATTTTTCTAAAACTAAGTCATAAATAGTCTTTTTGTTGATATAATCTTCTAGCTTAGATTGTTTGCTTAATAAATATTCTTCTATAATTAGTAATTCATCTAAATATTGCTTCAATTCGTTTCTATAATGTAACCAATTAGTGTTAACAACTGTATTAATAACTCTCGTTTTCATTTTGATTAAATGCCTAATTTGTAAATCATTTGTAACTTCTCTCCACTCACCATCATGTTCAATATTTTTTAAATCTTCTGACCAATTTTCAATTTTAATAAAAGAATACAGCTTTTTGTTTTTTATTTTTATTTCTCCACCCAATAAATCCTGTGCTTCTGCTTTAATTTTAAATTTTTTTATTTCTTCATTATCTTTTTCACTAAGTTCATCCATCAACAAATACGATTTTGGAATTTCAAAAACTTCAGACAACTGATTCAACCTTTCTTCAGTAACATTAATTACACCATTTTCCATTTGTGATAATGCCTGTCTAGTTATTTTATAACCATGTTCTTCAAATTGTTTTGCTAAGTTCGATAATGATATTCCAAATATTTTTCGTATCTCTTTTAGATTTTTCATTTTTTTCAACCACCTAACCATTTCAAACTATATTTTTTATCATTATTATATAGTTTGCTTTACAAATTGTAAAGTAGGTATATTTGTATTATATACTTCACTTTACAATTTGTAAAGTGGGATTTTGAAAATTTTTCTATTTCATTATTTTATTGATGTCACATACTTGAATTATAGCTTTAATATACACCATGAACTCCTTTGTAGTACCTGAAAAAGCTAATGCCCTCATTCTCCATACACCTCTTTTCTCAATTGCTCTATCCATTCTTCATTTTCCTTTAGTTTTTGCTGTAATTTTTCTATACGTTCTACTTTTTCTTTAAGTGCAGATGCATATGTTCTATTTGGATCAATTTTAGGTGCAATTACTACATCGCCTTCTTCTTGTAATCTTTGTTTCCAAAAATCTGCACTCTTTTTTGATTCTGCTATGTCATATTCAATATAACAATTCAAGTCTATCAACTTCATGATCATTTTTGTTTTGTCCATCTGCTCACCTCCTGTTTAATATTAGTATATCGTTCAATAACCTATTCGTCAATACCCTATTGAAAAATATTTCAAGCTCTTTTATACTAGTTATAGGAGGGGAACTAATATGAAAATATTGCGTGTGAAAACGGAAAATATACAAAACATAATGAATAATAAAAACATCTCTCTATATAAATTGGAAAAAGAAACTGGTACATCTGCAAATAATATAAAAAATTGGATGCATAATAAAACAAAAAATTGTAACTATGAAGTTGTTGGGAGAATATGCACTGTATTAGAAATAGATGATATGAATGATATACTAGAAATAACACCCAAAGAGTAGATTTAATATCTACTCTTTATTCAATTTGTTAGCTTGTCCACCTGCTCACCTAAAAATATCCCTTTCACTAACTATTTTTGTCCACTTTAATATTAATTTTCTTAAAAACAAAAAAGACGATAAAACAAGAACACACATAAAAAATTTCATCTAAAAGAAACCTCAAAATAACGCTTTGACATTAATGTTCAAAACATCATTCTTAGTTCCATATTCCCTTTACTTAGATGTAATTTAATTTTTTATGTATTCTTGTTTTACCGCCTTTGCGATAGAACGAAATAACTATTTATTATATAATTGTAAATATTATTCTAATAATGTATTTATCTTCCAACAAGTTAAATATTACTACTATCTCATGTAAAAGTCAATCATTTTTTATAAATTTTTTTATAAACTCTAATATTTTTCTTTCATATCTAATAAGAGTGGCTTCATATCTTTATTAAATTTTAATGTAATTTCACCATGATTGTATTCGCAACTACTTATCAACTTATATTTCTTCCATTTTTTTGATCCTTGGTTTACCCTTAAAAAACACATCATCAAATTATCGGTAATCAAATCTATATCTCTATATAATTGTTTTATATCACTATTTGATTTTTCTGCATATTCAGATAGTTTAAATTTAATACTATTAAAATCTTCATCATCTGGGTTTATTCTACTAATAGCATATAAATAAATTTTCTGCTCTTGCAACTCAAGTTTATATTTTGCTTCAACTAGTTTATTACTCATCCTTATTTGTTCTTGTTTTTCTCTATCTATGATCATTTGTAATCATCTCTCCTAGCACTCAGTTCCTAAGACTATTATAACATTTCAAAAAACATCTCAAAACCCTAAATTATATTGATATTTAGTCCAAGTTTCTAGATATCTAGTCCCAAGATATTGATATTGAAGCCAAAATTTTATTATTTTTATTGATATCTAATCCCATTTTTTAATTATCTAGTCCGAAATATCTATACATATAGTCTAAAATACAATATTTTCGCTTATATTTTCTAGATATTCAGTCCCAAAATTTATAATAGTCGCTATTAACGGCAAAATCACACCCAAAGGGGGACAAAAACAATTGTTAAAGTGGCATACGTTAATAGAAATGCCACCGTTAGGATAGTTTTTTACGACCTATAGATAGTTTATATCCTTCGAACTTAACAGATATTATTAATATGGATAGTTTTTTACGACCAATGGATAGAAATAAAGTGGCTTAAAAAATCCTCATAGAGTCATTTTAGATGAATAAATAAGACACTATCATCATTGATTTAATTTTTTATTAACGACAAGTTCACACCTTATCCAAGACAAAAACACACCCTATTACTTAATTTTGAGTACACTAAATACACCTTTTCAATATACTTTTTGAAAAAGTTTTTAAATACCCTTGAAAAATTCACTAACTTTGATAAAATTATTTTAACAACATCTTTTCTAGTTCCTCTTTGGAATATAAAGATGTACGTTGGAAAAAGTTATGAAATTTGTTATTTTTAGAGAATCTACTGTTTGCGGCAGTAGATTTTTTCTTTTGTTGAGATTGAGGTGGGTAGTGACCACCTTGGACATTACTATTGTCGTTTGCTACACTAGCAATTAAGTGTAATTGTGCTTTTATATTGATACATAACGTGTTTAAATATGATTTAAGGTTATTTACTATAGTCCCATGTTTTACGGCTTTCTTTAAGCATTGTACGGCTTTTTTAACTATATCTATAGAATACTTTTCTTCTAGTTGTTTCTTAATAGATTCTACGTCTATAGTTTTCTCTACAATCACACTCTTATCAGTATTAGATAGTTTCGGCTCACCTGCTTGACTAGATTCATTATTTTTTTGAACTAGGTGTGTAAAAAAATATTGGTTTATATCGAATGCTTTTTTAATTGGATTATAATTAGTACGTTTTATAATAACTTTTTTCTCTACTAACTTATTTATATATTTGAGGGCAGTATTTTTAGATACTCCCATTTCTTCTGAAATACGTCTAGCTCCTACTTTTGCAATTTGAGTTCTAAAATTAACAAATTTCTTGATTGCTATGTAGCAGGTTATTTCTAGACCTGCTAGTTTATCGAGTACAGTATTATCTATTGAGGTGTACATTATTTTCTGCCCCCTTTCTTGTTTAAAGTAACAAGGGGACTATTTATACCACCATCTTTTATTATTTCGTCTTGTGATAAACTTTGTAAGTAAATTTGCGTCACTTTTAAATCTGAGTGTCCGAGAAGTTTAGAAATTGTCATAATATTATTAAATTTAAGCATTTGACATGCCCAAAAATGTCTGGCTGTGTGAGGTGAACATCTTATTTGTTTTCTTACATTAGCTTTTTTTCCTGCTATTGTAAAAATCCTTTCCATAGCCTCTACAGTTAAAGGTCTTCCTGTTCTACTTAGAAAATAATTATTATATTCTAATTCTTTTCCCATGAAATATATCTTTTTCCACTTCTCATATTTTTTCATTTCTTTTTTTAATTTTATTGACATTGATACAAAACGTTCTTTTTTCCCTTTTCCATAAATGTAAATTCTATCATCTTGAATATGATCATTTTGTATATTGCAACATTCAGTATTTCTTATACCTGTATCGAAAAATGTAGCCAAAATACATCTATTACGAGAGTTTAAATAATTATCATGTTTGTATACTTCTAACATTTTTTTTACTTCTTCTTCATTAAAAGTTTCTATTACTTTTTTTGTATCTTTTACATTAGATACTTTGTCAATTATGTTGTTTACTACATATTCCTCTTCTTCACAAAATTTAAAAAAGGATCTTAATGTCTTGATGATTGTATTGACATATCTTGTGCTTTGTTCATTCTCTAATTTTTCAGATATAAATTTTTTTACATGCACAGATTTAATTCTGCTTACTTTCTCAATTCCAAATTCTTCATTGCAGTAATTAAGAAAAAACAAAGTATTATTTCTATAACTTTTTAATGTCTTTTTAGTTAATCCTTTCGCTTCACAATCTAGTAAAAAATCTTCAAGTTCTATTAACATAAAAAACACACCTTCCTTAGTTTTTTAGTTAACTAAATAAAAGGTGTGTTCATCATTAATCACATGACATGAAGTATGCTATATGTTCAAAACGTCTATAACCGTTCAAATATCAACATTTATTCCATATCCCAGTTGTGATACACATTTTGCACATCATCATCTTCTTCAAGCATATCAATCATTTTAGTCATAGCTTTTATTTGTTCTTCATCATTAAGTTCTACCATAGTTTGAGGAATCATATTTACAT
>NZ_RYYS01000057.1 GCF_004138215.1 Anaerophilus nitritigenes
TCGGTAGAGCAGGGGACTGAAAATCCCCGTGTCGGTGGTTCGATTCCGCCTCTGGGCACCAAAAAAACACATTTATGTAATATAAGTGTGTTTTTTTTATTTTATAAAAAACTTTAAAAGTTACTGAGATGAGTTTGAAAAATATAGGATTTATAGAGGGCTTATTAATATGAGAAGTAGTGTTGTTAAAGTAGTTGAAAAAAATATTTGACAAAATAATACATAAGATGATATCATAATCATATAAATATATATTTTTAACAAATAAAGATAGATATATGAGTATATAAGCTATTTTTATCTTAAGAATATAATCAATTTTATGAAAAGAAAATAAGTTTAATTATGGAATAACTATTTGAATCAAATAATATATTTGCAATTTAAATGGTCCATAATAAAAGATATTTAGATCTTTTATTATGGACCATTTTTGTTTTCAAAAATTATATATTTTATAAAATAGATCAAACGAATATTAAGATAAAATATTAGTTCATTTCAACAAAATATCAGTGGATTGTAAAAATATATCTAAGAAGATCAATAATGAATCTATGAATTTCTGCAAACTTGATAATAGAACCCTCCTTAAATATAATAATATTAGAAGGAATAAATGAGCAAATATTTTGTATATGATATGAAAAAGAAAAATCAAATGTATCTATATATAGGCATTTGATTCCTGAAGAGAGGGTACCTTTATATAGAGGAATTTTTAAAGTAAAAGCAGATGATTTTTTTACATATTCTAAATGAAAGCCATTGTCATAGATAATATAATCTTTTTTTATATTTATATCTGAATATACGCCCTCTAAATGAAAGCATCCATTTTTTATGAATGGATGAAAAATATATCCTATATTTTTATTATTTATATAAAAAATATTAGGAAAACATTCTAATGTATAATTTAAGGATGCTTGATCTAAGATACATAAAGCTTTCGAAAAATAATATAGATCATCATAATTGTGTAAAAGAATTAATTTTTTTAATTTTTCATATTGATTTTTTTCAAAAGCTTCATAGAGAGAAACACTTTCTTTTCCAGATATTTTGTCATTACGATAAATACCTAAATGTTCTTCTAATGATTTAAGTTTGCAATTTTTTAATTCAAACAAATTCTTTGTTTTTTTCATCCATTTTAAGAGATCTAGACTTTTATATTTATGTATACAATATTGTATTCCATAGTATTGAAATCTTTTATTTAAAAAGGGAATATCAAAAGTATCTCCATTATAACTAATGAATAGATCAAATTTTTGTATTTCTTTTTGAAAAGTTTTTAAAAGATTTATTTCTTCCTTTCTATTTTCACAAAAAAATTGTTTTATATTAATATGACCATTTTTTATATATAAAAGTCCAATGAGTATAACTTGATTATAAATAGGACTAAGTCCTGTAGTTTCGATATCAAATAGAGCAAAATTAATATCTTTATATAAAAATAAAAAGTTTTTCGGTAAAGGAATAGGTTCTTGTATGGTATACTCTAAAATTTCCAATATCTACAGCTCCTTTTTGGTTGAAGTATATTACAAAAAATACTTGTATTTCTATATTATAAATGATTTTACTTTTAAAATGCAAATAAGCTTTTTCAATAGAAAATACATATACTAATTCTAGGGAGAGAGGTGATAAAATGGATTTTTTAGATAAATTAGCAGATAAAGTTACATCAGGAACAAAAATTTTATCTCAAAAAACAGATGAGGTAATTGAAATTGCAGAATTAAAATTGGATCTAAAAAACATGGAGAAACAAATACAAGAAATAAAAATATCAATTGGTGAAATCATCTATGAATATTTTTTTAGTAAAAAAAATGATATGCCCATTATGGAACTTCAAATAAAATGCAAAGAAATTCAACAAAGAGAAAGAGAAAAAAATAATATAAAAAGAAAATTAAATTCGTTAAGGGGATTAGAATATTGTTATTATTGTGGAGCTATATTTGAAGAAGATGAAAATTATTGTTCAAATTGTGGCAAAAGAGGAATAAAATAAAAAAATAAAGGAAAATAAGGGAATATGTAGAAATGAATAAATGTGTTTTTATATATTTTCTGAAAGAGGGAGATAGGATGAAGTTTGTAGATACACATGATATAAAACCAGGAATGATTTTAGCTCAAGATATTATAGGAAAATATGATTTGATTTTTTTGACAAAAGAAACTGTGCTTAAAAAAGAAAATATTGAAAAAATAAAAAAAATGAATATTTCTTATGTATGTGTAAAAGAAGAGTCAGAAAATATAGATGAAGAATTATCTATAAAATTGAAATCAATGCCTGATATAAAGTTAAGTAACCCTTATATGAAGAGTCTTTCTGAGTTTAAAAAAATATATGAGGAAGTTGGATTAGGAAAAAAAATACAAGTTGAAATGATGAAAAGTGCTATGAGCCCACTTATTAAGGAAGTTATAGAAGATAATAATATATTGTCTAGATTAAGAAAATTAAAGGTGGTAGATGACTATACTTATAAACACTCGATTAATGTATGTATTTTATCTACTATGATTGGAAAGTGGCTAAATTATACGAAAAATGATCTAGATCATTTATCTATAGCAGCAATTCTTCATGATATTGGAAAAAGCAGAATAGATTCTCGTATTATTAATAAACCAGATACATTAACAAAAGAAGAGTTTGATATTATTCAAACTCATCCTACTGTAGGGTATGAAATTTTGACACAAGAAGAATTTAATATGGATATATGCTGTGGTGTGCTACAACATCATGAAAGAATGGATGGAAGTGGCTATCCAATGAAGGCAAAAAAAAATAAAATTCATGAATTTGGTAAGATCATTGCTATTGCAGATATATTTGATGCTATGACAGCACAAAGAGTTTATAAGCAAAAGGAGTCACCTTTTAAAGTGGCAGAACTTATTGCAAAGAATAGATTTGGAGTATTAGATCCTCATATTTCTAATCAATTTCTTTTTCATATATCTAAATTTTATGTAGGAAATATTATAAGGCTTAATACAGGAGAAATTGCTGAGATTGTATTAGTAAATAAACAAATGCCTACAAGACCTCTAATTAAAGTAAATAATAATTTTATTGATTTGTATAAATCATTAGAATATGAGATTATTGAAGTATTAGTATAAAAAATTCGCATATGTAATTATTACATATGCAAATTTTTTAGCAATGAAAATTTCAAGTGAAATAAAAGATTTTTCTTAAATTATAAAATTTTATTGATAAAAACCTTTTTCAAATATGGTTTTAATTCTCTTTAAATCATTAGTAGTACTTAAAGCGAGCATTAATTTGATTCGAGCCTTCTGTCCTGGAAGATTCCCTCCTAAAATTACTCCAAGATTTCTTAAAGTTCTTCCAGCACCTTCATATCCATAAGTATCTAAAACTCTGCCCATAGGACATCTAGATACCATAACTACTACTACACCATGAGAGACAGCATATTCAATACCTTCTACCATCATAGGAGGAACGTTTCCCCTGCCCATAGCTTCTAGTACAATTCCCTTACTTCCTGAATCTACACAAAATTTAATTAACCGAGAATCCATTCCAGCAACAGCTTTAATAAGATCTACTCTTTCTTCTATAGTTTCTGTTTCAATATGAATGTGCTTGGTGATTTCCCTATAAAAAATAGCTTCATCATTATCTACAATGCCTAAAGGTCCAAATTCTAAAGATTTAAAAGTATCAAGGGCTAGTGTATGAGTTTTGGTTACTTCGCTTGCAGCATTTAATTCATTGTTCATTACAATTAATACACCTTTATGTTTGGATTGTTCAGATATAGCAGTACATATAGCAGCAGACAGATTACTTGAGCCATCATATCCTAGTTCTGAGCTATTTCTCATGGCACCAACGATAATAATAGGCTTTTGGCTATTGATGGTCAGATCTAATAAATAAGCTGTTTCTTCAAGGGAGTCTGTTCCATGAGTAATGACAATACCAGTAATATCATCTCTTTTGACTAATTTTTTGACTAGTTTAGATAGTTCCATCATTCTTTGTGGAGTCATATGAGGGCCAGGAATTCTAGCAAAGTTAACTATTTCTATATCTGCATATTTATCAATATTTGTTACCATAGACATAATTTCTTCACTTGATAAAGCTGGAATAGCTGCAGATATTCGAGGATCTATTTTCATAGATATAGTGCCTCCTGTAAAGATGACAGCAACCTTATGTATATTTTTCATAAAATTCCTCCTTTATACTCTATTCATATGGTACCAGATTTATGAAAATATCACCAGAGGAAATTTATCTGATAATCAAGAATTGAATGATATTTATTTTATAATACAAAAAAACCAGCCTCCGAAGACTGGTTTTTTTGTTGGTTTACGTTCAAAAGGGGTATTGGGAATAGAGATTATATTATCGAGGTTATCAGGGGGATAACCACTAAACAAATTATAACAAAAACCGACAAGATTAGCAAGTATTTTTACAAATTTTTTTATATTTTTTTGAATTAAAATTTAATTATATTTTCAAAGAATAGGATGTAATAATAAGTTTATACTAGGAGTAACTTTACAAAAACAAAGGATTCATATAAAATATGGAAAGATATAGACAATAAATTTTTAAGATGGAGAGGTTAAATATGGAAGTTTATCTAGATAATAGTGCTACCACAAAACCAAATGAAGCAGTAGTACAGATAATAATAAGATCGCTTACAAAGTATTATGGAAATCCTTCATCCTTACATCATAAAGGTGTAGAAGTAGAAAGGATGATCAAAGATGCAAGAAAAAAAATATCTAAAGCACTAGGTGTTTATGATCAAGAAATAATCTTTACTTCTGGAGGAACAGAATCAAATAATATGGCCATACAGGGTGCTTTAAAACATAGAAGAGGGAAAAAAATTATTACTACAAAAGTAGAGCATCCTTCTGTATTAAGTGTATATGAAGATTTAGAGAATAAAGGATATCATGTAGTTTATATAGATGTAGATTCTTTTGGAAGAATAAATGTAGAACAATTCAAACAAAATTTATCAGAAGATATAGCTTTGGTGAGTATGATGCATGTAAATAATGAAGTAGGTACCATTCAACCTATAGAAGAAATAGGAAAAATACTCAACAAGATGCAACAAAAACCTATTTTTCATGTAGATGCAATACAGTCTTTTGGAAAAATAAAATTTACACCTAAAAAGTTAGGAGTAGATCTTTTGTCTATTAGTGGACATAAGATTCATGGACCAAAAGGAATAGGAGCTTTATATATAAGAAAAAATATAAAAATTTCGCCTATTTTTTATGGAGGAAATCAAGAGACTGGAATCCGATCAGGAACAGAAAATGTTCCTGGGATTTTAGGATTGGGAGAGGCAGCAACAGTATTATATGATATGGATGAAAAGATATCTGTGCTTCAATCATTAAAGGATAGATTCATAAAAGGGATAAAAAATGAAATCAAAGAAATAAAAATCAATGGATATGAGAAAGAAGGAAGTGCTCCACATATTGCAAATATAAGTTTTTTAGGCGTAAGAGGTGAAGTGCTTCTTCATAGTTTAGAACAAGATGGTATTTATGTATCTACAGGATCAGCCTGTTCGTCAAAAAAAAGTAGTAAAAGTCATGTGTTAAAAGCTATGAACTTAGGAGAAGCAGAAATAGAAGGAGCCATAAGATTTAGTTTTTCTTATCATAATACCATAGAAGAAATAGACTATGCAGTAGAAAAAATTAAAAAACATGTAAAAGAACTAAGAAAGATTATAAAGAGGTGATCCTATGAAAAAAATATTAATTGCACGATATGGAGAAATAGGCTTAAAAGGACATAACAAATCATATTTTGTAAACAAATTATTAGGTCATATAAGAGGAAATTTAAAAGATTTAGGAAAAATGAGTGTACAGCATGTAGGAGGACTAGTTTTTGTAGATATAGATAATTATGATGAAGAAGATGTCATAGAAAGAGTGAAAAAAGTATTTGGAATTGTATCTGTAAGTCCTACCTATAAAATACAAAAAGATATGGAAAATATATATGAAGGTGCTCTAGTGCATATACAAGAAAGAATGGAAGAAGAGGATATAAAAACATTTAAAGTAGAAGCAAGAAGAGGTGATAAAAGTTTTCCTTTTACATCTCCTGAATTATGTAGAGAAATAGGAGGATTTATTTTATCGCACACACAAAATTTAAAAGTAGATGTCCATAATCCAGAAATGACTCTTTATGTAGATATTAGAGATAAGGCTTATATCTATTCTAAGAAAATTCCAGCATATGGAGGTCTTCCGTTAGGCACAAATGGAAAAGCAATGGTATTATTATCTGGAGGAATTGATAGTCCAGTAGCTGCATGGATGATGGCAAAGAGAGGTATGGATATTGAAGCAGTTCACTATCATAGTTATCCTTTTACTAGTGAGAGAGCAAAAGAAAAAGTAATAGATTTGGCAAAAATCCTTTGTCAGTATTGTGGAAATATAAAACTTCATTGTGTAAACTTATTACCTATTCAAAAAGAAATTAATGAAAAGTGTCCAGAAGAAGAGATGACTATTTTATCAAGAAGATTTATGATGAAAATTGCACAAAAAATAGCTTTACAAAGAGAGGCAAATGCGTTAATAACAGGAGAAAGTATTGGACAAGTTGCAAGTCAAACCATTCAAGGACTTACTGTAACAAATCATGCAGTAGATCTTCCAGTTTTTCGACCTTTGATTGCATTAGATAAAGTAGATATTATGGATATTGCAAAAAAAATTGATACATTTGAAACTTCAATTCGGCCGCATGAAGATTGTTGTACGGTATTCTTACCTAAAAGACCTGTAACGAAGCCAAGACTTGAAAGAATTTTAAGTTCTGAAAGTAATCTTGAGGTAGAGAAGTTAATAGATGAAGCAGTAGAAAGTATGGAAGTCATTGAAATAAGTATAGAGGAAGAATAGGTGGCATCTATTGCTGAAATATAAAATGAAAGTAAAGGACTTCTAAGTATCGCCCAAGAGATAGATAGCTTTATTTAAAATTCAAATTATAAACATAAACATATAAACAAAGGGACGGTTAAGCAACTGTTCCTTTCTCCGTATATAGCTAAATAGTAATTTTGGTGTGTATCTATATGAGCATTTTTACTTTTGTAAATTTTTGTTATAATATTAAAAAGGAGGTGGAATCATTACTTAGAATAAATATGAGATCAATGGTTTTATGAAAAGGGGAGAATATGTATGAAATTAATAAGATTTAAGAAGAATGTTATAATTTTAATATTGCTAGCTTTGATTTTTTTGTTTACAGGAATTTATTTTACTTATTCAATAAAGACTCAAACACAGATTAATACTATGCTCAATGATATTTTAATTGATGAAATTAAAATATCTAAAGAAAGTATTGAAAATATTTTAAAAGGATACGAAGAAGCAGCTTATATGTTAGCTAGTAATCCAGAGATAAAAAATTTCTCTGACTCTATAGATTATGAAAATAGAGTAGAAAATATTTTACTAAAAGCTTATTATACTAAAGAGAAAGATATTGTTGATATTTACATAGGAGATAAAAATAAAAGGGTATTGTCTGCTATTACTCCTAATGAAGAGTTAGAGGGCTATGATCCACAATATAGTGACAATGGGGCCAAAAAAGATTGGTACTGGATGCCTGTAGAGGACCATAAAACGTATTGGTCGGATGTATATAGAGATGTTTTAACAAATATACAAATGATTACAGTAGCTGTTCCTGTTATGGATAATAATAATCAAGCTATTGGATCAATGGCGATAGATTATTTTGCAAATGAAATCAATGAATCTATTGGATCAAAAAAGCTTTTGAAAAATGGATTTTATCAGCTCATAGATTGGAATGGTAAAATTGTATCAGATAAAAATTTTAATACTCAACAAGAAAAATCATCTGTAGGAAGATGGCACTTTAATCAAGATATTGTAGATTATGCAAAGGATTCTACTCAAATAGGTATTAAGTTTTTTGATATAGGAAAAAATGTAGAAATTTATATACCAAAGGAAGTGAAAAATGCAAAAAATATAGAAGATTTAGGAGAACTTGAAAATCAAATTGAAGACCTAAATGGAGATGGAAATCTATTAGATAATATACCCTCATATATTTTTACAGAAGAACTAAAATCTCAGATGTATCCTGGAGAGTATAAGGCCATAGCTATTAAGTTACCCGATACAAATTTAACATTAGTAGGAATGGTGGACAAACAAGATGTATTAGCTTATTCAAAAGAAGTAAATAAAGCTTCTATAACAATTATGTATATTTTTATTCCATTGATTGGAATGTTAATATTTTTAGTCTATCGTCGATTGATGAACATTCTTAATGTTGTTATTAATCATATTGACGAAATGTCAAAGGGGCGTTTTTCATTTAGAACAGATTCCAAATATATATCATTTAAAGAGGTATTTGAAAAATTAAATAGGGCAAGTGAAAGTGTAGAAGTAGCTTTAAAGGATACAAAGAAAACTTTTAATGCTGTATTTGACAATATGGAAATTACAGAAAAAGACTTAGATCATGTAAAGAACTTTTCAGATAAAGTAGAAGTGACTATAGAAGATGTGTCTAGTGGAATATATCAACAATCAGAGGATGCAGTTAGAGGTGCTTCTTACGTAGGAAATATTTCTAAACTTATAGAAAATATTAATGTAAATACTACAAAATTGGTATCTAAAACAAAAGAAGTTAATTTAATAAATAAAGAGAATCAAAAAAATCTAGAGGAATTAAGGTGTAAATCTAATGATGCCAAAAAAGTTTCTGATGAAATTACAGTTGTTGTGGCTGAGCTAAATGAAAATACTCAAAATATAGGAAACATTGTAGAAACAATTGACGGAATTGCTTCACAAACAAATTTACTAGCACTCAATGCTTCTATTGAAGCAGCAAGGGCAGGAGAAGGAGGACGTGGGTTTGCCGTTGTAGCGGATGAAATTCGTAAACTAGCAGAAGAGACTGGAAAATCTACCAACAAGATAGGTAAGATTGTAGATTCTATTCAAAATATTTCTCAAAAGGTTTCTAAGTCTATTAAAGATGTGAATATGGCTATTGATGAGCAGATCATATCTTCTGAAAATGTAGAAAAGTCTTTTGAGGTATCGAGTGATATATATATTGAATTTGAAAAATCCTTTAAAGAAATTTATGAGCAATTAAACGAGTTGAATATAAAAAATTTAGAAATAGAAAAATCAATTACAAATATGGCAGCGGTATCCCAGGAAACTTCAGCTTCAGGTGAGGAAATTCAAAACTTTATACATCATCAAAGAAGTTTGATGGAAGGGGCTATAAAGTCATTAGAAAATATAAAGATTCAAGTAAATCTATTAGGAGAAAAATTAAATCAATTTCATTAGAAAAAAGTTATTTAGCATATATGGATAAGAAAGATCGAGGAGGAATTTTTTATGGAATTTTTCAATGCTTTTGGTAGTATATTTAGTATTGTTATTATGATATTCATTGGATACATATTGACTCAAAAAGGATGGATAGATAAGTTAGGAGCTCAAGTATTTTCAAAAATTGTTATTAATATATCATTACCAGCGATGATGCTTTATAATATAATGTCAGATTTTGATAGAGCAAAACTTTTAAACTTAAGAAGAGGTTTGATTATTCCTTTTTTCTCGATCTCTATTAGTTATTTATTAGGAAAAGTATTTATAAAAATTTTCAATATTACACCAAATAGGAGAGGTTCTTTTTTATCTATGTTCTTTGTATCTAATACTATATTTATTGGTTTGCCAGTGAATTTAGCTTTATTTGGTTCAGAAAGTATTCCTTATGTTTTATTATACTACATAGCCAATACTACTTTTTTTTGGACGATAGGTATTTTTGAAATTAGTAAAGATGGAGGAAAAGATACTCAAGCTTTGTTATCAATGAATACTATAAAAAGAATCGTTTCACCTCCTCTGATGGGATTTATAGTAGCTATTTTATTCATACTTTTGTCTATTCCATTACCTAAATTTGTGATGGACACTTGTAAATACTTAGGTAATTTAACTACTCCGCTATCTATGTTATTTATAGGAAATACAATATATTATATAGACTTAAAAGGTATTTCTTTTGATAAAGATGTGTGGGGGGTCTTATTAGGAAGATTTATAATATCACCTTTATTGATAGTATTGTTATGTAAATTTTTTCCGTTATCTCAATTGATGAAAAATGTATTTATTATTCAAGCAGCTATGCCTGTGATTACTAATACAGCTATTGTAGCAAAATCTTATGATGCAGATTATCAATATGCTGCGGTTATGATCATGATTACTACTTTGTTAAGTTTATTTATTATACCTATATATAAAATAATATTATAGTAAACTGCGTCCCTGTACTTTGTTGTACATGAAAAAAATGATTTTGAATAATTATTATATTTAGAGGGAGAGAGATAAAAAAATTAAAGGAATTGAAGTAAAGATAGAGAACTAAAGAAGAGTGTGTATATGTTTTAAATTTCCAGAAGATATTAATATGGTAAAAATTAACTATTCAAATAAATAAGCCATATTTTATGATTTGTAAAATACTTTATGATTTGTAGAATATTTATGGATTAAGTAGAGTATAGTATAACAAATTTAAGAAATAGGAGGGAATTATGAGTAAGGATCAAAATTCAATGAATACAAATAGGAGGTTTAATAGTAAAATTGGTTTTATTTTAGCTTGTGTAGGTTCAGCAGTAGGAATGGCTAATATTTGGATGTTTCCTTATCGTGTTGGACAATATGGAGGAGCAGCATTTTTACTTATTTATTTGTTTTTTATTGCTTTGTTTTCTTATGTTGGATTATCAGCAGAATTTGCTATAGGTAGACGTGCAAATACAGGAACATTAGGAGCTTATGAATATGCTTGGGATAAAAAAGGTAAAGGTAAACTAGGATTGGCTTTAGGATACATTCCATTATTTGGTTCAATGGGTATTGCCATAGGATATGCAATTATAGTATCATGGGTATTAAGAACTTTAGGAGGAGCAGTAACAGGTACATTATTTCAAATAGATTCAGCAGAATTTTTCTCTCAAGCAACAGGAGCTTTTGGAAGTTTGCCTTGGCATAGTATAGTAGTAATTGGTACATTATTAACTTTAGTAGTAGGTGCTAAGAGTATAGAAAAAACAAATAAAGTTATGATGCCAGCTTTTTTCATTTTATTTTTAATATTAGCAATTCGAGTTGGATTTTTACCTGGTGCACAAGCTGGATATAAGTATTTATTGATTCCAGATTGGTCCTATGTATTCAAACCTATTACATGGATTATGGCTATGGGGCAAGCATTTTTTTCACTATCTATTACAGGGAGCGGTATGATTGTATATGGAGCTTATTTAAGTCCTGATGAAGATATTGTAAGTGGAGCATTATCGACAGGTATATTTGATGTCGTAGCAGCTTTGGTTTCAGCATTTGTAGTGATTCCAGCATGCTTTGCATTTAATATTCCTCCTAATGCAGGACCACCTTTAATGTTTATTACAATTCCAAAGATCTTAGCTCAAATTCCATTTGGTAGATTGTTTGCTATAATATTTTTCTTATCAGTAATATTTGCAGGAATTAGTTCTCTTCAAAATATGTTTGAAGTAGTTGGTGAATCTATACAAAATCGGTTTAAACTCAATAGAAAAACAGTCATTATACTTTTGGCAGTAATTTGTTTAGGGATTGGAATATTTATTGAAGCAGAACCATTAGTTGGAATGTGGATGGATGTGATTTCAATATATGTAATCCCATTTGGAGCAGTATTAGGAGCATTTTCTTGGTATTATATTTTAGGTAATGAAGATATGCTAGATGAATTAAATAAAGGAAGTCAAAAGGTACATGGTTCCACATTGATATCCATAGCAAAATATTTATATGTACCTATTTCAATAGCAATATTTGTATTAGGCATAATCTTTGGTGGAATTGGTTAGATTTTATTTCATTGAAATCCTAGGTTTTGTTATCTAGATGCTTACAATTCTTATTTTTAGCTTTCAAGAGTTAAAGATAAGAGTTGTAGGCCATAAGATAAAATATAAATATTATAAATCGAGGAGGAGTATAAAATGAAGTACATGCCAGAACCTTACAAAGTTAAAATGGTGGAGCCATTAAGAATGTTACCAAAAGAAGAAAGGATCAAAGCAATTCAAAAAGCAGGCTATAATACATTTTTACTTAATTCAAGAGACGTATATATTGACTTATTAACAGATAGTGGAACAAATGCTATGAGTGACAGACAATGGGCAGGAATTATGATGGGTGATGAAGCTTATGCAGGAAGTGAGAATTTTTATCATTTGAAAAAAACTGTTCAAGATATTATGGGATTTAAACATGTAGTGCCAACTCATCAAGGTAGAGGAGCAGAAAATCTATTATCACAAATATTAGTAAAACCAGGAACTTATATACCAGGAAATATGTATTTTACAACTACAAGAGCTCACCAAGAGATGAATGGAGGAACATTTGTAGATGTCATTATAGATGAAGCACATATCTCAGATAAAGAGGATATAGCATTTAAAGGAAATGTAGATCTAAAAAAATATGAAGATTTAATCAAAAAAGTTGGACCGGAAAATATTCCGTATATATGTGTTGGGGTAACTGTAAACTTAGCAGGTGGTCAACCAGTAAGTATGAAAAACTTAAGAGAAGTTCATGAATTATCTCATAAACATGGTATTAGAGTAATGTTTGATTGTACAAGATATGTAGAAAATGCTTATTTTATTAAAACAAGAGAAGAAGGATATAAAGACAAATCTATTGCTGATATTGTGAAAGAAATGTTTTCTTATGCAGATGGTGCTACTATGTCAGGAAAAAAAGATGGAATAGTAAATATTGGTGGATTTTTAGCAATGAATGAAGATGATCTTTATCATAAAGCGGCTGCATTAGTAGTAGTATATGAAGGAATGCCAAGCTATGGTGGTATGAGTGGAAGAGATATGGAAGCATTTGCAATTGGACTCAAGGAAGCATTAGATTATAATTATATTAGACATAGAGTAGAACAAGTAAAATATTTAGGAGACAAATTAATAGAAGCAGGAATTCCAATTGTTCGACCAATAGGTGGTCATGCAGTATTTTTGGACGCTAAAAAGTTTTTACCACATATTCCACAAAGTGAATATCCAGCTCAAGTATTAGCAGCTGAAATATACATCGAGGCTGGAGTTAGAACTATGGAAAGAGGAAATATTTCTGCTGGTAGAGACAAACAAGGAAATGAATACTTTCCTAAATTAGAATTAGTAAGATTGACATTACCTAGAAGAGTATATAGTTATGCACACTTAGATTATGTTGCAGATGCTATTATTAATACATATAAGAGAAAAGATGAAATTAAAGGATTAAAATTTACTTATGAGCCACCAGTATTAAGATTTTTTACTGGAAGATTTGAGCATGTAAAATAAAAATTTATAAAATTCTTAAAACATAAAAAGTCCTATTGTTGATTCAATAACAATAGGACTTTTTATGTTTGGCTCTATGTCAATAGTTGGGGTGGGATTGTTCATAATCCCGCTCCATTACTTTATTAGAGA
>NZ_RYYS01000058.1 GCF_004138215.1 Anaerophilus nitritigenes
AAAAACCTTATTGATATTCTCAGAGAAAAAGATTTTAACCCTAAAGAAATTTTTAAACCTATGAATAAAGATTTTATAGAGTACCCTATTAGGATTGATGTTAGAGAGTTGCTAGAAGGTAAAGAGTAGGGGATGGGTGGCAAATAAAATGCCACTTTTTTTACCTCTTAACACCGAACGTATGTTTTGGTATAATATAACTATCAAAATTTTACAAGGGGGATAAATATGATAACTGAAAAACAAAAAAAAGTTTTAAAAGCAATACATTACTATATAAATGCAAATGGGATTAGTCCTTCTATGAGAAATCTTTGTGATTTACTAGGTTTAAAATCTAAAAGTACAATATATAGTCATTTAAGTAATTTACAAAGAGACGGATTTATAACCAAGATAGATACTATTCCGAGATCAATTAAAATAACAGATGCAGGGCTAAAGGAAATAAAAAGGTGACAAGTAGAATGTCACCTAGTGGTTGTATTTTGGTTGTATAATTTTTAAAAAATAAAAGGAATTAATCTAAAAGATTTTTATAGTTATATAATATAATCATTGAAATTGCTATGTTTTACAAAAATTTTCTACAATTATAAAAGAGATTAATCGAATTCCTAAACCGTGCGTCGGAGGTTCGAATCCTCTCGGGTGCACCAGAAAATAGCCTTACTTTCCTTGTGTTTCCAAGGAAGGTGAGGCTTTGTTTTGTATCTTACATAGATATAAAAGAGTATGGAAGTATTTATAATAGATGAAGGGGATGCTTATGATGAAAGAAGAACAAAAAGAGCAAGGGAAAATATCACTTGTGATATCTGCACTAATATCACTTGTAGTGGGGTTATGGAACATAAAATCTAGTCATTATTTTTATGGAATTACGATGTTAATAGTATTTGTGTTGGTATTAGGCAAAGTAGTTGGAGAATTTAAAAACGAATATATTACAAAGTCTAGGTAGAGATACGAATATAGTACAAATGGAGTATATAAGATATCGGTCAAGAGGAAACTGGAAAGGAGTTAGAGGTTACAAGGGGAGAAAGCTAAATTTTGGGCACTAATAAATATAGAAGTAGAAAAAAGAGCTTTGTAAAGTAGATATTAAAAATCTATTTTACAAAGCTCTTTTTATTTGTAGTGGAAACAAAAATATGTTGCATATATACGTAAAAATGTTGCATATATACAACGGAATGTGTATTATATTATGTAAAGGAGTGGTATTGTGGCAAGACGAGAAAAAATTTTCAATACAAAAATAAAAGTATTAAGAGCGGAACGTGGTATCACACAAGAGGATCTAGCTATCGATTTAGGGGTTAATAGAAGTACCATATCGGAAATTGAGAGGGGGACTTTTAATCCTTCACTGAAACTTGCTTTTTCAATGGCTAACTATTTTAATAAAACAGTTGATGAAATTTTTGAAATGTTGGAGGTGGATAATAATGACTAATTTACAAAAGATTTCTTTTGAACTACATTTAATGTTGTCTGTAATGCTTATGTGTGTTTATATTGTTTATATGGTTATTGATAAAGATGAATTGGAAGAACAAGCTCAAAGTTATGCTTTAAAATGGTCAAATTTATTAACTATTGTATCTGTAATATTCTATGTATTATATAAATCAGTAATAGGAAATATTGAATTCACACCTCAGATAATATTAATGATTATTAATATTTTTTGTGTAATGTATTTATTATTTTACTTTTTCTATATGAAAGGGATAGTAATATCTTTTAAGGTTAAAAATCGTAAGATTTTAGATAGCATATGTTATTTATCAATAAGTATAAGTGTTATTTTAATTATTACACAAATTTTAGAAGTGAAAAATTTTGAGATTTCTTCGAGCTTTATTAGATTAGATACTTTACTTCTGATGATAAATTTAATTATTGTTTCATTAATGATAGGAGTATATCCAAGGAAAAAATTAAGTAGAGAAGAATATAAAAAAAGAGAGGAAACTGGAAATAAGTTTTCAAAAATATTTGCTAGAGGTTACGGATTGTTTACTCTATGCCTAATAGGATATATAATGTATAAATTGTATATAAGATAATATGAAATAAATTTTCGTCTCGGGTGCGCCAAAATAAAACCTCATTTTTCTTGAAATTACAAGGAACATGAGGTTTTTTAAGTTTTATATAAAATTTTGGAAATCAATGATTTAGATTTATAAACCAACAAATTAATTTATTTTGATTTTTATGATCTTCATCATTTTTTTAAATCTTGGGATGCACCAAAGCAATCTCATATTTTTCCATCTTTTTCCGCCTATATCAAAATGATACCATTCTTTTATAAAATGAAGGCGATCATCAAAGCATTCAATTTCTTTTCCTGATTTAAATCCAGAATGAAATTCAGATTGGGTTTTTAGTTTTTTGACGGATTCATGATGCTTTGCTTTCCCTACTATAATGGGATCAAATGTTTCAAAAACAATTTCGGAGTTTGTAAAATGATCTGCTAATTTTTGAAATAAATCTTTTAGTTGCTCTATTTTAAAATACATAAATATACCTTCTGCTATAATAAATACATTTTCTTTTTTATCTATTAAATTCATCCACTTATAGTCAAATACAGACTTTTCTATAAATGTAAGATGATCTGTTTCATTTATGAATTGTCTTCTGATGTTTATTCCTTCAGATAAATCTATATCATACCAGTGAATGTTTTTAAGATCTATTCTAGTAGGTCTTGTATCTAGACCAGAACCTATATTGATGATTGTACCATTAGGATTTTTTTTGTATATATTCTTTGGTCAAATCATCTAATATTTTAGTTCTTGCTGCAACACCGACCTGTGTTTTGTAAAATTTATCATAATCTCCAAATACAGAAAAATCATAATCAATGTTTTCTACTATTTCTAAAGGTTTAGAATCTTTAATCATGCAATCTTTTCTTTTGGTTTCCTGTGCTCTTGCCCATACGGGTATTAGCATTGTCTCTGAAACGCCTACTAATTTTTCTTTATATTTTTCCATATTGATTCACCCTTTCTATACCCCTTAAAACTTTTATTTTAAAATTTAACAAGATATTGAAAATCATTATCACTAAGTTTTTAAAAAAATATGTATTTTAAATAAAATACATAATCAAATGATATTAATTATCAGCTTTATTTTTCTTTATGATACCATATAATATTTTTTTTTGCACTACAATAAGTTATCGTATATTATAATAATTTATTAACTGTCCCCTTGTATACCCTTGTATACCCTTGTATACTTGTATATGCTTGTATATGGATGATGGTGGAGCAGGAGCAGACACAGAAGAAATTCTAAAAAAATGTCCTTGGATGAAGCATTGTAAAAGTGACTGGAAAGGGACTAAGGGACAGGTAGAAAGGGACTAAAAAGGGACTAAGGAAAGGGACTAAGGGACAGGTACATTGTCCTTTTTTCTTTGATTAAAAATGTTTATTTTGTGCATAATTACAATATAAATAGTTATTTAAAAAAAGGGGGACAAAACATATGTTTTGTCCCTTAAGCTGTTATTATGATAGATTCAATATTTAGGAGGTTAATATGCCAAGACATGCACGAGAAAAAAGTAACAGTGGAATATACCACATCATGCTAAGGGGTATTAATAAACAAAATATATTTGAAGATGATGAAGATAGACAGAAATTTATAGAAGTAATCAATCGATATAAGATTGTAAGTGAATATGAAGTCTATGGTTACTGTCTTATGGATAATCATGTACACTTACTAATGAAAGAATTTACAGAGTCAATATCAACTGCAATAAAGAGAATTAGTAGCAGTTATGTATATTGGTACAATGATAAATATGATAGATGTGGACATTTGTTTCAAGAACGATTCAAAAGTGAAAATGTAGAAAGTGACGAATATTTTTTGATGGTATTAAGATATATACATCAAAATCCTCTCAAAGCAGGGATAGTAAAAAATTTAGATGAATATAAGTGGAGCAGTTATCTAGAGTATAGTAAACATAAATCAACGATAAATAAAGATTTTACTTTAAAAATGTACTCAGAAGATAGAAAAAAAGCAGTAGAATTATTTATGAAATATACAAAAGAGAAAAACAATGATAAATGTTTGGAATATGAAGAAAAAAGGAGAGTAACAGATGAAGAAGTGCTGAATTGCATACATCAATTAGGACTTTCCAATACAAGCAAATTACAACAACTTGAAAAGACAAAAAGAGATGAGATTATTCATAAAATAAAATCAGTGGAGGGTATTACAATAAGGCAAATAGCTAGAATAACAGGAATATCAAAAAGCGTCATTAGTCGAATATAAGGGACAGGGACACTGTTCTTGTAGAGTTTAGGTTATGGACTTTATAAAAATAGGGACAAAGAACCGGTCCCCATGTCCTTCCCATGTCCTTCCCCCATGTCCTCCCATGTCCTCCCATAAGGGCTTATAGCCCTGAGCAAACCACCCGTTAGACGGGTGGTGCTGATTTTGTTGTTGGCAGTCTTGCAGCAGAAATTTGGTAGCTATTGGTTTATTGGATTTTGTATTTTTAATAAAAAAACCGCCGATACAACGATACGGTGAACCGTACCATAAATAAGTGAGGTTTATAGCCTTAGGCATTGACATAACTTGTCTAAGGCTATTTTTATAGGTGAAAATACCGTATCATAAATAGTAGCATATTTACAAAATATGTTATTATTTTCAAATACTTTTTTCTAACAAGCAGTACCCTTGAGTTAGGACATCAATAGTAACACCATTATTATATGCTATCGTTAATGAGTAAGGAAGAAATTAAGGAATTTAATTAGCGAACATTTTACTAAATGAGAATCTTACTAAAGGAGATACAATAAGTAAGTTAAGTGGTAATGCCATAATAAAGTTTCTAATAACACATAATGGATAAATTTTTAATGCCATACTGCTAAGACCAACAGCTGTAATAGCACCATACATAGACATAAATAATACCATACCTACTACCATACAACTTGAAATTGCTAATATAATCTTAATTGGCTTAGTATCTTTATTTGAGTTTACAATGTTAAATGCAATTGGCTTAGCAATTTTACCAACAATAAAGATATCTAATAAAAGTGCTACAATAAATCCAAGCCAAAAATCTTTTAAAAGATGAGCAAAGAATTGAGAGTGGAGGCCTTCATTTAAAAGCATATTATAAATAGTCATACCAAGAACCATACTAAAGCACATCATTAATGTAAAAATAAATTTTTGTAGTTTTGTTTGTCCCATATTAAAAATTCCTCCTAAAGTAAAATAAATTGGTCAACTAAGTTGACTTAGTGAGTGTAGCATTAACTTCTAAAAATGTCAACTAAGTTGACAAAAGGATTTGAGTTTATTAAAATAAAATATATAATAATTAAAGATAAGGTGAGAAGATGAATGAAATTTTAAATATAATAGATTTAATAAGTGAAAAACATATTGTTCTTAGGCGTGAGGTTGAAGATAGATGGGCAGAGCAAGAAGAAGATATTTCTCATACAGAGGCACTACTTTTAGCTAAGATTAATATGGGTAAAATATCTATTGCTGAAATAGCAAGACAGGCAAATATATCTCGTCAAGCAATGTTCAAATGTGCTAAAAAATTAGAAACAAGAGGATATTTAATATTTGTAACAAATGAACAAGGAAATAGGTATACAGAACTTACCCTTAAAGGAAATGATTATTGTAAAAGGAGTCAAGAATTAAAAGAGGCATTAGAGAATAAGATAGTAGATGTTTTAGGAAAAGAGCAGGTAAAAATGCTTAAAGAATTACTAAATAAAAATTGGATTGAATAACTATATAGATAATACGGTTATAGGAGCTGGCTGTAGATGGAATTTGAGGTATTTTACCAAGAATGAAATAAGTACTAAAAGAGACAAAGGAACAGGTACACTGTCCTTGTAGAGTTATAGAGACAAAGAACCTGTCCCCATGTTCTATCCTACCTTAAAGATATTCACCACTTTACAAGTAACCGAATATTAATTTCCATAAAATAACAAAATCAGATACCTAAATCCTAGGAATACTAATTTTATGAAGACCAATACCCTAGGAGGCATCTGATATGATT
>NZ_RYYS01000006.1 GCF_004138215.1 Anaerophilus nitritigenes
GCCATATGTTTTTTACAATATCTGTCAAGTGGCCCTATTTTACATGAATGGTCGCCGTACCCCGATTTAAGAAGGCCTTAAATCTAAAAAATACGGTGAATTTCATAAAACAGAAATGAATCTTGCATAAAAAATATCCTGTTTTGCAGGAAAAGTTGCTTTTGAAAGAAAATAAAAAATAGCTAATAGATTAGATATTTGACAGCTCAAAATAAAAATTCGAACATTCTAAATATAACAACTTTGATTATTCTACAAGAATTTAAATTTTTTTCAAACAGGTTGCACTATCATTTATTATTATCAATATAAAATATTTATTATTTACCCTAATGAAAAAAGAATTGGATTGAATGTTCTCACCACTGCTTTAATGATAGATTGGACTGAGACTTTTAGCCTAAAATACCATGAACCAGGTGAGGTATATACAGCAGTAAATGTGTATGATGGAGGAAGATTAATAGTATCAAGAAGAGGTAAGTATCCAGATACTATTAAGTCTAACAATACTGGTGGAAGTAGTAATAAATGGAGCATAGAGGTTGATTTACCAACAAATAGACATAGAGTAGGAACTTTGACTTTTTATATGGATGGAGTTAATATGCACTCTTGCGATTGTCTAGGACGAGGAACGGTAAATGTTGATAGAACTGACACAATATGGAAGATATGAGTTAATGATTCATGGAGGCAAAAGTCAAAGCAGTCTTTGGAACACTGATGGATACATCAGGGTATTTGACAGAGATATGAAGGTTATAGTAGACTACATAAATAATTGCCATAACAAATCAGGTAGAGTTACAATAAATGAATATTAAAAAAGGGGCTTAGTGCCCTTTTTAAAATTTAAAAAGTTATATTAGAGAGATATATTGTATTCATAATTTTCAATTATTATATCTATGATTTTTTTATATCCTTGATGTTGATTATATAGCTTGGATGATTCATCTGGATACCTTTTGTTTAGTTCATAAAGTAATGAGCCAAAGAGCTCTGCTGATGCTCCATCAGAATGGGTATATGCTTCATATATGTATAATATTTCTTTTGAGGTATACTTATCATATCTTAAAATAGCTTCTTCACTAAATTCTCCTGTGTCTATGATTTGTCCGAATTCTATGATTTGTTTGTCGAATTCACGTTCTTTTAATTCATGATATTTTTTCCAATCTATTTCTCCTAAATAATTAATCATCAACTCTACCTCATCATCAGATAAAGTGTTTTTCTTATTCAATTCATAAACTTCCATTTCTAAGTTAAAATCAGACTCTTCAGTTAAATCTTGTTTTTCTTCTTTTGTTGGAATAATTTTAGCATTATTTAAAAAATCAACATGTTTTAATGTTGTAAAAATATATAATAACATTATTGCTGAAAATATAGCTATTATATACCTTCGTTGCTTTTTCATAAAATTTCTCCTTTCTAATCATTCGTTTAGTGTATAAATTACCTATATTTATCTTAATATTACATGGGAAAAATTAAAAGTGTTATATGGGATCTCACCAACATATGCTACAAAAACAACGCTAAGGAATTAGATAGAATAAATTTTGTGAATCAATATGAATCAAGGAGAACCAAAGGGACAGGTACCTTGATTCACCTGTGGAGAAAAGTATTTAGTTGATGGATCTTTTATATTATGCTAAAATTAATTGTAATTTTAATTTGTAGATTATAATTAAATATACATTTAAGTTTTCTAGGGTTCCGCAGTTTATAACTGGCTGGTCCGAGAGAAGACGCACAGGCAACTGTGTACACGGAGGGATAAAAGCCTGGGAGATATTTTTATAATATTTCCTTAGGCTTTTTTATTTTTTTCTTTAAAAAGCTATAAGATAACCTTAACCATTAATTTAGGGAGGTAAAGTTTATGGAATGGAGTTATTTAGTTATAGCAGGTTTTTTAGAAGTAGGCTGGGCAATGGGCATGAAGTATTCACAAGGGTTTACAAAAATATTACCTAGCACATTAACTGTTATAGGAATGGTTGCAAGTTTCTATTTTTTATCATTGTCTTTAAAAAGCTTACCACTAGGCAATGCATATGCAATTTGGACAGGTATAGGAACTGTTGGTACGGTAGTCTTAGGTATTATTTTATTTAAAGAACCCATTAATGTAATGCGTATGATTTGTATTGCATTTATAGTTTTTGGAATCGTTGGTCTGAAATTAATACCAATAGATTAATAATCCTATATAGTTTAGAAATAACAAAAAATAAGTAATAATATTACTGAAAGAGGAGGATAAGATAATGGATAGTTTTAGTTACAAAGATATTTATATTGAAGATGGAAGAAGGGTACTGGAGGTTAATATACTTCCAGAAAAGTATTGTAATTTTGACTGTATATTTTGTCCTATTGGAAGGTCGCAAAATAAGGTAGATACCCAAAAGTCATTTGATAAAATAGGTAGTTCATTGATTGAACTAGAAAGCATGATAGAAAGTACAAAAGCAGAACTAATCTTTATTAACTCAAAAGGAGAAGCCTTAGTAAATGATAAAATTGCTGATATTATTGACTTTATCAAAGTCAAAGGTTTACCTGTAAGACTTCTTTCTAATGGATATTTACTAGGTAGAGATGAATATATAAAAATTGCTAATAAATGTGATGAGGTTGTTGGAGAGATAAAAGTAATCACAGAAAAAGATTTTCAAAAAATCCAAAGACCTATTGAAGGGTATACGTTAGTAGAATACATTTCAAATATGGTTTCTTTTAATAGACAATACAAAGGGAAATTTATATTTGAAATTACTATTATTAAGGGTTATAACGATGATGAAGAATCAATTCAGAAGATAAAAAATATTATTAAGGAAATATCTCCGAACAAGATAATCATTGAAAGAATAGAAGATGAAAGATTTAAGAAAAAACTTGGTATAACAGATGAAAGATTTGAGGAAATTTCAAATGCATTACTAGATATTTAGAGGGAATCATGAATCAAGGTACCTGTCCCCTTGATTCTCCCATGATTCTCATCATCTCTTATCTAAGTTTTTATAGTTGCTGTTCAACTGAATCAATAACATATTTAAAAAGGCTTAGTTTAAACTCTCTGGAATTGAACTCTCTTTT
>NZ_RYYS01000059.1 GCF_004138215.1 Anaerophilus nitritigenes
CTAATAAAGTAATGGAGCAGGATTATGAACAATCCCACCCCAACTATTGACATAGAGCCTAAAGTAATGGAGCAGGATTATGAACAATCCCACCCCAACTATTGACATAGAGCCCAAAAAAAAGGATTAAGTATATACTTAATCCCTACACTAATTCTATAATAACCATTTCAGCGGCATCCCCTCTACGAGGTCCTACCTTTAAAATTCTTGTATATCCGCCATTTCTTTCTGCATACTTTGGTGCTAATTCATCAAATACTCTTTTTACTACTGTTTCATCAAATATATAAGCTAGAGCTTGACGTTTTGCATGTAAATCGCCTCTTTTTCCAAGAGTGATCATCTTTTCTGCAAGTCTACGTACTTCTTTAGCTCTTGTTTCAGTAGTATTGATACGCCCTTCTCTTAGCAGGCTTGTAACAAGATTTCTTAACATCAAATTTCTATGTGCAGTTGGACGGCCCAATTTACGATGTCCTGCCATGTGTTTCCCTCCTTTGACCTACTATACTATTCCTCACTAGGTTTTAAGCCTAAACCAAGTTCTTGTAGTTTTTGCTCTACCTCTTCAAGGGATTTTTTACCTAAGTTTCTTACTTTCATCATGTCTTCTTCTGATTTATCCGTTAGCTCTTCTACTGTATTGATCCCTGCTCTTTTTAAACAGTTATAGGATCTTACAGAAAGTTCAAGTTCTTCAATGGTCATTTCCATAACTTTTTCTTTTTTATCTTCTTCTTTTTCTACCATGATCTCTACATTATCTACATGATCTGTCAAATCAATGAATAATCTTAAGTGATCGTTCATGATTTTAGCTCCTAAGGAGACTCCTTCATCTGGTTTAATACTACCATCCGTCCATACTTCTAATGTAAGTTTATCATAGTCTGTTACTTGACCTACTCTTGTATTTTCTACATGATAGCTAACTTTTTTAACTGGTGTGTATATGGAGTCAACTGGTAATACACCAATAGGCATTCCAGGTGTCTTATTATTTTCTGAAGGAACATACCCTCTACCCTTAGAAAGGGTTATTTCCATCACAAGTTTTGCATCATCTTCCAAAGTGGCAATATGAAGATCAGAATTTAATATTTCTACGTCAGCATCTGCAATGATATCTCCAGCAGTTACTGGCCCTGGTCCTTGAGCTTCAATTCTAACTGTTTTTGATTCTTCAGAATGAAGCATTGCAGATAATTCTTTTAGATTTAATATAATTTCTGTTATATCTTCCTTTACTCCAGGAACTGTTGAAAATTCGTGAAGTACACCATCGATTTTTACTGATGTAACTGCAACACCTGGCAAAGATGAAAGCAATATTCTTCGTAAACTATTTCCCAGAGTAGTTCCATATCCTCTTTCTAGAGGCTCTACTACAAATTTACCATAAGTATTATCTGGGCTTAGTTCTACGCATTCTATTTTAGGCTTTTCTATTTCAATCATACCTTAACCCTCCTTATAACTTTTCTATTTATACTTGATGAGGGTAACTGATTCTAATATTTATTATCTTGAATATAACTCGACAATTAAATGTTCTGCGATCGGAAGATCAACATCATCTCTTGCTGGAAGAGAAACAACTTTTCCTTCTAAGTTTTCAGAATTTGTTTCTATCCATTTTGGAACAGTTGTAGCTGCTTCAATCATCTCTTTAAATTTAGGTGAACTTACACTTTTTTCTTTTACTTTGATTACATCTCCTACAGAAACTTCATAAGATGGAATATCTACTTTTTTCCCATTTACTGTAAAATGTCCATGTCTTACTAATTGTCTAGCTTCTTTTCTAGATGTTCCAAACCCCATTCTATATACTACATTATCTAATCTTGTTTCAAGAAGTCTTAATAAGTTCTCCCCTGTAATTCCAGCAACCTTTTCAGCTCTATCAAAATACTTTCTAAATTGAGTTTCTAATAGTCCATAATATCTTTTTGCTTTTTGTTTTTCTCTTAATTGTAAGCCGTAGTTAGATAATTTTTTTCTTCCTTGTCCATGTTGTCCTGGTGCATATCCTCTTTTGCTTACTGCACATTTATCTGAATAACATCTTTCACCTTTTAAATACAGCTTTTGTCCTTCTCTACGACAAAGTCTGCAAGATGGTCCTGTATATCTTGCCATTATTTCTACACCTCCTAATCTTATTAAACTCTTCTACGTTTTGGTGGTCGACATCCATTGTGTGGAACTGGAGTAACATCTTTAATAGAGTTAATTTCAAGTCCTGCTGTTTGAAGTGCTCTAATTGCAGCTTCTCTTCCTGCTCCTGGTCCTTTAACAAAAACTTCTACTGTTTTTAGTCCATGTTCCATAGCAGCTTTTGCTGCTTCTTCTGCTGCCATTTGTGCTGCAAAAGGAGTAGATTTTCTTGATCCTTTAAATCCTAATCCACCTGCACTTGCCCATGATAGAGCATTTCCTTGTAAATCTGTAAGTGTTACAATTGTATTATTAAATGTTGATTGAATATGCGCTTGACCGCGTTCTATATTTTTACGTTCGCGTCTTTTTCTACGACCTTTTTTGTCTGCCTTTTTGGCTACCATGTCATTCGCCCTCCTTTACCTATTTCTTCTTACGTCCAACAGTTTTTTTAGGTCCTTTTCTAGTTCTAGCATTTGTTTTAGTTTTTTGACCTCTTACTGGAAGACCTTTTCTATGACGAATTCCTCTATAACAACCAATTTCTTTTAATCTCTTTATATTTAGGGAAATTTCACGGCGAAGATCTCCTTCAACCTGATATGTGTCTATAATTTGTCTTAATTTACCTACTTCATCTTCAGTAAGATCTCTCACTCTTGTATCAGGATTTACTCCTGCTTCTGCTAATATTTTATTAGATGTTTTTCTGCCTATACCAAAGATATAAGTTAATCCTATTTCAACTCTTTTATCTCTTGGTAAGTCAATACCAGCGATTCTTGCCATTTTGTTTTACACCTCCCAAATCTATGCTCCTGTAAAGTTATATTTATATATGAATATTAGCCATAAGTTGTTTCTAACTTTTGAAACACAGCCGCACACCTATAAACTAATATTACTGTCTAATGATTTTACTTTATATACTAGCCTATCCATTACCCTTGTTTTTGTTTATGTTTAGGATTTTCACAAATTACCATTACTTTACCTTTTCTTTTGATAATTTTGCACTTTTCACATATAGGTTTTACGGATGCTCTAACTTTCATTGTTATCCCTCCTTAATCACTTGCCTCGCCAAGTAATTCTCCCCCTTGTCAAATCATAAGGGGATAGTTCTACTGTTACCATATCACCAGGCAATATTCTGATAAAGTTCATACGAAGCTTACCAGAAATATGTGCTAGTATTTCATGTCCGTTTTCTAATTCTACTTTAAACATGGCATTCGGCAGAGCTTCAATAACTTTACCTTGAACCTCTATAACATCATTCTTTGCCATTAGGAAATTAAACCTCCCATTCCTAGGTTAGCGAAGACCCAGTTTTTCCAATTCACGCCTTAAAAGCAGATTGGTGATTTTTTCACCTTTTTCAATTCTGCTTTTTACTTCTTCACTAATTATATTATATTTTGCTAAGTGCTTCATCTTTTTTTTCTTTGCCTTATCAATTTTTCTAAGGTCTCCATCAGAAACTAAAACATATTGATCATCTATAATATCTATAACAATAAACAATCTGTCTTGATCTCTTCCAGCTTTAGATTTTACAATTTGACCTATTGAAACTTCATGAATCGTATTCACTTTTTCACCTCTTTACCCTTATGAAAGAGTGGTTAAGATTATCGGATCATCTTTTGTAATGGCTATAGTATGTTCATAATGAGCAGAAGGTTTTTTATCTAAAGTGATCACTGTCCAGTTATCTTGTAAAACCTTCACCTTATAAGTTCCCATATTCACCATTGGTTCTATAGCTAAAACCATTCCTGCTTGAAGTCTAGGTCCTTTCCCTGGAGGTCCAAAGTTAGGAATTTGTGGATCTTCATGCATTTGTTGCCCAATTCCATGTCCTACATAGTCTCTCACTACAGAAAAACCATTGTTTTCTACATATACTTGAACTGCATGAGAAATATCAGATAGCCTATAGCCTTCTCTACAAAATTTAGCTCCTTCATAAAAGCTTTGTTTTGTTACTTCAATCAGCCTTAAAGCTTCTTCACTCACATTTCCTACAGGATGAGTTTTTGCTGAATCCCCATTATAGCCTTTATAGAGTGCTCCGATATCTATACTTATAATATCGCCATCCTTTAAGGTTTTTAATCCAGGTATTCCGTGAACAACTTCTTCATTAATAGAAGCACAAATACTTGCAGGAAATCCATTATACCCTTTAAAAGTAGGAATTGCATGATACTTTTTAATTTCTTTTTCTGCAATTTCATCTAATTCTTTTGTTGTAATCCCTGGGCGTATTGCCTCTCTTACAACTTCATGTGTATAAGCTACAATTTTTCCTGCTTCTTTCATATATTCAATTTCTTCACTTGATTTTATAATAATCATTTTACTGTACTCCTAAAGCAGTTAAGATATCTTTAAATACCTTGCTGATTTCTTGTTGTCCATCAATAGTAACAAGAATTTCTTTTTTATTATAGTAATCGATTAGAGGCTGTGTTTCATTTAGATATACTTCTATTCTTCTTGAAACAGTTTCTTTTGTATCATCTGCTCTTTGTTGAAGAGTGCCATCACATTTATCGCATACTCCCTCCATTTGTGAAGGATTAAAGTTTACATGAAATGTTGCTCCACAACTTTTGCAAATTCTTCTCCCTACAGCTCTTTCTACTAATATTTCTTTATCTACATCTACATTAATAGTTTTATCAATTCCTACATTCATTTTTTCAAGTACTTGATCTAATGCTTCTGCTTGGTTTACAGTTCTTGGAAATCCATCAAGTAAGAACCCATCTCTACAATCTTCTTGTTGTAGTCTATCTTCTACAATAGCTACTACTAATTCGTCAGGAACCAAAAGCCCTTGATCCATATATTCTTTTGCCTTTTTCCCTAAATTCGTTCCTTCTTTGATATTTTTTCTAAAAATATCTCCTGTTGATATATGGGGTATAGAAAATTTTTCTACGATTCCTGAAGCTTGTGTTCCTTTACCTGCCCCTGGAGGCCCTAATAAGATTAATCTCATTATAATCATCTCCTAAATTATAGTGAAGCAGCCCATGGGGTATCCCCCATGAATACTTCTATCTATTTTAAGAAACCTTGATAGTGTCTCATCATCATTTGTGCTTCTACTTGTTTCATAGTTTCTAATGCAACCCCTACTACAATTAGCAAAGAAGTTCCTCCAAATTGAATTGGAAGGTTTGTAAATTGCATAACTAAGGTAGGCATTACTGCAATCATTGCAAGGAATATTGCTCCTGCTAAACTAATTCTATTTAACACTTTTGTTAAATATTCTGAAGTTGGCTTTCCTGGACGAATTCCAGGAATAAAACCACCATATTTTTTCATATTATCAGCAACTTCTACTGGATTAAATGTAACTGCTGTATAGAAGTATGTGAAAAATATAATCAATACAATATCTAAAAGAGAATAAATCCAAATTCCAGGATTTCCTGCTGGTGATAAATATTTTTGCACAAAGCTAGAAAAAGCACCACCTTGGAAGAAGTAAGTTAATGTTAATGGAAATTGTAACAGTGAAACAGCGAAAATTACAGGAATAACTCCTGCTTGATTCACTTTTAAAGGAATATGTGTACTGTGTCCACCATACATTTTTCTTCCTACTACTCTTTTTGCATATTGTACAGGAATTTTTCTTGTTCCTTGTTGAATAGCTACTACTCCTGCTATTACTGCTATTGCAATTACTAAAAATAAGATTAAAGTAACGAAAGAAATTTCGTTAATCTTTAGCTTTTCAATTGTTTGAGAAATTTCTACTGGAACTCTTGAAATGATTCCTACAAAAATAATCAAGGAAATTCCATTTCCGATTCCCTTTTCAGTAATTTGCTCACCTAACCACATTAAGAAAGCAGTTCCCGCTGTTAAAGTAAGTACAACAACAGTCACTGACCAAAATGCCTGTGATATTAAAGCTTGTCGGAATAAACCAAAGCTTACACCAGTTGCTTGAATTAAAGCTAATATAACTGTTCCATATCTAGTATATTGAGCAATTTTTTTTCTGCCCTCTTCTCCTTCTTTTGCCAAAGCTTCTAAACTAGGTAGTGCTATGGTTAAAAGTTGCATGATAATGGATGCTGTAATATATGGTGTAATACTTAAAGCAAAGATAGTAAAGTTTCCAAATGCTCCTCCTGAGAAAAGATTGAATAGTCCAAAAAGACCATTTTCTCCTTGTTGAAACAATTGCTTTAATATATCTCTATTAATTCCTGGAACAGGAATGACAGATCCTAAACGAAAGATGATCATCATCATTAGAGTATACAACATTCTTTTTCTCAAGTCTGGAATTCTCCAAGCATTTCTTAGGGTAGATAGCACGTTAGATCACCTCTACCTTTCCTCCAGCAGCTTCAATTTTCTCTACAGCTGACTGGCTGAATTTATGAGCCTGTACAGTTACTTTCTTTTGAAGTTCTCCATCTCCTAATACTTTTACTCCATCAGCAATTTTTTTGATAATTCCTGCTTCTAAAAGTATCTCAGGAGTTACAACAGTACCTTCATCAAATTGATTGAATGCATCAACATTGATAATCGCCCATTGTTTTTTAAATATATTTGTAAAACCTCTCTTAGGAAGTCTTCTGTATAGAGGCATTTGACCACCTTCAAATCCTGGTCTTACACCTCCACCGCTACGAGATTTTTGTCCTTTTTGTCCGCGTCCAGCAGTTTTTCCTTGACCAGTAGCAGTTCCTCTTCCAAGTCTTTTTCTATTTTTAACTGATCCTTCAGCTGGTCTTAACTCATGTAGCTTCATGGTTACACCTCCTTAGTCCTATATTTCTTCTACTACGACAAGATGTTTAACCTTATCAACCATACCTCTAATTTGAGCATTATCTGGTTGTTCTACCACTTGTCTGATTTTTTTTAGTCCTAGCGCTTCTATTGTTTTTCTATGTTGAGGCTTGGACCCGATGGTACTTTTCACTAAAGTGATTTTTAATTTAGCCAAGGTCTTTCCCCCCTCTAACCTAATAATTCCTCTACAGTTTTTCCTCTAAGTCTTGCAACTTGCTCTGCTGTTTTTAATTCTTTTAATCCTGCCATTGTTGCATTTACCATATTTCTTGGATTGTTTGTTCCTAAAGATTTTGCTGTTACATCTTTGATTCCAGCAAGTTCTAATACAGCACGTACAGGACCGCCTGCAATAACTCCTGTACCTTCTTTAGATGGCATAATTAGAACTCTTCCAGCTCCAAAACGTCCTTCTATTCTATGTGGAATAGTTGTGCCTACTCTTGGAACATAGATTAAGCTCTTCTTTGCATCTTCAATTCCTTTTCTAATAGCATCAGGAATTTCTTGTGCTTTACCAGATCCTATTCCAACATATCCATTTTCATCTCCAACTACTACTGTTGCACTGAATCTAAAAGTTCTACCACCTTTTACAACTTTTGTTACACGACTAATATTAATAACTGTTTCTTTTAAGTCCAGTTTATTAGCATCAATAAGTTGACGTTTCATTCATTTCCCTCCTTCTACTAGAATTTCAATCCTGCTTCTCTTGCACCTTCTGCTAATTCTTTTACTCTTCCGTGATAAATATATCCACCTCTATCAAATACAACTTCTTTAATTCCTTTTTCAATAGCCTTTTTAGCAACAAGCTCTCCTACTAATTTAGCAGCTTCTTTGTTACCACCATGACCTATTTTCCCTTTAATTTCTTTATCTAAAGTTGAAGCAGCAACTAATGTATTTCCTTGTATGTCGTCAATTACTTGAGCATACATATTGTTTAAACTTCTATATATGTTAAGTCTTGGACGATTAGGAGTTCCAGACACTTTTTTACGAATTCTTAAGTGTCTTTTTAGTCTTTTTAAGTTTTTGCTTTCCTTCTTGATCACTTCATTTCACTCCTTTCCTACTATTTACCTGCTTTACCTTCCTTACGACGGATTACTTCGTTTTCGTATTTAATACCTTTACCTTTGTATGGCTCAGGTTCTCTCCAAGATCTGATTTTAGCAGCATAGTTACCTACGATCTGCTTATCAATACCTTTTACGATAATTTCTGTTTGAGTAGGAACTTCTGTTGTTATTCCTTCAGGATCTACCATTTCAACTGGATGTGAAAAACCTAAAGAAAGATTTAATTTGTTTCCTTGTTTTGCTGCACGATACCCTACACCATTGATGATTAGTTTTTTCTCATATCCGTTTGTTACACCAACAACCATATTGCTAATTAGTGTACGGCTTAATCCATGTAATGATCTATGGTTTTTATTGTCTGTAGGTCTTTGTACCGTTAATTCATTTTCTTCTATAACGATCTTCATATCTCTATGAATAGATTCTTGTAATTGTCCTTTTGGTCCTTTCACGATTACCATATTGTTATCATCAACTTTGACTTCTACACCTGTTGGAATCGTGATCGGCATTTTACCTATCCTTGACATATCTGCACCTCCTATACCTTAAAATTATCTATTACCAAACGTAGCAGATAACTTCTCCTCCAGCTCCTAGCTTTCTAGCTTCTTTATCTGTAACGATACCATTAGAAGTTGAAAGGATTGCTATTCCTAATCCGCCTAGAACTTTTGGGATTTCATCGCTTTTTACATAAACTCTTAATCCTGGTTTGGATATTTTTTTAAGACCACTAATAACTCTTTCTTTATTTTGTCCGTACTTCATTTGAATTCTGATAATTCCTTGCTTTCCATCTTCTATTACATCATATCCTTTTACAAAACCTTCATTAAGAAGAATTTCAGCAATTGATTTTTTCATATTTGAAGCAGGAACGTCTACAGTCTCGTGTTTTACTACATTAGCATTTCTTATACGTGTAAGCATATCTGCAATTGGATCTGTCATCGTCATGGTATAAATACCTCCTTCCCTATATTCCTGATCTTACCAGCTTGCTTTCCTAACTCCTGGTATTTCTCCTTTATATGCTAATTCTCTAAAGCAAATACGGCAGATACCAAATTTTCTTAAGTAAGCATGTGGTCTTCCACAAATTCTACATCTATTATATTCTCTAGTTGAGAATTTTTGTTTTCTGCTTTGTTTAACTACAAGAGCTTTCTTAGCCACTACTTTCCCTCCTTATCTAGCGAACGGCATTCCTAATAATCTTAATAATTCACGAGCTTCTTCATCAGTTTTAGCAGTCGTAACAAAGATTATATCCATTCCTTTTATCTTATCTACTTTATCATACTCTATTTCAGGGAATATTAATTGTTCTTTAATTCCTAGTGAATAATTTCCTCTGCCATCAAATGAATTAGGATTTACTCCTTTAAAATCTCTAACTCTTGGTAATGAAACATTGAATAATCTATCTGCAAATTCATACATTCTTTCGCCTCTTAAAGTTACCTTACTACCAATAGGCATACCTTCACGAAGTTTAAAGTTTGCAACAGATTTTTTTGCTCTTGTAATAACAGGCTTTTGTCCTGTAATAGAAGCTAATTCTTCTGTAGCTGCTTCTAGAAGCTTTGCATTATCCTTTGCTTCTCCTAGACCCATATTTACAACGATCTTTTCTAGTTTTGGTAATTCCATCACACTTTTGTATCCAAATTTTTCCATTAAAGCTTTTGTGATTTCTTTACTATACATTTCTTTTAATCTAGCTGTCACCGATTAACCCTCCCTTCAAACATAAATATTATTCGATTACTTCTCCGGTCTTTTTAGATACTCTTACCTTTTTTCCATCTTGTAATATCTTATATCCTACTCTTGTAGGAGCTTTTGCTTTAGCATCCCAAATCATTACATTAGAAGCATGAATAGGTCCTTCTTGATGAATAATTCCACCTTGTTGAACCTTTGCATTTGGCTTTTGATGCTTTGTAAGCATGTTTACGCCTTCTACAATGATTCTATTTTTTTTAGGAACAGCTTGTAATACTTTTCCTTTTTTGCCTTTGTCTTTTCCTGAAATCACTACTACTGTATCACCTTTTTTAATATGCATCCATTACACCTCCCCAAGCTATAGTACTTCTGGCGCAAGTGAAACTATTTTCATGAAGTCTCTTTCTCTTAACTCTCTTGCAACCGGCCCGAAAATACGAGTTCCTACAGGTGTTTTATCCTCTTTGATGACTACTGCAGCATTTTCATCAAATCTGATATAACTTCCATCTACACGTCTCACTTCGTGTTTACTTCTTACTACTACAGCTTTTACAACTTGTCCTTTTTTAACAACACCGCCTGGTGTTGCATCTTTAACTGCACAAACAATCACATCGCCAATACTTGCATACTTGCGTTTTGAACCGCCAAGTACACGGATACACAATAATTCTCTTGCTCCTGAGTTATCTGCAACTTTTAGGCGTGATTCCTGTTGAATCATAGTTATACCTCCTTCCGGTTATACAATTACTTCGCTTTTTCTACCACGTTTACTAGTCTCCATCTTTTATCTTTGCTTAATGGTCTAGTTTCCATGATTCTTACGCGATCGCCGATTCTACACTCATTATTTTCATCATGTGCTTTAAATTTCTTAGTTCTTTTTACCGCTTTTCCGTATAGTGGGTGACGTACGAAATCTTCTACTGCAACTACAATAGTTTTTTCCATTTTGTCACTAACTACGCGTCCTACTCTGGTCTTTCTACTTGTTCTTTCCACGAGTAAAGCCCTCCTTCCATATCCTTAATTATGCGTTTTTCTTGATTTCTTTTTCTCTAAGGATGGTTTTTGTGCGTGCTATATCTTTACGTACACTTTTTACTTTCATAGGATTTTCAAGTTGTCCTGTAGCTAATTGGAATCTTAAATTGAAAAGTTCATTTTTTAATTCCATTAACTTATTATTTAGCTCTTGTACGGTCATTTCATGAAGCTTATTAGCTTTCATTCGCTTCACCACCCTTTTCTGTATCTTGACGTGTTACGAATTTACATTTGATAGGTAGCTTGTGCATTGCAAGTCTCATAGCTTCTCTAGCTTTTTCTTCAGATACACCAGCTAATTCAAACATTACTCTACCTGGTTTTACTACAGCTACCCAGTATTCTGGAGAACCCTTACCAGCACCCATACGTGTTTCAGCTGGCTTTTGAGTTACTGGTTTATGAGGGAATATTTTAATCCAAACTTTTCCCCCTCTTTTTATGGATCTAGTCATTGCAATTCTGGCAGCTTCTATTTGATTAGAAGTGATCCATGCAGGCTCTAAAGCCATCAATCCATATTCTCCATAAGTGATTGTATTGCCTCTTTGTGCTACGCCTTTCATTCTGCCTCTATGCACCCTACGACGCTTTACTCTTTTAGGCATTAACATCGTCTATTTCCTCCTTCCCTCCAACAGAAATTATCTTTCTTCGTTTCTTCTGTTGTCTCTATTATATCTATTCTCTCTGTTATCTCTATTGTCTCTTCTTGGCTTTTTAGTAAAATCTTGTTTTGCTCTATTTGCTCTTCTCATTTCTTTTACTGCTTCACTTGTTTCTGGAAGGATTTCTCCTTTGTTGATCCAGACTTTCACACCAATTTTACCATATGTTGTATCTGCTTCAGCAAAACCATAATCAATATCCGCTCTTAAAGTGTGAAGAGGTACATTTCCTTCACTGTACTTTTCATTTCTTGCCATTTCTGCTCCACCTAGTCTTCCAGAAACCATTACTTTGATTCCTTCAGCACCAGATTTCATTGTTCTTTGAATGGCTTGTTTCATAGCTCTTCTAAAAGATACTCTTCTTTCTAGAGAAAAAGCAACATTTTCAGCTACTAATTGTGCTTCCATTTCTGCTCTTTTTATTTCATTGACATTTACAATAACACTTTTTCCTGTTAATTTTTCTAATGCAACTTTTAATTCTTCAACACCTGCTCCGCCTTTTCCAATTACCATACCGGGCTTTGCTGTAGCTAGATTTACTTTCACTTTATTATTTGCAGCTCTTTCAATAACGATTCTTGAAATTCCAGAAGTATAAAGTTTGTTTTTTACATACTTACGAATCTTATTATCTTCAATTAAAAGGTCCGCAAAATTTGCTTTATTTGCATACCATTTAGAGTCCCAATCTTTAATGACGCCGACTCTTAGGCCGTGTGGACTTACTTTTTGACCCACTACTATCCCTCCTTCTATTATCTTTCTTTAAGAACAACTCCTACGTGACTTGTTCTCTTTAAAATTTTAACTCCGCGCCCCATTGAAGCTGCTCTCCATCTCTTCATTGTAGGTGCTTGGTTTGCATAAACTTCTGCAATATATAATTTATCTGTATCCATTTCATGGTTGTTTTCAGCATTTGCTCTTGCAGATTTAATTACTTTTGAAAGTATTTCTGCACCACTTCTTGGTGTGAATTCTAAAATTGCTAACGCTTCGTCTGTATTCATTCCTCTAACCATATCAACTATTGGTTTCATTTTTCTTGGAGATATACGTACGTATTTTGCAATCGCTCTAGATTCCAAGTTGATAACCTCCTTTCGTATCTATGTGATTACCTCTTAACTTTTGATGATTTATCATTATCTGCATGACCTCTGTAAGTTCTTGTAGGTGCAAATTCACCTAGCTTATGACCTACCATATCTTCTGTAACATAAACAGGTACATGTTTTTTTCCGTCATAAACAGCAATTGTATGTCCTATCATTTGTGGGAATATTGTGGATGCTCTTGACCATGTTTTGATCACTTTTTTTTCATTTTTATCGTTCATCTCTTCTATCTTGCTTAAAAGTTTTGGCTCAATAAAAGGTCCTTTTTTTAACGATCTGCTCATTCTACTATTTCCTCCCTTCGGTTACTATATGTGACCTGAGGACTACGAGGCCAAGGTCCTCGCCACTTCCATGACCTCTTTTCCTCTATTACTTCTGATTTCTTCTCTTAACGATATATTTATCAGATGCTTTATTTTTCTTTCTTGTTTTATATCCAATAGCAGGTTTACCCCACGGAGTCATTGGTGAAGGTCTTCCTACAGGAGCTCTACCTTCTCCACCACCATGTGGGTGATCGTTAGGGTTCATTACTGAACCTCTTACAGTAGGTCTAATACCCATATGTCTTGTACGGCCTGCTTTACCAATTGTAATATTTTCATGATCTAAGTTTCCTACTTGACCAATTGTTGCTTTACAGTTAATGCTAATCATTCTAACTTCTCCGGAAGGTAATCTAACTTGTGCATATTTACCTTCTTTCGCCATTAATTGAGCAGAATTCCCTGCTGATCTTACTAACTGTCCGCCTTTTCCAACTTTTAATTCAATATTATGAATTACTGTACCTACTGGAATAGCTCTTAATGGAAGTGCGTTTCCAATTTTGATATCTGCTTCATCTCCAGATACAATTACATCTCCAACATTTAATTTGTTAGGAGCTAAAATGTATCTTTTTTCTCCATCTGCATATGTTAACAATGCAATATTTGCAGTTCTATTTGGATCATACTCTATAGCAGTTACCTTCGCTGGAATATTATCTTTATTTCTTTTAAAATCAATAATTCTATATTTTCTTTTTTGTCCACCACCTCTATGACGAATGGTGATTTTTCCTTGCGCATTTCTACCAGCATTTTTCTTTAGTGGTACTAACAATGACTTTTCAGGTTCTTTTTTAGTTATTTCTTCAAATGTAGAAACGGTCATCTGTCTAATCGCTGGAGAAGTTGGATTAAACTTTTTGATTCCCATGATCTTTCCCTCCTTTTCTCTCCTCTATGCTTATTGCATTCCCTCAAAGAACTCGATTTCTTTGCTATCAGGAGTTAATTTAATAATTGCTTTTTTTCTGTCAGGTCTTTTCCCAACATTTTTTCCCATTCTCTTTACTTTACCTGTCATACGTACAGTATTTACTTTCTCTACTGTTACACCGAATATTTCTTCTACTGCTTTTTTAATTTCTGTTTTGTTTGCTCTCATATCTACGATGAACGTATATTTTTTATCAGCCATATCGTCCATACTTCTTTCGCTGATAAGAGGTTTTTTAATGATATCGTATGATGTCATCATTATGCGTACACCTCCTCTATTTTGTGTACCGCGTCTTTCGTTACGATAAACTTGTCATGATTTAAAATATCATATACATTTAATGTATTTACAAGAGTAGTTGTTACTCCTTTGATATTGCTAGCAGATTTTACTACATAATCATTTTTCACATCTAAAACGATCAATGCTTTTTTCTCTGCTTTTAAGTTGTTTAAGATATTTACCATATCTTTTGTTTTATATGCATCTATTTTAAATTCATCTAAAACAATCATTTGGTTTTCTTTTACTTTAGAACTTAAAGCAGATTTCATAGCAAGTCTTTTTACCTTTTTAGGCAATGTATATCTATAATCTCTTGGCTTTGGTGCAAAAACTACTCCTCCACCAATCCATTGAGGTGATCTTATACTTCCTTGACGAGCTCTACCTGTTCCTTTTTGTCTCCATGGCTTTCTACCGCCACCTCTAACTTCTGCTCTTGTCTTAGCGCTTTGTGTGCCTTGTCTTTGGTTTGCTAGGTAGTTTTTTACTACTTCATGCATAACACTTCCATTAATTTCAGCTCCGAAAATAGCTTCATTTAATTCAATTTCACCTACTTGTTGACCTGAAACATTATATAAATCAACCTTTGGCATTTTACATCCTCCCTTCTGTAGCTAGATTATTACTTAGCTTTAACGCTTTCTTTTATTGTAACAACTCCACCTTTTGGTCCTGGAATTGCACCTTTTATTAATAAAATGTTTCTTTCTACGTCTACTCTTACTACTTCAAGATTTTGAATAGTTACTTGTTCATTTCCCATTCTTCCAGCACCTTTCATACCTTTAAATACTCTACTTGGGTATGAACTTGCTCCTAGCGAACCTGGTCCTCTATGATATTTTGAACCGTGAGCCATTGGTCCTCTTGATTGATTATGTCTTTTGATTGGTCCTTGTGTTCCTTTACCTTTTGAAACCCCTGTAATATCTATTTTTGTACCTTCTGCAAAGATATCAGCTTTGATTTCTTGACCAATTGTATAGTCAGCTATATTCTCTACACGGAATTCTTGAACGTATTTTTTAGGTGCTACACTTGCTTTTGCAAAATGTCCTTTTTCAGGTTTATTTGCTTTATTTTCTTTTTTATCTACATATCCGATTTGGATTGCATTGTATCCATCTGTTTCTCCAGTTTTTATTTGTGTAACATAAACTGGACCAGCTTCTACAACTGTTACAGGAATCACACTTCCTTCTTCAGTAAAGATTTGTGTCATCCCTACTTTTTTCCCTAAAATTTCTTTCATTTTTACACCTCCTAATTTTCTTACAGCGGATTACATAATGTAATCGTACTAAGAGAGGTATAGGAACGTCTATATCAACCTACGTCTTAGTAATTAAATTTATTAAAGTTTAATTTCAATATCCACACCTGCTGGTAAGTCTAATCTCATTAAAGCATCTACAGTTTTTGGTGTTGGATTTAAAATATCAATCAATCTTTTGTGTGTTCTTTGTTCAAACTGTTCTCTAGAATCTTTATATTTGTGAACAGCTCTTAAGATAGTAATAATTTGTTTTTCTGTTGGTAGTGGAACAGGACCTGATACGTCTGCACCTGTTCTTTTTGCAGTTTCAACTATTTTTTCAGATGATTGATCTAAAATTTTATGATCAAAAGCTTTTAATCTGATTCTTATTTTTTGTTTTCCATTGCTATTTGCCATTGTATTTCCCTCCTTTTCATCGCACGCATTTTATTTATTACGTACGACTAGAACCTCAGTACACTCTCCCGGGTGTTGCTATTTGTTTTTGACAAAGAGAGTCCCTCTGATATTCCGTCGCCCGATTCTTGAACGGACATTCTCAGTGAAAATTTCCCATTCTATTCATTTGGCAACCTTTCACGTCATCGCAGTCCCACAAACACACTAGTATAGTATATTTGAAATGTACTTTTTATACAAGTCTTGACTTTTATTTTTTTTTGTGATTTAATTATAGTTTTGCATTTTCTGTATTTTAGTTTGTAGCCGAGGGAATCCCTCGGCTATTTTAAACTATTTAATAATTGTAGCAACAACACCTGCTCCTACTGTTCTTCCACCTTCACGAATTGCAAATCTTAATCCTTCTTCG
>NZ_RYYS01000060.1 GCF_004138215.1 Anaerophilus nitritigenes
ATGAGATTCCAATATAAATTAAATATTTTTTTATCAATAACTTGTTTAATAAATGCTATAAATATCCTAATAAATGTAATATAGCAGTAAGTATTTCAAGCATAGAAAGGAGAAGCAAGATGGATAAATCGCTAGAGGAAAGAGTTAAAGAATTAGAAAAGAAAGAAGCTGAACTAGAAGGGCAAGTTCTAGAACAGCAAAAGAAAATTAATACATTTAAATTTAATGACATAAATAATATAACTTTTTCTCAATTAGAAAAAGAAAAATTTACTTGGTAGCATGAATTTTTTTGATATCTTCTAAAATTTTCTCATTATTTTTTATTATAGCAGTTACTATGACATTACGTAGTGCATGAGAGCTTACGGGTTTTTCGGGAGATATAGCATTTTTTAATATCTCGTCTATTTCTGTATATGAAAGACCGATTTTATCCATAATATTCACCCCCTTTCTACAAAATTTTACCATATAGGGGCAAAAAACTAAAGGAGGATAGAACATGAAACATAAAACAGAATGTGCATTTTGCAAGAAACCAATATTCAAAGAAGATTCAGAAGAGATCATATCAAGTCTAGATTTTCAAGTAAGACATATTTGTAGTATGTGTGGTAAAAAGTTTGAAGAACTTTTAAAGAAAGGTAGAGAGAGGGGGTGCAATAAATGATTAGCATTGAAACATTAGAAAGACTGTATCAAGAAGCAGGATTGATTGCAATCTGTAAAGATGGAAGGTTTGTTGATTTTGAGTTGGACAAGTAGAAAAAAGACCTTATCAGACGGCAATCTGAGAAAGGTCACTAGAAAAAACATTAATTAGTAGTATTATAGCAGATTTTCAAGATTTTATACAGAGGAGGAGTAAAAAATGAGACCATCTGTAAGCATATCCTACCATCTGAGAGATACAGAAAATCCAAAGATAGAGTTATCTGAGGAACGAGAAAGCGAATTAAATGGAGAGAAATATAGAGTTTTGAGATTTGAAGGAATAGATATTTTTCTTACAACAGAACAGGCTGAAAAGATAGATAGTGAAATATTTACAAGGCTACAAAAGGAAAAATGGGCAAATAACAAGGGGGTAAAAAGATGAAATTATATGAACTTACTAGTAATTATACAAACCTATTAGAATTATTGGAAAATCCAGAAATACCACAAGAAATAGTTTTAGAATCTTTAGAAGAAATCAAAGAAGATTTTAATATCAAAGCTGAAAATGTATGCAAGGTTATGAAATCTATTGAACTTGAAGCAAAAGGAATTAAGGAAGAAGAAAAAAGATTGTCTGATCGTAGAAAAGTTTTAGAAAGTAGAGTATCAAATTTAAAAGAGTATTTAGATAGCAATATGAAGGCTATAGGAGTAAAAAAAATTAAAGGTAATGTATTTACTCTATCAATACAAAAGAATCCTCCTAGCATTGATATAAAAGATGCTAAATTGATTCCTCAAGAGTACAAAGTAGTTACTGAAAGTATAGACAAAGCAGCTATTAAGGATGCATTAAAACAAGGGATAGAAGTGATCGGGGCAGAGTTAAAACAAACAGAATCACTTAGGATTAGGTGATGGTATGAATACAACATATGAGAAATACTGCGAGATATGTTTTCATCAAGACGTGGAGCCAATCAGTAGGGAAGAATTTGAGGAAACGAAAGAGCTTTTAAGGAGTGAAGGCAGATGAATATTCAAGAGAAATTAATGCACACACAGTTAAGGCTAAAAGCACCAAAGAGCCAGTTTAATAAGTTTGGAAATTATAATTATAGAAGTTGCGAAGATATTTTAGAAGCATTAAAACCTATTCTTACAGAAGTAAAAGCTATAGTTACATTGAAGGATAAGATCATACAGATAGGAAATAGATTCTATGTTGAAGCTACAGCAACAATTACAGATACTGAGGATACTAGTAGTAATATATCGGTTACAGCTTATGCAAGAGAAGAAGAATCTAAGAAGGGTATGGATGCAAGTCAGATTACAGGTTCAGTATCTTCATACGCTCGTAAATATGCTTTAAATGGACTTTTCTGTATAGATGATACAAAAGATAGTGACGCAACAAATAAGCATGGAAAAGAGGCTACAGAGACACCAAAACAGGAAAAGAAATATAAGTGTAAAGATTGTAATACAGAAACAACCGAAAAAGTAGCAAAGTACAGCTACAACAAATATAAAAAAGTATTATGTGTAGATTGTCAGAAAAAACAAAAGTAGGTGATTAAATGTATAAACCTATATGGATTAAGAGGGGACATGTTCCCCTCAACATAAAAAAGCAAAGATTGAAAATATTTACAATCACTTTAGCAGTATTATTTACAGCTATTGTTAAAATCATACATTATTA
>NZ_RYYS01000061.1 GCF_004138215.1 Anaerophilus nitritigenes
CTTTATTTTTTTGCAAAAAATTAAATGTTGGAGTTATTCACCCCAACATTTATTATAGAACCTAAATTAAAAAGGTAGATTTTATTGTTTTTGAAATATTATCCAAGCTATTGATTTAAACGTATATGAGTAGATTACAATTTTTATGAAGAATAAACCTTTTAAAATTAGGCTAAATTAATTATATATCATAAACACTCTTTTTGAAGGAAAAAAGCAGCTCACTGGGGAAAATAGGAGTGTGATAATGATTGTTTAGAAATAAGTCTAATCGTATTTTTTTAATATTTTTTGTAGTAATAGTATTGGTTAGTTTCTATTCCTTAAGCTTTGAAAAAATGATCAACGTTCCAGAGGAGATTAAAATTTTTGAGGATGAAAAACAATCTTTTAATGTTAGATTTCCTTTTAAAGTTGATCATACTAAAATAGATACAAATATTTTAAAATTATCTCCTAAAACTGACAATGACGAAAAAATGTTGTACTTGAATCCTGTAAATATAGGGAAAACAAATATTCAAGTAAAGCTATTGGGAATTATACCTTTTGGAAGTGTAAAGGTAGACGTAGTACCAAAAACAAAAATGATTCCTGGTGGTCAATCAGTAGGAGTAAGATTAAACACAAAAGGCGTTTTGGTCGTTGGATTAGAAAAAATTAAAGGAATAGATAGTAAGTATCATAATCCTGCACAAGAAGCTGGAATTACTGTAGGAGATAGTATTCTTCAAATCAATCATATACAAATAAAAGATGCTGATCATGTAACTAAAATAATCAATGAAAATAAAAATAATCAATTGAATTTAAAAGTAAAACGCAGAAATGAAGTATTTCATGTAGATATTATGCCCATTCAATCTGTAGAGGATGAAGAATATAAAATAGGTGTGTGGGTAAGAGACAAAACTGCTGGAATTGGAACTTTAACTTTCTATCATCCTGCCACAAATAAATTTGGTGCTTTAGGACATGCTATTACAGATGTAGATACGGGTTTATTATTAACAGTAGACAATGGACAAATTGTTAAATCTAAAGTTGCTTCTATAGAACAAGGTAAAAAAGGTAAACCTGGAGAGATAAAAGGAATTTTTTATGAAACCAGTAATCCTATTGGAAACTTAAAGAAAAATACCAATTTTGGTATCTATGGAGAAGCATATGATCCTTTGATCCATGAACTTTATCAAGAACCTATAGATATTGGATATCAATATCAAGTTAAAGAAGGAAAAGCAACTATTTTAACTACTATTGATAATAATCAAGTAGAGGCTTTTGAAATTTATATTGAAAAAGTGAATAGACAACGTACTCCAAATACTAAAAGTATGGTAATAAAAGTAACAGATCCTAGGTTACTCAAAAAAAGCGGAGGAATTGTACAAGGCATGAGTGGTAGTCCTATTATACAAAATAATAAACTTATAGGAGCGGTAACTCATGTATTTGTGAATGATCCATCTAAAGGCTATGGTTTATTTATTGAATGGATGATGCAAGAAGGAGGAATAGATTTACTTGAGAATAATCAAATTGCAAATGATTATAGTTTAGCAAAATAAAAGATGCTCGTTAGAGCATCTTCTATTTTTAATAAGATAATAATTTATTTAAAAAATGGGCAATTCCAATAATAATATGGTAATTATTAGAAAAAAATAAAAAAATATAGTAATCTTTTCCAAAATAGAAGGAAATATATTCCCGTTGTCGAATAAGTTTTAATAGAATAAATTTTAAAGTGTAAAAATGTTTAGGGGGGTAACTCAGTGAAGAATATTAGTGTTTTAATTGCAGATGATAATAAGGATTTTTGTGATATTCTAAGTGAATATCTAGAAAAACAAAATGATTTGGAAGTAGTAGGTATTGCTAAAGATGGATTAGAAGCAGTTGATCTTGTATCTAAAGAATTACCTGATGTATTAGTATTAGACATTATTATGCCACATCTTGATGGATTAGGGGTATTAGAAAGATTATATTCTATGAATTTGGAAAAAACACCTAAAATTATTGTCTTATCAGCTGTAGGACAAGATAAAATTACACAAAGAGCTATTAATTTAGGAGCAGATTACTATGTAGTAAAACCTTTTGATTTTGAAATTTTCATCAAAAGAATTCGTCAATTATCTGGAAATGTACAATTTGTTCCAGAAAAGAAAAATGAGTTTAAGAACTTATTAATTAACACATCAAATACTAATATATCCCAAAGCTTAGAAGCAAAAATTACAAATATTATTCATGAAATAGGTGTTCCTGCACATATCAAAGGATACTTATACTTAAGAGAAGCTATTTCTATGGTAGTAGAAAATATAGAAATGTTAAGTGCAGTAACTAAAGAATTATATCCATCTATTGCGAAAAAATTTAATACAACTCCTAGCAGAGTAGAAAGAGCTATAAGACATGCAATAGAAGTTGCTTGGAGTAGAGGAAAAGTAGATACGATTAATAATTTATTTGGCTATACTGTACATAATGATAAAGGAAAACCAACTAATAGCGAATTTATAGCGATGGTTGCTGATAAATTAAGAATTGAAAGAACTGCTGTGTAAATAATAATATTAAAGATGTGTAGATTTTATTAAATGATTATAAAAAATCTATTAAACACCTCCTATGTATTGGATGATTTCCAATATTTATGAAGGTGTTTATTTTTATGAAAAAAACTCTAAAAGAAATTACTTTTAAACTTTATAATCACCAAAATATATCAATATAGAGTATAATAAAAATATGTTATATTATAGGAATATTTGTAAATAGGGGGATACATTATGAGTAATTTTGTTTTTTTAAAAGAAAGGTGGCCTATACTTGAAAATTTAGGGAGATTGGCAGAAAGAAATCTTTATATAGATTCAAATACTACATTTATCAAGTGTGGTATATTTGGTGAAATTATAGTTCAGTTTATGTTTTCTATGGAAGATATTGATGCTAGTTTAGTAGGGCAGGATAATAATCATAACAATAGAATTAAGTTACTAAAAAAGGAAGAGTTCATTCCAGAGGATATTGACAATATACTTCATATATTGAGAATAAAGAGAAATAGTGCAGCTCATAATGGTTATGAAGATGTTGAAAAGGCAAAAATCCAATTAGAGCTAACATTTAAATTGGTCGTTTGGTTTATGCAAACTTATGGAGATTGGAGTTTTGAGCCTAATGATTTTAAAATACCACAAGAAAATGAATATACTGAAAATATTCATGATATAGCAAAAGAATATGAAGAAAAATACAAAGCTTTAGAATCAGAACTAAATGCTTTAAAAGCTCAGGAAAAGAATCGAGAGGAAATACAAAAACGTAAAGAACAAGGAAAAAAAGCCAGCAGAAATATTGAATTAAGTGAAGCTGAAACAAGAAGAATCATAGATGCTCAACTTCAAGGAGCTGGATGGGAAGCAGATACTATTCACCTTAGACATTCAAAGGGGACAAGACCACAAAAGGGAAGAAATTTAGCGATTGCTGAATGGCCAACATATTCAAAGGAAAAAGGCAATGGAGCAGTAGATTATGCTTTATTTATTGGTGAAAAGCTAGTAGGATTTATAGAAGCTAAAAAATATTCAAAAGATGTAGCAGGAACTATGATTGAATCTAAAGTTTATGTCAAAGGAGTAAAAGAAGACCATGAGGAGTATGTAGTTTCTAATTGGAATGAATATAAAGTACCATTTTTATTTGCTGCTAATGGTAGAAAATATATAAAAGAAATTGAAGATAAAAGTGGCGTACATTTTTTAGATTGTAGAAATCCCAAAAATAATACAAAGGTACTTCAAGGATGGTATTCACCAGAGAAGCTAGATGCTATGCTACATGAAAATGTAGAAGATGCAAACAAAACTTTAGATGAATTAAGCTTTGAATTTTTACAATCTGAAAATAGTATAGGACTTAGATATTATCAAGTAGATGCTATAAAAGCAATAGAAAAGGCCATTATAGAAGGAAAACAAAAAGCATTAATAACAATGGCTACAGGAACAGGAAAAACAAGAACGGTTTTAGGTTTAATTTACAGACTACTAAAAACAAAAAGGTATAGAAGAATTCTTTTCTTAGTAGATAGAACTTCCCTAGGTAATCAAGCTTTAGACACATTTAAAGAGGTTAAAATAGAAGATTTGAAAACTTTAAATCAAATTTATAACATCAATAGCCTTGATGAAAAGCTTATTGATAAAGAAACTAAAATTCATATAGCCACAGTACAAGCTATGGTAAAAAGAATTATGTACAATGAAGATGAAATCAATGTACCTTCTGTTGGAAATTATGACTGTATTATAGTTGATGAAGCTCATAGGGGTTATACTTTAGATAAAGAAATGAGTGATACAGAAGTTGAATGGAGAGATAGTAAAGATTTTTTAAGCAAGTATAAGAAGGTCATAGAATATTTTGATGCTTTCAAGGTTGCACTCACAGCTACTCCAGCACTTCATACTACAATGATATTTGGAAACCCTGTATATAATTATAGCTATAGAGATGCTGTTATTGATGGATATCTTGTAGATCATGAACCTCCTCATCTTATAGAAACAGAATTGACTCGAGATGGAGTTCATTATCATAAGGGAGATAAAGTAGCAAAATATAATAAATTTACAGGTGAGCTTATTAATGGAGCAGAATTAGAGGATGATGTAGATTTTGAAATAGATCAATTTAATAAAAAAATAATTATTGAATCTCATACAAAAGCTGCATTAGAAGAGGTTGCAAAATATATAGATCCTGAAAATGATGAAGGAAAAACTTTAATATTTGCAGCAAGTGATACTCATGCTGATATGATCGTTAGGTTGTTAAAAGATATTTTTAGAGAAACTATAGGTGGAGTAGATGATGATTCCATTCTTAAAATAACAGGAGCAATAAAAGATACAGATCTTGCTATTAAAAAGTTTAAGAATGAAAAATATCCCAATGTTGCAGTTACAGTTGATTTATTATCTACAGGAATTGATGTCCCTAAAATTGATAAAATAGTATTTTTAAGAAGAGTAAAATCAAGAATACTTTATGAGCAAATGTTAGGTAGAGCAACAAGACTATGTGATAGTATTGATAAAACCCATTTTGAAATATTTGACTGTGTAACACTTTATGAAGCTCTTAAAGATATGACAAATATGAAACCTGTTGCAGCTAATGCCAACACATCCTTTAAAATATTAAAAGAAACACTAGAAAGAACAGATAATACCGAAGAAAAAGAAGTAGTTGTAAAAAAGATAATCGCAAAGCTTCAAAGAAAAAAGAAACTCATAGATGAAAAAGAAAAATTAATATTTAAAAGTCTTTGTAACAATAAAACTCCTGAAGAATTTATAACTAAACTTAAAGAATCTGATACAAATATTGCTACTAAAGAGATTATTATGAATAATGCATTAATAGAATACTTAGATGAAAAATACAGAAATGAAGAAATTATAATCGTTTCAGATAAAGTAGACAAAGTAGTATCCCATACAAGAGGATATGGTAAAGGGAAAAAGCTAGAGGATTATATTAATGAGTTTAAAAAATATATTGAGAAAAATAAAAATACCATTCAAGCTTTAGAAGTTGTTTGTACAAGACCACAAGATTTAACAAAGGAAACATTAAAACAGCTTAAAGCTATATTAGATAATAATGGATTTAATGAAGAATATTTAAAAACTGCTTGGAAAGACTTAAAAAATGAAGAAATCGTAGCTGATATTATTGCCTTTATAAGACAACAAGCTTTAGGAAGCCCTCTAGAATCTAATGAGGAAAGAGTAAAAAGAGCAATTACAAGAATAAAAAGAGAATACTATTTAACCAAGCCTCAACAAAATTGGATCAATAGAATAGAAAAAGTAATGCTAAAAGAAGTCGTGATAGATCAAGACACATTAAACACTGGAAGCTTTAAGTCTCAAGGTGGTGGATTTGAAAGACTTAATGACAAGTTGTTTCAAGGTAATCTAGGAGAAATCATAACAAAATTAAAAACATATATGTTTGAAGAGAAGGAGATTAGCTAGGAATGAATACACAAGAAATAGTAAATAAACTTTGGAACCTTTGTAATGTACTAAGAGATGATGGAATCACTTATCATCAATATGTAACAGAATTAACTTATATTCTTTTCTTAAAAATGGCAAAAGAAACAACAGCAGAAGATAAATTGCCACAAGGATATAAATGGGATGATTTAAAGTCCAAGAGTGGAATAGAGCTTAAAAATTTCTATAAAGATTTGTTAAATCATTTAGGAGAAGAAACTACAGGAATCGTACAACAAATCTATCAAGGTTCAGCTACCAATATAGAAGAACCGAAAAATTTAGAAAAAATAATCACAACTATAGATGGACTAGATTGGTATTCAGCTAAAGAAGAAGGTCTTGGAAACCTCTACGAAGGATTGTTAGAAAAAAATGCATCAGAGAAAAAATCAGGAGCAGGACAATACTTTACTCCAAGGGTATTAATTGATGTTATGGTTAAATTAATAGATCCAAAGCCAGGTGAAAAATGTAATGACCCAGCAGCAGGAACCTTTGGATTTATGATCGGAGCAGATCTTTATTTAAAAGAAAAAACAGATAATTATTTTGAGTTAGATACAGACATACAAGAATTTCAAAGAACAAAAGCTTTTTCAGGATGTGAGCTAGTTCATGAAACTCATAGATTGGCACTTATGAATGCTATGCTTCATGATATAGAAGGAAATATTATATTAGGAGATACATTGACTAATGTAGGAAAACAAATGAAAGATTTAGATGTAGTACTTTCTAATCCTCCTTTTGGAACGAAAAAAGGTGGAGAAAGAGCTACACGAGATGACTTAACTTTCATAACATCAAACAAGCAATTAAATTTTCTACAACATATATACAGAAGCTTAAAATCAGATGGAAAAGCAAGAGCAGCAGTAGTATTACCTGATAATGTTTTGTTTCAAGAAGGTGATGGAACAAAAATAAGAGCAGACTTAATGGATAAATGTAACCTACACACTATTTTAAGACTTCCAACAGGTATATTTTATGCTCAAGGAGTAAAAACAAATGTATTATTCTTTACAAGAGGAAAAACTGATAAAGATAATACAAAAGAAGTATGGTTTTATGATTTAAGAACAAATATGCGTAACTTTGGGAAAACAAATCCATTAAAGGAATCCCATTTCGAAGATTTCATAAAAGCATATACTTCTGAAAATAGGGAAACAGTAGAAGATGAAAGATGGAATAAGTTTACTAGAGAACAAATAAAAGAAAAGAATGACAATTTAGATTTAGGACTTATAAAAGATGATTCTATATTAGACTATGAAGACCTACCAGACCCAATAGAAAGTGCAGAGGAAGCAGTAGCAAAACTAGAAGAAGCAACTGACTTACTTATGAGCGTTATCAAAGAATTAAGAAGCTTAGAGAAGTAAGGAGGGAGCAGGAATATGGCTAAAAAAAAGATTATGACATTAGAGGAAAAGTTAGAAGAGGCTATTGTTAAAGATGCTCCTTATGAGGTACCAAAGAATTGGGTGTGGTGTAAACTTGGTTATATTTCCATATTAGTAACAGGTAATACACCATCAAAAAAAAATTCAGATTATTATGGACAAGATGTACCTTTTATCAAACCAAACGATTTAGATCAAGGAAGAAGGTTAATACATTCAAATGAAATGTTAAGTAATTTAGGAGCGGAAAAAGCAAGAGTCTTGCCAAAAGGAGCTACAGCGGTTTGTTGTATAGGTTCAATTGGAAAATCTGCGTATCTAGAAGTTGAAGGAGCTACTAATCAACAAATCAATTCAATAATACCAATTAATATCAATACTTTATATGTTTACTATTATGTTTTAAGTGAATATTTTCAAAAAGAGTTAAAAAACAATTCATCTGCAACAACAATATCCATTATTAATAAATCTAAAATGGCAAATTTAAATATACCTATTCCATCACTTAAAGAACAACAAAGAATTGTTGATAGAATAGAAAGTCTTTTTGAAAAGTTAGATAAGGCTAAAGAATTGATAGAAGAGGCTGGAGAGGGATTTGACAAAAGAAAGGCTGCTATATTGGAAAAAGCTTTTAGAGGAGAGTTAACTGAAAAGTGGAGAAAAAATTATAATATAAGTGATAATAAATTACTTGATAACATTATAAATGAAAATAAAAAAATAAAGAAAAATTTCAATTTGACTGATTTAAGTGAGGTATATGGAATACCTACTAATTGGACTTGGATAAAATTAAAAGATATATGTGAAAAATTTAAATATGGTACTTCTGCTAAATCACAAATTGAGGGGAAAGTTCCAGTTTTAAGAATGGGAAATTTACAACAGGGAAAATTAATATGGAATAATTTGGTATATACGAGCAATGAAGAAGAAATAAATAAATACGATCTTGTGGAAGGAGATCTATTATTTAACAGAACTAATAGTCCTGAATTAGTTGGAAAGACATCTATATATAATGGAGAAATGGATGCAATTTTTGCAGGATATCTTATTAGAGTTAGGGTGCTAAATGGCATTGATTCAAAATATATCAACTATTTCATGAATTCTGTATATGCAAAAACTAGATGTATGGAGGTAAAGAGTGATGGGGTATCTCAATCAAATATAAATGCTGAAAAGTTAGGAAATTTCGATATTCCTTTACCATCTAGTGAAGAACAACAAGAAATCGTAAGAATCCTAGATAAGCTTTTAGGAGAAGCATCAAAAATAGAAGAACTTACCCAATTAGAAGATCAAATTGAACTTATAAAGAAATCAATTTTAGCAAAAGCCTTTAGAGGTGAACTAGGAACTAACTGCGAGGAAGATGAAAGTGCTTTAGAGTTATTGACAGAAATTTTAAGTAAACAGTAAAATTCACTATACTTCAACAAATATCCTTAAATGTATTAAATTTATCCCTAAGGATATTTGTTTTTAAAATTGATATATAAAATCTCATTATAACAATATTTATTAATGAGATTTTTCTTTTATATAATTGAATATATAGTTGTAATCATTACATTATAAGTATAGACATAAAGGTATGAACGAGATAAAATATTTTTAAATAAAAAATAATAATAAGTTCTATAGGAGGATACTATGTTTTTTAAAAAAAGAGAAAAGAAAGCATCTACACCAACTAATGATTCTAATACAAATCAAAAGATTCCTGAAATTGTCGAAAAGAAAAATTTAAAGCAAGATAAAATATCTAATTTATCTGATGAGATGATTGCAAATGCCTTGAAAAATTTGTTTTCAAAAAAATAATTTTAAATTTTAAAAAGTAATAATTTATGATAAAGTCTCCAAGAGGTTACATAATATTATTATGAGAAATAATGTGTAAAGAGATGAAATATTAACATGAGGAAATAATACGAGAAGGAGGTTTAATAATGAATGTAAGTGAAACGATTTTGAATAGTTTCTTATCATATTTAGAAAAAGAAAAAACAAAGAGAGATTATAAAAGGGATATCTATACTTTTTTAAATTTTATAGAGAAAGACTTTTTAGATGCAAATTTAGAAGATTGTAAAAATTACATAGAGGAACTCAATCATTTAATAGAAATTAAAAAAATGGCACTATCTACAGCTGAAAAATTTTATAGTGAAATTTATAGCTTTTTTAATTACTTAGAGGAAAATAGTTATATAGATTATAATCATTTTAAGAATATCCATAAACCCACCGCATCTAGAAAAATATCCTCTGATAGAATCATAAAATGGGATGAGCTAGATCAGTTGATTTCTGTTTTAAAAACTTATTCTTTAAGAGACTTTTCTATTTGCATGCTTATCTTTACATCAGGACTTACTTTACAAGAAGCAGTACATCTTAAATGGAATCAATTCATTGAAGATAATAAAGGGCATATTGGAATTATATTTGCCACTAAAAAAGGAGATCGTTATGTTAAAGTTCATCCAGATACATGGAAACTTTTAAATGATTATAAGTCCAAACAAGAAGGAATTGTTTCTAAAGATGATTATGTGTTTTTAAATAATAGAGGAAAAAGAATTACTGGAAGATGGGTAAGAATGATTTTACAAAAAGCATGTGAAGAAGCAAACTTAAATCATTCCTATACCCCTAGAGATTTACGACATGCATTAGCTGCTTATACATTAAAAAGAGGTGCCACCCCTCATCAAGTCAAAGAACAATTAGGATGGAGTCATGAAAATTTAGCAGATCGTTATTTATATACAATTCAACAATTAGAAGACAATGCTATTGATTATTTGAATTTTAGTTTGAAAGGAAAATAAAACATTTACTAAAAATAAATAGTTTTTCTTTAAAAAGTAAGCTGGTTAAAAATTTGACTAGCTTACTTTTTTTGACCTCCATATTTCGATTCTAAGCGATTTTTTAAGTCAAAAGGTATCAATACATCATGTGATAAATTACTACAGCTATTTTTGCGATACCCATTAAGAGAAATATTTGTATGTAACAAAAGTATAATTGTGTTACATTAAGGTTTTCTATGTATATATTGGTAAATCAACGTTTTTTAAAAAGTGAAAAATAGTAATGTAACATATTTTATTGCATAGTAACATTAAATGTAATATAATTATTCTTGTAGAATATAGGTAGAAAAAGGGGGAGTAACATGAATATCGTTCAACCTATAAGAGATAAAAATAAAATAGAAGATATGAAACATGAGCTTTTAAAATCAGGATATAAAAATTATCTTCTATTTGTTACAGGAATTAATACGGGACTTCGAGTTGGTGACTTATTGCATCTGAAGGTATATGATATAAAAAATAGAACACACATTATGATCGAAGAACAAAAGACGGGAAAAGAAAAAAGGTTTTTAATTAACAATCAGTTAAGGAAAGATTTTGAAAGGTACATACAAAACATGAAAGAGGAGGAGTATCTTTTTCAAAGTAGAAAAGGAAAAAATAAACCAATCACCAGAGTTCAAGCTTATAGAATTTTAAATGAAACAGGCCGTAGGGTAGGCCTTAGTGAAATAGGAACACATACTCTTCGTAAAACCTTTGGCTATTGGCATTATCAGATTTATAAAGACGTTGCCATATTACAAGATATTTTTAATCACTCATCACCAAGTGTTACACTAAGATACATAGGAATCAATCAAGATATTAAAGATAAGACCATAGAGGATTTTTATTTATGATAGTAAACCATAATCTGATTATGTTAACATAATAATCTGTAAATCTAATTATACGAATATTTTTTAATATTTAAAATTATAAACCCCGGTATTTTTATCATAATTACCAACTTTTTCTTAAAATTTTTATATATTGTACGAATTTTTTAGAATTTCATTTCTCTATGATAAGTCCTAATAATACAAATGAAACCTTTTCATAACATACAAAAAGTATTTCCTATGAAATTTATAAGAAATACTTTTTATTTGTTTATTCATTTATTTTATTAGAAACTGGAAAAGATAAGCTTCTTCTTCTATATACACTTAAAATAAGACCTATAGAAATTGCATGAAATAAAGAAGATAATCCTCCATAACTCATAAAAGGAAGGGGTATTCCCGCAAGCCCTATGCAATTTACATTCATTAAAATATTCCATACACATTCTACCGTAAATACACTGATCAATCCACTAATTAACAATTTTCCATATGGATCATGAATTCTTTTTATCATAAAAATCATTCTAATTAAATAAGTACACACAAGAGATACTATAAAAATCATTCCCATCCAACCAAAAGCATAAAGAATATAATTGAGTATAAATTCATTTATAGGATCATAAGGAAACGTTCCCTTTGGAACTGAAAAACCTCTTCCAAATAATTTTGCCATGTGCATATTTTTATGAATTTGCATATTTAAAAATCCTACTCCTAATGGATCAGATGCAAAGTTTAAGAAAGCTAACAGTCTTTGCATTCTATACGGCTTAGTCCATATTAGAATAATTCCTATGATAACTATACCCATTATCGTAAATAAAGCATATTTCCTTTTAAGTCCTGATTGTAAAGCAATCATCATAAAACCTATAAAATAGATCATACAAGATGATAAAGAAGGAGTAATCATTAGAATATATAGAGGAATAACCAAAAGGATCATACTAATAAATAAATTTCTTTTATCATTCCAGTCCCAATTACTAAAGATTCCAGCCAAAGCAATCAAAAATAAAAAAGGAGTTATTTCCATAAAATTAAATGAAAATCCAAAAATTTCAAGGACAGATCCTCCCAAAATAGTATCACCCTTTGAAATAATAAAAAAAGATAAAAGGGTAGTAGCTACAAAAATATGTACTGAATATTTCTTTATTTTTCTATAGTCAAAGTAATATAAAAATACAATAGAGGCTGTACCTAAGATAGAGTAGTATATACTTTTATGAAAAAAGCTTGAACTATAAGGCATATGTTTTTGTATCAAATACATTAAGATAATGCCCACATTGATAAAACATATAGTTAAGAGAAGAGTAACCCAATCAGGTGTTCCTTTGTGTGCTACGTTTAATCTTTTTCCTACTTCTTCAGCTTCTCCCATATGATTAATGGATATTTGTATCGCTTCCTCTTCAGATAAACCATCTTCTACATATCCATCTGACATTTCATAGATATGAGAACTAAGCTCTTCTTTGATTTCTTCATGACATTCTTTATATTTTATATAAGAACATACATCAGAGAGGTATTTATTGACTTGAGAATTTTCTATTGTTGACATAAATTTCCCTCCCATAAAATTTTTTCTACAGCAGAACGAAATACAGTCCATTCCTTTTGTTTTTCCTTAAGTGATAATTTTCCATCCTTTGTAAGTTTATAATATTTTCTTTTTCTCTTTCCATTTCCATCAGACCAATAGCTTTCCACTAAACCTTTTTGCTCTAAGGTATGTAAAATAGGGTAGAGGGTACCTTCTTTAAATGAAAAAATTCCATCAGATTTTTGTTCAATGGCTTTAATCATTTCATAACCATACATAGGACTTTGATCCAAAAGCTTTAAAATCAAAGTAGCTGTACTTCCTTTAAGTAATTCTTTATTAATATCCATAAAAAACCTCCTAAATAAAAATTTATAATGCCTAGAGTACATATGCATAGATATCATAGGTAATATAGTAACATAGTATTTGTAAATTTACAAGTATAGGTAATAAAATCTTAGTATATATAATAGAGGATGTATACAAATTTATAATGCAAATGATATGTATTATCATTTAATGAAATTATTAAAATCTATATAGTATAAGCATCTAAATGATTAAATTACAGCATTATCTATAAATTCTACAAAATTGCTATATCTAAGTGTTATATATATAATTTAGTTTTATATAGTTTTTATGTACAATTAGTAGTCATTTAAGTAAGTTATATATATTGTAGGATGCATATATATAAATAAAGATTTGAAAGAAGAAGAGGTTTAATAAGATATTCTTCTAAAATTCAACTATTCTTTAAATGTATATTTAGGGAATAGTTGATAAGAATAAAAAAACAAATAGCTACTTCTTCTATTTTTATTGCCTATTGACACCAATCTATGTTCACTTTTGATACGAATCTATATGCTGCGTTAAATGCATCTTTCGAATGTTCAATTAAAGGCTCAAACAGTAGTTGCTAAAATATAGCTCTAAGCAGACAAACACTATTTAAGAATATAAATTTATAAGTAAATAGAAAAGAAATGATTAGCTATGCTATCAAGTTAATCATTTCTTTTTAATAAATCGATTTATTTAAATTCCAAACTCTTTCGAATACTCTATTGTTCCGCTGATAGGCGCTGCATTTTCCAGTAATTTGATGGCCATAAAGTTTTTTGGTGAAATACCAGTAGGTGTTTCGATTCCTAACTGTTCAGCTGTAATATAACCAAAACATAGATAATATTTTTCACTTCCCAAAAGATTAGAATACTTATAACCTAATCAATTAGTATTTTGTTTCATTTCCTTTTGAATTTTTTTCAAAGCTTTCTTAGATCCTCGTTCAATATCTCTATCTAATTTTCTTTCTTTATAGCTTATAAATAAACTATCTAAGTCATAATCCTTTGGATATAGCTCTGTAGCCTTTAAATACAACTCTATTCTCTTTACATTTACTTCTATAAATTCACCATTATATAAAACTTGTAAATTATTAAATTTATTCACTTGCTTATATACTATTCCAAAATCATCTTTGTCTAATAATTTTACTTTATCTCCTATCTGATATATGGGTATTTCTGTTATTATTTTCTCTTCATATACTTTCTTAGATGACTGTATTTTACTTCTTTTCACTAAATCAAAATTATAGTTTTTTTCATCAATATATTCTTTTGCTCTTTTTAATATCTTGTCTTTTATTCCCATTTTCTTAGAAATGAATAGCGCATTACTGTTTTCCGATACTCCTATAGTTAGCTTATATAATGGTTGTAATGTCTCTTTATTAAACATCATCCCTGCATTTTCAAACTCAGGATGAAGTTTTGCATATTTTTTGAGTTCTCCATAATGAGTAGATGCTATGGTAATACATCCTTTTTGATAAAATTCTTCAAGAATAGCTATAGCAAGCCCGGCACCTTCATTTGGTTCCGTACCACTACCGATCTCATCCAACAAAACGAGTGTAGCATGATTAGATCTATTTATGATCTGTGCAATATTTTGTATATGTGAAGAAAAGGTACTAAGGGCATTTTCTATACTTTGATTGTCACCTATATCGACAAATATATTTTCAAATACATTGATTATGGTATCTTCACTTGCACATATATCCAATCCACACTGAACCACCAAGCTCAAAAGGCCTACGGTTTTTAGGGCAACAGTTTTCCCTCCTGCATTTGGGCCTGTAATTAGCAAACTTCTATAATTCTTCCCTATTTCTAAATTTAGTGGTACAACGTGGCCTTTTAAGAGGGGATGTTTTCCATCAACTATTTTTATATATCCGCTGTCATTTATTTTAGGTGTAATGCCATTTATATTTTGGCTATATTTAGCCTTTGCAAATACCATATCATACTCCGCTATGATTTCTATATTCAATTTAATATCTATTATTTTTTCAAATATCAGTTCTGTTAAATAAGATAATATCTTATATTCTTCCATGATTTCTTCACTTTTTAAACGAATAAGCTCCAAGCTAAACTTTGATACATTCTTTGGTTCTATAAATACTGTATTTCCTTTTGATGATGTATCTAATAAAACTCCATCTACTTCATTTTTATAGGAGGCTTTTATTGGAATAACATATCGATCATCTCTTTTGCTTACTATAAATTCTTGGATATACTTTTTATTTCCACTAGCTGTTAAGAATTTATTTAATCTCTCTTTTATTGTACTTTCCGTTACTTCGATATGTCTTCTTATTTTTTTTAGTTCTTTACTAGCTTGAGCATCTACCTTATTTCCTTTGATGCAGTATGATATTTCATTTTCAATGTTTTCACATTCTGTTATATTTAATGCATAAGCACTTAAGGTAGGAGCATAAACTTCATTTTGAAGCATAAAAGACTTAATCTTTCTACTACCTCTTAGAAAGTCTTCTATTTTTATAAGTTCATATGGATCTAGAATCATACCCTTTTCAATTTTATCTATCATTGTATTTACATTAAATAATCCTTCTAAAGGTATATGATTACTATTTTTTATTATATTTTTAGCTTCTTTGTTTTCATTTAATTTTCGTTTCACAATGTTTATATTTCCACTGGGATTTAGCTTATCTATCAGATCTTTTCCAAGTGAACTTACACAATGTACTTTTACCAATTCCTTTATTTCATTTAGCTGAAGTTTTTCAAATGTGTACTTATTCATTGGATTGTCCTCCTAGATTTACGCTTATATTCCCTATCTGATCTTCTTTGTTCATTTTTGATACTATTTTTCTTATACTAGACTCGGATAAGTTATAGTCATTTACTAGATAGTCTATAGAATATCCATTTTTATACAAATCAAATATTTCTTTATTTCTATAATATATTGTTTCTTTAGTGCCATTCTTTTGTCCCCAGCCTACTTTGTTTTTTCCAGTAATAGGGATATATATAAACTCACCTTGAATATATTTTTGAATTTCTTTTAATAAATTTGTAGGTAATATACCTTTTGCATTTTTATATTTCAATTTTATATCTCCTTTTATTTATAAGTCTTTTTTATGGGACTTAATAAATAAGGAGTTATTGTTTGTAATTAAACTCCTTATTTATTAAGAAGTTCAACCCCCAGCTCTTTATAATTGTTTTTTTTCATAAATCAACTCTCCCTTTTATTTTTATGTCGTATTTATTATTTCATAGATTATAGACTTTCTCAATACAGAAAATTATTATATTTAAGTTTTCCAATTTTGCTAGAATACTAATTTTAAGATTTGATCAATCATTGTTCCTATGTCTAGATTCAGTAAATTCATTATGATTTTTATAACAAAGTATGTACAAACTCCAAGAAAAAAACCAATCCATGAATTTTTATCTGCTTTAAATATTTTACTGATTTTTATCATCTCCAGTCTAGTCAGTTTAATAATCACCAAATTCCAGATTTTCATCTGTAACACATTCACTTTCATTAAATATATCTAACTTAAACTCCTTTGGCATTATCTCTCGAATAAATTCTATGTCTTCATTACTAATCCATCCTGTAGAAAATTCATTGCCATAATACTCACTAGATAGAATATATTCTGTTTCCAAAAATCATAACTTATTGGGATCATTACTCCACTTGAAGTTTCACAAACTTTTATTGATTCAAAATGTGAAGATACTCTTTCCAATATTAAATCCCTCCTACAACGTATAATATAATTAATTCCTCTAATAATTATATTATGTAAACACAATAAGATTATTAGAGGAGTATTTATGCGTATCAATTCTCTAAGCTGTATTTTTCTATAATTTTGATAATAATTTCATGAGTATTGGTCTATGAATATTTACCGCCTTTACTGGACATAATTCCTGACAACAAAAACACCTGATACATTCATCCAACCTTACAATTGGCTTATTGTTAACCATTTTAATAACTTGTGGGGGACAGTTCTTCGCACAATCACCACATCCAACACATATGTTATGTTGAAATACTGGTTTTGGTTGCAACAATTCATTTAATATATCTCTTAAGAATTTTGGTAATTTACCTTCCAATAAATCCAAGCTTCTTATCTCTGGAACAACAAAGTCATCTATTACAAATTTATCTAGTTGATCCCCTTTCAGCTCTATATCATCAAAATTTCCTCTACATAATTTTCTTTCTATACACCTTTGAATGGTAGGTACCTTTGTAGGAGCCAATCCTATAATAGAAGTTGCTACTACATCCAAATGATATGGACTTGTTGAAGCAATTACCACTCCTATTTTTCTAGGATCTCCTCCACTCGGGCCCTCTCCTTCCATTCCTACAATTCCATCCATAAAAGACAGTATAGGATTTGCTACTAAACATATATCTACTAAAGCATTTGAAAAATCTTTATTATTAGGCATTCGCACATGATACTCAGCTTTTTCAAGACCTGCTACTATTCCAAACATATTTTTAACTGCACCTGTAAACATCATCATTCCATGAGTTTTTAGTTTTGATACAGATATTACTTTATCTACTTGTTTTAGTACTTCTATTGTAGTTATATTTTTCAAAATAAATCCATCTTCATTTTTTACGTCTACTGTATTTGTATTGTAGTTTAACTGAGCCCCTACTTCATTGGATATTTGTTCTATTCCACAGGCTCTATACACACCCTTTAATACTCTATTATTAAAGGGACCTCCTGGACTATCCCCAATAATAACTTCTGCTCCATAATCAATTAATATTTTCGCTAATGCTTTCGCAAATACGGGATGAGTTGTTGTAGCATTCTCAGGTTTCTTTTTCATTAAAAGATTAAGCTTTAATAAAATCCTATCCCCTTTATCTATATATTTTTCTATTCCTCCAAGATTATGAAAGCTTTCTTCAATTGATTTTTTAACAAGATTATAATCATATTCTCTACATTCTACTAAAGATACTTTTTCTCTTTTCATTTTTCTCTCCTACTATAATATTTTATTTCTTGAAAAATTAAAGGCTTGTATTTCTATTATAATGAAATAAGGATAGTCTTGTAAGACTATCCCATAAAAAATTTTAAAAGTATGTGGTTTTATTATTTTTTATGGAATTATCATTAACTATATTACTTGTGAGGTAGTAAAAGTTAATAAAAAATATATTTATTTGTTGTGAAAATTATAGTAAAATATAGGTACTAAAATCGTTTATATACAATATCTTAGAAACAAAAAATTATTTAATTATTCTAATATCCCTTTTTATCTGACTGATACTACTTATTACAACTACTAATAATCCTGTTCCTATAACTCCTAAAATAATCAAGTAATTCATAACTTTTCTCGTTTCAAGTCTACCTATACTTAAATAAAAAAGTCTTCCATTTTTTAATTTATAAAATGAATTGTTTTTTATAACACTTTACTATTATACGAAATTTTCCATTTTAAAATCAAAAAAATTATACAAATCCACTCAAAGCTATAGTTCTAATCTAAAACTAAATCAAATAACATTTTAATAAATATAAAAAAGGGAATTATTGTTTGGTTATACTGTATTAAAAAATATAAGGAGAAATTCTAAGAATGAGTGAGTATTTTAAAAAAAAATTTAAGTTATAGAGGAAGGAAGGGTTATTAATGATGGATAATAATTATTACGCACAAAACCTAAATTCACAAAAGTTATTTAAAGTTTATGACACCAAAATTCCTAGAGTAAAACAGTATTTAGATGTAGAAATCTCTTTTGTTAGAAACAATCTTACTGGCAGTGAAAGAGTTTTGGAGTTAGGGGCAGGTTATGGACGTGTTATAAAGGAATTGGCAGGCAATTGTAAATCTATTGTTGGTATTGATATTTCAGATGAAAGTGTTTCATTAGGCAAAGAATATTTAAATGATATTTCCAATGCAGAAATTATGACCATGGACGTACATAATCTTACATTCAAAGAAAAATTCGATGTAGTCCTTTGTTTGCAAAATGGTTTGTCTTCAATGAAAGTTACATCCTCAGATCTGATTGATAAGATTTTAGGAATGGTTGTAAGTGGAGGAAAAGTTTATTTTAGTACTTACAGTGAAAAGTTTTGGGAATACAGACTAATGTGGTTTAAAGAACAAGCTGACAAAAAATTACTAGGTGAAATTGATTTAGATAAAACAAAAGATGGAGTTATAATTTGTAAAGACGGTTTTAAAGCAATTACTCATACTCTAAAAGATTTAAAAATGATTGGATTTTTATCAGGGTATGAATACCAAATTCAAGAGGTAGATGACTCAAGTGTCTTTCTTATTATTCATAAAAAATAGACTAAAAAATGAACATAAGTTATAAATTTATTTGAGGAGGATCAAATATGACAGAGAAAATAAAGGAATCTAAAAAATCTCAAACTATGACTAGATTTATTTTCTTAAACCTTTTGGGAATTTTTATGTTTTTTATACCAATAACTATTGGTAACACCACTTCTATACCCATTGACCACATTGTAACCTTTATTCGCCAAATTCCTTACTTTGGAATAGTTTATGCTGGAATAGTAATTATTGTGGGAGCAATATTACCTTTTACTAAAAAAACCTGGAACAAAGATACTGTTACTATGGTCTTTTCAATTTTTAAAGTGTTGGGAATCTTTGTCTATTTTACAGCAATATTTCATCTAGGATCAGAAAGAATACACACTCCTGGAATGCTGCCATTTGTTTTTAATAAGGTAGTTATTCCAGTAACAATGCTAGTTCCTGTGGGAGCAGTATTTTTAGCATTTTTAATGAATTATGGTTTTATGGAATTTGTTGGAGTTTTTATGCGACCTATTATGCGTCCTGTATGGAAAACTCCAGGTCGTTCAGCAGTTGATGCAGTAGCATCTTTTGTAGGCAGTTATTCTGTAGGACTTCTTATTACCAATAGAGTACACAAAGAAGGCTATTATTCTACCAAAGAAGCATGTATTATAGCAACTGGTTTTTCCACAGTTTCTGCAACCTTCATGGTTGTTGTAGCTAAAACATTAGGATTAATGAGCAAATGGAATGCATATTTTTGGGGTACTCTTATTATAACCTTTATTGTAACAACAATAACTACTAGAATGTATCCTTTGTCAAAAAAATCAGATAAAGGGTATAATGATCAGGAGGTTATCCCTGAGCCTACAGCTGAAAAAGGAAAATTGTTTTCTACTGCTTTAAAAGAAGGCGTTAAAGCTTGTGAATTAGCTCCTGGTATAGCAGAAGGAATTGTAAGAAATTTCAAAGATGGAATAGGTCTTGCTCTTTCTATAGGGCCTACACTGATGTCCATTGGATTTTTTGGTCTTGTATTAGCTGAATTTACCCCTATATTTGATATCATAGGATATATCTTTCTTCCATTTACAATGCTTTTAGGGTTCGGAGCTGAAGCTACCTTGGTGGCTAAAGGTTGTGCAATAAGCCTTGCTGAAATGTTCCTTCCTGCTAGCATAGTTGCTTCTGCTTCTTTAGGGGTTCAAGCCGTTATAGCTATAGTTTGTGTTTCAGAAATACTTTTCTTCTCAGCTTCTATTCCTTGTATTTTGTCAACAGAAATTAAAATTGATATAAAAGATATCATTATTATATGGGTAGAAAGAATTATTTTGTCATTACTTTTGGCAACACCCTTTGTTCACTTGTTTATCTTATAGTAAACAAAACTAATTTAAATATAATTAACTCCTCTAATAAGTATATTATGCAAACACGATAAGATTATTAGAGGAGTAATTATACCTACATATTTTCTATATTCTAATAAATCCTATAAACGATAAAATCATTTTAATCGTTTTTCTAGAAATTCAATAATTTTCTTTTTTTTATTACAAAATCTTGTGCTAATATTTTTATACTTCCACCAAACAACTCAATCTGAAATAAAAAGTATTGGCTTTTATTATTTAATTTATACTCTACAGGCGTGTTACTAATATCTCCTTCCTCTTGATCATTATAAGTAACATTCCAATCTTTATAACCGTCAATCACAACATCATTGTTTAAATCTTTAAAGTGAAATATTTTAGCATTCCATATTTGATGAGGAGCATTATCTGAAAATATATCAAAATCCACTGACATATTTAAGTTTGCCACATTAACAAATTCCAAAACTATATTGTACGGTTCCCAAGGTTCATCAAAATTAGGTTCATGTAATATTAGATCAAAAAGAATTGAATATTGAGAACAAAGTGTATTTTCATACCTTTTTTTATTCATGTATTGAGGGGGATTGATTTGCATTTTTTTCATAAAACCATCATGAAAATTTAAAGTTTTAAAATCTGCTAGAATCTGTTCTGTATCTCTACTTATCACCAAAATTCCTCCCTTTACAATATGCTTCTTTGTAAATTATATAAGTTACTTTCTAGATTGTTTATTTTTACTATAATTCTTGATCTTTTTTCAATGATACATATTATAGAATTAATATTTTTTGATTACCACGATCTTTCTTGAATTGCAGTTTCTATATCAATATCTATGTTGTAATGTTTTAGCATATTGTACACTGTGTCTGCAATAGCTTCTCTAGCACAAGTTTCTAGCTCACTATTGCTTTCTTCAAATTCTTCTTCTAATGCATTAATACTTAAAGTCATATTATCTAGTTTGTTTTGAATTTCTTCCAACGATTTATTTCCTTCTTCTATAAATTGTTCTACTTCTTGAATTAGTACTTTAATTTTATCGACTAAAAATGTTGGAAAATAAGGGTCTTTATACATATCCACTAAATATTTATAATTTTTCTCCATGTTTTCTCTCCTTCTTTAATTTTTCAATCCATAATATAAGGCAAATGCTTTATGTTTAGCTGATAATAAGCCTCTTTTCTCACACCCGCTGATGCATTTAGAACTGCCACTGAGTAGGGATAGTCTCTAAAAAGTGGAATATCGTTATGGCTATTGCCTACCACTAACAATTGCTCTTTTTCAAAGAAATTCCATTGTCTAATCATATCTACTCCATTGGTTTTACTAGCCTCTATACTCTGTCTATAAGCTTTACTTCCATCAAATACCCAATGGGTTGACCACTCAGTAGCCCATTTTTTGGGTAGTATCAGTCTAAGAGTTTCCCCTAAAGGACTTTGGTCAAAGGAGAGTTTATTACATTTTAGTATTTCTTCTGGTATTTTCTCTAAGGTTTCCTTTGGAAGTATCTTAAATTCCTCTTTTCCTAATTGAAAATCTACCATATGGGTACCATTAGAAAAAATTCCCCCTTGAAAAAGAGGCCAAATACTTTTACATTTTTTTCTAGCATTATCTATAGGTAGAGCTGTAACGAAATAAAGTTTAACTTTATCATGAAGGTACTCTAATGCTTTTTCTGTACTAGAGGATATCTTTCCATTAGAGTCTGTCAGTGTTCCATCTACATCTAAAAAAATAGCTTCATATTTTCTTTTTTGTGGTATACGAACAGGTAATGTATTTCCAAAGAATCTACTCATGCTTATATCTTTAAGATTTGAATAAGCCAAATAACAATCGCATAATTTTCTATGACATTCAAAGGACTTTAAATTTTTCTCTGAATCATAAAAATTACCTATAGGGCGTTTATTCATATGACAAGGTAAAATATCTCCATTAGCTTCTACAAAAAAGCTTTGCTTTCCTGATCGGCATAATTCACCAAAAATGATACCCTCTTGCTTCCCTTCCTCTGTGCATCCTCTTCTAAGGGTATTCAGTTCAAAGGGAAAAAAAGGGTCAATCTCTTTAAACTGAGACAGATCCTCTAAGCTATAGCGAGTTTTACGTTTTGCCTCTCCATTGAGCCACAGGTAGATATCAGGAGATAGATATTTTTTTAGTTCCCTAATTTCTTGTGCTTTTCCTGATAGTGCTACCATACCAACACAGATATCTACTTGTGAGGATAATTCATTAGCCTTTTTAGTAAATTGTTCAGGACTAACCATTGTGGGATGATAACTTCCCCAAAGTTTGATTTTTTCTTTATTCACCCCTGACCTTTCAATATTCTCTAAAAATTCATCAGCATCAAAGCTTAAATTTGTTTGGATACTAATGAATCTAACTTTTTCAAGCTTAGCCAGTTGAATTATAGCTTTTGTATAGTATGGGTGAATCATAGCCTCTCCATAAGGAGTAAAAAATATAGAAATTCGCTCCTTAAATAATATATTTTCTATAGTATTACAAAAACGAATGAGTGCCTTTTTATCTCTTTCAATTTCCATCGCCGAAGTTTTTTTCTTGGCAAATGGACAATAATAACAGGTATAATTACAAGAGGATAAAACTCCTCTATAATAAATATGTTTTGCATTTTCTATCATGATAGTATGTCTCCATTTTTTCTATAACTTCACTAGACATAAACATAGGCCCTATGTAATCAGATAGCCCCATGCCCTCTTGAGTAAGATGAATAAGGTTGTCTTCTTGTACTGCCCATCCCTTTTTACAAAATTCTAAAATTATAGGGTAATCTTTAATGAGATGTGTACCAAATAACTCTTCATATTCACTTTCATCAATTCCACTATAGTGTAATAAATTTTTAATTACATAGCGTCTTTTCATCTCATCTTTAGATAACTCATATTTAGATAAGTCTTTTAAAAAATCCTCTTTCTTTATATAGCTATCTAAAGACTTTAAGCAAAGATTTGGATTCGCTGTATATGGCTCACAATAATGCAAATGATCTAAATAAGTCCTTCCTCCACAACCTAATGCAATCATATTTTCAAAGCCACAACTCTTTTTATAATCTGGCTTTTGCTTTACAAAACGCCTCATAGAAATTTGGTGATAGCCATTAGTCTTTAAATATGATGTGATCTCTTTATATAGCTTATATTGAAGTTTTCTATCTATATGAAATTTTCCATAAATTCTAGTATTAGGTTGCTGATATAGTGGATAGACAAATATTTCTTGTGGCTCATATTGTAAAGCCTTTTCAGCTGAGTAAAGTAAAGTCTTAATCGTTTGTCCTGGTATTCCATAAATCAAATCTATATTCAAAATAGGAAAATCTTCATTTTTAATAAAATATAATGATTTTTCTGCCACCAAAGCACTATGATAACGCTCAAGAATATTTAATTCCTTTTGCACAAAAGACTGAACACCAATACTGATGCGATTAACCTCTCTCTGTTTTAAATAAGCTAATTTTTCAGCAGTAGTCTGATTAGGCGAGGTTTCTATACCAATAAAATCTTCTTTTAATCGAATTCCATAGTTCTTTACTCCTAATTCAAAAAGCTTATCTAGCTGTTTTATACTTAAAATCAATGGGGTACCACCACCAAAAATCAGAGAATCAAAATGAATCTCTGATAAATCCAAAGTTTGTTTTAATTGTTGACTATGTCTTAAGATAGCTTGTATATATTGTTCTATTTTATCCTCATTTTTTGAAGGTACTGAAAATAGATTGCAGTATCCACATTTGCTGTCACAAAATGGAATATGATAATATAATCCCATTCTTTGTTTTTTTAGATTTAAATTATATTCTGATAGATCTAGTCTCTTTGTATACTCATAAGCAGTTTTATGAGGATAACTATACATATATTGATTGTAAATATTATTCATATTCTTCCTCTAAGAAAAAATGTTTATATGGCACTGTGTACACAATTTCATGGGATAGACAATGAAAATTGTATCCATCTTCACCATAGCAACTGCCATGGTCTGAACAAGCTATAACAAATGTTTTTCCTCTTTTTTTAAACATTTCAAACAATCTATCCAAATGGCTATCTACATAACGTAGAGCTGCTGCATGAGTTTCTATATTATCTTCTTTTGATCCCTCTAGATAAAAACTATTTGGATAATGTATGCTATCAATATTCACATACATAAAAATCCTCTGATCAGAACTGTATTTCATTAATTTTTTTTCTATAAAATCTAATTGATTTTCAAAGCTTTTTGGAATGTGACAGCTAAAAGAAGGATGCCAATAGCTTTTTTGAAATAAATTTGGTAATACAGAGTTTATTGGAGTTCTTTTGTTGAAAAAACCTACTCCACCAATACATATGGTTTCATATCCTACATTGGCTAACCCCTCTACAAAACTACCTCCTTCAAACAAGAAAGCATTTGGGTTCGTTTTAAGACTAGCTGAAAAATCTTTAGGCATAAAAAGCTTTTCTCTTTCAAATAGAGGGATTGGTTCTGCACGAGTAGGTAATGCTCCTATAAACATAGCCGTATGAGATGGAAAAGTATAGTTACCTGGTGCATGGCATTTAATCCACTTTCCATATTTATTAAGCACAGGTGTATTTTCTTTTTCCTGCTGATCATATGCCACATCATATCTTAATGTATCTAGACAGATAAATAAGATATCATGACTTCCTACGATTTCATTCATATTTACTGTATATTGAGCTTTTTTGGGATCACCAATTACTTCTTTAGGTACTTCATGGCTTATTTTGGTCATTTTAATCATCCTTTATTTTATGTGTTTTTATAATATATTCCTTAAAATATTTTGTAAATACTTTACTTGGTTTTTATAGATGATATTGTCTTTATAAATGTCTTTGTAAAGTAAATCTCCTTGTCCATTCATTTCAATAATCATAGGCTTTTTATTTTTTATTCCTAGAATTAAATCAATACCTACACTGTTAAGCCCTGGTATTTTAGAGATTGCGTTATCACAAATTGCTTCAATATCTGATAAGTTTTCATCCTTTAAGTGTAATTCCTTTAATTCTACTGCATGATTGTTAAGATGTAAATTTGTAATAGCTCCTTCTTTAGCACCTCTAGCCAAGAGATAATCAAGCTTTCCGAACTGATATACAGCTCTTAAATCATAGACTATATCTCCTATTTTAGGTTTTGGTATCCATCTCTCTACAATAGCATCTTGTGAAAGAATAAAATCAATCAGTTCCTTAATAATCATTTTATCTTTAAACTTTTGAATTCTCTTGGTATTAGTATAGTTTCCTTCTACTTTTGTAAGACACGTTTGAAGGATCTCCGCTTCTACTCTAGGCTGTATACGATAAGCCATAACACCTGCCGCTCCTGAGCCAAATCTTGGTTTAATAAATACATTATATATACGATGATTTAACATATATTGTTTCAATTCTTCTAAGCTTAAAAATTCTTTAGGTAATCTAGGAGTAGTAGGAATTTTTTCTTTTTCTAAAATCTCTTTACATATTTTTTTATCCAATGTATTCCAAATAGCTTGTGGTGTATTGAGAAACTTCAAATTGTCAATAGATGCTAATAAATTAAGTTGATTTTTATAGTTTTGAACCAAACTATTTAATTCTTTTACGTTGCTGGTTTTATAATGTGGAGGATCAATTTTTATCACATCTCCAAAATTATAGGCTTTTATAAAAGGAGCTAAGTTAGAATGGATATCCCAAAATTCTAACTTAGCTTTCATATCCTTACAAGCTTTTAAAAAATAAGTATATCTCTTTGTATCTTGTTGTCCTATAAGATGTATATTCATACTAGCTCCTACTCAGTCAGCATTGGATACATATAGATCTCATCATCATAATACTCGCATTCATTGTGCTCGTTTAAATCCATATTAATTGGCAATTTTTTTAATTTTTTTATGTATTCATCACCAATATAGTGATAATGTAAATCTAAAAGTTCCAAATGACTTAATTCATCTGCATGATCTACTATAATTTGTGCTCCTTTATCTGATAGTGTTCCATTTGAAAAATCTAAAATTTTTAAATTTTTGATAATAGAGCTTTTTAAAACCATTTCTACAACTTGATCTTGTATTTCACTATTTCCAAGTCCTAAATATTCTAGCTTTTGAAAATATGAATTGTTTATAATTCCTTGAATATCTTTTATATCTCCATCAAAGCCATAATCCTCTACCCCTAGATACAAGTTTAATTTTTTTATGTTGGGTAAATGACTTGTAGCTATTTCTTTTAATACATTTTGAGGTAATCCCCCACAAATAATTTCTAAAGCTTCTAAGTTTTCGTGTTTAAGCTCTCCCAATTGTAATTCACTACTTCCTTTTATAGTCAATTTTTTAAGATTAGGAAGAGCTTTTAGTAAATTGTTATAATTACCTTGAATGATCCATGATACTTCGCATTCTTCATAACTCATATCCCCTACAAAGAGGGATTCTATATGTTGAAATTTTTCTTTGTTTTCTACTATTCCATCTAATATTTGTTGTGCTGAGGTATCATAAGCCTCTCCCCAGCATCCAATAATCAACTCTTTAATATCTTTTAAATCCTTATCTTCTAAAATTTCTTTTACTAAAGTACTAGCATCTTTATCTCCATCTTCATAATCCTCATAATCATAGAAAAATTTTTTTGAAATCGTCATAGATCTACCTCCATATTTTAAAAATCAATTTTCTTCATTATATATTTATTTACTATGTACTTCAATACTTTTACAAAAGCATAGTATTTTTTGATAAAATAGACCTATGTAAAAAATATTTTAAAATATATAAGCTTAAAATTATAGTAAAATTAGGTATTATATCTTTTTAAAGGAGTGTATATATGTTTTTTCAATTTAAAAATCGAAATAAAACTATTAAAGAATTACGAAAAAATCAAGGTTATACTGCTAAAGAACTTGCTTTTAAACTTAAAATAGATACTTTAGATATTTTAAAAATAGACAATTTTAAATTAAAGGAAATACCTGAGGACATGAAATCTAAAGTCCTTCCTATTTTACGTGGTGATTATATGGATAATATTCCTTGGTAGTTTTGATTAAAGAATTTACATTCAAAGACTCTTTAAAAATTCAAGAGTCTTTATTTCAATGTAGCAATATTAAATTTTACAAGAAGCCATATCCTTTAGGAGTAGTAATGCATATTTTAAATTATTTAGGAGCTCTGTTCCTTTATCTTTATTCTTAGTTTTTGTCGAAAGAAACACATTAATTCTTTCTTCATGGATAACATATCCAATTCCGTAACCTTCCTCTACAACAGGCCCAAATCCAAACAGGCTAATATTCTCAAACCCTACACCACTCGTACTCATAAAATTGTATGTAAGGAGCTTATATCCAGATGAATCGTATAGTTTTGGTTTGTTATGAATTCCTAACTTTTTTCCGTATTTTTCATATATCTTATAAAGAACAAACAGATGTCTTTCAATTCCAAAACCTTTTTGGCATTTTCTAATTCTATCCACATGTGCATTTTGAGCATTCATAAGAAACTCTTTAAGTCTCTCTTTAGAATAATTTTGAGACAAGACTTCTATTGCAAACTTAGACACATGTTCATTTACTGGTCTTGCACATTCTGTTCTTCCATTTTTAAAATGCCTCATTGAAACAGATTCGTAGGTACTTCTTAATTTCCCAAAAGTTTTATATTGAGCTATTTGAAGCGCTATATGAAAAAAAGCATCTGGACTCATTTTTAAATTTTTAATATAATTTTTACCAAAATCATCAAACTTTACATGATCTACAAATATGTTATCAACAAACTTCTGATGTTGATTGCATTGATCTTTTAGTCTAGATTTTATATCACTAGACAGATTCCACTTTAGTTCCTCTGGTAAAGATGTCTCGACTACATGTATAGTTTTGTCTTGCTCTTTAAGGATTTTATTAAATACTTCATTGATAACATTAAACCATGGTATAGCATCAGCTCCAGTGTGTTCATTATTAAAAGCTATATTAAGATCTTTGGATATAATAATTTGACAGTTCTTATCAAAATATCTGTTTTTACCATCGGATAAAAGTATCATTTTTTGTAAATCTTTTAAATCCTTTGTGGCTGGATCGATACAAAGGACAAATACAGCAGTATTGATAATATCTAAGCTATTTTGGTTTGTCTTATCCTTTTCAATTGCTCTGTATAACTTTGAAGCATTATCTCTATTTGCAGTAGTCAGGATACCTATATCGTTTCCTCTATCTTGAATATTTTCATCCATGATACTTTGAATTTTAGAAGCTAATAGATCAATAGATATCAATTTTCCATCTAAATCAGATGTTTCTAATTTAAAAATGTTATTGTTATAAAAAACAACAATATGGTTCTGTTTGGTAAAGGGATAAGTTTTATAGCTATCTTTTTTTAATAGAGGTAAGCGTACTGATTTGAAAATATGATTATATGGATCCATACATTGTGGCTGATCTTTCACGTATTCTGGACTGAGGCTTTTAGAACTAACTTTAAGATATGCATGCATCATTTCATATATGATTTTGGCCCCTAAAGTTGACACAGTATGCTGAGATGTTAACTTAGTATTATCCAAAATTGCACAATAATTCATATTGCATACCAATTGTTCTCGATAAGATAAATACATATCGTTCCAAAAAGGTTCTAACCAGCTCGTGTTTTGTTTTTCTGATATTTCTATGAGTTTTTTCTGAAGTTTTTGCCCATCTCCATTCGGCATTAAAAATTGATTTAAAGCTTCTTGACTTGTTTGAAACTCTTGATTGTCTGTAATAGGTTTTATCCAATTTATAAATTCAAATAGATTATTTAAAGGAGGAATAGGTAAGCGAGGTAATATTTCTTGATTTCTTAACAAGAGCATCACACCTTTCAAATTTATTTATTTCATAACAGTCTAATAATCTTATCCACTACTATTTGTAAATCCTCATCATTAATCATTTCCTCATCACAATATTTTTTATATAATAGATATCTTTCCTCATAAAGCTTATAAATTTTTTCTTTTCCATTTTGCAACAAAGGTCTAGTATAAATATCAATATCTGAAACTATATTTTCTATAGGTCTATTAATAAATAAAATAATGCCATTTGTTTTAAGATTTTCTATATTTTCTGGATTTTTGACCACTCCTCCACCTGTAGATATTATCATATCCGAATTTTGGCTTAACTCTTTTACTACAGATGCTTCTATTTTTCTAAAAGTATCTTCTCCTTCTTCAAAAATTTCTGGAATACTTTTTTCTTCCCGCTTCTCTATATATTCATCTAAATCACAAAAGTCCATATCTAATTTCTCAGCTAACAATTTTCCTATAGTAGTTTTTCCACACCCAGGCATACCAATTAGTACAATATTTTTATCCTTGATCATAAAGAAAGTCCTCCTAAGACTTTATTATAAATTAAATCACATATATTAGGATCAATGTTTATACCATTCCAAATTTCTTGTGATGCTACAGCTTGTCCTACAAGCATATAAAGTCCATTGATTGTCTTTAAATTTCCTTCTTTTGCATTATTTAGAAAAAGAGTTTCCAGTGGATTATAAATCAAATCAATAGCTGTCTCAAATTTTAAAATAGTTTCTTTTTTTAAAGGGGAAGCTTCTATATGAGGATACATACCACAAGGAGTACAATTAATCACGATTTCGTATTCTTTTAATGTATCTACTTCATCATAAGAGATACAATTGATATCTAGTTTTTCTTTCCTCACTCCTCTACTTACAAATACTATTTCTTTTATACCATGATCTAAAAGATAAGTATTTACTGCTTTGGATGCACCTCCTGTTCCTAAAATAACAGCTTTTTTATTTTTAATCTCTACATGATTTCTATCAAGCATTCTACCAAAACCGTAATAATCTGTATTGTATCCTATGATCTTACTATCTTTAAAATCTAATGTATTGACTGCTCCTATTCTCATTGCTTCGTCTGATATATGATCTAAATAAGGCATTATATCTGTTTTATAAGGAATTGTTACATTAACTCCTTTGATATTTGCTATTTTAAACTTTTCTATTTCATCTTTTAAATGTCTTTTTTGTATTTCAAATAAATTATAAGGACCTTCTTTATTTAATTCTTTTAAAATAATTTTATGTATTAAAGGTGAAAAACTATGAGTAAGTTTCTCACCGATCAATCCATATTGATCCATATTATACCACCTATCCCTTATGACCTTTATAATTTCCAAGCAATTGAAATGATGCACTATTTTTTTCAATTAATTCCAAAGCCTTTTTTACAGTTTTTTCTCTTAAGTTACCTTCAAAATCTATATAAAAGAAATATTCCCAAGGATGATCGATTTTAGGTCTTGATTCTATTTTTAGCATATTCAAATCTTTTTCTGCGAAATATCTTAAAATACCATACAAAGCACCAGCTTGATGAGGAGTTGTAAAAACTACACTTATTTTTTCTCCATCTTCAGGAATTTCTAATTTATTTCCTATTATAATAAATCTCGTATGATTTTTTTTATTATCATGAATAGAAGAAGCAATTACTTCTAAATCATATAAATCAGCTGCTTTTTTATTTCCTACTGCAGCTTTAGATTTTATATTTGTATCCTTTATAAGCTTAGCACTAACAGCTGTATTATGATAAGGAATGAGCTTCCAATCATTATGTTTTTTAAAAAATTCACTACTTTGATGAAAAGCTTGAGGATGAGAATATACTTCCTTTATATCCTCTATTGTAGTACCTTGAATTCCTAAAAGGTGATGTTCTACTTTTATACATCTTTCTCCTATAATATAAGCTTTATATCTTCTTAAAAGATCATACACCTCGGTAATTCCTCCAGTAGAAGAGTTTTCTATTGGCAAAACTCCATAATCTACCTCATTATTTTTAAGTAGTTTAAATACATCTTCAAAATCACGTACATTTTTCATTTGTACATCTTCTTTAAAATATTTTATCAAAGCTTGTTGACTAAAAGATCCTTCTACTCCTTGAAAACCTACCTTTAGTTTTCTTCGCTCTTTCATTCTCAAATATTTTACATCATCCATGTAATCCCATCCTTTTCTATTATAGCATCCAATAAAGCTAAAGCTGTCACAGCTTCTACTACGGGTACTGCTCTAGGTACAATACATGGATCATGACGACCTATCACTTTCATATCTATATTTTCCATTTTCTTTATATCAATAGTTTTTTGAGCCTTTTCAATAGAAGGAGTAGGCTTAAATGCTGTTCTAAATAAAATAGGCATTCCACTGCTAATTCCTCCTAATATTCCTCCGTTGTGATTTGTATACGTTTTTATTTCATCTTCTTCTATATAATATTCATCATTCGCTTGAGAACCTTTCATATTTGCTATATCAAACCCTGCTCCAAATTCCACTCCCTTTACAGCAGGAATAGAAAATAACAAATGAGCAAGCTTACTTTCTATAGAATCAAAAAATGGCGAACCTAACCCAATGGGAACATTTACTATGGCTGTTTCTACAATACCTCCTATAGAATCCATTTCTTCTTTTGTTTTTAAAATAAGCTCTTTCATATTTATTTCTTTTAATTCTTCTATCACTGGAAAATCTTTTTGGATCAACTCTTTTAATAGTTTTTCATTGATATTAACAGGATCAAAAGAAATATCTTGTATATTCCCAATACTTTTTATATGACTTCCTATAAATATATGCTTTTTTTGTAGTATTTGTTTGGCTATTGCTCCTGCAAATACCAAAGGAGCTGTAAGTCTTCCTGAAAAATGCCCTCCACCTCTATAATCATTAAATCCATTATATTTTATATACCCTGTATAATCTGCATGACCTGGACGCATCTTAGATTTTATTTCATCATAATCTTTAGAATGTAGGTTTGTGTTATAAATCATAGCACAAAGAGGTGTTCCAGTTGTATATCCATTAAAATATCCACTTAAAATTTCAAATTTATCCCCCTCTTTTCTTGGGGTAGATAGAGGATTATTTCCTGGTGCTCTTCTCTTCATTTCTTTTTTTATAAAATCCAAATCCAATAAAATACCACTTGATAAACCATCTATAAGTACACCAATCCCTTTTCCATGAGATTCACCAAAAATAGAAATTTTTATATTACTCCCCCATAGACTGCTCATGAATATTCCCTCCTAAAAGACTAAAATCCTGCCAAAATGTTGGATAAGATTTTTTTACTGCATCACTATTATGAATAATTACAGGATGTGTACATTTTATAGAGGCAATACTTAAAGCCATTGCAATTCGATGATCATTCCAGCTATCTACTATTCCACCATGTAAACTTTCTTTTCCATGAATCTCAAGTCCATCTTCTAATTCTTTTATATCTGCTCCTAATTTATTTAATTCTGTAGCCATAGCCTTTAATCGATCAGATTCTTTAATTCGAAGTCTTGCTGCATTGATAATTCTTGTAGTCCCTGTACTCAACGCTCCTAACGTAGCCAATATAGGAACAAGGTCTGGACACTGAGATGCATCAATAGTAATTCCATTTGTATAAGATTTTTGTATATGGATATGGTCCTTATCAATGAACAAAGATGCTCCCATTTTTTGTACAATATCTAAAATCACTTTATCTCCTTGAAGAGAATCTATATTTAAATCTATACAATCTATAATTCCCCCTAATATACCTGCTACAATCCAAAATGCTGCTTGAGAAAAATCTCCTTCTACTCTATAATTTGTTCCTTTATATTTTTGATTTCCTTTTATAATAAATCTTTCATAATTTTTATTGTCCACTTTTATATGGAATTTATCTAGTATATCTAAAGTTAAATCTACATATCCCTTAGACTCTAATGGTGTAGTGATTACAATTTCTGAATCTCCACAAAGTAGAGGAAGTACAAATAACAATCCCGTAATAAATTGAGAACTTACATCTCCTCTAATCTTAAAAATCCCTGGTTTTAATGAACCATCTATAGTTAAAGGTAATTTCCCATCTTGATTTTCATAATAGATTCCTTGTTCTCTAAATATTTCATAATAAGGATCAAGAGGTCGATCTATAAGCTTTCCCTTTCCTGTAAAGATTACTTTTTCTTTAACAAGCCCTGCCATGGGAATTAAAAATCTTAATGTAGAGCCAGATTCTTTACAGTCAATTTTTTCTTTTAATAATTTTATTCTTTCATTTGCCCTTATAATCAAAGCTTTTGTTGTGTCTTCTAAATCTTCATCTTTTTCATCTACTTTTATACCAAAGCTTTTCATTCCTTCTAAGGTAGCTATAATATCTTGAGAAAATGCAATATTTTGAATATGACTTTCTTGAGCTGAAAGTCCTGCTGAAATAATTGCTCTATGACTCATACTTTTAGATGGAGGTATACTAATTTTACCACTTAATAAAGATGGGATAATCTTTACACTTTTCATATCCAAGCTCCTCCTTTTACATATATTTTTATAGATACTGTGTAATCTCTTCTCTTTGAATTTTTTTGATAAAACTTTTTCCAATTTCTTCTAGTAACACAATGTTCATATGAGTACCTTTATTTTTTTTATCCAAACCAATCGCTTCTATGTTTTCACTTTTATTCATCTCTGGAAATGAATAGGACAAGCCATATTGGATTAATATTTCTTTTATTAAATTACTGCTTCCTTGCTTTGTGATTCCTATAGCCTCACTTTTTTGTGTTATATGATACATTCCTATAGCTACGGCTTCTCCATGAGTATACTTTTTATACTGATAATATTGTTCTATAGCATGACCTAAGGTATGTCCAAAATTTAATAACATCCTTTCTCCTAGATCTTTTTCATCCTTTTCAACTGCTTCTTTTTTGATAGAACAACACTTATAAATAATTTGTTCAATCTCTTTCATAAGGGCTTCTTTACTAGGATATTTCTTTAATTGTTCAAACAATCCGCTATCCTTGATACAGCCATATTTAATAACTTCTGCCATTCCATCTTTAAAAAATCTTGGATGAAGAGTTTTTAAAAGATCTGGATCTATAAATACGGCTTTAGGATGATAAAAATTTCCTACTAAATTTTTTCCTTGATCTAAATTTATGGCTACCTTCCCACCTACACTACTATCAATTTGTGCAAGCAGGGAAGTTGGAATTTGAATAAAAGGAATACCTCTTAGTAAGGTAGCTGCTGCAAATCCTCCTAAATCTCCAACAACACCTCCACCAAAAGCAATGATTAAATCTCCTCTTGTGATTTCAAAAGCTAAAAGCTCTTCATAAACTTTTTTCAAAGTATCTATAGACTTACTTTGCTCTCCTGGCTCTACCACAATCAATTTCACATCAAAATCTTTTTCTTTCAATGAATCTATAATATTTTTTCCATATAAATTTTCAACATTTTTATCTGTAATAATAGCAATTTTTTCATTAGAATAAATTTTTTTAATTTCATCTCCTATATGATTCAATAATCCTTTTTTGATAAATATAGAATAAGGATTTTCTAAAAGATGAATGTCTATTTCATACATTTTTAGATCAATTCCTCTCTTTTTTGTTTAGCACTTTCAAATAAGCCTTCTAAAGAATTTTGATTTTTCTCTATTAATGCTTCTTTTATTTTTTTTATTTCTTTTTCAAATACAATAATTTTGTCTAAAATATGATTTTTATTTTCTATTAAAAGCTCTGTCCATAAAGAAGTATTCATATGAGCTACTCTTGTAGCATCTTTAAAGCTACCTCCTATGAAGTTTATTGTATCCTCTTTTTTTGCTCCATTTACAAGAGATGTGGCAATAATATGAGGTAATTGACTTGTATAAGAGACAATCTCATCATGCTTTTTGGGAGTAATCTTCATAATATTTTTACACCCTATTTTTTTTATTAATTCTTCTATACAAACAATATTTTCTGCTTTATTCCTTTGAGTAGGAGTAAGAATATAACTAGCACCCTTAAATATATCCTCTGAAGCAAAGCCTATTCCTTTATATTCTCTTCCTGCCATAGGGTGTCCTCCAATAAAGTCAATATCCTCAGGAAGAACAGCTTCAATTTCTTTAATGACCTTCTCCTTAATTCCTGCTGTATCTGTAAGTATAGCCCCTTTTTTAAAATAATTCTTATTTTCTTTTATAAACTGAATCATTTTATTTGGATATACACATAAAATAATTATATCAGAATTTTTTAATGGTATTTTAGGATCTATATATCCTTTATCAATAATACCTAATTGCTGAGCAGTATCGATAGCTTCTTGATCTATATCCACTGCCCATATATTTTTAGGTCTTAGATTTTTTAATGCCATGGCATAAGATCCACCAATAAGCCCTAATCCTACAATAGTTATATTAAAGTCAAAGTCCAACAAACTCACCTCACTATAGTTCTTTATTTTCAATATGTGCGATCCCTTTTAACAATTTCATTAGTGAATCGAATCTTTCTGGTGTAATAGATTGTTGTCCATCACATTTAGCATTTGCAGGATCATTATGAACCTCAATGATCAACCCATCTGCTCCAACAGCTAAAGATGCTTTAGCTAGAGGTTCTACTAACCACCATAAACCTGCTGCATGACTTGGATCTACAATTACAGGGAGATGACTCAATTTTTTGATAATAGGAATTGCACTTAAATCTAGTGTATTTCTTGTGTACTGTTCAAATGTTCTTATACCTCTTTCACAAAGAATAATATTTTCATTTCCCTCTGACATAATATATTCTGCTGCCATTAAAAGCTCTTCTATGGTAGCTGACATTCCTCTTTTTAATAAAATAGGCTTTTTAGTTTTTCCTACCTCTTTTAATAAATCAAAATTTTGCATATTTCTTGCTCCTATTTGAATAACATCTACATCATCTACAAATTTTTGTAGGTAATCTGCTGACATAAGCTCTGTCACAATAGGAAGTCCTGTTTTTTCTCTTGCTATTTTTAATAATTCAAGTCCATCTTCTTTTAATCCTTGGAAACTATAAGGAGAAGTTCTTGGCTTGAATGCCCCTCCTCTTAAAAATCTTGCTCCTGATGCTTTTACCTGCTTTGCTATAGTTACAATCTGTTCTTCACTTTCTACAGAACACGGTCCTGCTATAATAGCTAAATTTTTTCCACCTATAGAATTTCCCTTAACATTTATAACAGAATCCAATGGATGAAAAAGTCTGTTCACTTGTTTATAAGGCTCTTGTATAAAAATAAGTTTTTCTACATTTCTATTTGCTTTAATTTGATCTGGATCAATTTTACTTGTATCTCCTACTAAACCTATCAGATTTCTATTTTCTCCTTGAACTTCATGAACTTGGCATCCTAAACTTTCCATTTTTCTTTTGATTTTTTCTATTTCTGTTCTTGTTGTTTTAGGTTTCATCACAATAACCATTTTCATTCCTCCTCAATTTTTGTAATAAAAAAAGAAGACCCATCTAATGAGTCTTCCTTGTATACATTGATCCTATACTTTTAAAGTATAGTCCTATCCTATACAGAAATACATAAATTGTTGATATCCTCATTAGAAAAGAAATAATCTGTTTTTTTGTAGAACAAATAGCTAGCGCTAAAGAAAAAATAGCCCCAGATAAAATAGCTGTTAAAATAATTAAATTGTTCTACATTTCCCTTTCTAATAAGTTTTTCCATTTTAAAGCCCTCCAAAATTTATTTTTAGAAATTTTAATATTTTTAATAATTATACTAGAAAAATTTAATATGTCAACTAAATATTACATTTTTTAAAAATATTTTTAAAATTTTATTGCAATCAAACTTATAATTCTATTTTGTAATAGGTATTTGTATTTCTGTAATAAACTCTTCTTCTACAGCTGTTGCGTGTATATCTAATCTATAAATTTCCATAGCATAACCATTTATCCTATAGCCATTTTCATTTATAAAAGTTATGACTTTTTCAAATAATTTTTGACTTTTTTTATAAGATCCTCTATAAGTTAAAGTTGCAAACTCACCTTGTGAAATTACCATGTTGTAATCTTTATCTTTTTCATCTACAAAAAAGAAAGCCTTTTGATATAAACCATAATTACCTTTTTTTAATCCTTCTTCTGAAATTAAGACACCCATATCTTTATTGGCAAATAAAAATAATTTTTCATCATCTGTACCTTCTAGCTTTCTAAAAGCCAAATCGACTTCTTCATCCTTTGACATAGGACCTTCTGTAAAAAGGATCTTTCTACAATCTATTTTTTTTACTACTACTTCTTCAAATTTATCAATTGTAGCAAATTTATTTAACACAATTAATTTTTTTTCTATATTTTCTTTTAATTCTCTAAGAGGCATGATTTCTTTTTCAATGAGTTCAATTTCCTTTTTCATCAATTCAATAGTAGTATCAATCGTTCTTTTTTCTAAATACTCTTTAATTTGATAAGTTGAAAAATCAAGTTTTCTCAAATCTTTAATGACATTGAGTCTCCAAATGTCATCAAGTGTATAGACTCTATATCCATTTTCTTTTCTTTTGGGTGAAATGAGTCCTTTTTTCTCATAATATCTTAATGAATCTGGACCTAAATTATAAAGTTTACATATTTGACCTATACTATATTCTTTTTTCATTTTTAAAACCTCCTCTTGACATTAGTATTGTACTAAGGTTTATACTAATAATCAAGAACATCATTAAAATATGAAAAGGAGAGTTTTTATGCAAGACATTACAACTGATCAGATTAGTCTGACGAAAAAATTTTTTAAATATCTTATTCCATCTGTTAGTGCCATGTGGTTCTTTTCTATTTATACCATGATTGATGGTATGTTTGTAGGTAAAGGGGTAGGACCTATTGCACTAGCTGCAGTAAACTTATCTATGCCTTTTATCAACAGTATATTTGCACTATCTCTTTTGGTATCAGTAGGATCATCTACTCTTATTACTTTTTATTTTGGGAAAAATCAAAAACAAATTAGTAATGAAATTTTTACTTTAAATGTTATTTTTTTAAGTGTTATAGGAATACTTATAAGCATTTTTTCTATAATATTTCTTGATCAAATTGCTATATTTTTAGGTGCTACACCTGAAACTTTACCATTTATAAAAGATTATCTTTCAATTATTATTATCTTTAGTTCTTTCTTTATGGTAGCTTATTCATTAGAGGTATTAGTAAAAGCAGATGGTTTTCCTATCTATGCTATTATCTTTGTTGTCTTAGCAGCTTTTATTAATATTTTACTAGATTATGTATTTGTCATCTTATTTGACTATGGAATAAAAGGTGCAGCAGTTGCGACAGGAATTTCTCAATTTATTTCTTGTATTGCATTTGTAGTACATTTTATAAGAGGAAAATCTAACTTGAAATTTGTTAAAATTGGTATGAACTTAAACTATATTAAGCAAATTATTATTATCGGTTTTCCTGAATCTCTAACAGAATTATCAGCAGGATTTACTACTTTTATTTTTAACTTTATTATATTAAAACATATTGGTCCCTCAGGCATTGCAGGATTTGGAGTCATTATGTATATCAATAATCTTGTACTTATGACTATGATTGGAATTAATCAAGGGATACAACCATTAATTAGTTATTACAATGGAACAGGAGAATATAAAAATATTAAAAAATTATTAGATTTAGCTTTAAAAACAGCTACTGTTTTTGCACTAATATTCTTTATATCTTCTCAATTTTTTACAGAACAATTGGTTTCTTTCTTTATTGATCCTTCTAATGGTACTGAATTTAAAATTTCTACTTATGGACTTAAAATTTTTAGTATCGGATTTTTGATTTGTGGTTTTAATATTATTTTGTCAGGATATTTTACAGCCTTAAAATTAATACAAAAGGCTACTATCATTTCTACGTTAAGAGGTTACCTTTTTATCACATTAACACTTTTTTTATTACCAATAATGCTTCAAGACTTAGGTATATGGATCGCTCCATTTGTAAATGAGATTTTAACATTAGGTATTGCCATTTACTTGTATTTAGATTATAAAGTGACGATACAAAAATCTAGATTTACCACATTAGCAGAAAACTAAAATAATTTTTTATGTAAATAAAAAAATCCCAATAGTATCATAAAAAAATACTATTGGGATTTTTCTTCTTTGATACAGTAATTAGTTTGTTTATTATGAAAAAATTTAGCTTCCTACAGAATATTTTGGTTCCTTTAAGGAGGAAACTTTCTTCTTAGAATCTAATTTAGCTTCTTTAAATACTTCCTGTTTTAAGCTCTTATTTAACCAAATAGCCATTACAAAAGTTTCTATAAAGGATAATCCATCTGCTGCAGTTTGACAGAATATGACTCCTTCTAACCCCATAAATTTGGGTAATATATACATTAAAGGGATATAAAAGATTCCTTGTCTAGAAATAGACAATATAAATGCTCCCAAAGCCTTTCCTAAAGCTTGATATAACACTGCATAAGTATTGATATATCCAAAAAGCGGAAACAATAAACTTGCTGCTCGAAAAGCCTTTATTCCTATATCTATAACTTCTTGATCTTTTGTAAATAAAATCATACATTCTCGTGCAAACGCTATAAATAAAATAGATACAACAATAGCTGCTATAGTACTCCACCAAATAGATATTTTTATAGCTTCTTTTAATCTAGTAAAGTTTTTAGCTCCATAACTATATCCAGCAACAGGCTGAAATCCTTGCCCAATTCCAAACACTATATAAAATCCTATAGACATAACTCTAAAGACAATACCCATAGCAGCTACTGCTGCATCTCCATAAGGTTTTGCTCCTAGATTCATAAAACCTAAAGCAAAGCTTGCCAATACTTGAGTTACAAAAATAGGAACACCTATCTTAAGTATTTCAAAAAACATATTTAGCGTGGGTTTGAAAAACCTAAATCCTAACTGTATGTAACTTTTGTTAGAATAATAATATCTTAAAAGAAAAATACATGATATACACTGTGATATAACTGTAGCAACTGCAGCACCTTTTATACCCATACCAAATTGAAACATAAATATAGGATCTAGTATGATATTTATAATCCCACCTATACAAGTAGCAACCATACTATACTTTGAATTTCCTTCTGCTCTAATCGTATTGCTCATAATTGCTGTTCCAATGGTAAAAATCGCTCCCATTACTATTGTATATCCATATGCCTTCGCATAAGGCATTATAGTTTTGGTTGCTCCATACATGAGTAAAAATTCGTCTAAAAATATGATAGAAATCACAGTAAAAGCCAAGCTGAATATACATCCAATTATTATAGTAGATGTAAGAGTTTTGTCAGCTTCTTCTTTTTTCTTTTCTCCCAACAATCTTGATAGATAAGAAGCACCTCCTGCACCAAACATAACCCCTATAGCTCCAATAAACATAAATAGCGGATATACTATAGATACGGCAGCAATAGCACTCGTATTATTTAGCATACCAACAAACATAGTATCCACTATGTTATAAACAGCATTGATCAACATAGCGATGATTGCAGGTACAGATAACTTTAAAAGCACCTTTGACATACTCTCTTTCTCCATCATTTCTGCTGTAGATATTTTGTTTTTCATATTCTTTTTTGCCTAATGAAAGCCTAGAAAAGCTTAGACATTCCTCCCTCCATATTTTAAAGATTTTTTTATTTTTGTGCTAGGCTTTGATTTTAGTTTTACAAGCTCTAAAAGTTAGAACCACTTGATAATATATCACTTTCCTTTGTTCTTGACAAATCAAAATAAAACCTATCCACAAATATTTCTATTGGATAGGTCTTTCTAATTATTTTCTAATGGTTATCATACTAGATTCTAATTGAACACCTTTATTTCTATCTTCAAAAGTTTGAATGACCCATTCATTATTAAATAAAACAACTGGATTTTCATCTTCGTCAAATACTAAAAGCGTATCCATTGGAAGGGAAAATTTTTTATCTTTTATGTTGTCCCCTTTAATCCACCTTGCATAACGATAAGACAAGTTTTCTCTTATAAGATCTACCCCATACTCATTTTTTAAACGGTATTCTAAAACTTCAAATTGTAATACTCCTACAACACCAATAATCAATTCTTCCATTCCTATATCTGCTCTTTTGAATACTTGTATAGTACCTTCTTCTGCCAATTGTGTAATTCCTTTTGTAAATTGTTTTCTTTTTAGAGCATTTTTTATATAGACTTTTGCAAAATGTTCTGGAGAAAACATTGGTATTCCTTCATATTCTATATCTGATTTACCTTCACACACAGTATCTCCTATTTTAAAAATTCCTGGATCATGAATTCCTATAATATCTCCTGGAAAGGCTGTTTCTACAATAACTCTATCTTGTGCTAGGAACTGTTGTGGTTGTGCTAATTTGATTTTTTTATTTCCTTGAACATGATTTACAGTCATTCCCTTTTCAAACTTTCCTGAGCAAATTCTCAAAAACGCAATACGATCACGATGTGTAGGATTCATATTGGCTTGAATTTTAAAAATAAATCCTGAAAAGTTTTGTTCTTCTGGTGAAATAAATCCTTGATTGCTATTTCTTGGACTAGGAGGTCTTGTCATATCCAAAAAAGCTTTTAAAAATGGTTCTACTCCAAAATTAGTGATTGCACTTCCAAAAAATACAGGAGTTAAATCTCCTTTTAATATCTCATCTAGATTAAACTCGTCTCCTGCGATATCAATGAGTTCTAATTCCTCCAACAATTTTTCATATAAATCATCTCCCAAAATTGTTGGCAATTTGGGATCATCTAAAGATATAGTTTGTAGCTGTGACATAGATTGTCCACGATCTCCATCTTTAAAAACTTCTACTTGTTTTTTAAATCTATTATAAACCCCTTTAAAATCTTTTCCTGATCCTATAGGCCAATTGGCAGGATATGATTTTATTCCTAGATTTGTTTCAATATCTTCTAATAATTCAAATGGGTCTTGTCCTTGTCTATCCAGCTTGTTAATAAAAGTAAAAATTGGAATTCCTCTCATTTTACAAACTTTAAATAATTTTTTCGTTTGATCCTCAATCCCTTTTGCAGAGTCTACTACCATTACAGAACTATCTGCTGCCATGAGTGTTCTGTATGTATCTTCACTAAAATCTTGATGTCCTGGAGTATCTAATATATTGATACAATATCCATTATAATCAAATTGAAGAACACTTGATGTTACAGAAATTCCTCTTTGTTTCTCAATTTCCATCCAATCAGAAACTGCATGCTTTTGAGATTTTCTTGATTTTACTGTTCCTGCTGTTCTTATAGCTCCACCATATAATAAGAATTTTTCAGTTAAAGTAGTTTTCCCAGCATCGGGATGGGATATGATTGCAAAAGTTCTTCTTCTTTTTACTTCATCTATGAATTGTTTATTGTCCATGTTTTCATTCCTCTTTAAGTAAATTTTTAACTCTTAAATTTTATCTTTTTATTTGTTTTCTGTCAATTTTTATTATTTTTCAGTAATCCTCTATCATTGTATTTCTACCTTATTAATAATTGCCTTATTTTTTATATTTATGCTAAAATAATCATAGAGATACTATATTCTAGGAGTGTTTACTATGACAAAACAAATACTAAAAATTCATAATAAATCTGATATACCTGATAATATTGTTCAAAAAGAAAATCAACTTATTGAAAAATGTATTGAAATAGAAAAGCAACTACCTACATTTATGAAAGATTTCTTTATCTATCTTAAAAATGGTGTTGCACTATCTACTAGACACGCTTATTTACAAGATATTCTTTTTTTCTGTAAATACCTTTTATTAGAAACCAATCTTACAAAAGCTTCTCAAACAGAAGAAATCTCTCAAGATGATTTTAATGGTATTAAAGCTAGAGATATCAATAGATTTATAGGAGATTATTGTACAAGATATATAGTTGAAGAAAATGGAACTCCTACGATTATGGAAAATCACAACAGGGCTCTAGCAAGAAAAAAATCTTCTTTAACTGTATTATTCAAATATTTGTTTAGAGATGAAATTGTAAAAGAAAATATTACAGATGGAATTAACCCCATTCGTCTTCCCAAACCTCAACCTGATGCTATTAAAAAGCTTGAAATTGATGAAGTAGCAAAAATGTTAGATACAGTAGAGTCAGGATTAGGTCTTACAGAAAAAGAACTTATTTATTGGGAAAAAACAAAGCATCGAGACAAGGCTATATTGGTTTTATTTGTTACATACGGTCTACGACTTAAAGAATTACAACAATTAAATATTTCTTCTTTTAATTTTAATCGAGGAGATTTTAAAATATATAGAAAACGTGGAAAAGAAGTCAACATGCCTCTGAATTACTCTGTTGAAAAGGTAATCAAAGACTATATTTCTATAGAGAGAGCTTCTGATGATCAAATCTCAGAAAAGCATAAAGATGCACTTTTTTTATCTCTTCAAAAAACCAGAATGACTGAAAAAGCTATTCGCCAATTGGTAAAAAAATATACTTCTATTGCTTTAGGTACTACTCCTTCTAATGGATATAGTCCTCATAAATTAAGAGCTACGGCTGCTACTTCTTTGATTCAAAATGGATTTTCTATTTATGATGTACAAAATCTATTAGATCATGATAATGTGACGACGACGCAATTGTATGCTGCCCATAAAAAGAATGTAAAACGTGAAATTGTAGATCAATTTGAATGGTTAGAAGAATATGATCATAAAAAATAGTCCTTTTGCATAGGACTATTTTTTTTAAAATAAAATTTAAAATTTAAAAATAGATAAATGTATTCTTCGTTATTAATCTACTCGGAATATATTCTACTCTATTGGTATTTTTATAATTTGACCAGGATAAATTTCAAGTGAATTCATTTCATTAATGACACTAATTTCATAGAGAGTTTTTCTAACATCTTTATTTTTAGGTGTAAATTGTTTTGCTAAATTCCATAGAGTATCTCCATATTTTATATGTACCTCTACGTATCTTATCTCCTCCATATCTCCTATATTTGCTTTTACTGTGACCATAAAAACTAAAGATACTAATAAAATTACTATTATGATCATCATCATACTATGGAATGGATTTTGTACATAAAAATTTTTTGTTCTCATATCTGCCACCTCGAACACTAGTTCTTTTTCATTATTGTAACAGAACAAATGTTCTTTGTAAATAGTATTTACAAAATTTCCGAACAGACGTTTGATATTCATTTCTTTGTATGCTATAATAAAAAAGTATTCATTTAAAAGATCTATACGTTTAATTTTTTTGAACTACATAATGGAAATTATAAAATTATCCACAATTTTATTAGGTATATAATTTCTTAGTTACTATAAAAAATATTGTGAGGTGCTTATTATGGCGCAAAATTTAACAAAACAACAAGAAAAAATACTAAACTATATAAAAACTATTGTAAATACAAAAGGATATCCTCCATCAGTGCGAGAGATATGTGCAGCTGTAGGTTTAAAATCTACCTCTACTGTTCATAGTCATTTATCTAATCTTGAAAAAAATGGATATATTAGACGAGATCCTACAAAACCTAGAACTATTGAAATTCTTGAAGAAGATAGAGTCCATAGAAAAGAAACTGTAGATATTCCTATCGTAGGAAAGGTTACTGCTGGAGAACCTATTTTAGCTGTACAAAATATTGAAGATTCTTTTCCTGTTCCTGCAGATTTTTTGGATAACAATAATCACTTTATGTTAACCGTAAGAGGGACCAGTATGATTGATGCTGGCATATTAGATGGAGATTATGTTTTAGTTAAACAAAAAAACACAGCAGACAATGGAGAAATTGTAGTAGCTCTCTTAGAAGATGAATCTACTGTAAAAAGATTTTTCAAAGAAAAAGACTGCATAAGATTGCAGCCCGAAAATTCTTCTATGTCTCCTATTTTTACAAAGGACGTAACTATATTAGGAATCGTAAAAGGAGTATTTAGAAAATTATAGTATAAAAAAAAATAAATTGAACATACTTTGAATATGAGAATAAGATGAACAAATATTTTAGTCCCCCTTTAATATTTGATTCTTTCATCTTATTCTCTTTTTCTAAAAATGGAATACTGGAATAAAATAAAGATTTTATAAGTTTAAAATCATTTATCATAAGCTGTAGATCAAATAATTAGATCTTAAACTGCTTGATAATCTCTTCTAGTTCTTCTGAAATTTTTGCTAATCCTTCACTAGAATTTGCAATCTCTTCTATAGATGCTGCCTGCTCTTCCATAGAAGCTGAAGCTTCTTGTGTTCCTGCTGCGTTTTCTTCTGCTATAGCAGATAAATTTTGCATAAGCTCTACTAATTTATTTTTATTCTCTATCATATTTTTTGATGAACTATTAAGCTTATTAATTACTTCTTTAACAGATTCAATAGCCTGTGCAATAGAGTCAAACTTTACTTTTGTTTCACCTACACTTTGCTTTTGTTGATCTGCGATTCCTTTTACTTTATTCATTCCTTCTACTGCATTTTTTGATTGTTCTTTTAATCCTTCTATTACATCTTTAATGTCTTCCGTAAAACGATTAGAATCTTCAGCTAGTTTTCGAATTTCCTCAGCTACTACCGCAAAGCCTCTTCCTGCTTCTCCTGCACGAGCTGCTTCAATAGCTGCATTTAAAGCTAATAGATTCGTTTGATCTGCTATACTTTGAATCATTTCACTAGCTGTTTCAATTTTTTCAGCACTTTCATTATTTTTTAAAATAATATCATATATATTTTGTGTTGCTTGATTGTTTTGATCTGTATGATTCATAAGAATATTCAAAATTAAAAATCCTTCCTCTTTTTCTTTTTCAATGACTTGAGTTGCTTGATTCAGTTCTTTTAAATACTTTATATCTTTTTCTATTAGATTGCTTACTTCATCTACATGATGAGCAGAATTTTCTGTATCCCTTGCTTGATCATTAGCTCCTTTTGCTATTTCTTCTATCGTCTTTGCCACTTCTTCTGAAGCTAGAGCAGACTGTTCTGTAATCGTTGTTAACTCTTCTGAGGATGATGCTATATAATTAGAAGAATCCTTCGTTTTTATAATAAAATTTCTAATAGCATCTTCCATTTTTTTAAGTGAATGAACCATACTGCCGATTTCATCTTTTCGATGTGCATATTTAAAAGTTTTAAAGTTTTCATCCATATGAAAATCCAAATTAGCCTGCTTATTAATTACTTTTGTAATATCTACAATTGGTTTTGAAATGGTTCCACTTACAAAACAGGTAATGAGTGCTCCAATAACAATTGCAATCATCGTCAATATAATTAAAATATTTCTAAGATGATTTACCTCGTTTAAAATTTCACTAGCCTCTATACTAACCATTATAATCCAAGGAGTTCCTTCTACTGGAGCAAATCCTACGATCCTATCTACTCCTTCATAAAAGTAATCTCCACTGCCTATTTCTCTTGTTAATATTTTATTTTTAATAAGTTCTCCAAATTGACGAAGCTCTGGATTTTCTTTAGCCTTTTCTACAATATTATCTTGCTTAATAACTAATTCTATATTTTTATCACCTACCACAATTCCTTCATTATTAATAATAGTTGCATATCCTGTTTTTCCATAGGTTACTTTACTTGCAATTTCACTTAATGTAGTTCCTTCTCTTGTTCCATACAATACCCCTTTTTCATTATCATTAAAAGTAACAGGAGCCGCATAAGTCATGATAGGTTTTCCTGTTGATTTACTAATAATTATATCTGATGCATTAGACTCTCCTTTTAAGGCTTTTTGAATATATTCTCGACTACTTACATCTACTGTGCTTGGGGTACTTTCTAAAAGAGTACTATATCCGTTTTTATCAGACAAACAAAAACGAAGATATCCTGTTCTTTTAGCTTCTGCTTCACAAAGAGCGATCTTTTGTTCTAAAGAAATATCTTTATTTTGTATAACTGCATTTTGAGCTACAGATTCCACATATCTTAATTCCACTTCAATTTTTGTTTGTATGTACTTTGCATTAACCTGTGCTATATTCTTTAACTCCTTATGAGCATCTTCTAGTAACTGTTTACTCACTAGATTTATAGATACAAATGATAATCCTACACTTAAAATAAATATAACTACAGTAAATATAGCTATTAATCTGATTTTTAATGATTTCATAATATACCCTCCATTTTTCATACAATAGTGCTGAATTTCCCACTAATTTTAAATCTCAAAATTTCATCTAAAGTTATATAGTTTTTTAAACAAATAATCAATCCCCCCATCATATAATGTAGTTTAAGCTAATTGAATCATAGTACCACTCTTACAGTTACTAAATTTAAATACATTAAAAGAGCTACCCTTAGTTAAATTATATATTTTTCTACAATATTTTACAAATAATTATCAAAGTAAAGTGATAAATTGATCAAATTGATAAATTGATCAAATCTATCCATAGCTTTAAAATTGATTTTTATTAATAATATTTTACCTTATAAAGTTAATAATAGTAGTTATTTAATCTAATTAAACATTTCTGTAATTTTTTAATATAAAAAGTTTCATTCGTCTGATGTATCCCTATTTTCCTTTAAAATGTATTTTTCATTTACTTAACTATTTTTAAAATTGTAAAAAATACTTAAGTATGCTACTACTATAATAGCCATTACTATAAAAGTAAGGTGATCATCAAAAGACAACCACCTTAACAAACGTCGAATCTTACCCCAACTATTGACATAGAGCCAGAAAATCCCTAGCACCACGGTGGTAAATAGGGATTTTCATAGAAATTAAATATTCATTTTTTGTTGATTTATAGTACCTTTTTCACCCCTTATTTTGTACGTACATGAGAAATTTGAGAATTTTTCGTACATAGCTAACGGGATTTGTATAGTGATTGTTGTTCATTTGGCGCTAGGTATCCCCACCAAAACCCTAATTATTCTTATTTTTTTTATTGCCTAACCATAAGAACATATACCTATCTTCAATTACTTTACGTTCGAACACAGCTTGAAACACCCTGATACAAATATATATTAATGCAAGACCTGCAAAAGCTATCCTTGCTTCTAAACTATCAAAAGTCCCTTTAATAAATGTCTCAACTAGTCCAACTAATAACATTAATGCTAAGATAGTAAATCCAAGTGTATGCATCCACATAAATTTTTTAAATCCTAATGCTTTTAAAAACTTTTCAAAGTATAAAATTAAATGATTCATTATATTACTCCTTTCTCATTAATCCCCCAATAACTTCAAGGAGTCTCCTAATCCGAATCTTGTCCGTGCCCTTGATTTGTAATATCAATTTTTGCTATTACTCCAATTCCGAATGCCCCTCCAACTTCCACATTTACATAATGATATACATTATTTTCATCAATATAATTTACTCCAGCTTTAAGATGTCCCCCTATAGAGCCTCCGCTTGGAGCAAGTCCAATTGTTGTCTGAGTGTTTTTACCTTTCAAATCAATATTCGCTTGCCCTTCGACAATTGCTGCATATCCAGATAACGAAAGTTCCCCACTGACACCTTCTTGTTTATCAAATACAGCACCACCATAAGCTCTTCCATATGAACCACTTAAATCAATATTCGCATTTTCCCTTCCGATATTATTGATTTGCCCATTAACAATATGCCCATCGACTGAGAGACCTACATCACCTTTCGTAATTTTTGTTTTGGCGACTTTAATATAGTAGTTCTCTCCTTCCGGGCTACCCAATCCATTTATATCCGCTCTTAAATTGACTCCATTGTCATTATTTTTATTCCCCCTCATTAGCAAATGCTCTCTCTTTGTTTACACTAGCAAATCCACTTGGATCATAATAATTTACTGGATTGTTCCTACAGTATGCATATAAATTCAGTCCATCCCCACGATATACATCTTCTTGTGTAAATCTACCTATGATAGGGTTATAACATCTTGCTCTTAGGTAATACTGCTGGGTTACATTATCATATTGCTGTCCTGTATAAGTAATTCGATTTGAAATTTTTTCTTCTTTTTTTAGTATAGCACCAAAGGCATCATAGTGGTATTCATTT
>NZ_RYYS01000062.1 GCF_004138215.1 Anaerophilus nitritigenes
ACAAGAAAACAAGGGACAATTAACAATAAATCTATATTAGAGAAAACAAGGGACAATTAACAATAAATCTATATTAGTGAATATTTCAATACATTAAAAAGCATACTATTATAAAGGAGTGATAGTATGCCGAGATGTGCACGAATAAAAAGTAATGACTCAATTTATCATATAATGGTAAGAAGTATAAGTGAAATAAAGCTCTTTAAGGAAAGTGACGATAAAGATAAATATTTATTATTAATCAAGAAATATCAATACAAATATGGTTTTAAAGTATATGCTTATTGTTTGATGGATAATCATGGACATTTTATAATAGATGTAAATGGAGCAGATGTATCTAAAATAATGCATGGCATTAATTTTTGTTATGCACAATATTTTAACCAAAAATATAAAAGACATGGACATGTATTTCAAGATAGATTTAAAAGTAAAATAATAAATTCTGATCAATATTTAATAACTTTATCTGCATATATACATAGTAATCCTATGGATATCAAAAAATACAAAGATAAACCGCAAAAGTATAAATATTCAACATTAAGATTATTTTTAGGTTTGAAAAATGATTCATATGATATAGTAGAGGAAGAGTATATTATGAGTTTATTTAAAGGAGATATAAATAAGGCAAGAGGGATGTACTTGAAGTTTGTACTAGGATATAACAATGAAGCAATAGAAATAGAAGCGGAATTTATAAATGAAGAAACAGAATATAGAAGTGAAAGAATAATACATGCAAGAGACTATACCCCTAAAGATATTGTCCATTATGTAACAGGATATACCAAGATTAATGAAAAAAAAGTATACATAAAGTATAATAGAGAAGCTACAGAAAGTAGAGCAATATGTGCTTTGTTTATGAAAAGATTTTGTGATTTTTCACATAAAGATATATGTAGAGTGATAGGAAATATTACTAGTTCAAGAGTGTCAATGTTATGCTCTATGGGAGTAGATATAATACTTAAAAATTCAAGATATAATCGTATAATGGATGGTTTTATATGCAGTGAAGTAATATAAAAATTTAAAAAATCAAAGATTTATAGAATCTGGGCTGATACAGTGCAGATTATTTATTATGTATAGATATATAGTAAATCAAAATTGAAGTAATGAATCTATCAAATAAGTATATTTTTATTAGAAAGAATATACTTGTTTTTTTATTATCCTAAAGATAAAAATATTATTAAATGTCCCTAATGTCCTAATGTCCTACAATGTCCAATGTCCTTCAATGTCCTAATGTTCTACTAATGTTCTAATGTTTTACCAATGTTCCCTTTTGATTAATATCTCGAAATTGATACTTTTTTTTAACCATTTCTTAAAAAATATATATTATAATAGGTGTTGGATTTTATATAGTTCTTTGGAGGTATTAGATGGCTCGATTAAGAAAGAAAAAGAATAAAACTACATATAGAAAAATAAAATTTATTGTATGTATGATTTTGATTGCATTCATATGTATGATGAGTTTGTGGATAGAGAAATGTATTGCAGATAGCATTCCAAAAGAAAATAGTGTGATCCCTGAAGAAAAAAAGGATACTACTCAAAAAATGAAGAAAGAAGAGGACTTAAAAGAATATAAAAAAATAGATGAAGAGAAAAACTTACAGACAAATCATACAATAGAAATAAATAAGGAGAAAAAAGATGATATAAAAGAACAAATAACAATAAATCATGAAAAACAGGGAAATAAAAAATACAACTATAAAGAAATTTTTTATCAAGATGTATTTATAGGAGATTCTATTACAAATGGCTTATCCTTTTATCATTTATTAGATGATAAAAAAGTAATTGCAAATTTAGGAGATACTATTTCAAAAGCTTTGATGAAAATAGACAAAGTACTAATAATCAATCCACAAAATATTTTTATATTATTTGGAGTTAATGATTTTAAATATTATAAAACAGAGGAAGAATTTATAAAATATTATGAACAACTGATTCATGAATTGAAGAATAAATTACCCAATACAAACATTTATGTTCAATCTATATTACCTGTATCTTCTAAATATGAACAAAAAAATACTTATGTTACAAATGAAAAAATAGAAAATATGAATATACTTCTTATGAATATGAGTGAAGTAAATGATGTGACGTATATTCATATAGCAACTGTGATAGAAAATAGCAATGAAGATTTACATGAAGGAGATGGAATTCATTTTCGATATGCTTTTTATCCTGTATGGCTTAATTTTTTAATGGATTATACAAAGGAGGATTATAAAAATGAAAATATTTAAAAATAGGGCATGTATGATGGTACTTGTTATATTTATTTTAGGAACTTTAGTAGGATGTGGGAAAGAAAAAGTGAAAGATGTATCTATTGAAGATCTAGATCAAAAGATCAACCAAGAAGTGGAGTTAGTGGATATGGTAAAGGGTAATATAGAGCAATTAAAAACATTATACGATATAGAGAAAGAACAAATAGATTCATTTGTACTTTATACAGCTTCTACCAATATTAAAGCTAATGAAATTGCTATATTAAAAATAAAAGATTCTAATGATATAGAAAAGATTCAAGAAAAACTTAAAAATAGAATAGAAAAACAATCTCAAAATTTTAAAGAGTATATTCCAGAAGAATATTTTTTAATAGAAAATCATGTTTTAAAAAATAATGGAGAATATATTGTTTTTATCATATCACAAGATGCACAAAAAATAGAAGAAATCATTGATGGTTGTTTTTAGAGAGAATGAATTGGAGGAATGAGGTTTGGTATTTAGTAGTTTAATATTTATCTTTTTGTTTTTACCCTTTATGATTTTTATATATTATTTATCACCAAGGTTTCTTAGAAACCTTGTTTTACTTATAGGGAGTTTTGTATTTTATGCTTGGGGAGAACCTATTTATATACTCATTATGATTTTTTCTACTGTTTTTGATTATGTAAATGGTTTACTTATAGAAAAATATAAAAATCAAAAAATAGTTACCAAAAGTATAATACTTTTATCTATGACAGTTAATTTAGGAATTTTATGTTTTTTTAAATATTATGGTTTTATTATAGCAAATATAAATGTAATTTTTAATCTAAGTATGAAGAGTACACATCTTCCGTTGCCTATAGGAATATCATTTTATACATTTCAGACTATATCGTATGTTATAGATGTATATCGAGGAGAAGTTTGTGCACAAAAAAATATTATATCTTTTGGAACATATGTAGCGATGTTTCCCCAATTGGTAGCAGGACCTATTGTAAGATATAAAGATATTATAAAAGAGTTGTCCAACAGAAAAGAAAATATAAGATTATTTGGAGAAGGTATACAGCTTTTTATTATAGGATTATCTAAAAAAGTACTTCTTGCCAATAATATAGGTATTCTTTGGAATAGCATAAAAGGGGTATCTCCTCACGAAATATCTGTTTTTTCTGCATGGACAGGCATTATTGCATTTACATTTCAAATTTATTTTGATTTTAGTGGATATTCAGATATGGCTATAGGGCTTGGAAAAATATTTGGATTTCATTTAACAAAAAACTTTAATTATCCATACACTTCTAAAAGTGTAACAGAATTTTGGAGAAGATGGCATATTTCCTTAGGAACATGGTTTCGAGAGTATTTATATATTCCTCTTGGAGGAAATAGAGTTGGAAGAGGAACACAATACAAAAATTTACTTATTGTATGGTTTTTGACAGGATTATGGCATGGTGCAAGTTGGAATTTCATTATTTGGGGACTATACTTTGGCATGTTTGGAACTATAGAAAAAATATTTTTACTTAGGTGTCTGGAAAATAGATCTTCTTGGATTCGTCATATTTATACTATGATGGTTGTTACAATTGGATGGGTATTTTTTGAATTTGAGAGTATGTATCTAGCTATTGATTTTATCAAAACTATGTTTGGTTGGAATGTATCGGTATGGATGGATGAAAAGGGAGTTTATGATTTGTATACGAACCTTTTATTGTTTGTTCTTTTATTCATTTGTTCTACGCCTTTTCCTAAAAATATGATTTATAAATGGAGACAAAAATGTAGTGTAGTAAAAGATATCATTTTATCTTTTGGAACTATAATTCTTTTAGTAATTTGTACCGCCTATTTAGTAAATGAAAGCTACAATCCATTTTTATATTTTAGATTTTAAAAGAGGTGCTTATATGAATCAAAGTAATATTTATCAAAAGATGATCTCTATTCTTTTTTTAGGATACATAGGAATTATTTGTATATTAAACTATATAAGTTTAGATACAATTTTTTCAGAATCAGAAAATAGGATGCTACAACAAAAGCCATATTTTTCTTTTAAAAAAATAGTAGGTGGTCAATTTATTTCACAATATGAAAAATATTTTACAGATCAATTTATTGCAAGAGATTTTTGGATAGGAATTCGATCAGATACAGAAAGAATTATTGGAAAAAAAGAAAACAACAATGTTTATTTGGGAAAAGATGATTATTTGATAGAGGCTTTTCATAAACCAAGTAAAGAAAATTTTAATCAAAAGATCAAAGAGTTTTATAAATTTGCTGATGCTACTCCTAATGTTCATAAATATTTTTTATTAGTGCCTAATTCAGTTAGCATATTAAAAGATAAGCTTCCACCTTATGCACCCACTGATGACCAATTACTTTATATAGAAGAATTTAAAAAGAATATGCCTAAAAGTATAAAATTCTTAGATATATACAATATGTTATATAATAAAAAAGACGAATATATATTTTATAAAACAGATCATCACTGGACTACAAAAGGAGCGTATTATGCTTATGAAAAAATTGCTAAGGATATGGGACTGATTCCTTACAAGAAAGAAGATTTTCAGATTCAAAAGGTTACAGATGAATTTTATGGATCTTTGTACTCAAAGAGCGGATTTAGACATGTACAACCAGATGATATTGAGCTATATATACCAAAACAAAAAATTAAGTATCAAGTAGAGTATATAGAGGAAAATAAAATAGATCATCTCTTTTATAATTTGGACAATCTTTATAAAAAAGATAAATATAAAGTGTTTTTTGATGGAAACCATCCACTTATGAAAATTTCTTCTGATCAAGATCAACAAAAAAAGCTATTGATTATCAAAGATTCTTATGCAAATAGCTTGATTCCTTTCTTAGCATTGCATTATAGTGAGATATATGTAGTAGATCCTAGATACTATAAAAAAAATTTACAGGAGTTAATCTACAAAAACCATATTGAAAATGTTTTAATTCTTTATAATGAAAATACATTTTTTCAAGATTCTATAGAATAATGAGAAAAAACATATAAATTTTAAAAAAATAAAAAACAATATAATCGTTTTTTCTAGGAGGAAAATATGGATACTTTTATAATAAACAAATTACAATCTATGAGAGCTGAAGATATTGTATCTTTTCATGTACCTGGACATAAAAATGGAAAAGCTTATGAAAAATATCATATAGAAGATTTATTATCTATAGATGTAACAGAAATAGAAGGAACAGACAATCTTCATGAACCTACAGAAATTATAAAAAAAGCTCAAGATAAAGCCTCAAAATTTTTTGGATCAGAGCATACCTTTTTTCTTGTAAATGGTACATCTTGTGGAAATATTGCTGCTCTTATGGCAGTTGCAAATCCTAAGGATCAAGTAATTATTCCTAGAGATTGTCATAAATCTGTTATGAATGGGTTGATTCTTGGAGAGATTGACCCTATTTATATATGTCCACAAGTAGATGAAAAAAATAGATTACCAATGGGGGTTACTCATGAGGAAGTAAAAAATGCTATTATAAACAATCCACATATAAAAGCTGTTATTATTACTTATCCAAATTATTATGGTATTTGTTCAGATATAAGAAAAATAGCACAAATAGTTCATGAATATGACAAAATACTTATAGTAGATGAAGCTCATGGGTCTCATTTTATACTCAATGAAAAACTTCCAAGTAGTGCTCTACATGCAGGAGCAGATATAGTAATTCAAAGCACACATAAAACTTTATTTGGATTTACTCAAGCTTCTATGCTTCATGTAAAATCTAAAAGAGTAGATATAGAAAGATTACGATTCATGTTAACGATGCATCAAAGTAGTAGTCCTTCTTATTTGTTAATGAGCTCACTAGATATGGCAAGAGCTATTGCACAAAAGGATGGAAAAATATTGATGAAGCAGCTTTTGAAAAATATAGACTGGTTTTCTAGTGAATTAAAAAATATAGATGGGGTAAAGATGATAGATGAAAATAAAGTAAGTCCATGGAAAAAAGATTTAACAAGACTTGTTATAAGCATGAATGAATTAGGAATTAGTGGAGGGAAGCTTGAAAATATTTTAAGAAATGAATATAAAATACAAATGGAAATGAGTGATATTCATTATATTGTAGGAGTATGCACCATTGGAAATAAAAAAGAAGATTTTTACAAGCTACTATATGCTATCAAAGAGATCAAAGCAAAATATACAAGACATGATCAAGAAGAAAAAATTATTTTTAATTATTATGCATCTCCTAAAGTATGTATTCCTCCTAGAGAAGCAGTATTTTTATCAAAAAAGATTGTTTATATAAGGGATAGTATAGGAAAAGTAAGTGGGGAATATATTATTCCATATCCTCCAGGAATTCCTATTATTTGCCCAGGAGAAGAAATTACAAAGCAAATGATAGATCAAATCATGTATATGAAAAAAAATAAAATCAATATTATAGGTATGAAAGACGCCTCTTTACAAACTTTGAAAATAATTGACAAAAAAGAAGGAAAATAGAGAATCTTGTAGAAATAATAAAAGGTATTCCTTTAGAAGAGCTACAATTAATTTTTTCAAATACACAATAATAAAAAAACAAACTATAGTTTAATCAGATAAAGCAAAAATTTTATCTAAAGGAGAAGTCAATGGATAGGGATGGTGTAGGGTCTTATGAAAAAGTTAAAGCATCAATTTATGGTTATTATATTATTAATTGTTGTGATACCCTTTGTAATTTCCAGTATTATTAATTATTATTTTATTTCTACAAATTATAAAAAAGATATGGAAAAAAATAACCAATTTTTAGCACATTCTATTGCATCACAAGTAAATTTATTTATTGAAAAAGCGTATTCTATTACAGAAGATATAACAAATAACAGTCAGATTAAAAAATTTGATCCAAGTGATCAAAAAGATGTGTTAGTGAATGTAGCTCAAAGAAACCCTTATTTTGATCTTTTGTATATACAAGGAACAGATGGAATGCAAACAGCAAAAGATAAAGGAAATCTTGGAGATAGATCTAATAGATGGTGGTTTCAAGAGTTTATGCAAGAACAAAAGCCTTTTGTGAGTAAATCATATTATTCAATAAATGGAAATATTCCTGTCACTTCTATATTTCTTCCAATTTATGATGAACAAAAAACTTTAAAAGGAATTATGGCTGCTGATGTAAAATTAGACTATTTACAAGGACTAGTAGAGAAATTTAATCATCAAGAAAGTCAAAGTGCTTATATTATTGATAATGAAGGAGTCGTCATTGCTCATACAGATGAAAAGCAAGTACAGGAACAATATAATTATAAAAATTTTACAAAAACACTTTTGATGAGAGATTCAGATGGAAAGATCTTATTAGATGAAGAAGGAAATCCAAAAGAAGAAATCAAACCTATTGAAGTTCCTAAAGAGGTTCAAAAAATAGCACAAGAAGTATTAAAAGGACAATCAGGTGTTATAGAATACAAAGAAAATGATGGAAAAGAGGTAGTAAGCGCTTATACTAGTATAAAGCTGCCAGGAAATTCAGAACCTTGGGGAGTTCTTACTGTACAAAAAAAATCTGTGGCTATGAACTTTGTATCAGATGTTCAAAAGAAAAATTTATTTGGAGCTATGGGATTAATGATTTTAGCTGTAGGAATTGCTTATATAGTAGCACAAAGAATTACAAAGCCTATTATCCATATGATGAAGCTTATGGATCGAGCTTCAAACGGAGAGTTAGGGGTAAGATGTGACATTCAATCTAAAAATGAAATAGGAAAACTAGGAGAAAGTTTTAACAAAATGTTAGAAGGTATGACAGCGCTTTTACACAAAGTTCAAGAGGTTTCTAGTGCAGTTAAAAAATCGTCTAACCTTTTATCAACTACTACAGAAGAGTCAGCATCTGCTATAGAAGAGGTGGCAAGAACGATATCAGAGGTAGCAAATGGTGCAAATGATCAAGCAAGAGATGCAGAAACAGGAGTAATGGAAGTTTCTAATCTCTCACAAGAAATTGAAAAAGCTATAGAGAAAATACGAGAAAGTAAATCGCATGCAAATCAAATCTATAAAGCAAATTCTAAAGGCTTAGAAGTCATTCAAAATCTTGAGACAAAGACCATAGAGAGTAATGAAGTAAGAGGAGAAGTGATAAAGGTAGTAGAGGATTTAAGTGTAAAAGCAGATAGAATAGGAAATATTTTAGAAACGATCATGGATATTTCTGAGCAGACAAATCTTTTAGCACTTAATGCAGCCATAGAAGCGGCTCGCGCAGGAGAAGCAGGCAGAGGTTTTGCAGTGGTTGCAGAAGAAGTAAGAAAACTTGCAGAGAGTACAGGAGAATCTAGCAATCATGTAAAAGAGATTATTACAGATATTCAAAAGGATGTAAAAATTGCTCAAACAACTATTCAAGGGTCAGAAAAGGTTGTAAAGGATCAAAATCAAGCTATTGAGCATACGCAAAAGACATTTCGTCACATTGCAAATACTATTTCTAGTATTGTAGAGAGAATTCATGAGATGGGACAAAATATGGAGGAAATTTCTTCTTCCAAAGAAAAAGTTATGGGAGTCATTGAGAATGTATCTGCTGTATCACAAGAGACAGCTGCAGCATCTCAAGAGGTATCTGCATCTACTGAGGAGCAAGCAGCATCTATTCAAGAAATTAGTCATTTAGTAGAAGAAATGAATCAAATGATCAATGAATTAAATGAAAGTATGAATCAATTTAAGTTTTAAAATATTTAATTTAGTATCAATATAATAACTATAAAGCATCTTTAGAAGAGCATGATTCTAAAGATGCTTTTTTGTAGGTAGAATAGGGTGTCTATTGTCATAAATGTAAATAAAGAATATATTATAATTTGTTAATATAAATGGAATTTTACAAAAATAGAGGAGGGAGAGCTATGCACGATATAAAGACAGTAGTCATTACGGGTGCTTCTAGAGGTATAGGAAAAGCAATGGCTCAGATGTTTGCCCAAAAAGGATATAGTGTACTTATAAATTTTAATAAATCTGAAAAAGAAGCTAAAGATTTATATCATCATCTAAAAAATGAAGGATGTTCTGTAAAAATTTTCAAGGCAGATATATCTAAAAGAAATGAAGTAGATTCTATGATAGAATTTTGTGTTAAAGAATTTGGGACAATTGACGTTTTGATTAATAATGCAGGAATAAGCCAGGAAAAATTGTTTACAGATTTAACAGATGAAGATTGGGATCAAATGATGAATATCAATTTAAAAAGTGTTTTTTATTGTACACAAAAGGCTTTAAAATATATGATTTCTAAGAAAAAAGGAAAGATCATTAATATTTCTTCTATTTGGGGTATGATCGGTGGATCTTGTGAGGTTCATTATTCAGCAGCAAAAGCTGGAATAATAGGGCTTACAAAAGCATTGGCAAAAGAATTAGGGCCATCCAATATACAAATCAATTGTATTGCTCCTGGAGTGATTCAAACAGATATGCTTAATCCTTATAATGAGAATGAATTAAAGGTTCTTATAGAGGATACTCCTTTAATGAGATTAGGACGCCCTTTTGATATTGCCAGTTGTGCATATTTTTTAGCATCTGATCATGCAGATTTTATAACAGGTCAAATTATTAGCCCAAATGGGGGCTTTGTCATTTGAATTTTTACTATTTTATCTTTAAAATGATATTTGTCATACTTGTAATATGATTATTTAAAATTTCTAAATCCTCCTCTTGAAGGGAGGAAATTTTTTTTTGTAAACTATTTTTTATTTTTTTTTCTTTATTTTTTATAAATTGATGACCTTTATCTGTTAATTCAATGTTTATGATTCTTCTATCATTAGGATCATAGGATCTTTTAACTATATTTTTATCAATGAGTCTATCTATGATAGGTGTCATATTTGGTTTAGATATGATAAGGCTTTTAGCAATTTGAGAAATAGAAGAAGTACCATTATGTCTAAGATAGAGGATGACTTTAACATGAGATGGGGGGATTGTAAAGTTTTTCATCATTTCGTTGGGATCAATAATTTTAGTGTGTAAAGATAAAAATAAATCATATAGGTCTTGAGAGATTTTGTTGAGTTTAATAGTATTCATCTTGTCCTCCTTATATAAATTTATCTATATTATAATGCATATGCAATGATTATACAATAAAAAAAGTTATTGACATATAAAAATTATTTAAATATAATTGTTATGAAATCATAATTAAATAAATTTACATGAATAAATTTTGATAATAGAAATCAGAAAAAGAGGTGTATACAATGCTAAAGCTCATAAAGTATCTTAAACCTTTTATTGTTTCAATTGTATTTATCATAGTTTTTTTGTTTGCACAAGCTATGTGTGATTTATCTCTTCCAGATTATATGTCTAATATTGTGAATGTAGGAATTCAACAAGGAGGAGTAGAAAATGCTGTACCTAAAGTTATTCGCAAAAGCGAACTAGATAAGCTTACGTTTTTTATGAAGGAAGAGGATAAGAAAAAGGTGGAAAAATATTATATTCTTTTAAATAAAAAAAATATTTCCAAAGTTGAGCTTAATGATTATCTAAAAAAATACCCAAAGCTTGAAGCAGAATCACTATATAAGATCAATACAAAGGATAAAAATATAATTGATGAATTAAATCATATATTTGGTAAACCTATATTTATTGTTAGTGGAATAAAAAGACAAGAATCCAGTAAAAACTTATTGATAAGTGATTCAAAAATGTCTAAAGAGCAGATTCATGAAATGCAAAAAAAGATATTTGAAAAATTAGATGATATGCCTGATCGTATGGTTACCCAGTCAGCTACTACTTTTATTCACAAGGAATATGAGTATATAGGAATCAATACAAATAAGCTTCAATCTAATTATATATTGATTTCAGGAGCTAAGATGCTTGCTTTGGCACTACTTAGTATGGTTGCTACAGTAATTGTTGGACTTTTAGCTTCTAAAGTAGCAGCAGGACTTGGAAGAGATCTAAGAGGAATGGTATTTAGAAAGGTTACTAGTTTTTCTAATACAGAATTCGATCAATTTTCAACAGCTTCTTTAATTACAAGAAGCACAAATGATATTCAACAAGTACAAATGCTTATGGTAATGTTACTTAGGATGATCTTTTATGCACCTATTTTAGGAATAGGTGGAGTAATAAAGGTGCTTGGTACAGATACATCTATGGGATGGATTATAGCTGTAGCAGTAATGGCCATTCTTACATTGGTTGTTTTATTATTTGCATTTGCTATTCCTAAGTTTAAGCGTGTACAAAAGCTAGTAGATAAAATAAATTTAATTGTCCGTGAATCTTTGATAGGAATGCTCGTTATTCGTGCTTTTAATACTCAAAAATATGAAGAAGAGAAATTTGAAAAAGCAAATAAAGATTTAACAAATACAAATTTATTTGTAAGTCGTTTAATGACTCTTATGATGCCTATGATGATGCTTATTATGAATTGTATTACGATTCTTATTGTATGGGTAGGTGCACATAAAATTGATACAGGTAATATGCAGGTAGGAGATATGATGGCTTTTATACAATATACTATGCAAATTATTATGGCTTTTTTTATGATTTCTATGGTATCTATTATGTTACCTCGAGCTTCTGTATCTGCACAACGTATATGTGAAGTTTTAGATACAAAAGTGACGATTGTGGATATAAAAGAACCAAATGAATTTAAAAATGATCATAAAGGGTCTGTAGAGTTTAAAAATGTCTGTTTTAGATATCCAGGGGCTAAGGAAGATGTCCTTTCAAACATTTCTTTTACTGCTAAGCCTGGTGAAACTACTGCTTTTATTGGAAGTACAGGTAGTGGTAAATCAACTTTAGTTCATTTGATTACAAGATTTTATGATGTGACAAGTGGAGAAATAGCAATTGATGGAGTAGACATTAGAAATGTATCTCAAAAAAAATTAAGAGAAAAGATCGGCTATGTACCTCAAAAGGGAGTTTTATTTTCAGGGACTATTAAAAGTAATATTCAATATGGAAATAAAGATAGAACAGAAGATGAATTAATAAAAATATCAGAGATTGCACAAGCTATGGAATTTATTAGTTCCAAGCCAAAGGGATTACAATCGGAAATCTCTCAAGGAGGAAGTAATGTTTCAGGAGGTCAAAAACAAAGGCTCTCTATTGCTCGTGCTCTTGCTAAAAAACCAAAGATCTTCATATTTGATGATAGTTTTTCAGCTCTTGATTTTAAGACAGAAAAATTACTTCGTAATGCATTAAAAAGTGAAATGGTAGATGGTACTGTTTTAATAGTTGCACAAAGAATTAGTACCATTATGAATGCAGATCAGATTATTGTATTAGATGAAGGAAAGATGGTAGGTCAAGGTACTCATAAGGAGCTTATGAAAAACTGTAAGGTATACAAACAAATTGCTCGATCACAACTTTCAAAGGAGGAACTATCATCATGAGTAATAAAAAGATAGAGAATAAAAAGCCTGGAAGTTTTGGTGGAAATATGGGCAATATAGGAAAAGTTGAAAGAGCAAAAGATTTTAAGGGAACTATGAATAAATTAATCAAGTATCTAAAGCCCTACAATATATGGATGATTATTGTAATTATTTTTGCCATAGGAAGTGCAGCTTTTTCTATTATAGGTCCTAAAATTTTAGGAAAGGCTACAACTAAAATTTTTGAAGGTTTAGTAAGTAAGATTATGGGAGTAGAAGGTGCTTTTATTGATTTTTCTTATATTAAAGATATACTTCTTGTGTTGTTAGGACTATATATAGTGAGTGCTTTGTTTTCAATTATACAAGGCTATATTATATCAGGAGTTGCTCAAAAGGTATCCTATTATTTAAGAAAAGACATTTCAGAAAAAATAAATCGTATGCCTTTAAAATATTTTGATCAAAGGACTCATGGAGAAGTATTATCAAAGGTTACAAATGATGTAGATACAGTAAGCCAAACGCTAAATCAAAGTATGTCACAGATGATTACATCCATTATTATAATCATTGGAGTACTGATTATGATGTTTTCTATCAGTTGGCAAATGACTATGGTAGCACTTTTAATACTTCCAGTATCCATGGCATTTATTATATTTGTGATAAAGAAATCTCAAAAATATTTTAAATCTCAACAAGAATTTTTAGGACATGTTAATGGACATGTAGAAGAAATTTATGGAGGACATAATATAGTCAAAGCTTTTAATGGAGAAGAAGAGGCTATTGAAAAATTTGAAACAATAAATGAGACACTTTATCATTCAGCATGGAAATCTCAATTTTTATCTGGAATGATGATACCTATTATGACTTTTATTGGAAATATAGGGTATGTAGGTGTATCTATTTTGGGTGGATGGCTTGCTATTCAAAAAACTATTGAAGTTGGAGATATATTATCTTTTGTTCAATATATGAGAACTTTTACTCACCCTATAGGTCAAGTAGCACAAATTTCTAATGTTTTGCAATCTACAGCAGCAGCAGCAGAGAGAGTATTTGAATTTTTGGAAGAACCAGAAGAAGCTTTAGAGCCAAAGAACCCAGTAAAGCTTAAAGAAATAAAGGGAGAAGTTAATTTTTCTCATGTTCATTTTGGATATGATCAAGACAAGATTATTATCAATGATTTTTCAGCTTATATTAAACCAGGTCAAAAGGTAGCTATTGTAGGACCAACAGGTGCAGGAAAAACAACAATTGTAAAGTTACTTATGAATTTTTATGATATCAATAGTGGAGATATACTTATTGATGGATATAATATAAGAGATTTTAAAAAATCAGATTTACGTAGTATGTTTGGAATGGTACTTCAGGATACATGGTTATTTAAGGGCTCTATTATGGAAAATATCCTCTATGGAAGACTTAATGCTACAGATGAAGAAGTAATAAAAGCGGCAAAATTGGCTCATGTAGAAAGCTTTGTAAAGATGTTACAAAATGGATATAATATGCAGATCAATGAAGAAGCAAATAATTTATCAGGAGGACAAAAGCAGTTAATCACTATTGCACGTGCAATCCTTGCAGATCCTAAAATACTAATTCTTGATGAAGCTACAAGTTCAGTTGATACTCGTACTGAAATTTTTATACAACAGGCTATGAAAAATCTAATGAAAGATAGAACCAGCTTTATTATTGCTCATAGATTATCTACCATACGTGATGCAGATTTGATTTTAGTGATGAAGGATGGGGATATTATAGAGCAAGGAAATAATGAAGAATTAATAAAGAAGGGTGGATTTTATGCAGAGCTTTACAATAGTCAGTTTGAACAATAGTCTAAGGCATCCTTAGTATAGGATGCTTCTTTTTTTTGAAAAATCTGATATAATAGAAACAAATTTTTTAAATTTTAGAAAGGAAGATTTCATGACAACAGATGAAAGAAGAAAAGAGATTATCTCTATTTTAAAGAAGAATACAGAGCCTATTACAGGAACAGAGCTTTCAAAAAAATTTGGTGTCAGTAGACAAGTCATTGTACAAGACATTGCAGTAATTCGAGCAGAAGGATATAATATTTTGGCTACCTCTAATGGATACTTAATTCCTACCATTGATGAGAAGAAAAGAAATATTCAAACCATTGTATGTTCTCATGATAGATATGATCAAATTGAAGAAGAGCTAACTATTATGGTAGATATGGGAGCAAAGGTATTAGATGTCATTGTGGATCATCCTGTTTATGGAGAAATTAGAAGTTCTTTGATGATAGGATCAAGAATGGATATAGAAGATTTTATGGAGAAAGTAAAAAAAAGCAGTGCACAACCCTTGTCTGCTTTAACAGGGGGAGAACATATTCATACTATTGAAGTTCCTAATGATCGAGCTTATGAAAAAATAATAAGAAAGTTAAAAGAAAAAGGATACTTTATAAACGAGTAATTTAGTATATAACAAATTTTAAAACTTTACTTATTGTAAAAACACAAAAAATTTGTTATATTTTTTGTATGGCATGTGACAAGACATGTGTAAAAACACAAAGAAGGGATTGAAAAAAGTGACTCAAAAGGAAATGATAGAAGAAATTCAAAAGTTAAAAAAGAAAAAAAAAGCAGTTATATTGGCTCATAATTATCAAAATCCAGAAATTCAAGATATAGCAGATATTGTAGGAGATTCTTTGAAATTAAGTGAAGAAGCAGCAAAAACAGATGCAGATTGTATTGTATTTTGTGGAGTACATTTTATGGCAGAAAGTGCAAAGATATTATCTCCTAATAAAAAAGTATTACTTCCTGTAAAAGATGCAGTATGTCCTATGGCAGATATGGTCAATAAAGATGATTTGATAAATTTTAAAAAAGAAAATCCAAATATTTCTATTGTCTGTTATGTAAATTCATCAGCAGAGGTAAAAGCACAAAGTGATGTATGTTGTACTTCCTCTAATGCATTAAAAGTTGTAGAAGGGTTAAAGGAAGATACTATATTGTTTGTTCCAGATATTAATTTAGGAAGCTATATTAAAAATAAATTGAGTCAAAAGAATATCATTTTATGGACAGGATATTGTATTACTCACCATAGAGTTAAAGGATCAGAAGTAGAGAAAGTAAAAAAGCTATATCCAAATACAAAGCTTTTGGTTCATCCTGAGTGTAATGAAGATGTAGTAAAAAAAGCAGATTTTGTAGGAAGTACTTCAGAGATTATTCATTATGCTTCTACTTGTGAAGATAAAGAGTTTATTATAGGAACAGAGATGGGGGTATTACATTCACTTAAAAATAAAAATCCAGATAAAAAATTTTATTTATTATCTCCTAAACTTATATGTTCAAATATGAAAAAAACTACCTTAGAAGATGTATACAAAGCTCTTTATCATGAAAACAATGAAATCCAGGTGGAAGAAGAAATGAGGAAAAAAGCTTTAAAATCTCTTAATAAAATGCTTGAATTAGGGAGATGAAAAGATGGATAGTGAAGTGCTTTACAATATAAAGGAAGATCCTAAGAAAGAAATTTGTGATGTACTCATTTTAGGGACTGGAATTTCTGGACTTTATGCTTCTTTAAATATTGATCCAAAGTATAAGGTTATCCTTATTTGTAAAAAAAGATTAGACCAAAATAACAGTTCTTTGGCTCAGGGAGGGATTGCAGCTTGTATAGATGAGAATGATGATTTTTATTCTCATTATGAGGATACCTTAAGGGCAGGAGCTTACTATAACCGAGAGGCTACAACAAAAGCAATGATAAAAGAAGCTCCAAATCATATTGAGAAGCTTTTGGAGTATGGAGTTTTGTTTGATCGTGATGAATTAGGAAATCTTAAAGTAACAAAAGAAGGAGGTCATTCAAAGAGAAGAATTCTACATGTAAAGGATGCAACAGGAAAAGAAGTGATAAGAGCACTAGGAGAAGAAGTCAAAAAAAGAAAAAATATAAAAGTATATGAAAATACATTTGCGATAAAGCTTTTAACTTATGAAAAAAAAGTATGTGGAGTATTGGCAATAAATAATAATAAAAACATTATTTATCAAAGCAAGGTAGTGATTTTGGCAACAGGAGGAGTAGGGCAGGTTTATAAAAATACTACAAATCCAGATACTGCAACAGGTGATGGAATTGCCATGGCCCTAGGAGTAGGTGCTAATATAAAGGATATGGAATTTATTCAATTTCATCCTACTGCACTATATGATAAAGATCACGGTCAAAAATTTTTAATATCAGAAGCTGTAAGAGGAGAAGGAGCTATTCTTAAAAATATAAAAGGGGAAGCTTTCATGAAAAAATATCATCCAATGAAGGATTTAGCCCCAAGAGATATTGTAGCAAGAAGTATTTTTATAGAAAAAGAAAAGACAAAAAAACCATATGTTTATTTAGATATTACACACAAAAGTCCTGATTTTATCAAAAATAGATTTCCAACCATATATAATAGATGCTTAGAAAAAGGAATGGATATGACAAAGGAATATATTCCTGTATGTCCTGTTGCTCATTATACTATGGGAGGAATAGATACAGATATAAATGGAAAAACAAATATAGATAGACTTTATGCTTGTGGAGAATGTGCTTGTAGTGGAGTTCATGGAGCCAATAGACTCGCTAGTAATTCTTTATTAGAAGGAATTGTATTTGCAAAAAGAGCAGTAGATCATATTCATAAAAATATAGATTCTCTAGATTTATTGCCTATATCTATAGAAAGATATGGATATGTTATAAAAAGCAATATAGACATGAAAAAAATAAAAGAAAGAATAAAAGAAATCATGGATGAGAAGGTATCTATTATAAGAAATGGACAAAATCTTTTTGATGCTTATAAAGAAATAGAAAAAATAGAAAATATGATAAAGGATAAAGTGTATATAATAGATGAATATGAATGTATGAATCTTTGCACCATAGCAAAGTTAATTATAGATGCTTCATTAAAAAGAACGAAAAGCATGGGAGCTCATTATAGAACAGATGAGGAGAGAAAAACATGTATAATCAATTTTTAGTAGAAGAAATTATTAAAAATGCACTCATAGAAGATATGAATGATAAAGATTTGACTACAGAGCTTTTAATAGATGATATTTTAAAATCTACAGCTTATATCATAGCAAAGGAAGATGGTGTTTTAGCTGGAATTTTAGTTGCAAAAGAAGTATTTAAAATATTAGATCCTACTATTTCCTTTGATATTTTAAAAGAAGATGGAAGCATTATAAAAAAAGGAGAAAAAATTGCAAAGATCAAAGGAAAAACAAAAACTATTTTAAAAGGAGAAAGGACAGCTCTTAATTTACTTCAAAGAATGTCAGGAATTGCATCTTTAACGAATAAATATGTAAGTACTATCAAACAATATTCTACAAGAATTGTAGATACAAGAAAAACTACTCCTAACTTAAGAATTTTAGAAAAATATGCAGTTTCTGTAGGAGGAGGATACAATCATAGATTCAATTTATCAGATGCAGTAATGATTAAGGATAATCATATTAAAGCTGTTGGAGGAATTAAAAAAGCTATTCAAAAGGCTAAAGAAAATATCCCCCATATAGTAAAAATAGAAATAGAAGTTACATCCTTAGAAGAATTAAAAGAAGCACTAGAGGAAGGTGTAGATATTATCATGCTTGATAATATGGATATATCTACAATGGAGAAAGCTGTAAAAATAAATAACAAACAAGCTATACTTGAGGCTTCAGGAAATATTACAATAGAAAGAGTAAAAGAAATCGCAGCTATAGGAGTAGATATAATATCAGTAGGGGCTCTGACTCATTCTGTAAAGGCTATGGATCTGAGTTTATTATTTGTAGATGGAGGAGAAAAGATTGAAGAGTAGATTTTCTTTTAGAGATTATATAACAAATGCATTAAATGGAATGGCTTTAGGACTTTTTTCTTCTTTGATTATAGGCCTTATATTAAAGCAAATAGGAGAATATACAAATATTTCTTTTTTAGTAGATTTCGGAAGAATTGCTCAATTTTTAATGGGTCCTGCTATTGGTGCAGGAGTAGCGTTTAGCATAAAAGCACCTCCACTTGGAATATTTGCATCTATTGTAACAGGAGCTATAGGAGCAGGAACTGTTGTACCTATGGATACATCTTTTACCATTACTATAGGAGAACCTGTAGGGGCATTTATAGGATCATTAATAGGAGCTGAATTTGCTAAAATAGTATCAGGAAAAACAAAAATAGATATTGTGATCATTCCACTAGGAACCATATTGGTAGGGGGATGGGTAGGAGTGTTTATAGGCCCTTTTATATCATCTTTTATGAAGGAATTAGGAGCAATGATCAATCATGCAACAGAGCTTCAACCTATTCCTATGGGGATATTAGTTGCAGTTTTAATGGGAATGATTTTAACTCTTCCTATAAGCAGTGCAGCACTATCTATTTCTTTAGGACTTAGTGGACTAGCAGCGGGGGCTTCTGTAGTAGGGTGTGCAACACAAATGATTGGATTTGCTGTTGCAAGCTACAAAGAAAATGGATTTGGAGGAGCAATTGCTCAAGGAATTGGAACATCTATGCTACAAGTCCCAAATATCATTAGAAATCCTCTTATATGGATACCACCTACCCTAGCTAGTGCTATTTTAGGACCTATTGCTACTACTATTTTAAGAATGGAGAATAATAGTATAGGTGCTGGAATGGGAACAAGTGGATTGGTAGGGCAATTTGGAACCATGGCTGTTATGAAAGGAACAGAGCCTATGGAATGGATTGTAGGTAAAATTATAATCCTTCATTTTATTCTTCCTGCCATACTTACACTTATCATTTCTAATTATATGAGAAAAAAAGGATGGATTAATCTTGGTGATATGAAATTAAATCCATAGTTTGAAAAAAGTTCTGCTCGATAGTATAATGAGACTATCGAGCTTATTTTTGTAAAAAATAGGGTATATTATATATAACCCATAAGTAAAGAGGTGAAATGTGTGAAAAAATCAGCAGGATGGTTATTAGGAGTATTGATGATTGGGGTGATCTTTTTATTAACTTCATTTGGAACGATCATTCACTTTGTTACAGATTATCAGTGGTTTTACGAAGTAGGATATACAAAAGTATTTTTAACAAAGCTTATGACACAATTTAAAATAGGGATTCCATTTTTTATTGTATTTACTCTTTTGATTCATTTTTATCTATTATCTATTAAAAGGAGTTATAATAAAAAAATTCATACATCTTATGTAGGAATGAGTGAAAAGAAAATAAATAGAATAATTTTAGGAATATCATCATTATTTTCTTTTTTTGCAACCCTAACAGTTAATAGTAGTTTATGGTTTGAAATTCTTAAGTTTTTAAATGGAACAAATTTTAATATAAAGGACCCTATTTTTAATCATGATATAGGCTTTTATATGTTTAAGCTTCCATTGATCCAAAGAGTATATTATATGTCTATAAGTTTTATTATATTTTTAGGAATTCTGACAGTGATTTTATATATGCTATTAGTCAGTGTAAAAAGACCCACATTATTTGATGTGAATCATGATATGCAGGACATTCCAAATAAAAGAATAGATACAGACAATTTAAAGCAGATCTTTCATATTGCTTTTAGACAGCTTGTTATTTTAGGAACTATTTTATTTGTTTTATTAGGATTAGGCTATGTATTAAAAACTTATGATCTTTTGTATTCTCCTAGAGGAGTAGCATATGGAGCAAGTTTTACAGATGTGCATGTGACTTTGTGGGTATATAGAATACAAATTGTTTTAGCTATAGTCTCTGCCATATTATTTATATTAGGAGCAAAAGCTAAAAATATAAGATTGGCTCTTTCAGGACCCGTCATTATGATTGCAGTATCAATTTTAGGAAATATAGCAGCTTTAGGAGTGCAAAATTTTATTGTAGCTCCTGATGAAATCTCAAAAGAAAGAACATATCTTTCTTACAATATTGATTACACAAATAAAGCTTATGGGCTAGATGAAATAGAAAAAAAGAAGTTTGCAGCAGATCAAAATATTACAAAAGAAGATATTAAAAACAATCAAGAGACTATTAACAATATAAGAATTAATGATTATAGACCTACAAAACAATACTACAATCAAAGACAAGGGATTCGTCGTTACTATCAATTTAATGATGTAGATGTAGATCGGTACAATATAGACGGAAGATTGACTCAAGTATTTTTATCGCCAAGAGAAATAGATGAAACTAAAATAAGCGACCAATGGATTAACAGGCATCTAAAATATACTCATGGATATGGGGTAGCATTGTCTTCAGTTCATGATATTACAAATGAAGGACAGCCAGATTTATTAATAAAAGACATTCCTCCCCAATCTTTAGTAAAAGATTTACAAATTAAAAGACCTGAAATTTATTTTGGAGAGCTTACAAATAATTATGTGATTACAAATACAAAAGAAAAAGAATTTGATTATCCTAAGGGAGATCGGAATGCAGAGACTTTTTATGAAGGGACTGCAGGAATCAGCCTTAAAGGACTGAATAAAATTTTATATGCCATAAAAGAAGGAAGCTTTAAAATACTCATATCAGGAAACATTACACAAGATAGTAAAATTTTACTTTATAGAAATATAGAAGAAAGAGCTAGAAAAATTGCACCTTTTATTTATTATGATGATGATCCTTATTTAGTCATAGAAAATGGAAAACTCTCTTGGATATTAGATGGATATACTTTAAGTGATAATTATCCTTATGCAAAACCTTTTGGAGAGGATAATACCAATTATATTAGAAATTCAGTAAAAGTAGTCATCGATGCATACAACGGAGACGTTACATATTATATATCTGATCCAAAGGACCCCGTGATTCAAACTATGGCAAAAATATTTCCAAATTTATTTGTGAGTATGGATAAAATGCCAGAGGAAATCAAAAGTCATATAAGATATCCTCAAGCTTTATTTGATATACAAGCAGATGTTTATAAAACTTATCATATGGATGATATAAATGTATTTTATCAACAAGAGGATCTATGGGATATTGCACATGAAATATATGATAGAGAAAAGCAACAAATGGAATCTAACTATTCTATTATGAAACTTCCAGAAGAAGAAAAAGAGGAGTTTTTACTTACGATTCCATATACACCAAAAAATAAACCAAATTTAACAGCTCTTTTAATGGCTAGGAATGATGGAGAAAACTATGGTAAACTCATGATTTATACAATGCCAAAACAAAAAAATATTTATGGACCTATGCAGATTGAGTCTAAAATTGATCAAGATACAAATATTTCTAAAGAATTTTCTTTATGGGGACAAAAAGGATCTACTTATATTCGTGGAAATGTAATGACTATCCCCATTGAAAATTCCCTAATATATGTAGAGACGATCTACTTAAAAGCAGATAATGAAAATAGCCTTCCTGAGGTGAAAAGAGTAGTGGTAGCTTATGGAGATAAAATTGCGTATGAAAATACACTAGAAGAAGCTTTGGAGAGTTTATTTGGAGTAGACGAAGATACTACACCTATAAAAGATAAAGAAGAGTCAGAAGCTATAATAGATACAAAAGGATTGATTATAAAAGCAAATGAATTATTTAGAAAATCAGAAGAATCACAAAGAAATGGAAATTGGGCAGAATATGGAAAATATATTGATGAATTAAAAGGGGTGCTAGAAAAATTAAATCAAATGTAAAAGGGAATCCATAGGATTCCCTTTTTATACTATATAAATAGAAAAATACTTAAAAGTTGTTGATATACAATTCGAATGGGAGGCCCCATAATTTTATCGATCATATTGGTGATGATGAGTAGTGCTAAAATAAATCTTCCTTTTGAAGCAATTTCATAATAAATGGGTTTATCCTTCATACCTAATATTCCAAATAAGATGTGAGATCCATCTAGAGGTGGGATAGGAAGAAGATTAAATACAAATAAAACTATATTGATCCATACTGTATAATCAAAAACTTCCATAAAGGTATTGTAAAAGTTACCTAACAAGGTAGCAGGAATTATTTTCATAATAATAAGAAAAAATATTGCAATGCTTAAATTCATTAAAGGACCAGCTAAAGATACTAAAATATCATCTCTTTGCGGATTTTTAAAATTATTTTCATTGATATGAACAGGTTTTGCCCATCCAAAACCAGCTAGAAGAATAAACAAAAATCCAAAAGGATCAATATGTACCCCTGGATTTAAAGAAAGTCTTCCTTCATGCTTTGGAGTATCATCTCCAAGCCAAACAGCTACTTGTGCATGAGCATACTCGTGAAAGGCAAATCCTATAATGATACCAGGAATAATTAAAAGTGTTTGTCTAATATCCATTCATTTCCTCCTTTATTGCACCAAAATATATGTATATTATATCAAAATATGAGATTGAAAAACACTTACTTATGAAAAAAAATATATATTGGCTAGAATCTATCAAAATACACATTTTGGGAGTTGAGAAATTTGTAAATATTATGTATAATTAATTCGAAATATAAAATTGCAATAAAGGCAGAGTAGGTATTTGTGCGTAAAGTGCTAAAAGAAAGGGAAGTTATCTTTTAGACGAAAGGCGTTATTAAGCTTGCGATACATATGCTGCATTCCGCTGCTGCAAAAGGGTTTATTCCTTCTTTTGCCGGCATATTGCACAAAAGGAGGAGTAAAAGATGAGAAAATCACAGAAGTTAGTGTATTTGAGTTTATTGGTAGCAATAGAAATTATACTAACCAGGTTTTTTGCTATTGAAACACCTATTATTAGAATTGGGTTTGGTTTTTTACCTATAGCCATATGTGGAGCTATATTTGGACCAGTTTCAGCAGGATTAGCTGCAGCTGTAGCAGATATTTTCGGAATGATGATTTTTCCAAAAGGAGCTTATTTTCCAGGCTTTACTTTAAGTGCTTTTTTGGGAGGAATAATCTATGGAGTTTTTCTTTATAAAAAAGAAGTAAGCATTAAAAAAATAGGCATGGCGGTACTTTTGATTACATTATTGATTGATTTAGGCTTAAATACTTACTGGTTGAGTATGATTACAGGAAAAGCTGCACAAATTCTAATCATTCCAAGAATTAAAAAAAGTATTATTATGTTTCCCATCCATGTATATTTAATTTTTACATTATATAAATCTATTGATAAAGTAGGAATGTTTTTCCCAAAGTTGGGACATAAAATAAAATAATATTTTAAAAAGATAAAAGACCTTTGTTAGGTCTTTTATCTTTTTGAATATGATTATATAAAAGGGATAGGATTATGGCTATCTATTTCTTAAGATTTTTAATTCTTCTAAAGACATATCATCTAAATGTCTTGCCATATGAGAAAATTCTCTACGGCTCATGAATCCTTTTTCGATCAAAATTTCTATAATACTAGCAATGGCTAAAGTATTTCTATAATCAATTTCTTTTAAATCACCAATTTGTGCGTATAAATCAATATCGTACATGATATTACCCCCTTAGTTATTCTATAGTGATCATTATTAACTAAATGAAAGATAAATATACATGATTGAATGAAATTATATATTTAGCACGTAAATGAATTTTATGCATAATATAAAATAGAGTTATTCATTTAGGAGGAGAAACTATGCAAAAGGAATATGAGCTAACGACAGGAATTTATTTTGTAAAGCTTATCAAGTATTTGTTTGAAGGATTGTTTGCTTATATCAAAAGAAATGATGAAAAGCTTGAAAAGATATATTATGAAATGATGGATTTACATATAGATTATATAGAAAAATACTATGAGGATGAAGAAAAAGAAGAGCAATTAAAAGAAAGTATCAAGGAGTTAATGAGTATTGTTTCTATAGTAGATGAAGAAGATGTATTAAAAGTAGGAGGTAAAGAATATACAGGTTTAAAATTAAGAAAAAATATTGTACATGATTCATATATAGAACTTTGGCTTATAGAAAAAGAATTATATTTATATATATTTAGAGGAAATGAAAGAAAAGAGGAAATGATTCCATTTTGTATCAATGATCCATATTTAATTAGGTTAAGTCAAGTATATGAATCTTTAAAAGAGAAAAGAATTCTTGGACGATTATCTTTTATGGGTTAAAAAAGAGTAGGTATAAAAAGATAAATATATTGAAATGATATATATAATATGTTAAAATATTTTAAACATGAGCAAAGACAATGAAGGGAAATAGTAAATGATATAGTTTCTTTAGAGAGTCGGTGGAAGGTGCAAACCGATGAAGCTTATGATTGAATCCATCCCTAAGTCACAAACTGAACTAAAAGTAGGTTTTGTCGGGTGCGACCGTTATATCGCTATAAGGTGGACTGAAATATTCAGCCAACAAGGGTGGCAACGCGGAAGAATAACCTTTCGTCCCTATTTTTAGGGATGGAGGGTTTTTTATATTTTTTTATAAAGTAGAAGGAGGAAATAAAATGTTAGATATTAAAAGAATTAGAACGAATTTAGATGAAGTGAAGGAATTGGTGGAAAGACGTGGGCATGGAGATTATGGAATTCATACAGTAGTGGAATTAGATGAAAAAAGAAGAGAAATTCTTCAAGAAGTAGAACAAATGAAAAATAGACAAAATACAGTTTCTAAAGAAATTCCAAAACTTAAAAAAGAAGGTAAGGATGCATCAGGTGTTTTAGAAGAAATGAAAGAGTTATCTAACAAAATAAAAGAATTAGATGAAGAAGTAAAAAATATAGAAATACAAATCAAAGATATTCTTTTGGGAATTCCAAATACACCACATCCAAGTGTTCCTGTAGGAAATACAGATGAAGATAATTTAGAGGTAAAAAAATGGGGCGAGCCTACAACGTTTGATTTTGAACATAAAGCTCATTGGGATATTGGTATAGATTTAGGAATATTAGATTTTGAAGCAGCAGCTAAAATTACGGGTACAAGATTTACTGTATACAAAGGATTAGGAGCAAGATTAGAAAGAGCTGTTGTAAACTTTATGCTAGACCTTCATACCACAGAGCATGGATTTACAGAAATACTACCACCATTTATGGTAAATAGAGACAGTATGACAGGAACTGGACAACTTCCAAAATTTGAAGAAGATATGTTTCATATTCCAAGTAAGGACTTTTTCTTGATTCCAACAGCAGAAGTTCCCGTAACAAATCTGTATATGAATGATATTTTAGAAGGAGAAAAACTTCCTGTTTACCATACAGCTTATACACCATGTTTTAGAAAAGAAGCAGGTTCAGCAGGAAGAGATACAAGAGGTTTAATTAGACAACATCAATTTAATAAAGTGGAACTTGTAAAATTTTCAAAGCCGGAAGAATCTTATCAAGAATTAGAATCACTACTTTTAGCAGCAGAAGAAATATTAAAAAGGCTAAATATTCCTTATAGAGTCGTAAAGCTTTGTACAGGAGATTTAGGTTTTAGTTCTGCTTGTACTTATGATATTGAAGTATGGATGCCAAGCTATGGAAGATATTTAGAAATTTCTTCTTGTAGTAACTTTGAAGATTTTCAAGCAAGACGTTCAAATATAAGATTTAGACCAGAGTCAAAAGGAAAAGTTGAATATGTGCATACTTTAAATGGATCAGGACTCGCAGTAGGAAGAACGGTAGCTGCTATTTTGGAAAATTATCAACAAGAGGATGGATCTGTCATTATTCCAGATGCATTAAGAGGATATATGGGTGGAGTAGAAAAGCTTACAAAATAAGAAGGCTTATAGCCTTCTTATTTTGCACAAAACGCCACAATATCTTTTCCTAGTATATAGATCATTGTACCATTTTGAAGAAGTACGAGGATATTGTTAAGATATGGAAATATAACTTTTCCTTCATGAATGTACCCATTTACTGTAAATACTCGAATAGAAATTCCACGGTATTTTTCTTTGATTATTTTTATGATAGGTAGCTCATTATTTTGTATAAAGGGTGGATAAGAATTTTGAATATTAATGATATCCATTAAAAAAACCCTCTTTCAATGAGTATATAAAAGACGTATATGATCATCATATGTAAAAAGGGAAAAATTGCATACAAAAAAGTTTGGCATGAATTTGATTCATACCAAACTTTTTACAATTATAAAGGTCTAAAAGCGACGATTTGATCTCCTGCAATGGTAGTTAAGATACCACCACTACTTAAAACAACCAAAGTATCTGATCCATCTGCAACGGAACCAGTAAAAGTAAATCCTCCTTCGGTAAAGACTTCAATATCTATACCTTGGAATTGAGTTTTTATAATTTGTACAATAGTCATAAAAGAGCCTCCTTTTTTAGATATGATAAGAGACAAATTTTATATTTCATTTTAGGTTGTCCTCTCTTATCTCACTACATAGTATGATTGTCCACTAAAAAGGTTCTTCTTTTTAAAAAATAAAAAACTATGAAAATATGAGAAAATTTTTATAATAAGGCTATATGTTTAAATTCATTTCTAAACATAGGAATAGAAAAAATATTGAAATTGGAATTTTATTTTTATATAAAATGATAAGCTTGACGTAATAAAGGTTTCATGAGACTATAAATTAGGAACTATTTTTAATAATCAAAAAATTTCATATAAGGAGGAGTGGGATATGTATGGATCAGATAAAAGGGTGGATACAAAAAAAAGTTTACTAGCAGATTTTTCTTTATTTTTAGTAGCCATTATTTGGGGTGGAGGATTTATCTTCATGAAGGATAGTTTGCATATCTTAAAGCCCTTTTATATGAATGGTATTAGATTTACATTAGCTTTTGTGACAATGACGATAATATTTTGGAAAAGATTTATTAAAATTACAAAGAAGGATTTTATTTCTGGAACTATTGTAGGAATTTTTCTATTCTTGGCATTTATTATTCAAACAATAGGATTACAATATACAACTGCTAGTAAATCAGCATTTTTAACAGGAACAAATGTAGTGATTGTTCCATTTTTAGTATGGGGTATGACTAGAAGAATACCAAGCTGGCATGCTATGATCGGTGCATTTTTAACAGCTATAGGAATTGGACTTTTAACTCTTCAAGGAAGTTTACATATTGGAATTGGAGATAGTCTTACACTAATATGTGCAGTATTATTTGCAGTACATATTACTTTGGTAGGTCATTTTGCAGAGGATATGGATCCAATTACACTTGCTATGATTCAAATAGGAGTAACAGGAGTATTTAGCTTGATAGGAGCATTTATATTTGAACCTGCACCTGTATTTGAAGGAAATCTTAGGGATATAACAATTGCAATTGGCTATATGACTTTTGTATCTACTATGGGAGCTTTACTCATTCAAAATGTTGCACAAAAGTATACGCCATCTACTCATGCAGCTATTATTTTATCCTTAGAAGCTGTATTTGGAACGATATTTGGAATAATTTTCTTAGGAGATCTATTAACTTCTAAGATGATCTTAGGATGCTTATTAATTTTTTGTGCAATTATTATTACTGAAACAAAATTAAGCTTTATATTTACTCATAAAAAAGAAAATAATGAAACAATGAGATGATGAAATACAAGGAGGAAAATTTATGAAAAAATACAATATTGCAGTAATACCAGGAGATGGAATTGGAATAGAAGTTATGAATGAAGGAATTAAGGTTTTAAATGCTCTTAAAAATATAGAGTTTACTTTTGATTGGTATGATTGGGGATGTGAATATTATTTAAAAAACGGAAAAATGATGGATGATGATGGATTGGAAAAGTTAAAAAAATATGATGCCATTTTACTTGGAGCAGTGGGATTTCCAGGAGTTAAAGATCATATATCTCTTAGAGGACTTCTTTTAAAAATTAGACAGGGTTTTAATCAATATATCAACTTAAGACCTGTTAGGCTTTTAGATCAAAGAGATTGTCCACTTAAAAATAAGGTTGCTAAAGATATTGATATGGTATTTGTAAGAGAAAACACAGAAGGTGAATATGCAGGAGTAGGAGGAATACAACGGGAGGGAACAGATGATGAAGTAGCAATTCAAACAAGTATTTTTACCAAAAGAAATACTAAAAAACTAATGAAATATGCATTTGAATTGGCAAAGAAAAGAGATAAATTTCATAAAGTAACAAGTGTAACAAAATCTAATGCTCTTAATTACAGCATGGTTTTTTGGGACAAAGTTTTTGAAGAAACAGCAAAAGAGAATAAACGGATACAAACAGAATCTTTTCATGTAGATGCTACAGCTATGTATATGTTACAAAAACCAGAAAACTTTGATGTGATTGTTACTTCTAATCTTTTTGGAGACATTCTTACAGATCTAGGAGCTTGCCTACAAGGCGGATTAGGCTTTGCAGCAGGTGCTAATATCAATCCAGAAAGAGAGTATCCATCTATGTTTGAACCTGTTCATGGATCAGCTCCAGAGATTGCAGGAAAGAATCTTGCAAATCCTATAGCCATGATTTGGTCTGTAAAAATGATGCTTGATTTTTTAGGACATGAGGATTTAGGACATAAAGTAATGAAAGGAATTGAGAGAGCTTTAGAAAATAGAGAAAAACTAACTCCTGATTTAGGAGGTAAGGGTACTACATCACAAACAGGAGATATTATATGTGAATATATGAAAGGATAATATCTAAGGTAGATGATTTTATGTTTACGTAATATTAGTAGATAGATATAATAAATAGAACGATATAAAGACTATTTGGAGGTGAAAAGATGAAACTAGATAGTATTGATGTAGCCAGAGCATCAGTTGAAATTGCTATTTCTTCTTCAAGAACTATGGAGGAAGAACAAATACAAAAGCTAAAGGAAAAAGGAATAAAAGGTGCAGCTGTAGATATAGGGGGAAACTTAATTCAGTCTATTCCTAAGATTATTGAAAGAGCTATTATTGCATCTAGAAAAACAGGGGTTATAAAAGAGTCTCATGTGTATGATGGAGCTGTAGCAGGAGCAGCAAGAGAGGCAATCATGCAGGTTGCTATGAAGGCAAATGGACTCAATGTAGGAGGAAAGATCGGAATTGCAAGGAGCGGAGAACATTTAAGTGTATGTATTTTTATGAGTATAGGACTACTTCATTTAAATGAAGTAGTTATGGGACTTGCACATCGTTCTGTACCAGAGCATATATAAATATTTCAAAAATAGGATTGACATTTATATAGGATTGAAATATAATATGATAAAAATTAGTAGGCAACTAGTAGGCAGTTTTGTAGAATGGTAGAAATGTAGTTTGAAAAAAGGTAGCTTAGGTAGAATGGTAGGGAGAATAGAAGTCCTTTTAAAGGATTTATTTGTGTATGCAAAAACTCTCTTACTGGGAGTTTTTTTATTTTTAAAAATCAAAATAATTAGGAGGATGGTAGTATGGTAGGGAAAAATTTATTTAAAAAAGTAGCACTATTTTTAGTAGGTGTAGTATTTTTGGTAGGATGTAGTGGACAAACAACTTCAGATAATCAAAAGGAAAAGATTCAAGTAGGTATTAGTCAAATTGTTGAACATCCAGCACTAGATGCAGCAAGACAAGGTTTTGAAGATGCTTTAGAAGAAGAGTTTTCAGAAAAGGTAAATATTGATTTTCAAAATGCTCAAGGAGATATTCCAACAGCCCAAGTTATTGCAAAAAACTTTGTATCACAAAAAAAAGATATGATATTTGCTATTGCAACACCAGCAGTACAAGCAGCTTTTAATGCTACAAAGGAAATTCCAATTGTAATGGCTGCAGTCACAGATCCTGTAAGAGCAGAATTAGTAAATTCTTTAGAAAAACCAGGAACAAATGTAACAGGAACTATTGATATGGCACCTATAGATCAACAGTTTCAATTATTAAAAACATTGATTCCTAATGCAAAGAAGGTAGGGATTTTATACAATACAAGTGAAATCAATTCAGAAATTCAAATGGAAATGGCAAAGAAGGAAGCGAACAAATTAGGATTAGAAGTCATTACATCAGGAGTTACGAATGTAAATGAAGTATCACAAGTATTAAGTAGCTTTTTAAAGGATGTTGATGTTTTATATACTCCTACAGATAACTTAGTAGCATCATCTATAACACTGATTACTTCAGAATGTACAAAAAAAGGGATTCCTGTAATAGGAGCAGAAGAAGCTCATGTAAAAGGTGGAGCTTTAGCAACAGAAGGAATCGATTACTACAAATCAGGATTTGAAGCAGGAAAAATAGCTATAGAAATATTAAAAGGAAGAGATCCAAAGGATATAGCGATTAGCCTAGCAAAGGATAATCAATTGGTGATCAATATGGATGTCGCTAAAAAATTGAATATTCAAATACCAAAAGACTTACAAAATAAAGCACAAATTGTAGAAAGTGGTGAGTAATATGGACTTTTGGATTAATATATTAGAACAAGGATTATTGTTTGGAATTATGGTATTAGGAGTATATATTACTTACAAAATACTAGATTTTCCAGATCTTTCGGTAGATGGGAGTTTTCCTCTTGGAGCGGCAGTAACAGCTGCTGCTCTTATCAAGGGGATACATCCTATTTTTGCTATTTTCTTATCATGTATAGCTGGAATGATGGCAGGCGCAGTGACTGGATACCTTCATGTAAAAATCAAAATAACAAATTTATTATCGGGTATTTTAGTAATGATTGGATTATATTCTATTAATTTAAGAATTATGCAAAAAGCTAATGTTCCTCTTTTTAATCAAAAAACTATTTTTAGTATAGGGATACAACCTATTTGGATTATTTTATTATTTGCATTATTTATCAAAATTTTATTAGATATTTTTCTAAAAACAAAGTTTGGATTTTTATTAAAAGCTACAGGAGATAATCCTCAATTGGTTACTTCTTTAGGGATAGATATAGGTTTTACAAAGATAGTTGGGCTTATGCTGTCTAATGGACTTGTAGCTTTATCTGGATCATTAGCAGCCCAATATCAAGGGTTTTCAGATATAGGAATGGGTACAGGAATTGTTGTAATGGGGCTTGCATCCATTATATTTGGAGAAGCCGTTTTAAGAAAAGTTTCATTTATTCTTCCTACAACTATGGCTTTAGTAGGTTCTATGCTTTATAAAATGAGTATGGCTTTTGCACTCAAATTGAGATTTCCAACTACAGATTTAAAATTGATTACTGCTGTGATTGTAGCATTAGCACTGGCATTAAATGAGAAAAAAATTGGAGCTTCTATTAAAAAAATATTTATAGTAGGAGGTGAGTGTCCTGTTACAAATACAAAATCTATCAAAAACATTTCATAAAGATACAGTGAATGAAAAAATAGTATTTGAAAAATTTTCATTGCAGGTAGAAAAAGGAGATTTTATTACGATTATAGGAAGTAATGGAGCGGGAAAATCTACTCTTTTAAATATGATATCTGGATCTATTCCTATGGATATGGGAAATATTCTTTTAAGAGAAAAAGACATTTCTAAGGAAGCAGAATATAAAAGAACAAAAATGATAGGAAGAGTATTTCAGGATCCTACCATGGGAACATCTCCATCTATGACTATATTTGAAAATCTTTCTATGGCAGCTCATAAGGGTAAGAAATTTAATTTAACTATGGGTATTTCTAAAAAAGATATTTCTCAATTTATAGACTTAGTAGGACAGCTTTCTTTAGGACTGGAGGAGCAGATGAATACTAAGGTAGGATTGTTATCTGGAGGACAAAGGCAAGCATTAGCTCTTTTGATGTCTACGATTTCAAATCCTGATGTTCTTTTGTTAGATGAACATACAGCAGCTCTGGATCCAAGGACTTCTGAAAGAATTATAGAACTGACTCAAAAGATTGTAGAAGAAAAAAAAATTACAACTTTAATGGTAACTCATAATCTTCATCAAGCTATATCCATAGGCAATAGATTGATTATGATGCACAAAGGAAATATTATATTAGATATAAAGGGACAACAAAAAAATGAATTAACTATAGAGAAGCTTTTAAATTGTTTTGAAACAGTTCAGAAGGACGATGTATTTAGTGATCGATTGCTATTTTCATAATAAAAAAATCAACCATATTGGTTGATTTTTTTATTTATCGGATTGTTGCATCCAAGCTTTTAATTGATCTGCAAGAGGATTAAAAGCTTCTTTGTTTTCAGGATCTTGGTAGTTCATATTGTTTTTCTTTGGTTTTGGACGACGAGGACGATTTTCTTGAGTAGCTTCTGGAGCAGGTTGTGTTTCACGAATAGAAAGTGAAATTTTTCCGGACGTTTCGTCTACAGAAAGTACTTTTACTTGTACTTCATCTCCAATAGAAAGAAATTCATTAATATCTTTCACAAATGCATGAGCTACTTGTGAAATATGAACCAATCCTTCTTTTCCTTCTTCAAGTGCTACAAAAGCACCAAAGGGTTTAATGGCAGTAACTTTGCCAGTAAGAATGTTTCCTGTTTGAATAGTATTTGACATAAGCACAACTCCTAATTCTTTTTTTCCTATTTAGTATACCACAATGACGTAAAAAAACAAGGAAATGAGAAATTTGTTCTTTAATTTAAAAAGATATGAATATGGATTATCTATAAGAAAATAAGATCAATACTAAAAGAATGTGGTATAATTTAGAAAAACAGATATATTTGTATAAGAATGAGCGTATAAGCATGAGAATTGTTTTTGACGAATAATTAGAGCAATTCTATAATTAATAGTTAATAAATAAAATAATGCTGAATTCTAAATAGAAGCGGGGGACCCTTTTTAGGGGGCGAATTCCATAAGGATAGGATAACTCTTTCAATCCGAGCCCGACAGCTAACCTCGTAAGCATTGAAAGAGGAAACAACGGCATAGAAAACCATGGTTTCTTTATGCTTTTTTTTATTTTTGAAAATTTGATAGTTGGTGGTGTATGAATGAAAATGAGAAAGAAACATGACTTATTTCAATTAGATCCTAGTCAAATTCTAGTTTTAGGATTTTTGATTGTTATTATGATAGGAGCTATACTTTTAAATCTTCCTATCGCGTCTAGAAATGGACAAAGTGTAGGATTTATAAATGCTTTTTTTACAGCAACTTCAGCAGTATGTGTTACAGGTCTTGTAGTAGTAGATACTGGAACACATTGGACTGTTTTTGGACAAACTATTATTATACTTTTGATTCAAGTTGGCGGGTTAGGATTTATGACTATGGGTACTTTTATTGCATTTTTGTTTGGAAAAAAAATCACATTAAAAGAGCGTCTTGTGATGAAAGAGGCTTTAAGTCAATTTTCTATGTCTGGGATTGTTAGATTTACAAAATATATTCTTATTACTACTTTTATCATTGAAAGTATAGGAGCTATTTTATTATCTTTTAAATTTATTCCTAGATTTGGATGGATCAAAGGAATTGCATATGGAATTTTTCATGCTATTTCTGCATTTTGTAATGCAGGATTTGATCTAATAGGAAATTTTTCAAGCCTTACAGGATATGTAGATGATATTTTGGTCAATTTTGTAATATGTACTCTTATTATAGGTGGAGGACTTGGATATACTGTTATTCTTGAAATGATTACAAAAAAAAGATTTAGTAGATTTTCTCTTCATTCAAAAATGGTTTTATCCAGTACAATCATATTAATTGTAGTAGGAGTTGTTGCTATTTTTCTTTTAGAATATAATAATCCAGATACTTTAAAAAACCTAAGCTTTAAAGGGAAGTTCATTTCGTCTATGTTTCAGTCTGTCTCACCAAGAACTGCTGGATTTAATACATTACCTATAGACAAAATGACTATGGCATCTATATTTTTTATAATTCTTTTAATGTTTATAGGAGGATCTCCAGCAGGAACAGCAGGAGGAATTAAAACTACAACAGCAGGAGTGCTCATACTAACTATTATTTCTGTTATTAAAGGAAAAGATGATACAGAAATTTTTAATAGACGTATTGCAAAAGAACTGATTAATAGAGCATTAGCAGTTATTGGAATTGCTATGATGATAGTAATTATTATGACAATACTTCTTTCTATAACTGAGGTAGGTTTTGAATTTATTGAAATATTATTTGAAGTAGTTTCAGCATTTGGTACCGTAGGACTGTCTATGGGAATTACTTCTAAGCTTACTCATATAGGAAAAATACTCATTGCCGTTACTATGTTTGCAGGTAGAGTAGGACCTCTCACCATTGCAGTAGCTTTAGCAAAAAAACAAAAGAAAGAAAAAGCATGCATCAGGTATCCAGAGGATAAAGTAATCGTAGGATAGACGGTTGTATAATATATAAGATTTTGGAATTATAAAATCAATGATGATTCAGATTTAATAGAACCATAAAGTTTATTCATATAACTATCATATTAATATATAAATAATCAAACAATATATAGTATATAAAGCACATCTATCCACAAATTATTGTGGATAGATGTGGATAACTAATAAAAAATTTAAAAACATATTCCCTAATTATTACAAAAATATTAAAATGTATTCTGGTATACAAGAAGAAAGAAGAGGGGATAAAATAAAGAATAACCTATAGGGAATAAAATAGATATTGACAAAAAATAATAATATATGATAAGATGAAATGAAAATAAATAAGGAGCCTTTAAATCGGTCCAGAGAGACTGAAAAGGATGTGAAAAGAAAAGATACACATATAGTGATATCTATTCTTAATGTAATCAAAACCTTTTGTCTCTTGGCAAAAGGTTTTTTGGCTCTATGTCAATAGTTGGGGTGGGATTGTTCATAATCCTGCTCCATTACTTTAT
>NZ_RYYS01000063.1 GCF_004138215.1 Anaerophilus nitritigenes
TTCTTTGATGAATAGGTCGCTTTGTGTATCCCAGATGTACACTCTATCTCCTATATTCATCATGCCCTCCTATATCAACTTTCTTCTATACTCAATATCTTCTTGAACCTCCATCCTCTGTTATGTAGTTTAGGAAGATGCTCTTTAAATTTTTCTCTTGTTTCTTTAGGATAATTTTCTAAAATAATATCAACAACCCCTACTGCTACTTGAATAACATCTAATGCCTCCTCTACTATATTTCCTGCATTTTCTTCATTTCTACATTTTTCAAAAGAATCTATTTCTTTTTCAAGTTCTATTTTTTCCTCTTCTAGTTTTTCTTTAAGTTCTGTAATATCTCTATTATTTTTTAATACTGGTATTAATATCACTTTACTGCCCCCTCTAATATCTTCTCAGCCTTTTCTAATGCTTCTTTTACTGTACAATTTTCATCAAAATAAACCTTTACAGCTTCCCTACAAATTTCTTTTAACTTTTCTTTATCCATTTTATCCTCCTATCGAAATTTTCTGTTTTAATTTTTCTTCTAATTCTTCTTTTGTATATTTACCAGTTCTGCTTTCAAAGTTATGGAATCCATTGTTCTTAGATTGCTGTTTTGATTTATTACTATTTGCATTGTTCTTAATTTCCTTATCCTTATAATTCCCCTCTAGCACCTTTACAAAGTTGTTTGGCTTTATTAACCAGTCGAATGTAATAATCCAACCTCGGTCATTCTGCCCCTTTAAAAAAGCGGAACCCTCTATATTTTCAATCGCAAGAATTACTTTCTCTAAACTGTAATCTTTAATCCTAGCTCTCAACATCTTCTCCCTGTTTCCTTTTATGCTTATAAGCTTAGAAAGATTAAGTTTATTCCATGCTTCCATTACTGGTTGCAGTTTACTGCTACAAGCAACTTTAGTTGCTATGTTTTTATCTTTATCTAATTCTTTATCTAATTCTTTATCTGTTGCGTTACCTTCCGTTACTGTAACGTTACATGTAACGTTACTTGGTAATAGCTTTTGTTTTTCTCTATGCTTAGCAACTCTATTTCTAGTCTGTTCTCTAATCTTATCTAATCCCTCTACATTCTGGTGTTTTTCCCAATTAGCAATTTTTAAATATCCATCTTCCATTTCTATCATTCCTAGATTTTTAAATGTAGATAATGCTAATCTAACAGTATTTAATGATCTTCTAAATTTATGTGCTAACATTTCTTCTGTATATGGAATATTTTCTGTCAAGAATATAAATCCATTAGTATTACACTTTCCTGCTTGTGTCAGTAATTTAACCCAGATAACTAATATTGCATCAGCTTCTGGTAAACTCTCTATAAAATCAATTTTTTCATCTTCAAACATTGTTGTAGTAATTTTAATCTACTTTACTTCTGCCAATTCAATCCCCCTCTACTTCATAAGACAATGTATAATTTTCTTTATAATGGTTAGAATTAAAGCCAAAGTGATTGTAAATATTTTCTTATGATTCTTGCGGGGAACGTGTCCCCGCTTAATCCAAATTGGTCTATACATTTTGTATTCTCCTTTGAATTTTTAAAATAAATCTGCTATAATACTCGTAACTATATTTTTTCTACTGACCTTTTTCAGATGGCCGTCTGATAAGGTCTTTTCTATTTTATAAGCAAATATTGGCATAGTTGCTAATGTACTTATAAAAAACATTCCCCAGTAATTCATCTTTTCACCCCCTCTCTAGTACCAAACCACTCCAGAACTAGACTTTGTAATTTGAATCCAACTTCCATTTTTGAAAATCACTTTTACTTTTTCTCCAAAAGGTTTTACTTTGGATATTTCTGCTCTAATTTCATTAGAACTCACATTCCAGTAATATCTAAATAAATCTTGTTGCTTTTGATTGAGCTTATCTGTATCTATCATTTTTACACCTCCTTTAGTTTTTTGCCCTCCTATGGTAAAATTTTGTAGAAAGGGGGTGACGGTATTTATGATTCTAAACTATGACTGTTTAAGAGATGTACTTCTTTCATTAGAAAAAAATCTCTTAATTAATGAAAATTTATCTTTTAATCATATTGATTTGAATCAAATTTTAGCTTTTGATAGTTTAAAAGACTACAAAAAAGAAGATATTTACTACTGCATCTTTAATCTAATAGAAATTAACTTTATTGACGGTAGAATTACATTTGCTGATGGTGGAATTCCTTATATCTGTCTCATCAGTAACATCACCTACTCAGGACATGAATTTTTACAATCAATTAAATCTGATACTATTTGGGAAAATATCAAAACAAAACTTAAGCCAGTTACAGCTTTATCTATCCCTCTTATTACTGATGTGGCAAAAGAACTTATTATTTCTTCTATTGGCATATAGTGTTTGATATTCTTCTTTTAACTCTCCTAGGGATTTATTTTTCAAATGCTCTAATGAGTATAGGTGTCCATTACTTACAACCATATAATCAAATTTTTTTATATCAACAGCACCTATGCTCTTAAGCCATTCTAGTTTTTCTTTTGAGATTTCTTGCATCCTCTCATCTCCTTTAGTTTTTTGCCCCTATATGGTAAAATTTTGTAGAAAGGGGGTGAAATTGATGAAAACAGAAATATTAGTTGATGTTAGACATCTAAAAAGCAAAGAAGAAAAAGAACAGCTTGCTAACTCTATACTTAAACTTGGTTGGAAATTAGATATAACATTTCATAGATTAGCTGCTGAAAATAATCCTCATAGTATTGTTGGAGCATATTTATTCACTTGGCATAAAGATACTAACCCTATCTTTCCTAATGATATTGAATATCAAATATCTAAAAGCTAATTAATCTCGGCTACGATAGTAATACTCTCACTATTGCTGTCGTAGCTGAAACTACAATCAAAAGATGTTACTTCCTTTTGGTGCATTTCTTTTAAATCTGTATTAATTTGTTTTAACACCATTTCACATACTTTTTCTATTGAGTTTTCTGATATATATTCTTTTGATATAATTACTTTCATTGTCATACTTTCACCATTCTCATTTGACTATTGGCTCCTAAGATCATTAATTCTAATTCAGATGTAGGAACCCAATTATCTATAAATTTATAAGCCTTGTCTATTTCTTTAACTGGAGTATCTTTATAACTTGCTACATTCATATATCTTTTATAGTCCCTCCAAAACAAGCTGAAAGCCTTTTTACTAAGTTTTTGATATGCAGGGGTATCTTTACCACCTAATGCTTGTACAATTTTCATTCTTGCCCTTGTAGATAGATTTTCTTGTTGTGCATAGTCAATTGTCATGTTGTTTTCTAAACTAGAAACCCTATTTTGAATGCTTTCTACTTCTCCTACTAACATTCCTACTTGTTGGTTGACTAGTTTTATAGCTTGTACACCTGTAGGAAGTACTGATGTTGCTAACTTTTGTTCCATTTCATGAAATTTATTGATATATGTAGCTGTAAATATTGCTCCTTTTTGCCCTGTAAGTTTGTGTGCTATGAATTCGCAACCTTTTTTAGTTACTTGATAACATTTATACTCTTTTCCAGTCCCTGCTTGATAACTACTCTCTATGAAAAATTCATCAGAACTCAAATTTGAATTTTGACCTAAATATTGAATATAAGTTTCGATATCTCTCAATAAATTACTATGTTGCTTTCCTACCATTTCAGCTACTTCTCTACTATCCAAAGTAACTGTTCTTTCTTTTGCAATTAAATTATTCATATTTTTTACCTCCTTGAAGTTTTCTTTTTAATATCGCTTTTTGTATACGTGCTACTATTGCTAAATGTTCTTTTAATTCTTTTGTCAATTTAATCCCTCCATTTTAATTCAATTAATTTACTTATTTTTCATCTTCTGGAAATAGTTCGTTTAAATGAACATCTAAAACTTTAGATAATTTTCTAGAATTTATTAAACTTGGAACAGTAACACCCTTCATCACATCATAAAAATAACTTTTAGAAAATCCAGTTTTTTCAATAACTTCTGTTGCTGTAAGTCCCTTCATTTCAATAATTTTTTTTATGTTATTATTCAATTGTATCGCCTCTTTTCTGATTAAATTTTACCACTATACCGAACTATATTCAATTTGCGTTTTACCTTAAAACCGAACGTTTTTTACCATTATATCGAACTAAGTTCGTTTCTCTGTACTTTCCTTAATTTTCCTCTAATTTTCTTGTTTACTTTACCGAACTAAATGTTATAATATAGGTACGGTATATCGTACTTATATAGGAGGGGTTACAATGTCTTTAGGTGAAAGAATTAGAAATATAAGAAAATCAAAGGGTTATTCTATAATGAACTTAAGAGAAATGACTGGATTAAGTAAATCAACGATAAGTGATATAGAAAATAATAAAAGTAATCCTACTTCTGAAACTTTGAACAAAATAGCTGACTGTCTAGGTGTTTCTACTTCATATTTATTTAATGAAGAAATAATTGATAACGATTTAAACTCTGATGATAAAAATAAAATAGAAATAGCTGAACAATTAGTAAAAGTTCTAATAGATATGGGAGAAATAAAAGAAAACGAAAAACTTACAGAAGAAAAAAGAGACAGATTATTCAATATGATTAAAAAAGCTATAGAATTATCAAGAATATAAAAAACGACCTTTATTGGTCGCTTTGCTTTATTTTATATAAATTTTCAATAATTACATCAACATCTTTCGTACCATCTTTTTCTTTTATTGCTTTAACTATTTTTTGAATTAGTTTTTTCAATTGTGTCATCTCCTTTGATTTTTTAACCGAACATATGTTCTTGTTTTATTATATACCTCTTACTAAAACATTACAACTCACTAATTACATTAATACTCTAGCATGGATTTCGTTCGCTAGGGCGAATACGCAAAAGTAGTCATAAAAAACTTTTATTCGACAAAAAGAACTATTCTATAATCTCAAATAGTTCTTCAAATTTTATATCTAAAGCAATTGTGATTTTAAAAACTGTAGATGTTTTAGGATCAACTATATTATTTTCTATATCTGAAAGAGTAGATTTTGATACATTAGAAATTTCAGAAAGCTTATCAAGGCTCATGTTATGTTTTTTTCTTATATCTTTTAGATTACATTTAAGATTAAGAAAATCTCTCACCTTCTTAATATTTTTATTCTTATTATTTATCAAAATTTGATGTTTTTCAACAATTTTCAACAAAATTATATATGTAAATTTTACCAAGGAGGGATATCGTGAAAATAGGTGTGGGTTATATTCGTATGAGTACAGATAAACAACAAGAAAGTCCAAAGGTGCAAAAAGATATTATAGAAGAATACGCAGAACAGAACAATATAAAAATATTGAAATGGTACGAGGACTTAGGTATATCTGGTGGAAGTTTGAAAAATAGAGAAGGTATGATGGAGCTTATATTTGATGCTGAGAAAAAGCTATTCGACATGGTTATATCTTTCAAGTTAGATAGGATATTCAGAAATATAGAAGAACAAAGTGTCATTCTTAGCAAATTTGATGATCTTGGTATTAAATTCATTGGGATAAAAGATCCAGAAGGAGAGGGGGCAAGTGGTAGGCTTATAAGGAATATTTTGGGGGCAATCAATCAATTCGAAAGAGAACTTACAGGAGAAAGAATTTTTTATTCAAATAGGCATATAGCCAAACAAGGATTGTGGCCAGGTGGAGTTTTGCCTTTAGGATATGATCTCAATAGTGAAACTAAAACACTCATAATAAATAAAGAAGAATCAAGATTAGTAAATTTAATTAAAGACTTATACTTTAAATATAGATCATGCTATAAAGTAGCACAAGAATTAAACAATATGGGATATATGACCAAGCAAGGGAGAAAGTTTTCAGGAGTAGCTATATCAATAATATTGCGTAACCCTACCTATATGGGAAATTTAAGATGGAACTTAAAAGGTAAAGATCAAGATAAAATGGAAATTTTCGAGGGGCAACATAAACCTATATGGTCACAAGAAGAATATAATGAAATACAAAGAATACTAGATAGTAACGTAAATAATCAATATGGAAATAAAAGATCATATCTACTTAGTGGTATCTTAATATGTGGAGATTGCGGATATAAATTAAGACCAAGAATGACAGGTAAAAAATCTTATTATTATAAATGTGTTTCTGGAGATGAATTTGGAAAAGATTTTTGTAAAAATAATTGTAGTATAAATACCAAATTAATACATCCTATTGTTATAAAAAAATTAAAACAAAATATAACAAATGCTAATTTAAGCTATGACAAACCTATTTTAGACAACAGTAATAGTATGGATATAGAAAGTGAAATAAAACGTTTAGAATCTCTTATAGATAAGTATAAAAATCTTTACTTGATGGATATGATTTCTTCGGATGAATTAAAAGAAAATGTAAGTAATTATAAAACACAAATACAAGTATTACAGCAAACAAATAGCAAAAATGATAACATAGACGATACAATTATAGATTTATTAATTAATTTTAATGGAATATATGAAGATTCAAACAATATAGAGAAAAAGGATTTAGTAAACTCTCTTATACAAGAAATAATAATCTATGATAAATTTAATTATCTGATAAGTTATAAAAATTTAGGAATAGCAGGATGGAAGTCACAAGACAAAATTAATATAAAAACAAATAAAAAATCTATTAGAGAACAAGAAATAGAAAGAATTGTAAAAGAATTAGAGTAGCTTTCGCCACCCTAATATTATGCTTCTGGATAAAAGTTGTCAACCGATAAGTATCGTTCTCCATAATCTGGTGTAATCACAACTATTTTCTTTCCTGCTCCTAATTCTTTTGACTTTTTTATTGCTCCATAAATAGCTGCTCCCGATGAAATCCCCACTAAAATGCCTTCTTCTTTTGCTATTATTCTAGCTGTTTGTAAAGCATCTTCATCTTCTACTTGAACAACTTCATCAATTATATTAGTATTTAAAATTTTAGGAATAAATCCTGCGCCTATTCCTTGAATTTTATGAGGTCCAGGCTTTTGACCAGAAAGGACTGCTGAATTTTTAGGTTCAACTGCTACTACCTTGACTTTGGTCATTTCTTTTTTTAGTACTTCACCAATCCCTGTAAGTGTTCCTCCTGTTCCTACCGCTGAGATAAACATATCAAAATCTCTATCCATTTGTTCTAAAATTTCAAGTGCAGTAGTCTTTCTATGGATTTGTGGATTTGCCTTATTTTCAAATTGTTGTGGCATAAAATAAGAAGGATTTTTGCTTACAATCTCATTGGCTTTATCAATAGCCCCTTTCATTCCTAAATTTCCATCTGTAAGTACAATCTCTGCACCAAATGCTTTTAATAGCTTTCTTCTTTCTATACTCATAGTTTCTGGCATGACTAAAATTACTTTGTATCCTTTTGAAGCTCCAATCATAGCAAGTCCTATCCCAGTGTTTCCACTTGTGGGTTCTACAATAACAGAGCCTTCTTTTAAATAACCTTCCTTTTCACCTACTTCAATCATATTAAGCGCTACTCTATCCTTTATACTACTTCCTGGATTAAAGGATTCAAGCTTTAAATAAACCTCTGCATCATCTTTTCCAACAAGTTTATTTAATTTTATGATAGGTGTATTTCCTATTAATTCTACAATATTATTAGCTATTTTCATAATATACCTCCAATTCATAGCTTTCTTATCGGAATTTATGTGTTTATTTTATAATATTTTTATAAATACGTCAATAGACTCATAAAATATCTTTAATAGCTCACACTATATAATATAGGTAATTTATTAATAATGATGTAGGTGAATTCATGAAAAAAAATTTATTTACTTTTAGGTTTATTGCATTAGGTATTCTCACTGGTCTTGTTAATGGACTTTTTGGTTCTGGGGGAGGTACGGTTTTAATTTTAGGTTTATTATTTATACTAGATATTGAGCAACATAAAGCTCATGCAACAGCCATATCTGTCATTTTACCTCTTGCCATTGTCAGTACCTTTATCTACCTAAGCAATGGTATTATTGCTTGGGATATTACAAAACAGATCATTATAGGAGGTATTATAGGAGGATATATAGGTGCAAAGCTTCTTTCTAAAATTCCTGAAAAATATCTTAGAAAAATATTCGCTTTATTTATGATTGTAGCCTCTGTAAGGATGGTGTTTTAATTGTTGATATTAATAGGACTTCTCTCAGGAATCATAGGAGGTATGGGAATTGGAGGTGGAACCATTTTGATTCCTTCTTTAATATTTTTCACTTCCCTTACTCAACAACAAGCACAAAGTGTAAATCTCATCTCATTCATTCCTGTAGCATTGGTTGCTTTGATTACACATCTCAAAAATAAAAATGTTGAGACAAAAATATCCCTTCCTTTAATAGGCTTAGGAATTATAGGTGCTATTTTGGGTTCTTTTTTAGCTGTTCGTCTTTCACCTATTCTTTTGAGAAAATTATTTGGTATTTTTTTATTTTTGATGGGAATCTATGAGTTTTTTTATAAAGAAAAAAGCCGTAACTAACTTTACGACTTTTTTCTTTACCAATCCTTTAAGATTTTTCCTTTTAATTCATTTAAATATAAAGTATCTTCTATCTTTACTTCACCTTTAGCACTCGTAAGATTTCGAAGCATATTGATCATTTCTTCACTTTTGTGTACTGGAGAATACACATATAGATTCACAGCCTCATCAAATACTGTATCTTTGATAATATAGCCTGCATTTAATACTTCATTTTGAACTTTTCCAAGCATTGTATAATCTATTCTTATTTTTATCAAATCATAAAGTACCTTTTCAATCAGTTTGCCTTCTTCCATAACAAGTTTTGCAGTATTGGTATAAGCTCTCACCAACCCTCCTGTTCCTAATTTGATTCCTCCAAAATATCTTGTAACAACAATGGCTACATTTTTAATATCTTCTTTTTTTAACATGTCTAATATAGGTACTCCTGCTGTTCCAGCCGGTTCTCCATCATCACTATATCTTTGTATTTCATTATTCTCTCCAATCATATATACGGGAACATTGTGAGTAGCACTTTTATGTATAGATTTTATGTCTTCAATAAATTTTATAGCATCTTCTTCATTCTCTACAGGCTTTATATATCCTATAAATCTTGATTTTTCAATTAAATGTTCTATTTGAGCATATTCTAATATAGTTTTATATCTTTTAAGCATACCTTTCCTCCTCCATGAAAAGCATTATTGATAAAGTTAAACAATCCTTCAAATAATAAAACAAGAGTAGTTTAAACTACTCTTGTTTTATTATACCATCATTTCTGCTCCTACCAAATCTTTATATTGTTCATAGGCAAGATATACTAAAGAATGATCCTGAGGATATGTAATTTTCTCTAATGCCTCATCTATGTTGAAAAATCCTACTTCTTTAAATTCTAACTCTTTATTCAATCTACAATTTGTATCTACGGCACGCATCAAATACCAAATAATCTGGTTGCAAACAGGTTTTTGTCTCGTTAATGAAAAAAATTCGTAACAAGTTTCTCCCACCGTCGAGATAATTGTTGCATCTACACCCGCTTCTTCCATTACACGGTTGATGGCAACATCTCTTGAGAGATTCCCATTACGAATTACTCCTTTAGGTAATACCCATTCATCTTTTTCATTTTTTAAAAGCAAAACCTTTTCCTCAAAGAATACTACGCCTCCGGCGCAATTTCTAAAAAGCATGGAGCATGCCTCCCTTCATATTATATATCCTTATCATATACTATATTTTCCCACTTTTCAAGACTATTCAGAAAATTTTATTTCTTATTTTCTAATTTTTTCTTTAATTGTATTATATCTCTTTTTTTCTAAAAAATACATGATCTTTTCATAATTCAATTCTTTTTCACACATACTAAATAAAAATCCCTTGGAGGTGATTATGATGCATATCATTTATCATTGTGTAGGTGGATGCCATTCCTCTTGTACAGCCGCTGCCATTCATTTAAATATGCTTCCTTCAGATTATGTTCCTAACGAATATGATCTTTTAAAGGTGCCTTTTTTTGATGCTTTGGAAAAAAAAGATGCAGGTAAAATTATTTATAGAGGTACAGATGAATGGGGAAATCTAATCTATACATTAGGTAGACAATTTGTTCCTAATATTGTATTATCTTCCATAATCGACATGTGGAAAATATTGGAAAATTCTAGTGAACAGCTTCTTCTTGTCAATACTATTCCCTGTGTAAATACACTTATGCGTATTGGAGGCTTTTCTTCTAGAAGATTACACTGGGTCAAATTTGGCAGACCCATTGTAGCAAAAGGTACCATACAAGCTTATGAAAACATTGCCCAAGTAGTAGAGGAAACTAAAAAAATAATTCACTAAATTTTTTTTAGTTTCCTGTCAATATGATCTATAGCTTCATGAAAAGCTTTTTTCACATACTCTTTTTCATTAGGATTATATATAAGTCTTTTTAATCTCATACTAGATTCTTCATTTCCTATTTTTCCCAAAGCCTTTGCAGCATATTGTCTGACTTGTGGTTTTTTATCTAATAAAGCTTTATGTAGATAAAAAACTCCTTTTTCATCCCCAAGCTTATATAAAGCTGAACAAACCATTCTTCTTACATTTCCATGGGGATGACTTATATCTTTATACAAAATTTTAGATAATGGCAAAAGTCCTAGTTCTCCAATAATCCAAATCAACACTATTTTATCTTCTGCATGATTTATTTTTTCATAAGAATGATAAATCTTTTTACCTAAATATTTTTTTTCCTCTACAGACATATTGTCTATTATTTTGATTCTTTCTTCTTTACTGATCTCAAGCATTTTTTCTAAAATAGATTTTTCATAGTCTTTTATTTGGAACTGTTCTGTCTTTGCTAAAATAATTTCTTTTTTTACCTGCTCCTCACTCATTCTTCGAATCTTAGCAATTAAATCAATGCTTTTTCCTTCTTTATATAAAAGATAAGTAATCCTATAATCTTTAGAAAAATCTATATTTGTCCATAGATTTTTACTATCATTCATATTTGCTACTCCTCTAAAATATATCCTTTGTACTTATTATAATCTACAGAGCCTAAACAAGTCTTTATATAAACTCCATCTTCTCTATATTCCCTTTGCTGCACTTTTGTTTTGTCACAAAGATAAGATACAATTTGCCCTTGATCATAAGGAAGAAGCATTTGTACATTATTCATATGAATAAATAACTTTTCTTTTATGAGGTTAATAAGATTACCCATTCCTATTCCTTCTAATGCAGATAAATGAATAGACTCTTCTTTTAGAGGAAGTATTTTATCATCTATTTGATCAATCTTGTTAAATACCAAAATCGTATTCTTCTCTTTAATTCCCAATTCTTTCAATACTTTCTCAGTAACCTCTAGTTGCATATTAAAATCATCATTTGTAGCATCTACTACATGAAGAAGTAAGTCTGCATCCTGTGCTTCTTCTAAGGTTGCTTTAAAAGCCTCTACTAATGCATGAGGAAGCTTACTGACAAATCCTACTGTATCAATAAGAATAAATTCTTCTTTAGTAGGTAATGCTATCTTTCTATGAGCCGTATCTAGTGTTGCAAACAACATATTTTTTACATATACTTTTTTTTCTTCTATAGTTCCTGATATTTTCATAAATTCATTCATCAAAGTAGATTTCCCTGCATTGGTATATCCAACTAATGCTACAATAGGAATTTCATTTTTTTGTCTTTGTTTTCTTTGAATTTGCCTATTTTTTTTAACTTCTTCAAGCTCTTTTTTAATATCATGAATTCTACTTAGTATATGTCTTCGATCTAATTCAAGTTTTTTCTCGCCAGGACCTCTTGCACCTATTCCTGCACCTGTTTTAGATAAAGATTTTCCAAGTCCTACAAGTCTAGGCAATCTATATTGAAGCTGAGCTAATTCTACTTGTAGCTTTCCTTCTTTAGATTGAGCTCTATGTGCAAAGATATCTAAAATTAAAATGGTTCTATCAATTACTGTTACATCCATAGCCTCTTCAAGATTTCTAATTTGTGCTCCTGAAAGTTCATCATTAAAAATAACTAGATTAGCATCCATCTCGTCACAAAGAATTTTGATTTCCTCAACTTTTCCTTTTCCTATGTAAAATGCCACATCAACTTTTTGTTTATTTTGTATCATCTCATGAATAACTGTTGCTCCTGCTGCTTGTGCTAATTCTTTTAGTTCTTTCATTGAACTTTCAATATTTATTTCTTTATTACTTCCTGTACTCATTCCTACTAGTATAGCCTTTTGTTCTATAACTTCTATCATTTCATTCTCCATACAATCACCAACCTTATTTTGTTCTATCTCTTTATTATAAACGATTATAGGTAGATCTTGCATATATTTTAAAATAAAAAGAAAAAAGACCGAGAAATATCTCGATCTTACAAAAATGAACGTATCATTACAATTAAAATAGCTATTGGTCCTATATATTTTACTAAAAATGACCATATTCCAGCCCATCTAAATGAAACCTCTCCATTATTTTTTACTTCTTTTATAGCTTTTTCCGTTCCCCAAATCCAACCTACAAATATACACAATAAAAGTCCTCCTAAAGGAAGTAATATATTGCTTGCAACAAAATCAAATGTATCGAAAAATCCTCTTCCAGGTAAAATATTAATATGTGACCATGGTCCAAAAGATAAAGCTGCAGGAATTCCTAATAAAAATATAAGAAACGCTATAAAAAAAGTTGCCATTTTTCTATTTATTTTCCATTCATCTACTACATATGCTACAACAACCTCTAACATAGAAATAGAAGAAGATAAAGCTGCAAATAATACAAGTAAGAAAAACATCACTTCAAAAATAGAGCCAAAAGGCATTTTTGCAAATACTGCTGGGAAAGTAACAAATATAAGTCCTGGTCCTGAAGATGGATCAAATCCAAAAGCAAATACTGCTGGAAGTACTGCAAGTCCAGCTAAAATGGCAACCCCTGTATCAATAAGCGGAATAATAATAGAGCTTTGTGAAATGTTAGAATCTTTTCCTAAATAGCTTCCATAGGTAATCATACATCCCATTCCTAAGCTTAAAGAAAAAAATACTTGTCCTAATGCATCTAATACTACACCTATGGTAATCTTTGAAAAATCTGGAACTAATAAATATTTAATTCCTTCACTTGCTCCAGGAAGAGTCATAGAACGAATAGCTAATATAATAATAATCACAAAAAGACATGGCATAAAAATTTTACTAGACTTTTCTATACCTCCTCCTACTCCCCCTAATACAATGAGTAGCGTAGCAATCATAAAAAGTCCATGAAAGAAGATAGGTTCTGTTGTCCCTGTAATAAGATTTTCAAACATAGTACCAAGAACTTGTGCATCTGTAACTTGTAAAGCTCCTGTTAAAGATTTTATAGTATAATTAATAACCCATCCTCCAATTACACTATAAAATGAGAGAATTAAAAATGCAGCCACAACCCCTAAACTACCTACCCATCCCCAGCTATTTTTGATTTTTCTATATGCTCCTATTGCATTGAGCTGAGTAGATCTTCCTAACGCAATTTCTGCAATCATCAATGTAAAGCCTACTAAAAACAATATAATAAAATAAATGAGTACGAAAGCACCTCCCCCATTTTTTCCTGCTACATACGGAAATTTCCACAAATTACCTAATCCAACTGCTGATCCGGCTGCTGCCAAAATAAATCCAATTTTTGACCCCCACTGTTCTCTGGGCTGTTCTTTATTTATATTTGACATGTAATTCCTCCTTTGTCTATTTTTTAAAAAATTTGTTATGATTCTTGCAATTTTTAGACATTTTTCGACTTGTATTGATCTATTATATTATAAGGATTATATTTTTTCAATATGCATCAATCCATTTAAATCTTCCAATTTATTCAATTGTCTAAGTTTTTTTAATTTAACGACAATAAACCTTCATTCTCTATTTAAAGAATGAAGGTTTATATTGAAAAATATTTATTATTTTCTCATGCTATTTGGAGCTAAATTGAGCATTTGCTCTTTTGGTACAAAAATATAATTTTCTGGTACTCTTCCTACAATAATAGTTTCTGCAACTGGTATAGAAGTTTCTACCATAGCAGGATTTGAAGAAAAAGGAACAATAATTCTCACTTGTGTTCTTACTACAAGATAAATCTTATGTCTTGTTTGATTAATTCCAGATTGTTCAAATTCCGTCTTAAAATTTACATTTACCATTCCAATGGGGGTAACATTAATATTAATTCTAGGACCATATTTTGCAAGAATTTGACTTTCAAACACTGTACCTAGGGGAACACTAACATTAGATGTTTTGATTTGACGAATATTATCTTGAACAGTTAAAGCTACTTCGGAGGCAATTTTATTCATCATGATGGTATTAGCCTGCATCATAGTCACATTTCCTTCATTATCTGTTCTTATAGAAATCAAATCCTGATATTTAATATCTTCAGAGATTTTAGAATTTACCGATTCATTAATAGCTCTTGTTGCAATTTCTCTTGCCTTTACTTCTGCTATTGCTAAAAAAGCAGGCTTAATTTTTGTGTCAATTAATAAAAATCCATATATAAGTACTAAAAAAATAAGTATGATACTTATAAACACTTTTAAGCTGCCTTTCATTTTTTTATGACCGTATCTTCTGTAACGCAAAAAATCACCCCCTTCATATATAAATATGATAAAGGTGAGTGATTTAGTGATTATTTTTATTAGTTCAAAATAATGTAACAAATATATTTTTAATACATACTCTAATATTAATCAAAAATAAAGGAGGATCTTAATAATGTATTTTAGCCATATGATAAATCCTAATACATTTCCTATTCAAACTTGCTCTTTAGTTGATCCCTATGTAGTTCAGACTTTACAAACCATAATTGGAAAAAGAATAATTGTAGATACAGTCAGAGGAGTTGTTCAGGGAGTGCTAATAGATGTAAAACCTGATCATGTCGTCTTAAAAGAACTTGATGATGATGAACCAACTTTTGTTCGTATTCAGCAAATTGTTTTTATAATGCCTATTCCTAAATAAAAATATATTTTTCTATAAATCAAAAATCACCCCCTTCTTATCTAAACATATTTCTTTGGGGTGATTTTCCCATACAAGCTATTTTTTATTTAAACTTTTTAAATTCTTCTTCTGTAAAAGCAAAGTATTCCTTTCTTACATGATCTAAAAATTTTTCATATTCTTCTCTTTGTTTTATATCCAATTGATTGGCATAAAGATTCACCATCAAATCATGAACAACATAATCTTCACTCATATCTACAAAATCAGGATCTTTTGCCCATGTAATTTGACTGTCTTCTCCTCTAGATATAATTCCATATAATACATGAATCCCATCCACTGTAACTGTCATATATCTTTCTTTTTTTTCTGACAGATGTCTTTCTATTCTTCTATGAGTTACTAACTGTTCATAAGGATTATTTCTTCCAAAATACATCCCTCTTAACACAACTCCTCTTTGAATGGCATCATTTAATGCTTGTGAAATATCATTGATTTCTTCTTCCCATATAGAAAGTACAATACGCCTTTTTGCATCATGAATCAATAAATTTAAAAAATCAATAATCTTATCTCTTCCTTGAATCACTATTAATTTATGATCATTTTCTTCTTTTAGATAAACTTTTTTAGAATATTCCTCAATATGATAAAATATGCTATCAAAACTCTTTTTAAACTTACCAATCAATAATTTTGGATCTAGAGGTTTATATACACTCATAGTATCTTCCATTTGTTCAAATACTAATTGTTTATTCTTTAAACTATCTAATACCTCATAGATTCTTGATCTGGGGATACCCGATGTTTTACTTAATGTATACCCATTGACTGGATATTCTTCTAAAAGACTTAAATATGCCTTTGCTTCATACTCTGTTAATCCTAAATTTTTTAAATCTTCAACAATCAATAGAGCATCATTCATATTATACCCACCTATCTTTATCCTGTATGAACTAAAATAACTATAAATGTTACAAAAATTGAACCTAATATAGGTATAATTATACCCCCTTTATGCCATACATATATAGCTGCAAATCCAATTCCTAGTATGGATGCCTGGGGTATACTAGGAGTCGTATAAAATACATCAGGAATTAGAAGTGCTCCTAAAGCTGTATAGGGAATTAATTTTAAAAATTTATTTAGCTTAGTAGGTATTTTTTCTTTAGAAAGGATAAAAAATGGAATTAATTTAGGTATATACGTAACGATCATCATTCCTACAATCAATAGAATATAATTATTCATCTCCATTCACTTCCTCTTCTTTTAATAAACATGAACCTAATAAAGATATAGAAATAATACTTACTATTAAAGTCCATCCTGGGGGCAAAGTTGTTAATTTTTTTAATAAAGTATTGACTAAACCTGACAAACCAATTAAAAATGTAATCAATTTAGACTTTTTAGCTTCTGGTATTAAAATAGCTATAAACATAGCATACAAAGCTATACCCATACTATCTTTTATATTCTCTGGCAGTATTCCTCCTAACCAGTATCCCATAACTGTACCTGTTACCCAAGAAAAATATCCCAAAAATTGTAATGGCAACATAAACTCTTTTGTAATTTCTTCATGCTTAAATGATGCTATTGAAAAAATTTCATCTGTTACACCAAATGCAATAACTGGAATCCATTTTTTAATAGCATCTGTCATCTTTGTAGCAAGTGATGCACTCATTAAAAAATAACGAAAATTTACTAATAAGGTTGTTACTATAATTTCTCCTATTCCTACCCCTAAAGTCAATAAATTTAAAGCTATAAATTGACTTGCTCCTCCAAACACAAAAACAGATATTAAAAAACTATCCTTCATGGAGATTCCTACTGTCTTTGATAAAATTCCAAATGCCATAGCAATTGGAAAATATCCTATAAAAATAGGCACTCCTGCCATAACTCCATCTCTTAGGCTTAGCTTTTTTATGCATTGTGCTTGCATATAGTCCTCCCACCTCTTCATATATTTAAGTAGTAACTACTACAGTAACTACTCCCTAATAATCATTATAGTAATTATTTCAAAAAGTGTCAATTTAAAGAATGATGGGCACATTTTAAAATTTTGTAAATAGATTGAATATTCATTTTTATTTATTCTATCTCCAACAAAAATCACCCTATTCACATATAAATGGGTGATTTTATTAAATATTAAATATCAAATTTCAATTTTTATGATTTCTTCTGGAATTTTCTTAAACCATGAAAACAATTCCACATCAATATTACCCTTAAAATCTTTTTCTACTGGTTTAATCTTACACAATCGACTCTGAAATCCATTGCTTCCAAGTTCTCTATCTGATTTAAAAAACATGATAGAACATGAAGAAGATTTCTGTACTGGTCTATCATCTAAATATTTCTTAGAATAGAAATTAAGCTGTATATCATCTTCTGTTTCATATTCAAGCATTGCTAAATTCATTCCTTTGGGACAATTTTTCTCAATCACATCTAAATATCCTTCTTTCATCTCCTTAACTTGTTCCTCTGACAAAACTTTCATCATTTCCTTTTCAAATGTATTCTCTACTTCTTCCCAAACATCATAATGCTCTATCTTGTCAATATAAAAAATTCGATTTTTCTTTTCGATAGAATCATAAAAGTAAAACTTGTTTCCTCTTTCTATTTCACCAAATTCAAGGCATATTGGCTGATTGATTAGTACCTCTTTAAAATCTTCACTAACCGTTAAAGTAATATCTAATTTCTTTGAATAATCTATTTTAGGAAATTCTTCATTTTCTTTTTGCTCATAAGCTGCAATCACTATATCATCCAAATGGACTTCATTCCAATTTGTTGTATCTATTCCCTTTTCTATAAAATGCTGTAGCTTCATATACCCTTCATAATCCCTTACATACCCTGCACTCGAAGAAATAAATTTCATCTTTTGGTTTTGAATAATTATTTCAGATATATAAATATTTATATCATTCATTCCTTCTCTCATATGATTCATCATTTCATCTTTGTTTGTCCTACTTTCTATTCTTTCTTCTTCATATATTTCTTCATCAACACAGCAAGGCTTTTGATACATGACCCATAATACACTTTTATGATCTTCTAAAGTAATAGAAAGTAAATGTACATCAATTCCTCTAATATTTACTATTTTATTTATAAAAATTTCTTTTTTAGGTAAAATCATATTTTTCTTTAAATTTTTTAAAAACATACACTATCTCCTTTGTATACTAAGCTCTTTTTTCATCCCCATTTGCCTTCCCCTCATGATTTTATATAAAAATATCTATAATAACCTATAAATCTGATATCCAATATAATAAAATACCTCTCTTGCCAAGAATAATAGTTTGCTTTTTAATGTTATATATTTGCTTGTAGGTGTAGGAGAAAAATAAGCTTTGAATCCATAATCTTTTGCCATTAACATAGCTCTTTTCATATGCAACGGATCACTAACTAAGATAACACTAGAAATTTCATTATTTTTTGCAATTTTAGTAGCATAAAGTATATTTTCTTGAGTGATTCTAGATTGTTCTTCTATTAAAATATCTTTACTAGGAACTAAATTTTTTATTGCATAATTTCTTGCTACCATCGATTATGAAATTTTATTATTTTCTCCTTTTCCACCAGTAAAAATTAACTTATCAACATACTTATTTTTGTATAACCAAATTCCATGTTTAATTCTTTCTTCAAAAACTGGTGATGTAAGAACAAAAAGATATTCCTTTAAATGCTAATGTAATTATTCCGATTATTATCAGCTCATATATTATAATCATATTTTTATATATCCATGTTAACTTTTTTATTTTTTCCTTCATTCTACTTCAATACCCATCTTTTGCTTTGATGTACTAAATATCCTTGAAATTTTGCTTTTGCTTTATGTATTTTTAAATCATTATACATCAGATCCATATCTGTAAATTTACCTATTGTATGAATAGGAATCCAAATACTTCTCTGATCTTTATATGTTTTGTATACTTCTATCAACAATCCATCCTCAGACAACTTTAATAGTTTTTCTTTCAAATTAGATTCCATATCTACTAATTTTCTTTTTCTTAACTTTAATATAGAATTTTTAATAACCTTCTCAAGTACATGCCCAAATTCTTCTATATCCTTACAATAAATCTTCCCATACCAACCATCATCATGAGCACAATAAGCAAATCTATTATTCAGTTTTTCAAAAAATGGAGTTTTCAACGGTTTATACATATGAGCTAAATATAGTACTTCTGCTATGTCTTGTTTACTTAATTCATCTAGATTTTTTTCATCTTCAAAATCTACCCAGCAAAAGTCTCCATAATTATAAACCTCTTCTTTTGCTAGTTCTAAAACTTCTTCATCCTTTACATATTGAAATCCTGTTGGATAATGAAAATCTCCTAAATATTCATGTTTTAAAAGCAATATATGATCAATTGGATTAGGTAAATAATTGATAAAATCACGAAATTCTATACCATAAAAAACAAATGTTTTCTCATCTATATTTCCATTTATATAAATAATTTCTCTTAATCTTCTCATTTTCTTTCCCCTACTTTCTAAAAAAACATCTACTCCTGTAGATGTCTTTTAAATCTTTATGTCCCCTGTGCTACACCTTGACTTATAGACAAATATCCAATCATCTCCTTTTGTAACAATCAAAATACTTCTATCTTTTAATTTAAAAGCCATCGTTTTTGCAATCAGTTTTGGTTCTATTCCATGAGCATTTGCTGCTAATTCTACTGTTGCAGTACTTTTATCCATTTCATACGTTTTAAAGTTTAAATTTTTTTCCTCAAAAAATTTTTTAACACTCTCCAAAGAAATTTTCTTCATCTCCTAAAATTTTTGTACATTATTATAATACATCTTTTGCTCTATGTACATCTTCTACTTTTACATAAATATGATATGTACTTACTCTTTTTTTGTTGATTCCTATACTTACCTCTATTCCGCTCATATGATCATTATTTATTTTTGTCCTTACTTCAATTTGATACTGTTCAAGTATACCTTTTATTTTTGCATATTGTCCTACATCCTGGGTAGTATATATGTTTTTCCACTGATTCTTCAAAAATAAATTTTTAAATATTCTTTTAAATATCATTTTTTACTCCTCCTATACTCAAGAGTTTACTTCTTTATTTTCCATTCCTTTAAATACTACTTCTAAATAATCTTGTTTATAATTTCTTGAGCAATATTCACTTTATAATATCTTCTTACTAAAAAAGATTGTTCAAATGAATAAGTACAAAATACTACATAACCATCTTCATATATATCTAATGATGCAAAATTTCCTCCATCATCTAACCAAAACGTTCCCATCATATAATAATCTAGCTTTTCATTCCTTTTGATACAATTTAATGCCTCTACTCCTTTAATACTTTTTAGTGCGTTTTTATTGATTTGACTAACGATTTTTTCTATAAAAATATCATCATAGATAGTTTTGTCATTTTCATCTTTTTCATTTGAACCTCTTTTTTGTGCATATACTTTAGAAATTCCTATACTTGAAGGTTTTTTTATTTCTTTTAAGTCTTCTCCTCCTACTGTAGTATAAATAAAAGGCATAGTACTCCATTCTAAAAATACAACAAATATTACTATATTGACATATTTTAAAATTCTTATCATCTTATTTTTCTTTTTTTCTTCTTCTGTCATTTCTTTAGTATCTTTTATATCTTTATATACCATCCCCCCTATTCCTATGATCGTTAATAACAAATAAGATCCTATAAAAAAATAATAGGATAAATTCAATGAATATTCATTAGATAACAATACTCTATGTGCAGTAATTATAAATACAACAACATTTACTCCTTGAATCATCCATATTATATTTAAAAGCCTACTACATTCTTTTTTATTAATTATTTTCTGATAACTCATAGATGGAATCATAAAAAAAGATAATGCACAAAATAATATAAAAGCTATATCAGATAAATCCTTATTTATATTTGACTCTTTCCCTAATAAAATTACACATAAGCTACCTATAGAAAGTATAATAATGATCTTTTCAATAAAGCTTTTTTGTTTGAATTTATATATAATGGATTCTTCTTCATTCATCATATCCCCCCCCTTTAGTGATAAAAAAATATATAAAATTAATCTAATTCAACTTTTTTAGTTTTAATACAAAATACTTCTTATTCGTAATAATAGAAAGTTCATTTTCCTTATTAAAATTATTATTCTATTTTTATAACTTTATCTTTTATTTGAATAGAATTATTATCTATCCATCTTATATAAGGCTTGTCATTCCATGGTCCTATATAAATATTATCTTGTGTTTTAAATAATCCTAAATAAGTTTTTTCCAAAATTACTTTTACTCCTCCACCTATTGCCCCAAGATCTACAGATACTACCATAATCCTCTTTGTCTTATCATAAGAATAATAAGTCCTTTCTATTTTTTCCTCTCTAAAATCATCAAACATAGTAGTAATGGAGAATACTACTATACCTATAAGAATTATAAAAATATAAAATATCACATAAATTATTTTTTCATCTTCTTTTTTTAAAATTAATATAAACATCATTAAAATAATGGGAATAATTAGTAGCTTGTCTATAAATAATAGTAATATAGAAAGTATGGGTAATATAAAGATACAAATTTTATGAATTATATTATTTTTATTAAAATAAACAGATTTTAATGTAATTATAGATAAAACAAAATACAAACCGTAACAAATATATTTAAAATCTTGGGAATAAAAAGATATTCCTTGAAAAGATAATATAATTACGCCTATCAATACAAGCCCATATACTATAATCATATTCTTATATATCCATATTAGCTTTTTCATTTTTCCTTCATCCTTTAATGTTTATTCCATTTTCAGATATTATTTTTTTAAAAAATTGTATTTTAACTTCTTCTATGAATATTTCTGATCATTTTAGCAACCCCTTAATTTACTTTTAATAAACCAATAAAAAACTCCTAAATTATCTCCATTTTACTTCAATCTCCCTTTATTTATAAAAAAATGCTATAAACTTAGCTCCAGGCAAGAATAATAATTGTGCCAGTAGTGTTCCTAATAATTTAGTTCCAATTAGCATAATCACTAATGCCTTTACATCTTCATATTCCCTTTTTCCTCTATATGCTTCATCTGTTATTAATGCTGCTTTAGGATCTATAAATAATGTTAGTAAAATACTTGCTATCCCATTAATCATTCCAGATGATGCAGAAACTGCCAACCTATTTTCTGGTACATAAATACTTGCATAATATGCTGATAAAACCCCTATCGTATACACTCCTGTAATAAAAGTATTTAATAACAATAATCTTTTGGGAATATTTTTAAACCTTAATCCTATAAACATTTTTTTAGAAGGTCTTATTGTACTTTTAGTAATTCTTTTAATATTTGCCACACTTAATGATTGAACAACTAAGCTAGGTATAGATCCTGTCTCTTCTAATTTTAAAACTGCTTTTGAAAATAATTTTAAAAATGTAGGAATAAATAAAATTCCCATACATGTTCCAATAGTTGTAGCCAATATAACCTGCCTAATATCCATAATTGGGTCATAATTCATCTTGATACTTTTATCCATCAAAAGTCCAATTAATGGTCCTTGCATCATATTTGCTGTTCTTGAAATCAATACAATCATATTAAATAATGATATAGACAAAGCAAATTTACCACTTTTTACTGAATTTAATCGAACAGAGTAAGAAAGTGTATCAATAAAATGTATAATTATAGTGAATATGATTAATTTCCACAATAAATTTATCTCTAATCCCATAATAAACTCCTTCTTTTAACTAATATATTTCATATCTTTACTATAAATCATAGTCCTCATCTTCAATATATATACAATACCTAAGCATGTTCTTTATCATCTAAACCTATTTATAATTATAAAAATATCCACCTCTATTTTCACATTTTTCCATATATAATTCATTCGATATTATTTTACAATATCCTTCTTTCTTCAAATTTCTGTATTTTTTCTCTTCTATACTATGAATAAAGGATTTTTGTGTATTTATGTAGAATATCTATATATAAATAATTAAGGACGGTGATTATGATGTATTCTATAAAAGCAATAGATGGACTAAAAATTACAACTCTTGTAGAAAATCAAGTAGCATTTCCTAATGCATTACTGGCTCAACATGGTCTTTCTTTCTTAATAGATATTGTCTGTGGCAACATAAAAAGAAGAATTTTATTTGATGTAGGCCCATCTTCTGAAACTCTAATTCATAATATGAATCTTCTTAAAATAGATCCTAAAAGTATTGATATGATTTATTTATCTCATTGTCATTATGATCATACAACAGGACTTGTAGGCATTTTAAAAGAAATTGATAAAGATATTCCTATTATTGCTCACCCTACTTTATTTAGAGATACTTTTACTTGTAAAAACTCTTTTATTAAAAATATAGGTATAACTTATGAAAATAAGAAAGAAGAAATATTAAAGCATAAAGGAAAGCTTGTATTAGTCAACAAACCTTTTTCACTAATGGAAGGAGTTCTATCTACTGGTGAAGTAAAAAGAACTACAGATTTTGAAAAGAATTATCCAAATATGTATAAAATTGATGATGGTGAACTTGTTCCTGATATTATGTTAGATGATCAATCCTTAATCATAAATGTAAAAGGAAAAGGCCTTGTAATCATATCTGGATGTAGCCATTCAGGAGTTGTAAATATTATTAATCATACTAGTGATATTACAAATATTCCTAATATTTATGGATTTATAGGAGGTCTTCATCTATCTACTGCAGATCATACGATCATTGAAAAAACAGTAGATGCTCTAACAAAGACAAATATTGAACTTCTTTGTGCAGGTCATTGTACTGGCTTTAATGCTCTTTCATATTTGTCTCAATCCTTTGGAAATAAATTTGAACCTTTATATGTTGGAAAAGAAATAAAAATAGGAAATGAGTAGATATTCTACTCATTTCCTATTTTTCTAAACTTGTCATATCTTTGATTTAAAAGTACTTCATGATCTAACTTCATTAAACCATTTAACTCATCTACAATATAATCTTTTATCTTTTTTCCTACAAACTCTACATCTTTATGGGCTCCTCCTAAAGGTTCTTCAATCACATGATCAATAACCTTTAAATCTAGTAGATCTTTTGCCGTAAGCTTCATCATGTCTGCTGCTTTTTGAGCTAGTGACGAATCCTTCCAAAGAATACTTGAAAGTCCTTCTGGAGATATGACAGAGTAAATTGAGTTTTCAAGCATACATACTCGATCTCCTACTCCTAATGCTAGTGCTCCTCCACTTCCACCTTCTCCTATGACAATACAAATAATAGGAGTTTTTAACTGACTCATTTTTAGTATATTAGTAGCTATTGCTTCCCCTTGACCTCTTTCTTCTGCTTCTATTCCACAATAAGCTCCTGGAGTATCTATCAATGTAATGATAGGTCTTTTAAACTTTTCTGCTTGCTTCATAAGTCTTAAAGCTTTTCTATATCCTTCTGGATGAGCCATTCCAAAATTTCTTTGAATATTTTCATTTGTATCCTTTCCCTTTTGATGTCCTATAATTGTAACTGGTATATGGTCTATCATTCCGATTCCACCAATGATTGCAGAATCATCTTTGTAAAGTCGATCTCCATGAAGCTCCATAAAGGATGATGTGATTTTTTGTATATAATCTAAAGTAGTAGGTCTTTTAGGCATTCTTGCAATTTTTACTCTTTGCCAAGGCTTTAGATTAGAATAAGCATCTTTTTTCATTTGTATTAATTTGTTCTTTAAAATATCTATTTCATTAGAAAGATTTATTTCATTTTCTTTCGAGAAATTTTCTAGATCCACAATTTTTGCTTCTAACTCTAAAATAGGCTTTTCAAAATCTAAGATACTATTCATCCCTTTCACCTCCCACTTTATGAATCAATAATATTTCATGTAAAACTCTCTTCATATCTTTTCTATGAACGATTTCATCTACAAATCCTTTTTCCTTTAAAAACTCCGACCTTTGAAATCCTTCAGGAAGCGTTTGTCTTATGGTTTGCTCAATAACTCTTGGTCCTGCAAATCCTATCAACGCCTTAGGCTCTGCTAATATAATATCTCCAAGCATAGCAAAGCTTGCTGTTACTCCTCCAGTGGTAGGGTCTGTCAAAACAGGTATATACAACAATCCTTCTTCTCCTAATCTTCCTAAAGCAGCAGAAGTCTTTGCCATCTGCATTAAAGACAATATACCTTCCTGCATTCTTGCTCCACCTGATGCACAAAAGATCAGGACTGGAAGTCTTTTTTCTATTGCTTTTTCAATGGCTCTTGTAATTTTTTCTCCTACCACACAGCCCATACTTCCCATCATAAAATTTGAATTCATGACACAAAGTACAAGGGGTAAACCATTAATTTTTCCCTCGCCTGTAATGACACCTTCTAATTCATTGCTTTTTTCTTTTGCACTTTTAACTTTTTTCTCATATCCTTCAAACTTTAGTGGATCAAAGCTTGTCATATCTTTATCATATTCTATAAAGCTATTTTCATCTAATAAAGCTTTTATTCTATCTCTAGGATTTATTCTAAAGTGTTCTCCACAAATAGGACAAGTATATAAATTATTTTTTACATCTTCTTTTGATATTTTTTCTAAGCATCCTGTGCATTTGATAAAAGCTTCATCTTCTAATTCTTCTTGTATATTCTCAACAGGCTTTTTGATAGGCATGCTTATCATCTTTTTTGTCTCTTTATTTTCATATAAATGAACTGTTGCATACTTTTTTTTTCGAAATAAATCTTGTAACATTTTTAATCTCCCCTATATCCATACTACTTCATCATTTCTTTTCCGATAAAAGAAGTATCTATTTCATTTTTTAAAAACTTCTCATGATTTAAAATTTCCCTTTGAAAATCTATATTTGTATGAATTCCTATAATCACCATTTCATCAAGGGCTCTTTTCATTCTGCAAATAGCCTCTTGTCTATCTTTTCCCCAGACAATTAATTTTCCAATCATAGAATCATAAGTAGAAGGAATTTTGTATCCACTATAAATATGACTATCCATACGAATTCCATTTCCTCCCGGAATAAAATAATCTGTAATCATCCCAGGAGATGGAGCAAAATTGTTATTTGTATCTTCAGCATTGATTCTACATTCTATCGCATGACCATTTATTTTTATATCTTCTTGGGTAAATTTTAATTTTTCTCCATATGCAATTTTTATTTGTTCTTTGATAAGATCTATTCCTGTTATATATTCTGTGATAGGGTGTTCTACTTGAATTCTTGTATTCATTTCTATAAAATAATAATTTTTATGTTTATCTAATAAAAATTCAATGGTTCCTGCACTTACATATCCTACAGCTTTAGCTGCTTTTATGGCAGTATCTCCCATTTCTTTTCTAAGAGTATCATCAATCAAGCTACAAGGAGCTTCCTCTAATACTTTTTGGTTTCTCCTTTGGAGTGAACAATCTCTTTCCCCTAAATGAATAACATTTTTATGTTCATCTGCTAAAATTTGAAACTCTATATGTCTTGGCTCTTCTATATATTTTTCTACATACATAGAATCATCATCAAAAGCAGCTTTGGATTCTGATTTTGCCATGATGAAAAAATTTATAAAATCTTTTTCATCATAAACAAGTCTCATTCCTCTTCCTCCACCGCCACTTACAGCTTTGATCATCACAGGAAATCCAATCTCTTTAGCTACCTCTAAAGCTTTGTAAGGATCATTGGTAGCATCCTTTGATCCTGGAACAACAGGAACACCCGCTTTTATCATTGTTTTTCTAGCCTCAGCTTTGTCTCCCATTCTTTTTATATGTTCTTCTCTAGGTCCAATCAGCTTAATACCATTTTCTTTACACATTTTTGCAAGTTGAATACTTTCTGATAAAAATCCATATCCAGGATGAATGGCTTCTGATTTTGTAATCATTGCTGCACTAATAATATTTTTTATATTTAAATAGCTTTTAGATGATATAGCAGGACCTATACATATAGCCTCATCTGCCATATGTACATGAAGAGAATCTTCGTCAATTTCTGAATACACTGCTACAGTCTTTATTCCTAATTCTTTACATGCTCTGATAATTCTTAAAGCAATCTCTCCTCTATTGGCAATTAATATCTTTTTAAACATATAATTACCTCCTAATTCTCATAAGGGGTTGTCCATATTCTACAATATCTTCGTTTTCAACTAATATTTCTACTATTTGACCATCTTCTTCACTTTGAATTTCATTCATAATCTTCATAGCCTCGATAATACAAAGAGGCTCTCCTTTTTTTACAGTATCTCCTACACTTACAAATGGATCTGCATCAGGACTTGGAGTCATATAAACTACTCCTACAATAGGAGCTTTTACAATATATGTATCATCCGTATTTATTTCTAATTTTTCATTTACTTCTTGAATAGATGGTTTTATTTCACTCTTTTGTTCATTTATTTCATTTGTTTGATAGGTACAATCAGTGCTTATTCCTTTTGAAATACTAATTTTAATATCTTTTTGTTCTATATCTACCTTTTGGATACTTGTTTTATCTATAGTCAGTAATAATTCTTTTATATCTTGAATGTTCATAGATCTTCCTCCTATTTTTTACTTGGTTTTATTATCTGGTACTAATATTTGGTACTATTATAACATATAAAACTATTTTAAATCAATTTTATATAAAAAAACAAGAGTATATACTCTTGCCCTTAATTTTACTCATATAATCTTATATTTCTTCCAAAATATTTTTCCTTCCCTGTATCTCCATCAAACACCTTGCTATACAAAACACCATTTATATTCATTTGCACTTCATATTTTAACTTTCCTTCTTTCGTTCTAATTAAAATGCATTTTTTGATAAAATCTTTCTGAGGTATTTTAGAGAGTATTTGATCTTTATTATATTTAGGTGTAGGTATATTTTCATCAATCATTATACCTTCTATATAAAATGAATCTATATCTCCATTTTCTATAAGTCTTAATCCAAATATTTTTGTCTCATCATAAATATCTCCTATCTTTTTTATATAGTAATATTCCTTTTCTACAATATCTTTAGATTCATATAATCCATTTATATCTTCTTTCATTTTTATATATGAACCATCATCAAATTTACTAATAATTTTCTTTGCTATTTTATTTAATTTTTCTTCTGACAAATTTATAGGATCTCCTGTATAGCTACCTAAATCCATAGATACCCTGTTATATTTTTTATCATACTCCACACGATAATAAGTATGTTCTCTTATATAGATACGATCAAATTGATACTTTGTGGGATCATTTTGACTTTTTTCATCAAAGGATAATTCTACCTTTACTGGAAGTACTTCATCTACAATTTCCTGGGTAATTTTTTGAGCTGTTTTTAAATCTATTGAATTTTCTACTTCTTCAATTCGTTCCTTTTCTATTTCATCATCTTTTAAGATACTATATCTTTCATCTTTTAATATTTCATCTGCCTTTTTTGAAAAATCAATATATCTATTTTTTACTTTTTTAATTTCATTATTTATATTTAATTTTTTATGCAAATGAATAAGTTCTTCATTGTATGCAAATAGTGTGTTTAAATATTTTTCTTCTTCTTTATCTATATGATGATCTTTAAGAATATGTTGTATAGAGTTATTTGAATCATATATTATATCTAAATATTTATCTTGAATATTTACACCCTTTTTGTTAAAAGCATATTCATTGGATATTCTAAAATTCCATAATATTGGTCCATTGATCATATTCTCTTTCATTACTATTTCATATTCTTTTGGATTGGAAATCAATATTTTTGCAATAAAATCATTTATATTTTCCAATTCATCTCCAAAATAATCAAATTGTCTATGTAAATCTATATTTATATGATCAGCCAATTTTTTGTATTGATTTGTTCCATATTGTATTCCAAATTGTAGTGATACTAAAAGAATAAATATTAAAATTCTTTTTATTTTATTTTTCATCATATAATCCCCCTGTATCTAAACTTGCTCCTTCTCATTATTATTATACTACAAATTTGTATAATACTTCTATATATATTCGTTTTCTTTACAAATCATCTACTTTTTGATTTATAATTTAATATAAAAATTCTCATATTCAATTGAACATGAGAATTTTTTAGTCTCCTACTCCAAAATCTGTATTATGATACAAAACTTCTATATGAGGATTTTCATTTAAAAACTCATAATTTTTTATAAACCAACCTACTAACTCTTCATCTCTTTGAAGTTTACATGTATTTGGAATAAATACATTAATAGTAGCATAATCAAAATGTTTTAATATAATCTCTATATCCTTTTTAATCATATCCTTTGTTTGTCCCTTGATTCCTACCATCAAGCAAGGTGAATCAAAATATTTTTTTACTTCCTCTGCATTTTTAAAATGTGCATTTTTATTTAATATACTGTTTCTAAAATCATCATCAAAAGTTTCTATTCCTATTTTAAATACAATAGGAATTTGAAAAAAATCTCTCATTTCATTTAATCTGTTTTTATAACACCAATGACTTTCTAAAAATAATTTTTCAATTTTCTTTTCATGGATGACTTCTTTTATTTTTTTTAATGTATCCTTTGGAAGTTCAAAACAACTACCAGAATTGATAACCTCTAGTACTTTATATTTCCCTGTAATATTTTTTAAAACTTCAAAATTAATTTTATTCATTTTTTTTTCATCTTCTGAGTTGTCTAATATATAATCACAAAAGCTACATTTACCCCATATACAATGAAATCCTTTCAAAAGTACAATCTCTCTTTTGTTTTTATTTTCAATAACACTATATCGATCCATATTTAACTCCTTATAAGCTTTTCTTTTATATTCTGAGGCATACCCATAGTCATAGGGAGTACCAATGCTACTGCTACAAATTTATCTACATAATCTGTTGAAAATTGTACAATAAATACACTGATGACTTTATTTACTCCTATATTTGATAAAAAAGCTACAATATAAGAAGATCCTGATGAAGTCACTCCATCAAATACAAAAGCTGCAATACCTGCACCTACTAAAGATGAAAAAATAGAAATCACTAAAACTCCTATAGGCATCCTAAACTTTTTCATCCATCCCCTTTGGAATAAAACTCCACCTAAAAAACCTACAAAAATTTGAACAGGTGAAAAATATAAGGAATAAATATCAAAAGTCATACCGCTTATCAAACTTCCACCCACTCCTGTCAACACCCCATAATATGGTCCTAATATAGAAGCTACCATAATGGTTCCTATAGAATCTAATAAAATAGGAAGTCTTAAATTAAGAGCTATAAAAGCACCTACTATATTTAATGCTACTCCTAATCCTACAACAGTTACATGAAATGGTTTTATTTTTTGCATTTCATTTTTATTCTCCTTTTCTCATATTTGAGAACAGGGCTTTTTAAAAAAACAAAAAAAGCCGTCCCTAAGGATACAGCTATACTGTAAATATAAATCCTTAGTTTTTTATACTGGGAGTTCTCGAACCAGTCCTACCTTATGGTAGATTTGTGGACTTACATATTAAATTCACCTAATTATTATAACATATTTTTTTTAAATTAAAATCTCTTTGTAATAACAAAGAGATTTTAAGCAATACACCCTATTTTATTTTGAAGAAAATTCATAAAATTTTTTTTCATAAAAATACTGTTATGAATGTTTCCAAAAATACCATACAAATCTTGTTTAGACATTTCTATTTCTTCTTCTATAACTTCTATAAACTCACAATCCTGTACAATATGATCTAAAATCTCTATGGGCTTAAAGAAAATATTTATATATAATACATTTTCTTTGTCATTCCATATAGAATTAAATTTTTCACAAAATTCTTTTATCTTGTTTTTGCAAACAGCTTCCTCTAAATTCCAACATAATCTTAACTCTTTTATCATTTCTTCCATGATTTCTAGATCATATGTATTCATACTTTTTTCCTTAATATAGTCAATTAGTTCTTCACTAGAAAATATGGGAGTAATAATGTTTTCTAAATCCTTATTTAATATATAATAAAAAGCTGTTGGCAAATAAATATATTGTAAAAAACCTAAAATAGACTTCATATCTGGATAACAAGCCCAATTATTATCAAATACATCTCTTTTATAATCAATAATTGTTGTATTGATAAATATAGAATTTTTTTTATTATATGAATTCATAAAATATGAATTCCATATATTTCTGTTATTAATCAACATATTTTCCCAGTAATAATGACTATTATATTTACACATAATCTTTCACCCTCATTTCATAGAAAAAATAAAAAAGTCTTGGTTTTATTGGATTATTTAGAGAATAACTCTATCACTGCAACTTCATTTACTTCTATAGGTAGTTCTTCTCTATTTGGAATATTTACAAGTTGTCCACTAAAATTTTCATAATTTTTTTGTATATAAGGAAGTTCAAAAGTTCTTAATTCTAAAAAATTTTTTTGAAACATTTCATTTTTTCTATATTTTTCTTTTAGAGTTATTTCCTCTCCTACCTTTACTCGATAAGAAGGAATATCTACTTTTTTTCCATTTACTAAAATATGTCCATGATTTACCATTTGTCTTGCTTGACGTATAGAATTTGCAAAACCTATTCTATATACTAAATTATCTAATCTACATTCTAATATTTTTAGTAGTGCAACCCCTGGGTTTTCTTTGCTCTTCATTGCCTCTTGTACATATCTTTTAAATTGTCTCTCAAGTACTCCATAATATGCTTTGATTTTTTGCTTTTCGATTAATTGTACTCCATATTCTGATAATTTTTTATGTGTTGCTACTCCTCTTTTTAACGCTTTAGGATGGCCGTAAATATTTACTCCTAATCTTCTACTTAATTTAAATCTAGGCCCCATTATTTTTGCCATTTTAAACATCCTCCTAAATAATATAAACTTTGCCGCGGTACATATTGTACATGCTTTAGTATAACATTTTTGATAATGATTATCAATATCGTTATCTTAGTCTTCAATAAAAAATTTTTTTTTATTTTTATATGTAAATTTTTCACAACATGCTATGTATGATTCATAAATTTAAAATTTTTCCCATACCTATTCATTTTTTACATAAATATTAAATTTTCAACATTATATTTAAAATTGAATAGGAGATACTAATATAGAAAATAAATATTATATGAATAGGAGGATTTAAATGATTAAAAAAAGAGCAGAAGAAATTTTAAATGGGAATGACCATATTGAAGTACTTTATAATGGAGAGTCTGTGTGGCTTGAAAGTATGGAGAGTAATAAAATGATGGATGTGAAAGTTTTAGAAAATAATCAACACATTACAGTTCCTATTTCTGACTTAAACGAAACTGGAAGAGAACTTAAATAATATAACGCCCTCTTATGAAATTTTATTTCATAGGAGGGCGTTATTTAATCTTTTTGTATAAATACTACTTTTAAATAATTTCCTTCATCAAATTCTTTAATCGTCTTAAAATCAAAAGGGAGTGAGTATTCTTCTAAAATTTTATATTTTTCATTCATCTCCCCAAATGCAGCCTTAATAAATCCTTTGAATTTATTCATATCAAAAGTAGCACAATTTGTAGATGCTACAATTATTCCATGATCTTTCGTAATAGAAATTGTATTTTTTAAAAGATCCTTATAATCCTTCGCTGCACTAAATTTAAAATTTTTAGATTTTGCAAAGCTTGGAGGATCTAAAATGACCATATCAAACTTCAATTCTTTTTTTATAGCATATTGAAAATAGTGAAATACATCTTCTACTACAATATCATGATCTTCATAGTTTACTCCATTGATTCTAAATTGTTCCATGGTTTTACTTAAGCTTCTATTTGCAAGATCTACACTAGTAGTTTTTTTTGCTCCTCCTAAAGCTGCAAAAACAGAGAAAGCTCCTGTATAAGAGAAAGTATTTAAAACCGTCTTTCCTTTGGCATATTGCTCTTTTATTTTTTTTCTAACATTTCTTTGATCTAAAAATACTCCTACCATAGCTCCTTCATTTAAATATATAGCAAAGTTTACATTGTTTTCTTTTACAATAATGGGAAATTGTCCTCTTTCTCCTATTACAAATCCATCTTCTTCTATATATTTACCATCCTCGGCAAATCTCTTTTTCTGATAAATAGCTTTAAATGGAACTAATTTTTTTAAGGCATGGATAATCTCTTCTTGAAACTGATAAATTCCTTTGCTATACCAGTTTATTAAATAATATTCATTATAATAATCAATGGTAAACCCTCCGATTCCATCTCCTTCTCCATTAAATACTCTAAAAGCATTAGTATGAGGATCATGATAAAGTCCTGCCCTTTGATTTAGGGCAGAAACTATCTTTCTTTCAAAAAAAGCATCATTGATTTTTTCATTTTCTTTTAAAGTTAAAATCCAGCCATATCCTTTATTTTGCTTTCCATAATAGCCTTTTCCAATAAATTTATTTTTTTCATCTATCAGTCTAACCAATACACCTTCTTCATGTAGATCTCCTATATTTATAATTGCCTCCTTAAAAATTAATGGATATCCACTTTTAAATTTGTTTACAAATTTTGATTTTACTTTTAAAGATACTTCTTGTCTCATTTTTTTCATCCTATCTATTTTTCCATTTTTATTCCTTCTTATTCGTAACACAAATATTATTATACATAAGATTTATCTATTTTCCAATCAGATCAACAAACTCTTTTAATTTATTGGAATATCTATAGTTTTATTATATATTTCTTTATACCGCATCCTTTGAATATCTAACTCTAGATTTTCTCCTATATCTTCAAACACAAGAGTTCTTTTATGTGTATTTTTATCATATTTATCAGAAATAGTCTTTTGAAGAGACACTTTTTTTTCATCTATCATCAGATTGACTCTTGATAAAATTACATCTTCTTTTGTAGTAATCGTTACAAAAGTCTTTCCTTCTGATTGAGAAACTTGATTTATTATAATATCTTGGTTAAATACTTTAAAAGATTTGTTTTTATTATTTTTTTGAATCTTTATTTTTTCATTCACATCATAATCTGCTTCTAAACTTATAAATTTCATTTGAACTTTCTTAAGATCTATTATAATAGGATCATAATTCTTGTAAAATTTGATTCCATCTTTACTAGTACTAATTCCTGAGCCTTGCTCTTCAATTTTTTTGTCATTCACAATCAATTCTAATTCTATATAATTTGGTCTAAATCTTTTTTGAGTTATATTGTCTCTTACCAATTCTATAGGATTTTGGATGTTTCCTTCAATACGTGTCATAGTTTTTGATGCCAAAATAGAATTAAATTTGATTTGGCCTTTATCTATCTTTATTTTTTTATTGATGTCTTTTTTTAAAGTATACCCCATAGCTTTATCTTTGTTTAGAGTAAAAGTAATTTCTCCTTCCTCTTGAACATCTACATCTTTTTTCATTAATCTAAATGTCCATTTTAATTTATTTTCAAAGATAGAAGGAGATTCAAAGGTATTTATTATTTTCATTTCTGTTTTGTCATCATTTATACTTCCATATCCTCTTTGTAAACCATAATCACCTAATAATCCCTCTATGCTATGAGAAACCAATTCTAATTGATCTACTTTTTTATGTGGATCTTTTATTGTATAAAACATTAAAAGCTGATTGTCATCTAGCATAACCCCATCTAGTGTAACCATCACTTCATTTTTAAAAGTATAACTTTTTTGGATTGTCTGCCCATTTCCCAATTGATTCAATTCTTTTAAATTAGAATCCATCACTTGATCATATCCAATTAATTTTTTTGTATAAAAAGCTAAAGTATCTATATAATACCCTCCTAATATGAAAGTAATCAATACCACAGCCACTTTCATTTTCCATCTTTTTTTCACTTTTTTATGTGTACATGATTTTTTTAGTGCACTTCTTAGTCGATCTTCTAATTCATCTGGTGGCTGTAATGTATCTGTTTGAGATTTATTTTCTTTTAACATCTTTTCTATTTCATTCATATTCTTGCACCTCCAACATTTTTCTTAGCTTTTTTATTCCTATAGAAATGCGAGATTTTACTGTTCCTAAAGGAACTTTAAGAATATTTGAAATGGTTTCATAATCTAAATCTAAAAAATAACGAAGCTTTATTGCCTCTTGATGCTTATAATTTAATCTTGATAAATACCTTTGAATCATAAGCTGATCTTCTTTTTCGTCAAATCTACTTTCATAAATTCCATCTTTTAAAAAATCTAATGCTATATTCTTTTTGTTTTTTCTTAAAATATTTTTACAACAATTGACTAATATCGTATTACTCCAACTATAAAAAGCATCTTCTTTTTTTAGCTTGTGTATATTTTCATACAATATTACAATCATATCTTCCATTGCATCCATTGCATCTTCACTATTTTTCATATAAACATAAGCCAATTTATAATAATCGTCTTTTTTAGACATAATTAACTTTACTAATGCTTCTTGATCTCCTTGTTTTGATTTTTTAACTAGATCTTGTATATCCATATCATCACCTCTCTTTCCTATATAAGAGTATCATAATCTTAAAAAAGTTCATTTAAATTTATGAAAAATTTGCATATTACTATTTTATCAAAAGAAAACTTTTGAATATTAGTATTTATGTTTACATTCTAATTAAACTAACATATAATAGTAAGAGATGTATAATATAAGGAGGAAGATTGATTTAATGCTATTACAAAGTGGAGAAATCGTCGATGGGATTGTTTCAGGAATTACTAAATATGGTGCTTTTATAAAACTTTCTGATGAAAGAACTGGACTTTGCCATATTTCAGAAGTATCTAATGATTATGTAAAAGATATCAATACGTACTTAAAAGAGGGTCAACAGGTAAAAGTTAAAATTCTTAAAGTCAAAGATGATAGTAAAATTGAGTTATCTATTAAGCAGGCTACTGAAACTCCAAGTCAAAAAAAATATACAAAACCTGCTCCAAAAAAACCTACTCAATCCTTTGAAAATATGTTATCTGACTTTCTAAAAGATAGTGATGAAAAATTAAAAGATATGAAACAAAGAGATCAAAGATATTAGTATCTATAAAAATAACCCCTTGTGGGTTATTTTTTATAATACATTACAAAGACAATACTTATTGATATCATAATAAGGAGGCTTTTCATGGAAAAAAAATATATCAACCCTTGGCTTATAGTACTAGGTGCTATTTTCATACAAATCTCTATAGGTGCTATCTATTCGTGGAGTTTATTTAATCAACCTCTCATAGATCAATTTAACTGGACAAACAGCCAGGTCATTCTTACTTTTTCTATAACTATTTTTACTTTTGCGTTTACTACTATGTTTTCTGGTAGACTTCAGGATAAAATTGGTCCAAAAGTTGTTGCTACTATTGGTGGTGTATTATATGGTGGAGGTCTCATCCTTTCTTCTTTTGCTACAACAATTATAGAGTTATATATCTACTATGGTATCATCGCTGGAGCTGGAGTAGGATTTTCTTATGTATGTCCTCTTTCTACATGTATAAAATGGTTTCCCCAAAAAAAAGGTTTTATTACTGGTATTATAGTAGGTGCTTTTGGTATTGGAAGTTTATTTTTTAAATCTATCATTGAATTTTTTCTTCTTTCTTATGGAATTTCTAATACTTTTCTTTATCTAGGAATCATTTATACTACTTTTGTTTTAATAGGTGCTCAATTTTTAGTTCTTCCACCAAAGAATCATATTCCTATTATAGAAAATATTCAATCTATAGATGTACATAATTTTTCAGTACAACAAATGCTTCAAACAAAATCTTTTTACTTACTTTGGATTATGTACTTTTTGGCATGTGTAAGTGGTCTTTTAGTCATCAGTCTTGCAAAGGATATAGGTATACAACTAGCTAATCTTACCGCTTCTGTTGCAGCAAATGCAGTAGCTCTCATTGGCCTTTTTAATGCAGGAGGTAGATTGATATGGGGTAGCTTATCTGATAAATTAGGTCGAATAAAAATAGTTTTTATCATGTTTATCATCACTTCTATCTGCATGATTATGATGAGTATCATTCCATTAAATTTCATACTTTTTTTTAGTTGTCTTTGTAGTATTGCCTTTTGCTTCGGTGGATTTCTTTCTGTATTTCCAACCATCACTAGTGACTTTTATGGAATAAAAAATTTTGGAGCAAACTATGGGATTATGTATCAAGCTTATGGATTGGCTGCTCTAGCAGGTCCTTTTATTATGCAAAGTACTGGTGAACTTAAACTTACCTTTATCATCACCTCTATATTATCTATTATAGGTGCATGTATAACCTTCATGATCAAACCCTCTTAATTGAGAAAACCACTTGGTTTAAATACCAAGTGGTTTTAATGTATACTTTTCATTTCTTTATTTGACATTGTAGATAAATCTATGGATGGAATATTTACTTGACGATTCTGAAGTATCCTTAAAGTAAGATATATAACTATCTTTTCTTCTATACTTTTAAAAGTCTTTTCTTTCTTATATAAATGAAATTTGCTTAAGTCCATATATTCATTTATTTCAATCACTCTACTACTTACTACCTCACAATAAGGAATTTCATTAAAATATTCAATGCTTTTTTGATTTTTTTGTGTTACTTTTTCATTAAATCGATTGTCCTGTTCTATATAATTTGGAATATAAAGATCTTTCGGTCTATCATACTCTAATACCTCTGATTGATTAGAAAATAAATTTAGTGGTTCTATTCCATTAAAATCAACTTCTGTATTATACTGAAAAGGAATTTTTACTGTACAATGTCGATTCTCTCCATAATTATAATAACTAGCTGTTATATAATTGATCTGTTTACATACATATCCCTTTATAAAAAGCATTCTCGTATCTTGTAAAAGTACACATTGCTTTACCTGGATATTATTTTTTTCACTTTTTATATCTAAGGCAGATTCAGGTAACTCAATCACAGCATTCATATTTAACTGTAGAGTTAATTGTGCTAATACTACCGGAATTTTTGCTATGACACCTGTTGTTAATCCCATCACTTTTACTGGAGTATTGCTACATTCTCCATTTGCTCCTCCTGTAACTTTTACTGTTGTATTTTTAGAATTTATATTTGAAAAAGAATTCCTTGGTTTCTCTTTATCCTGGTCTTTGGGAATATATCTTTGCCATGGCATTTCTTAAACCTCCAATCATAAAATAAGCAACCCTTTTTTAGCATCTTAATTTATCATATTCCCTTTGTCCTAATAGCGTGACTATTATTTCCCAATTTCAATCCAATTAGATAAATTCTGAATTAATTTTTTCATAATCTTAGTAGCATTTTCTTCAAATACATTTATCTTTCCATAAGCTTCTCCCCCATCTTCTCCTACTATATCAGATACTCCTCTTAGAATAAGAAGTTTTGTTTCGTTTCTTTTTGCAACCCAAGCAATGGCTCCTGATTCCCAGTCTCCTACAACCCCACCAAATGTTTCATGCAAATATTTCAGCTCTTTAGGTTGAAGATCTCTATCTCCAGTAAGCATCAATGTTTTTGTAACTTTATGAGGATAATCTCCATCCAAAAAAGATAAATCTATATCTGTAGTAAAATAGTCAATTTCTTCAGATGGATCTCCCATTTCTTCAAAAATATCATAAACAATTGCTCGATCTACTAAAACAATATCTCCTGTTTGTATATATCCTTTAAACCCTCCACAAGTTCCCAAATTAATAAGTATATTAGGACTAAAGTGATCAATAATATATTGGGTAGAACCAGCAGCACATACTTTGCCCCATCCTCCTTGAAAAAATATTACTGGTTCTAGTTTTTCTTTCACTTTTATATTTGTTAAAAACCATTGTCCATATGGAGAATTATTAAGACTTACTCCCTTAAAAACATCACATACAGTCTCCCACTCAATATTTGCAGCAATAGTAACAACTACTTTTATATCCATAATATATCTCTCCTTTTCATTTTTAACAATACTTTTCTCTAAAATTTTCCATTATCCTTCTCAATCTATAAAGAATAGTTGTTCCTTTCATCATTTATGATAAAATAAATAAATAAATATAAAACAAAGGATGATTATAATGAATATCTTATCTTTAGAAAACATATCTAAATCTTATGGTGAAAAAATACTTTTTGAAAATATATCTTTTTCTATTGGTGATACTGATAAAATTGGTTTAATTGGTGTAAATGGAACGGGTAAATCCTCTCTTTTAAAAATTATTGCAGGAGATGATGTAGCAGATACAGGAGCTGTTCATATGCCAAGTAAAATGACAATTGAGTATCTTCCACAAAATCCAGAATTTGATTCTAATGCTACTATTTTAGAACAAATATTTAAAAGTGATTCTCAAATTATGAATATCATAAGAGACTATGAAAATACCTTAGAAAAGATTTCTCAAAATGCAAATGATCTCGATCTACAAAAAAAACTACTACATTTAACAGACAATATGAATACAATGGATGCATGGGAAATAGAAAATCAAGTCAAAACCATTCTCACAAAGCTTGGAATTCATAACTTTCATCAAAAAATAGGAACTCTATCTGGAGGACAAAAGAAAAGAATAGCTCTAGCTAGTGCTTTGATTTCTCCTTGTGATTTATTGATTTTAGATGAGCCTACCAACCACATGGATCATGATACTATTGATTGGTTAGAAAAATATCTAACTACTAGAAAAGGCTCTTTACTAATGATTACTCATGATCGATATTTTTTAGATAGAGTCGTGAATAAAACCTTAGAGCTAGACTATGGAAAAGTTTACATGTATACAGGAAATTATTCTGAGTTTATTAAAAAAAAGCTTGAAAGAAAAGCCCTTGAATCATCCATTGAAAAAAAGCGAGAGCGTCTATATAAAAAAGAATTAGAATGGATCAGAACTGGTGCAAAAGCAAGAACTACAAAACAAAAGGCAAGAATTCAAAGATTTGAAGAATTAAAAGATACTTCTGGTCCTATAGATGATTCTAATATAGATATATGTGTAGCTCACTCTAGATTAGGTCAAAAAATTATTGAAATAAATAATATATCTAAAAGCTTTGATAATAAAGTAATAGAGGATTTTAGCTATATTTCTTTAAAGAATGATCGTATTGGTATTATAGGAAATAATGGGGCAGGTAAATCTACTCTTCTAAACTTAATTACACGTAAACTAACTCCTAATCAAGGTAGTATTGATATTGGTCCTACTGTAAAAATTGGATATTTTTCTCAAGAATCAGAAGATATGAATATAAATTTACGAGCTATTGAGTATATCAAAGAAAAAGCTGAATATATTACTACAGAAGATGGTACAAAAATTAGTGCTTCTCAAATGATGGAAAATTTCTTGTTTGCTCCAGATATGCAATGGACTTATATCTCAAAGCTATCAGGCGGAGAAAGAAGAAGACTCTATTTATTAAGAGTTTTAATGGATGCTCCTAATGTACTCATTTTAGATGAGCCTACTAATGATTTAGACATCGATACCCTAAAGGTTTTAGAAAATTATATAGATGATTTTAATGGAGTCGTCATCTGTGTATCTCATGATCGATACTTTTTAGATAGAATTTGCAATAAAATATTCTTCTTTGCAGGAGACGGAAAAATCATAGAACATACAGGAAATTATTCTGATTTTTATGAAAGTGGTAGATGGATTCAAGAAGAAATCAAAGAAGAAAAAAACATTAAAAAAAGTACTCCTCAAAAATCAAAGGAAAAAAAGTTAAAATTTACTTATAATGAACAAAGAGAATATGAAACCATAGATCAAGAAATACAAAAGCTAGAAAATAAACTATCTACACTAGAAGAAGAAATGAAAAAATATTCTACAAATTTTACAAAACTTCAAGAACTTATGGGTGAAAAAGATCATACAGAAGAAGAACTTCTTTTAAAGATGGAAAGACAAGAATATTTAAATGATCTAGCAGAAAAGATAAAAAATGAGAATTAAATACATCTGAATAAAAAATCAACTTCAAAATATGAAGTTGATTTTTTTAAAGTAATATAAAATAAGGTAGTATAAAATATTTACAGGCTCAAAATACATCCTCTTTTTTTATATTTCACCTTCTTGTAATTCAAGCAACTGAGAAACTGTAGTAAACTCATACCCCTCTGTCTTAGCCCATTCAATAATTTGTGGGAGTGCTGTAAGCATATTCTCCATTGCTTTATCTGAACCACTAGAGTGCATCAATATAATTCCTCCTGAATATAGTTGATGTTTTACCTTGTCCATGATCTGTTCTACAGAAACTCCTGACCAATCTCTTGTATCTACAGACCAATTTACTGCATTATATCCTAATTCATTTACAGATTCTAAAGAGTCTTTTCCCAATGCCCCATAAGGCGGTCTAAAAATATTTGTATGATTCCCTATGGTATTATTTAGTGCCTGTTGTGTTTTCATTAATTCTTCTTCGATCTGAGCTTTTGTAAGCTTATTAAAATTTTTATGATTAAAACTATGATTTCCAATTTCATGTCCTTCTTGCGATATAATTATTAGTTCTTGTGGATATCTTTCTATATGCCTTCCAATAACAAAAAAAGTAGCTTTAACCTCATATTGCTTTAAAATCTCTAGGACCTTATCCGTATAATATTTACTTGGCCCATCATCAAAAGTTATAGCAATTTGTTTTTTCTCTTTATTTCCTGTATAAAATATCTTATTTTGAACTTTATAGATTTTATTTTCAATTTTTTGTTCTTCTATAGCATTCTCATGTTCCTCTTTATCATTTGTTTGTAGTATATTCTCTACAGATTGAGTCTCTTCTCCTTTAGCAGAAGCTTTATTTGATGCAAAAACATAGTCTATAATTTCTTCCTTTGCACATACAACAACTACTATAATTGCTAATAAAATCATTCCTATTTTTACATTTTTTTTCATTTTTTCACCTGCTTTTCTTTTTATTTTCTTTTGCTACCTCTATTATACACTTTTCTTTGATATAAATTGTTACATGAGAGTAACAAAAAGTAATTATATCTTTATATAATTATAAATTTCTACAAAAATGTAACTTTCCCTTATTATTTATACCACGTCTTCAGTATTTTATAAAAAAAGAAAAAGATCTAATGAGTAACTCATAGATCCTTTCTAGCTATTTAAAAATTATATTTTGATATAATTTCTTCTACTAAAAAAAATTTATTTTATAAAGCTATTTTTGTAGAACAATTTTCCCTTCTTTTAGTAAAATTTCGATACAATCTCCTTCTTCAAAATTCCTCTGAAGATATTGTTCTGCTATTTCATCTTCAATATATCTTTGAATGGTTCTTCTTAAAGGTCTTGCTCCATATTTTTCATCATATCCCTTTTTTAATATGAAATCTTTTACTTCTTGTGAAACCTCTAATCTTATATTTTTTTGTTTTGCTTCTTCTACTACTTCCTTTAACATAATATCTACTATTTTGACTAATTCTTCTCTTTGAAGATATTTAAATATAATAACCTCATCAATTCTATTTAAAAATTCAGGTTTAAAAGTTTCTTTGAGAGCATCTTTTACATGGTCTTCTAATGCTTGATCATTATTATTAGAAAATCCTATAGAATTAGCTTTAAAGTTAGTACCTGCATTAGAAGTCATAATAATTACTGTATTTTCAAAAAATACTGTTCTTCCTTGACTATCTGTAAGTCTTCCATCTTCAAGAATCTGCAAAAGCATATGAAATACATCTGGATGAGCTTTTTCAATTTCATCTAGCAAGATCACAGAATAAGGCTTTCTTCTTACTTTCTCTGTCAGTTGTCCTCCTTGATCATAACCTACATATCCTGGAGGAGCTCCAATCAATTTAGAAACTGTATGTTTTTCCATATACTCAGACATATCCACACGAATCATACTGTCTTCATCTCCAAATAGTTCATATGCTAATGTCTTTACCAATTCAGTTTTACCTACCCCTGTAGGACCTACAAAAATAAAGGAAGCAGGCTTTTTCTTTTTCTTAAAACCTGATCTATTTCTTCTTATAGTTCTTGCAAGACTAACAATGGCTTTATCTTGACCAATAACTCTTTTATGAATTCTATCTTCAAGATGAATCAATTTTTGTGCTTCTTCTTCTGTAATCTTTTGAACTGGAATATTTGTCCAAGCCTCAACTACATAAGCTATATCTTCTACTTGTATTTCTACTTGTTTATGTTTTTTCTCTAATTCATAAAGTTGTTGTTCCAATTGAAATTCTTCCATCTTGTATTTTGCAGCTTTTTCATAATCATTATTGATTGCAGCATTCTCTTTTTCTTGTTGAATTCTTTGTAATGCTTCCTTTATATTTTCTATTGCTAAAAGACCTGTATTGTTTAAGTTGGCTCTTGAACCTGCCTCATCAATTACATCTATGGCTTTATCTGGTAAAAAACGATCTGTAATGTATCTTTCTGATAGATGTACAGAAGCTTTAATCACTTCTTCTGAGATTTTTACTTGATGATAATCTTCATAGTAGTTCTTAATTCCCTTTAAAATCTCTATTGTATCTTCTATAGTTGGTTCTTCTACCAATACAGGTTGAAATCTTCTTTCTAGTGCAGCATCTTTTTCAATATGTTTTCTATACTCATCTAAGGTAGTTGCTCCTATGACTTGAATTTCTCCTTTTGCTAAAGCAGGTTTTAAAATATTAGCAGCATTCATCACTCCACCATGAACTTCTCCTGCTCCCATAATATTATGTACTTCATCAATAACTAATATAATATTTCCACACTCTTTAGCTTCTTTAATAATTGATTTCATCCTACCTTCAAATTGTCCTCTAAACTGAGTTCCTGCTACTACTGCTGTAAGATCTAAAAGATATATTTGTGCATGAAAAAGCTTTTGAGGGACTTGTCTTTCTACTATACGAAGGGCTAAACCTTCTGCTATAGCAGTTTTTCCCACTCCAGGTTCTCCTATTAAAATAGGATTGTTTTTATTTCTTCTATTTAAAATTTGTACTACTCTACTTATTTCTTTTTGTCTTCCAATTACTTTATCTATTTCTTTATTCTTTGCTCGTTCTGTTAAATTAGTTCCATACATTTCTAAGTATTTTTTCTTGTTCTTTATTTTTTTTTCTTTTTTCTTTTCTTTAGAATCTTCATCTACATGAATTGTAGTTTCTTTGTCCTCTTCAACAGAGTCCTTCATAAATGGAAAAGCCCCTCCTAGCATATCTGCCAAATTCTCTTCATCCATATTCTCCATGTCCATATCTTCAAACATATAATTCATTTCTTCTGTCAAATTTTTTATATCGTCTTTATTCATTCCTGCTTGTTTCATCAATTGATCTATTACAGGAATACCCATTTTTTTAGCACATTCCATACATAATCCCTTTATTTCTGTTTTTCCATTCTCTATTTGAGATGTAAATACAATTGCAATCTTTTTTTTACAAACTGAGCACAATTTCATGTTTATCAACTCCAAACCTTAAAATGAAATAATGGTAACTTAAATATAACATACCCCTAACTTTATTTATTATTTTCATTCCTATAACTTAATATGTAAAACCTATTAAAAAGGTAGTTCATATAAATACTTTTGGGGTATATAGATTTATTCTAATACAAATACTAAATTTGTTCAAATATTATTGGAGGGCTATTTTATGAAAAAATTTTTTAAATTCTTATATCTTATTTTTACGATAAGTATGCTTTCTTTTATGATTATATTTTTTTCAAAAAAACAATATCACTTTTTATTCTATACTTCTATCCTATATTTTCTTTATCTTTGTTATATCTATTGGGAATCAAAAAAAAAGTATGCAATAAAATCCTATGTAAAAATACTGATTCTTGTTACTATTATTATAGATTTATTAGGATTTGCTCTTCATTGGTATGATAAAGTATATTGGTTTGATGAAGCATTGCATATGTTTGGATCTTTTTGTATAACTCTTTTTTCTTATGCTTTGATTCAACTATTTTGGGGAGATTTTTCTTCCTCTCGTACGCTTACTTTTATATGTATTGCTTCTTTAGGCATAACAATAGGAGTATTATATGAAATAGGAGAATTTTTATTAGATTTTATTTTTGATTCAAGCCATCAAGATGGATTGATAGATACAAATCTAGACCTCATATTTGATGTGTTTGGAGCCATATTAGGAAGTTTATGGGGAGTATATAGAAAAAGAATGGTTACCTTAAAAAGATAAAAGATCACCCACTTGGTGATCTTTTTATCCCTCTATTACATTGATTCCATAAAAAATCTCTGTCATCTCTTTATTTAATTTTTCTATAATTTCATCTTTTTCTGCTTCATTTAAGTTTTCTTCTTTAATTTCAAACAAATAATTATCTAATTTGAAATCTCTTATTTTCATCTTTGTATGAAATATATTAGATTGATAAATATTCATATCAATCAAGTCATATCTGTTAATAGTTTCTTTTTCAATAAAATTTTGTATGGAATTAATTGGATGATCTATAAAATGCTTTTCTCCATCTATATCCCTTGTAAATCCTCTTACTCTATAGTCAATGGTAATAATGTCTGAATCAAAACTTCCTATTAAATAGTTTAATGCTTTTACTGGAGAGATTGTACCACAAGTCGCTACATCAATATCTACTCTAAAAGTACTAATGTCATTTTGAGGATGACTTTCTGGATAGGTATGGACGGTTACATGACTTTTATCTAAATGGCCTACAATATTTTCACGAATGGGTGTTAAAATACCTCTATTACAAGATGGATCTAAAACATATAAAGGAACTTCTTCTTCTGAAATTAAAAGAGTAACACTTGCTCCTTGTGGATCATAATCTTGTTTGGCAACGTTTAACACACTCGCACCAATAATATTGGTTACATCTGTAAGAATCTTTGTTAATCGTTCTGAATTATATTGTTCATCAATATATTCAATATATTTTTTTCGATCTTCTTCTGTTTTTGTATAACAGATGTCATAAATATTGAAACTAAGTGACTTTGTTAAATTATTAAATCCATACAATTTCAATTTATTATTAGTAATTTTAGCCAATATCATTCCCCATTTCTAATGAATTTACATAAAAATTATATACTGTATACGAATATTGTCAAGATATAATTTTTTCTATTTATACTACTTATCTTAACCATTTTAAAAATTATTATTTGAAACATGAAAAAATTTACCAAATCATCCTTTCACTCATTTTTTATCCTATTTTATAATATATATACATCAAGAATTAGTTTTCATAGATTCAATAAATATATATCGTTAGAAAGGAGTCTTATATTATGATTGATCATCCTCTCCTTCAACCTAATGATCCCACTACTTATGATCGTCATCAACTTGTTTTGTATGCCCTACATCAAGCACAAAGATCTACAGACTTTCATCCTATTATAAAAAGCTTAAGTCCTCCTCCTGATATTACAACAATTTCTCCTGCTGGTTCTTTTAAAAATAAAAAAATTGCAATTATTGGTGCAGGTGCCGCAGGTCTAGCATCAGCTTTTGAACTAAGAAAATTAGGCTTTGACATAACTATATTTGAAGCCTCAAAAGAAAGAATTGGAGGAAGAATTTATACTTACTATTTTGATAAAGATAAAAATCTTTATGGAGAATTAGGTCCTATGCGTATTCCTGTAAGTCATGAAACAACTTGGCATTATATTAATCTTTTTCATCTACATACAAGACCCTTTATTCTAAACAATAAAAATGCTTTTTTATATGTAAGAAATACAAGAGTACGTAATGACCCTGCTGGAAAGAATGTAATGGAAAAAATTTATCCACAATTTCCTCTTTATCCATGGGAAAAAACTATTCCTTGGCAAAAACTCATAGAATATGCTCTAGAAACACCCCTTTTATCTATACCACCTTCTATAAGAAAAGAAATTCTTCAAGTAAAGCCTGCTTATGATCCTTTGATCAATGATTGGGGCTATCTTAATATTAGACAGGTATTACAGAAAATGGGACTTAGCGAAGGAGCTATTGATTTAATTGGAAGTGTATCTCCTCTTGAAGGTGATTTTTATTACAACAGTTATATTGAAACTCTACAAGAAATTTATCCAGTTAACTTTTCTTTTTTATATGAAATCATTGGAGGTTCTTCAAACCTTTCATCTTCTTTTTATCGTTCTTTGATTTGCATGAATCCTTCTGAATATCCTCATATTTCTCCTGATTTATTAGGAAAGGTTACTTTTAAAGCTGGTCATTGGATCAGAGGAATTTATTTATCTGCAGATCATCATATAACTTTAAAATATAAAAACACCTGTAATGAAAAAATAAATGAAGAAACTTTTGATTATATTATTTGTACTATTCCATTTTCTAGTCTTCGAAATATAGAAATCAATCCCCCTTTTACTACAAGAAAAATGCAAGCTATACGAGAAGTAGAGTATTCTAATGCACAAAAAATACTTTTTTTATGTAATAATCGATTTTGGGAAAAAGGAGGTCCTAATGAAAGTATTGTAGGCGGTGGATCTTTTACTGACCTTCTTATTTCAGCTATATTCTATCCTTCTAATCAGAGAAATTATCCTTTCACAACTTCTTGTTCGTCTGACGGTCCTGGAGTTTTGTTGGCATCCTATAATTATAGACAAGATGCTATTCGACTTGGAAATATGGAAGAACATAAAAAAGTAGAACTTGTAAAAAGACAAATTGAAAAGGTACATGGACTACCTATAGGATATATGGACAAAATCGTAATAGATTATAAAACGATCAATTGGAATGACGTTCCTTACTTTTATGGTGCTTTTTGTTATTTTATGCCTGAACAAAAAAGAATTTTTTCTTATTCTATGGTTACACCCGAATACAATAATAAAGTATTCTTTGCAGGAGAACATACCTCCTCAAGTCATGGATGGTTACAAGGAGCCCTACATAGTGGTTCATGTGCTGCAAATGCCTTAGCCAAATATTGTACATATCAAAATGAGCCATTGTTTTAACAATGGCTCATTTTGTAGACATAGTCACAAAAAATATCACAAATTCTCAAGAATTGTTCCTTGTTTTTCTAATTCATGATCATATCATACATAATTCATACTTTTAAGCAAATATCGACATTTATTTTCTCACAACCAGATCTAAATATGCTATAATAAAATAGAACGTATGTTTTTAAATTGAAAAAGAAGGAGATTTCTCAATGACTGGTAAAACCCATATGTTATTTGGTTGTGTGACCAGCTTATATATACTTCCAAAATTAGGATATGATCCTAATATCTCTACAACTGTTGTTGCTATTTTGGGATCTTTAATTCCCGATTTGGATCATCCTAAAGCAAAACTTAATCAAAAGATTCTTCCTATAAAAAACAGATTTGGAAAAGTACTATTTTATTGTGGTATAGGAAGTTTTTTAATTTATAAATATGGATGGGAATATCCATTGATTTTTACAGTAGCTATTTTGCTTATGATCATTGGCCTGTCCCAACATAGAAGCTTTACTCATAGTTTTTTAGGGATAGGTATGATTTTCTTTGTAGTATCTTTTATTCTAAAAGATATTCTTCCTCATTCTCTTCTTATTGCTTTTTTATTAGGAATGGCTTCACATCTTGTTGGGGATTTTCTTACTATTGGAGGCATTGAATTATTTTATCCTTTTAGCACTAAAAAGTATAGATTTATATTGACAATCTCCTCTGCAAAATTAGCAGAACCTGTAATATGTATATTTTTTATTTATTTAATCATTCGTTTTTATACCAATTTATTATTTTAAAAGGTTCTATAATAAATGTTGGGGTGAATAACTCCAACATTTAATTTTTTGCAAAAAAATA
>NZ_RYYS01000064.1 GCF_004138215.1 Anaerophilus nitritigenes
CTTCAGCGCTGATGGTACTTGGGCGGTAGCGCCCTGGGAGAGTAGGTCGTCGCTAGTTTGAAAGCTCAGAATATTATTCTGAGCTTTTTTCTATATAAATGAAAAAAAAGACGAATACATATGGTATAAATTTATTAAAGATGAAACAACATGTAGGGGTATACAAAGTTATCTTCGACAATAAAAGAATAAATAGGCCAAAAGAACTAAGGATATAACAAAGGGAAAAGAATAGATTTATAGAATATACTATAGAGATCAATATAAGAAACGTGTTTTTGTTAAAAATTATTAAAGAAGGATGAGAGAGATGATTTTAAAAATAATTTTTTTGATTATGATATGTATTCCTATAGGATGTTTTCAATATTATTTATGTAGCCTTGCTACAAAGGATTTAAAGAAGAAAAAAGAGATACAATCTATGCAAAAGCTAACTATTAAAAAGACTAAGAGAAGAAAGACAACTATGAGAGCTGCAAAATAGTGGATGGTTGCGAAAAAAAACATAAGATGATATGATGGTAAGAACAATATGAAAAAGAAATTCTATTTAAATAAGGAGAAAGCATATGGCGTTAATTAAACAAACCATCAAGAAGAAAGAGCTTTCGCTTTGGAAAATTATACTTATGATTTGTGTTCCTATATTTATTATGAATATGGTTATACAACTATTAAATCCATATCATCCTGTTATTGGTACTATAGGAGGACTCATTACTTTAATAGGGGCTGTAATAAGCTGTTTATTTATTATATATAAACATTCTGCTTATTTTAATTATAAACTGATTGAAGATGAATTAATTATGGAGAAAGTATTTAGTAAGTCACATCATATCTTTCTTACTTTAAAATTAAGTGAATTAGAAGAGTTTAGACCCTATAGATCTGTAGATCTTCATGAAATAAATTATAAAAAAAATAAAGTGTATCGATTTGTATCAGGTAAGTGTACGAATAACTGGTATGTAGGAGAATTTACAAGAAATAAGGATTATTATATTTTTATTATAGAACCTAATGAAGATATATTAAATACAATCTCATCTTTTCAAAAAAGTTATTAACCTATATTGATAAAATATAGGTTTTTTTAAATTAAAAATATAAATGAATAAAAAAAAGTATAACGAGACATCTTACTTGTGAATATAATGATAAATATAGGTTCATAATGAGAATAAAAAGGTTGGTGAGCTTATGCATACACAAACAGTTCATTGTTATACTTGTAATGAGGATACTATAGACTATATAAATTTTTTAGATGAATACATATGCAAAGAATGTGAACAAAAAATTATAAGACTTAAAGAGCATGATATAGAATATGAATATTATAATATTTTATTAAAGAAAATGTGGCATAATTTTTTAATCTCCATGTAAGAGTCATTAACAAATGTTAATGGCTTTTATATTTTTAAGGAAATTATGATACGATATATGATACAATAATAAAAAGAATATAGATAAGCTACAGGAGGACTAGGGTGAACGGGAAATTATTTGTCATAGAATCAGGAGTAGATGCAAGTGGGAAAGCAACTCAGTCAGAAAAAATATACAAAAGATTATTAGAAGAAGGATTAAAAGTAAAAAAGATTACTTTTCCTAATTATAATAGTGATTCATCTTCATTAGTAAAAATGTATTTAAATGGAGATTTTGGAGAAAAGCCAGATGATGTAAACCCTTATACAGCGTCAACATTTTATGCTGTAGATCGATTTGCTTCTTACACTATGGAATGGAAAGAGTTTTTAGAAGATGGAGGTATTCTTATAGCTGATAGATATACTACCTCTAATATGGTTCATCAAGCGTCAAAGTTTCAAACAGAAGAAGAGAAAAAACTTTTTTTAGATTGGCTTTGGGACTTAGAATTTATCAAAATGAAGCTTCCTATTCCAAATGAAGTGATTTTTTTAGATATGGATATTCAAATGAGTATGGAGCTTATGAAAAATAGATCCAACAAAATTACAGGAGAATTTAAAAAAGATATTCATGAAAGAGATGTAAAATATCTTCAAAAAACTTATAAGAATGCGTTATGGGTTTGTGAATATTATCATTGGAATAAAATTAATTGTATGAAAGATAATGTTTTAAAACTCATAGATGAAATTCATGAAGAGATTTATAATATCATTGTTTCTAAAATATGAATTTAAAGGAAGGAGAGAAAATCTATGAAATTAATTATTGCAATTATTCAAGATGAAGATGCTCCGAATTTAGTAAAAAAATTAACACAAGAAGGATATAGAGTTACAAAGTTATCTTCAACAGGAGGATTTTTAAGATCAGGAAATACAACAATATTGGTAGGAGTAGAGAAAGAAAAAGTAAGTCAAGTCATTGAGATTATTAAAGAAAAATGTAAAAGTCGTAAAGAAATGGCGCCAAGCCCTACTCCGATAATGGGAAATGCGGGAATATTTGTAGGTTATCCTGTAGAAGTACAAGTAGGAGGAGCTACGATATTTGTAGTAGATGTAGAGCAATTTGAAAAGGCATAATAAGGGGAATACAAATGAGTTTTAAAGAGATTATAGGGCAAGAAAAAATCATAAAATATTTTAAAAATACTATTCAACAACAAAAAATTGTACATGCCTATTTATTTGAGGGGCCAAAAGGAATCGGAAAAAATACATTAGCTAAGTTATTTGCCAAAGCTATTCATTGTCAATATAATCATGGAGATGCTTGCGATGAATGTAGTTCATGTATAAAAGTAAATACACATAATCATCCAGATATAAAAGTTATTGAGCCAGAAGGAAAAAGCATTAAAAATCACCAAATTGAAGAATTTCAACAAGATCTATATAAAAAACCATATGAATCTGATAAAAAGATTTATTTTATTAAAGAAGCACAGACTATGACTACGAGTGCACAAAACAGATTATTAAAAACATTAGAGGAACCTCCTGAATATGGGGTTATTATTTTGATGAGTACAAATGCAAATATTTTATTACCTACTATCCGATCTCGTTGTCAAATTATAAAATTAAATAAAGTAAAACAGAAATATATTGAAGAGCTTTTAAAAAATAAATATGATCTAAATCATGAAGAAACAAGAATTATGGCTATTTTCTCTGATGGAATTTTAGGAAAGGCAATCTATTTAAAAGAATCAGAAGGATTTCAAAAAAGAAGAGAAGAGATTATAAAAATAATTGAAAAATTGTTTGCAAAAAATTATCTGGACTCCTTTGAACTATTTGAATTTTTTAAAGAAAATAAAGAACATATAGATGAAATATTAGATATGATGATCTTTTGGTTTAGAGATATTCTTTTATTGTCTCAAACTCATTCAGATATATTTTTGATTAATTTAGATAAAAGAGAAATTTTAAACGCTCACATGAAAAATGTATCTCATGAAAACATAATCCATATGATAAAAATAATAGAAAAAACAAAGAATGATATAAAAGCAAATGTAAATTTCCAATTAGCTATAGAAATGATGCTTTTATCTATGCAGGAGGGATAAAATGGTAACTGTTGTAGGAATAAGATTCAAGAAAGCTGGAAAAATTTATTATTTTGATCCAGATGAAGTACAGGTACAAAAAGGACACAATGCAATTGTAGAGACTGCCAGAGGAATAGAATTTGGAGAGGTAGTAGTAGGACCAAAAGAAATTCCAGAGGAAGATATTATAGCACCCTTAAAAAAAGTAATTCGAGTTGCTACATTAGAAGATGAGATACAAAATCAGCAAAATATAGAAAAAGAGAAGGAAGCTTTTGAAATTTGCCTTGAAAAAATTGTAGTCCATAAATTAGACATGAAGCTTATTGATATAGAGTATACTTTTGATAACAATAAAGTAATCTTTTATTTTACGGCAGATGGAAGAGTCGATTTTAGAGAGTTAGTAAAGGATTTAGCTGCAGTTTTTAAAACTCGTATAGAATTAAGACAAATAGGAGTAAGAGATGAAGCAAAGATGATAGGAGGACTAGGTCCTTGTGGGAGAGGTCTTTGCTGTGCCAATTGGCTTGGAGATTTTGAACCTGTTTCTATTAAAATGGCAAAGGAGCAAAATTTATCTTTAAATCCTACAAAAATATCAGGAATTTGTGGAAGACTTATGTGCTGTTTAAAATATGAGCATGATACGTATCAATGCTTACGTCAAAATCTTGCAGAAGTTGGAGAAAAAGTAATTACTCCAGATGGTAAAGGAATTGTAGTAGATAATAATGTACTCTTAGAATGTGTAAAAGTAAGATTGATTATAGAAGAAAGAGAAGGAAGAGAAGACAAATTAAGTGATGATTTAACGATCTATGATAAAACTGTTATACAAAGAATACATTCTTGTTGTTGCAAAAAAAGAGAAGAAGATCTAGAAGATCTAGAAAATCTTAAGCATCTAGAAGAATAAGAATACTAAAGTTAGGAGATACTTACTGAGGAATAGATTTTTCACTATACTTGGAGGTGGAATGTATGGCATATATGATTACAGATGCATGTATTAGTTGTGGTGCATGTGAACCTGAGTGTCCTGTAAGTGTAATTAGTGCAGGTGATGATCAATATGTAATTGATGCATCAGGATGTATTGATTGTGGGGCTTGTGCCAATGTATGTCCTGTAGATGCACCAAGACCTGAATAAAAAAGTCCCTAAGTAGGGACTTTTTCTATGAGCATATATAGATATTTTTCTTCATATAAAATATAAGGAGGCGAAAATATGAATAAAAAATCTATATGGATTTGTATGATGATAGCAATATGTTTACTTGTAAGTGGATGTTTGAAAAATGAAAAAGAAGTAGAGCTGATTAAAAAAGAAGGAACTACAGAAAAGTCTGAGGTATATGTAGGAAAGCAAGCTTATGATTTTACTCTTTTAGATCGAGAAGGAAATGAAATTAGACTTTCAGATTTAAAAGAAAAAGTAGTTTTGATTCATTTTTTCACTACAAAATCTCCTAAATCTGCAAAAGAACTAAAGAATTTACAGCAAGTATATGAGAAATATGAAAAAGATGATGTTATAACTTTGGCAGTTAATGTATTAGCTGCTGAAAAAAAGAATATGGATGAAGTAAATGCTTTTTTAGATGAAAAAGGATATACATTTCCAGTACTTTTTGATATAAATGGAGATGTAGCTATAGGATATAAGGTAAGAGAATATCCTTTTACTTATATAATAGATGAAGAAGGAAATATTACAGATTTTTCCTGGGAAGCAATAGACAAAGAAGAAATTATACAAAAAATTGAAAAAACGAAACACAAAAAGTAGGAGAGATGAATATGGATGAAGAATTAGTAAAAGAATACGAAAGAGTCGATGATCTACAGTGTAGAGGGCTAAAACTCATACAAAACCCAGAAGGTTTTTGCTTTGGAATAGATGCAGTACTTCTTAGCAATTTCTGCGAAATAAAAAAAGGATGGAGAGTCATAGATTTAGGAACAGGAACTGGAATTATTCCAATACTTTTATCTGGAAAAACAGATGCAAAAGAAATTTTAGGAGTTGAAATACAACAAGAAGTAGCAGATATGGCAATTAGAAGTGTAAAGCTAAATAAAATTGAGGATCGAGTAAAGATTATACATAAAGACTTAAAAAAAATACTAGAATGCACACAAGCTTATTCTTTTGATGCAGTTACATCAAATCCTCCTTATATGAATGTAGGGGCAGGACTGATCAATCCAGAGAGCAAAAAAGCTATCTCAAGACATGAAGTAAAGTGTACATTAGAAGATATTATTGCTATATCGTTTAAACTCTTAAAGGATAGAGGACACTTTTATATGATTCATAGACCTCATAGATTAGTAGATATAATTTATTTATGTAGAAAATACAAATTAGAACCTAAAAAAATTAGATTTATTCATCCAAATAAGAATAAAAAGCCAAATATCTTTTTAATTGAATGCGTTAAATATGGAAATGCAGAGCTTAAGTTTATGGATCCTTTGTATGTATATAACGAGGACGGTACTTATACAGAAGAAATTCACAAAATATATGAAAGAGAAAAATAAAATTCGCATGTTGATTTTTCAACATGCGAATTCTATTTTTACTTTAATTCTTCAATACAAGCTGGGCAAATATTTTTTCCTTTAAAATTATGAACATCTTTTGCTTGACCACAGAAGATACAAGCTGGTTCATATTTTTTTAAAATAATTTGATCTCCATCGACAAAAATTTCTAAAGAATCTTTTTCTTTGATGTTTAAAGTTCTTCTTAATTCGATTGGAAGAACCACTCTACCTAGCTCATCTACTTTTCTTACAATACCTGTTGATTTCATTTTTCAACTTCCCTTCTTCAACAATTTTCGACATAATTTGCTGTAATTAAATAGTACCAGAACTGTAAATAAAAGTCAACATAAAAATTTAAAAAAAAATATTTTTTTGGATTAGAATGCTTCAAACTATAAATTTAATGAAATATGAGAAAATATAAAACTAAAGTTGACATGTCTGGGTATAATATTTAATATGATAGATAAGGACGAAAATTGGCGAATAATAGTAGGGAGTGAATACAGTGAATACTTTCCATAATCCTTTTTTTTCAATACAAGATGATCAAGAGGAAATGATTTCTATAGTAGATTTTCACATATGTAAGGAAAATCCTATTTGTTTATTACAAGCTGTACGTTTCATGAGTCAATATAATCTTTCCTTAGATCCAAAAACAGCCATTTTTATAAAAGAAAACGCAAAAGAGATACAAAGAGCAGCAGGAGATGAAATAGCCTTTGAAATTTTTGAGATATTAAAGGAAAAAAATACTTATCAATACTTTAAAATAATGGATGAAGAATTAAATTTATTTGAATATATATTTCCAGAAATTTTACCTATGAAAAATGTAGGTAAATGTGATTATCATGTAGTAGATGCATGGGATCATTCCTTGTATACTTTAAAAGAAATAGAAAAAATTATTTACTCAAAAGAATATTTTGAAGGACATATAGAAAAAGCTTATAAAAAGCATATGCAAGAAATTTTACCTGGTGGACATACAAGAAGTCAGTTATTAAAATTAGGAGCATTATTTCATGATATAGGAAAGCCTATGGCAAAATGGATTGATGAAAGAGGAAAAACTAGATTCATAGGACATGAAGTAGTAGGAACAGAAATGATGGAAAATATAGCAAATCGCTTTCAATTACCTAAAGCATCTAAAAAATATCTTTGCAAAATGGTAAGAGAACATATGTGGGCTTTAAATCTTTATAAAAGAAATGATGTAAGTGGACGAGCAACCTATGAGTTGTTTAAAAAGCTAGGGCAAGAAGTGCTAGATATTTTACTACTAGGACTTTCTGATGTGATTGCAACAAGAAAGCTTCTGCATCCAGAGGAAGAAATGGGTATGTATAAAATTCATGTAGAGTATCTTGTGAATAGTTATTTGACTAGATTTAAAGAAGTACAATCTCTTGAGGATATATTGAGATTAGAAGATATAAAAACAAATCTTAAAAATATATGTAAAGAAAAGTCAGATAAAATTTTAGAAGGTTTAAGGAAAGAAATATTTTTTGGAGAATTGCCTCCTCAAAGAGAAAGAGCTATAGAATATATTCAAAGATGTGTTCAAAAAGAAAGACAAAGAGAAGAAAATCTATCTTGATTTTCTTCTCTCAAAACCATTTTTTCTTATGTTCAAAAAAACTTTTGATTGTATAAATTACTTGAACAACTCCCATGATACTGGATAATACATCTGTATGCTCTGAAAACTTAGAAGCTGCTACTTCTGTAGTGCCTAGAATTTGATCAAATGTATTTTGTACAGCTTTTACATTATGAGAAAGATCATGACTTAAGCTTTCAATATGCTTTGCAATAGAAGGTGCTTCTTCTAAAACTTCATCAATATTTTTTTGATTGTCTATGACAACTTTTTTTATTACCTTTATAGTTTCGTAAAAATTTTTAAAAATCAGAATTCCATAAATCAGTAATACTAAAAAGGTGCCTCCTAATAAAAGAATCCCTAAATCACTTAAAGAAAGGGTAACGTTCACTAATAATCACTCCATATAAAATATTTCTAGTTTTCAGATTTTTCTTCAGAAGTGGCAACTTCTGCTGTGACATCTTTGATAGTACGTATTTTCTCTACAGCTTGTTTCATATCCATTTTTTTATTTTCTACAGATTGAGAAATATTATCTTTAAGTTTCTCTATGTTATTATCTAATTGGTACTTTACTTCCCCAGCTTGATCTTTTATTTTTTTTCTAGTGTTTCTTCCTGAATCAGGTGCTAATAAAATTCCTGCTGCACTTCCTACGATTGTACCTACTAAACTTCCTAATGCCATACCTTTAGCAAATTTTTTTCTTTTTTCTAACTCTTTCTTTGCTTGTAATTGTTTTAATAATTTCATGGTATCACTCCTTTTATCATAATATTGGAAAATAATTCTATAATATTTTGTTTTATTATATCATTGATTGAGCACAAAAGAAAAGGAAGATTTCAACCAATTTTGACAATAAATTATTTTTATGCTATACTTTTAAACATTGAAATACAACTGTATAAAATTTCATATATAAACATACATATCTGTATATGATTATCTAAATATCTTATCTATAAGTGATTGATAGAAATGCCTACAAAAACTTATCATAATTACCAACTATGAGCAGTGTTTATAAGAATATATGAATTTGTCATAAAAAATTTTGAAAAGATAGAAGATGGTTTGCCATGTTTTAATAAAACAGGTATTTTTGTTTTACCTCTTAAATTTAAATTAGATAGTTTGAAATAAATATGATTTGATAATAATAAGTTTATATATTAAATTTAAAAATACAAGGGAGGAATATTACAAAATGAATTTTCTGAGTAAAAAAAAGAGTTTAAAAAAACTGATGATTCTGATTGTGGCTTTTTCTATGATTGGACTAACAGCTTGTGGAACAAACCAGCAAGAAGGATCAACAGAAAAACCAAAATTAATTTTAGGAGATGCAGGATGGGATAGCTTTACCTTTCATAATGAAGTAGCAAAAATTATTATTGAAGATGGACTTGGATACAAAACAGATGTTACAAGAGGATCAACTCCGGCTACTTTTATAGGACTTAGAAGTGGAGATATAGATATTTATATGGAAGCTTGGAGTACTCTTTTATCTGATTATGAGGATGCTATAGAAAGTGGAGATATTGTTGAATTGTCTATTAATTATGATGACAATGCACAAGGCTTTTATGTACCAACTTATATGATCAAAGGAGACAAAGAAAGAGGAATCAAACCCACCACGCCAGATTTAAAATCTGTACAAGATCTTTTAAAATATCCTGAAGTTTTCAAAGATGAAGAAGATCCTACAATGGGAAGAATATATGGGGCCATTCCAGGATGGGAAGTAGACAATATTATGAGAGAAAAAATCAAAACTTATGAATTAGATAAAAAATACAACTATTTTAGTCCAGGCTCTGATTCAGCTTTAGCTTCGTCTATTGCAGCAGCTTATGAAAAGGGAGAACCATGGGTAGGATATTATTGGGAACCAACTTGGATTACTGGAAAATATGATTTAACACTTTTAGATGATGTAGCGTATGATGAGAGTCTATGGGAAAAAGGTTATGCTTGTGAGTTTCCTTCAACTAAGGTAAGTGTTGCAGTAAATAAAGACTTAGTAAAAACAGCTCCAGATGTAGTAGACTTTTTGAAAAACTATAAAACAAGCAGTCAAATTACTAGTGATGCCCTTGCTTTTATGCAAGAAAATGAAGTAGAACCAGATGAAGCAGCCAAATGGTTTATAAAAGAACATGAAGAAATATGGACAAAATGGGTATCAGATGAAGTATCAAACAAAGTAAAAGAGGCAGTAAAATAGAAAAGAGGTGAAATGATATGAATTCATTTCCAAATACATTAAGGATTGAAATTGGAAAATACGTAGAAAATTTTGTGAAATATCTTATTCGAAATTATGGAAGTTTCTTTGATGCAATAAAAGAAAGTATTTTATGGTTTTTAATGAAAGTAGAATTTTTTTTACAATGGTTACCTTGGTGGTTTGTAATAGCAGTAGTTTTTATCATAGGATGGCGTATGAAAAAACTCTCATCAGGAATTGTATATGGAGTGATGTTATTTTTGATAGGAACCTTTGGACTTTGGCAGATGATGATGTCTACATTGGCAGTAGTTTTAACCTCTGTAATCATTTCTTTAATTATTGGAATTCCAATGGGAATATGGATGGCCTATAGTGAAAAAATAGAAATGATTATGCGTCCTATACTAGATGGAATGCAGACTATGCCAACCTTTGTATATTTAATTCCTGCAAGTATGCTATTTGGACTTGGAAAAGTTCCAGGAGTATTTGCAACTACTATTTATGCAGTAGCTCCTATTATTCGTCTTACCAATCTTGCTATTCGAAATGTATCCAAAGAGATGGTAGAAGCAGCTCACTCCTTTGGATCATCACCTATGCAAGTTCTAATTAAAGTAGAATTGCCACAAGCTCTCCCTACTATTATGACAGGAGTTAATCAAACGACTATGATGGCCATGTCTATGGTAGTAGTAGCATCTATGATTGGAGCAAGAGGCCTTGGAGAACAAGTACTTCTTTCTATTAATAGACTAGACATTGCAAAAGGCACAGAAGCAGGACTTGCTATTGTAGTGATTGCCATTATTATTGATAGAATGACACAATCATTAGCAGATAAGTTTAAGATTTTAGAATAAGAAAGCAGGTAATACCTATGTCAGAAAAGATGGAAGTTAAAAATCTAACAAAAATATTTGGAAGACATCCAAAATCTATACTAAAAAAGATAAATGAAGGCATGACTAAAGATCAAGTTTTAAACAAAACAGGTCATACTGTAGGACTTAATAATGTGTCTTTTGAAGTGAAAGAAGGAGAAATATTTGTAATTATGGGGCTTTCAGGAAGTGGAAAGTCTACCTTGATTCGTTGTTTAAACCTTTTGAATAAACCTACAGCTGGACAGATACTTTTTGAAGGAAAAGATATCGTAAAATTTAATAAAACAGAATTAAGGAAATTTAGACAAAATAATATTGCAATGGTCTTTCAACATTTTGGACTTTTCAGTCATAGAACAGTTATTGAAAATGTAGCTTATGGGCTTGAAGTAAAAGATATTCCTAAAGAAAAAAGATTAAAGATTGCAAATGATACACTAGAAACTGTAGGACTTTTAGGATGGGGAGAAAAAATGATCCATGAGCTAAGTGGAGGAATGCAACAAAGGGTAGGGCTTGCTCGTGCCCTTGCTAATAATCCTGATATTTTACTTATGGATGAGCCATTTAGTGCGCTAGACCCAATGATAAGGCGTGATATGCAGCTTGAATTATTAGATATTCAAGCAAAACTTCAAAAGACTATTATATTTATTACACATGATGTAAATGAGGCATTTAAAATAGGAGATCGAGTAGCAGTAATGAAGGATGGACAAATTAAGCAGATAGGTACTCCTGAAGAAATTTTGGAAAATCCTGTGGATGAATATATCGAAAATTTTATACAAGATATTGATAGATCAAAGATTTTGCAAGCTAAAAACATTATGTTTACTCCATCTCCTCTTTTATTTAGCAAAGATGGACTTAATGTAGCTATGAAGGAAATGAAGTCTCATGGAATATCTAGTATATTTGTAGTAGATAAAGAAAGAAGACTCAAAGGGATTATTACAATAGATGATACTATAAAAGCAATAAAGGAAAAGAAAAGTGTTGAAGATATTTTAAAACAAGATTACTTTATGACAGACCCTGAGATGTATGTGCAAGAACTTATTCCTAAAGCTGTAGAGACAAAATATCCAATTGCAGTAGTAGATGATACAAAAAAACTTTTAGGAATTATTGTAAGAGCATCAGTACTTGCAGGATTAGTATGATCACAAAGCTATAAATACAGATTAAAAAGACGCTAAGGCGTCTTTTTTTGTGTAATATTTTCTTGATATAAAAATACAGTAGTAAAGAATATGTTTATGAATCAAAAGGATGGTGAAGTATGAATAAAATATGGGCTTTTATGATATTTTTTGGAATGGGTGTGGCAGCCATCACAAAAAAAATAGATATAGTCAATGATGTACTGATTAAAAATACTCAAGATGCAGTTATGTTTTCCATAGGTCTTACAGGGATTATGTCTGTATGGTTAGGACTTATGAATATAGCTAAAAAATCTGGTCTTATAGATAAAATAGGGAAAATAATGAGTCCTTTTATGGGCATTTTATTTCCTGATATTCCTAAAAATCATCCTGCTATGAGTGCTATGGTTATGAATATGGCAGCAAATATGTTTGGAGCAGGAAATTCTGCAACAGCGCTAGGTTTAAAAGCTATGGAGGATTTACAAAACCTAAATTCAAATAAAAGAAAAGCTACTAATGCTATGTGTATGTTTTTGGTCATTAATATGTCCTCTATTCAGTTAGTCCCTCTATCTGTTTTAAAGATCAGAGTGGATACAGGAAGTGTAAATCCTACAGAAATTATAGGAACATCTTTAGTAGCAACCACTGTATCTACAATAGTCGGTATATTATCTTGTAAAATATTAGAAAGGAAAAGTTAATATGATAAATTTATTACAATTTATTTCTATCATGATGCTTCCGATTATGATTACTATGATCTTAGGACATGGAATGATAAAAAAAATTGATATATATGAAACGTTTGTAGAAGGAGCAAAGGAAGGCTTTAAAACTTCTATTCGTATTATGCCATATCTTATTGCTATATTTTTGGCTATTGGTATTTTTAAAGACTCTGGAGCATTGTATTTACTTATAAAAATATTTTCTCCTATTACAAAGGCATTAGGTATTCCAAAAGAAGTACTACCTTTAGTATTTATGAGACCAGTATCAGGAAGTGGAGCATTAGGAGTTGTAAGTGATTTATTAAATACTTATGGGCCTGATTCATTTATAGGAAGAGTATCATCTACTATGATGGGATCATCAGAAACTATATTCTACACCATGGCTATTTATTTTGGAGCGATAGGAATTAAAGAGAGTAGACATACTTTACTTGCGGCTATTATTTCTCACATAGGGGCAGTAGTAGCATCTGTATGGATTTGTAAATATATTTTTTAGTAAATTACCTTTTGGGGAAGTTTTCTCTTTCTAAATTTTTGAATATAGAATAAAACTATTCTTTCTGATAAAATAATAGTAAGAATAAAACTTATGGGGAGAGCTACTAAATCTATCAATTTACTGAGAAGGAATTATAACAATATAATTAAAAATAAAAAACAAATAAGGATGATTATTCATGGACAGTAGTAATTCTTTGGATGATTTGAATAGACTTCAAAGGGGGGAACTAGTAATGAAAGTACGTAAGGCAATTATACCAGCAGCAGGACTAGGGACTAGATTCTTACCAGCTACCAAGGCACAGCCTAAGGAAATGTTACCAATCGTAGATAAGCCTACGTTGCAATATATTATAGAAGAGGCTGTAGATTCTGGCATAGAAGAGATTCTTATTATAACAGGAAGAAATAAATCTTCCATAGAAAATCATTTTGACAAATCAGTAGAATTAGAGCTAGAGCTTGAAATAAAAGGGAAAAAAGATTTATTAACACAAGTAAGAGAAATATCAAATATGGTCAATATCCACTACATTAGACAAAAAGAGCCTAAAGGATTAGGGCATGCTATATATTGTGCAAAAAGCTTTATAGGAGATGAGCCTTTTGCAGTTTTATTAGGAGATGATATTGTTGATGCACGAAAGCCTTGCTTAAAGCAAATGATTGAAGCTTATGATGAATACAAGACATCTATTCTAGGAGTACAGGAAGTAGCCGTAGAAGATGTATGTAAATATGGAATTGTTGAGGGAAAGCAGATAGGAAGTAGGGTATATAAAGTACAGGGACTTGTGGAAAAGCCTGCAGTAGAAGAAGCTCCTTCTAATGTAGCGATTCTTGGAAGGTATATCATAAACCCTGCAATATTTGAAATACTAGAGCATATTAAGCCTGGAGCTGGTGGAGAAATACAGCTTACTGATGGATTAAAGGAGTTAGCACAAAGGGAAGCTATGTATGCTTATAAATTTGAAGGAAGACGATATGATGTAGGAGATAAGCAAGGATTCTTAGAGGCAACAGTGGAGATTGCTTTAAAACGTGAAGATTTAAGAGAAGAGTTTCTTAAGTATCTAGTGAAGGTTGTAGAAAAAGAAATAAAAAGTACTGCAATATAGGATAAGATGGACAAATATTTGCTCATCTTTTTTGTATTGACAAAAATTTATAAAAGTGATATTTTATACATGTACTAAGTGTACTATTTTAAATAATACAAAGAGTACAATGTAGGAGGTGAAGATATGTTTATTATAGATCCTAGAAGCAGTACACCTATATATCAGCAAATTATAGAAGGGGTTAAGGAAAATATCTTAAAGGGTTTAATAGAACCTGGAGATAAAATGCCTTCTGTAAGGGAGCTTGCAAAGATGATGACATTAAATCCTAATACGGTAGCAAAAGCTTATCAAGAGCTAGAAAGACAAAAGGTCATAGAAACTTTTAGAGGGAGAGGAACTTTTGTATCTATGGAATACGAGGCAAAAAAGGATGGGGAAAAGATGACAGAGCTTAAAGATATTTTTAAAAAAGCAATTGTAGAAGCTTATTATATGGGAATAGATAAAAAAGAAATCATGATTATGATTGATGAGATTATAAAAGAGTTGGAAGGAGGATCTAAATGATTAGTGTAGTAGGCGTATCTAAATCATTAGGACAAAATAAAATATTAGATGATGTCAATTTATTTGCAAAGGAAGGAGCAATCTACGGGCTATTAGGGCCTAATGGAGCTGGAAAAACTACTTTGATTAAAAATATGGTAGGCATTTATACACCAGATGAAGGAGAAATTTTTATAGATGGACAAAAGCTTATAGATGGTTCTTCTATGAAAGAAAAAATTGCATATATACCAGATTATCAAAATTTCTACAATCAATTTAAGGTAAAAGATATGGTGGATTTTTATCGACATACTTATAGAGATTGGAATGAAGAAAGATACCAAAAGCTAAAGGAATTATTTTCAATACAAGATCAAAAAAAAATAAGACAATTGTCTAAGGGAATGAAAACTCAGCTTGGTATACATTTAAATCTTTCTATTATGCCTAAAGTTATGGTGATGGATGAACCTACAAGTGGACTAGATCCAGTCATAAGACGTGAGGTGCTTAATTTAATTGTACAAGAAGTGAGTTTAAATAATACTACTGTGTTGATCTCTACTCATAATTTAGGAGAGCTTGAACAAATCTGTGATCATATAGGTATGATGAATAAAGGAAAAGTACTTTTAGAGACAAATCTTGATGATTTAAAAGAAAAGGTAAGAAAAATACAAGTAGCTTTTAAAGGAGAAATACCAAAAGAAATTAAAGAACATAAAGATCTTTTAAAAATAGAAAATGTTGGAAAAGTATATCAAATGGTTGTAAAAGAAGGAGTAGAAAAGGTAATGGAAGAGATTAAAAAATATGATCCAATTCTTTTAGAGACCATAGATATGAGTTTAGAAGAAATATTTATCTACAAGATGGGAGGAGAAGGCTATGAATTTGGTGACTTCACTTTTTAATAAAAATTTATACAAAAAAGATATAAGACTTCATTGGGTTTTTGGAATTGTCATATTTGGATTATTATTTTTAGATTTACCTATGAGTCATATTAGATATTTAAATGAGATTTCTAAGTTAGATCCTATGAGTTATCAATATATAGAAGAATTAGCTTGGAGATCATATATGATTACAGATCCTATACAAGGAGAAAGTCCTATACAATTTTTTATTCTTCTTATATTTCCTATTATGATAGCAGGATTTTTATTAGGAGAAGAAAGAAGAACAAAGACACTAGAGCTTTTAGGGGTTATGCCTTATAAAAGAGTACAAATTTATATGAGTAAAGTATTAGCAGGACTTAGTATAATGATTGTTCCTTATCTATTAAACTTTTGTATTACTCTTTTGATGAGATATTCTATAAAGGAAGTAGCTAATCTTTATGGATATGGAGATGTAGTTCATTGGATATATATGAGTATTGTACCAATTTTATTATTTTTTAGCTTTTCTATGCTTATGGGAATGTTAGTAGGAACGACTATCGCACAAGTCATATTAACTGTTATATTTATGTTTTTGCCTGGTGGACTTTGGGGACTTTTGATGATGAATGCTGAAGCGATACGGTATACATTAGCTATTCATTTTAATGATACATTCATTCGAGAAATGGGAGATATTGTAAGGTTTTTTACATTACCATTGTATATACTTCCTGAACGAACATTTCATGATTGTATAGATAAAATAAATTTAATAATGGGAATATTAGTAATCGCATCTATGATTATGATTTTTATAGGATATAGATTGTTCTTAAAAAATAAGATGGAGAGAAATGGAGAAATCCTTATGTTTGCAGGATTAGAAAATTTCTTTAAAGTAGGAGTGGCTATTTGTACAATGCTCTTATTTGGACCACTTCTTACAGGAATTCTTCAAATAAATAGTATTGTATTATTAATTATAGGCTATGTTATAGGATTAGGTCTTGGATGGTTTATTCCAAATTATTGTATACAAGTTAATAGAAGAGCATAGTTTCACGTAAAAACCTTATAAATCTCTTGACAATACATGTATATTTTTATAAATTATATATATAATAAGATTAATAGTAATGATGGGAAGAGTAAGGATATGGATTTGCAAAAGAGAGCCAGGATTGCTGAGAACTGGTGCAAGGAAGATCTTGAAGATGGCCCCTAAACTGCATAGCTGAAAATGTTTTAGGCTATGCCGGAGTTGCATCCGTTAAAGGTGCAAAGTGAATTTCACTTACTAAGGTCTATATTGTGAAATATAGACAAATTAGGGTGGTAACGCGAGTAGATCTCGTCCCTTATCTTGGGGCGGGATTTTTTTGTATGCGAGTGAGGTGATGCTTTTGAAATCCGGGAAGCCTAAAATGCTTCTTTTAAGATTTATTTATGGTTATTTAAAAGGACTAATCGTTATTTCAATCATGTATATTGTAGTAGGAATAACTGTCATTTTATTTGATCCTGAGTCCTTCTCAATTATTGTGATCAAGTATATCAAAGAAGGATCTAACAAATTATTTCCAACTTTGATAGGACATCTGTTTATGTTATTTTTAGGGCTTATAGAGTGGAGAAAAGGACAGCTAGAACTTAGAAAAAGAAAGAAAAAGAGGAGGAAAATCTATGACTACGAATAAAAAAACTTTTTATATTACAACACCTATTTATTATCCAAGTTCTAATCTTCATATAGGGCATACTTATAGTACTGTAGCAGCAGATGCTATGGCAAGATTTAAAAGAATTACAGGATATGATGTAAAGTTTTTAACAGGTACTGATGAACATGGGCAAAAGCTTCAAAAGGCAGCAGCTGAAAAGGGAATGAAGCCTAAAGAATATATTGATACAATTGTGGATGGGATCAAAAAATTATGGGAGACTATGGAGATTTCTTATGATTTTTTCATTAGAACTACAGATGATTTTCATATAAGAAGGGTACAAGAAATATTTAAAAAGCTTTATGAAAAAGGAGATATTTATAAAGGGGAATATGAAGGATTGTATTGTACTCCTTGTGAATCCTTTTGGACAGAAACTCAAGCAGTAGATGGAAAATGTCCAGACTGTGGTAGACCTGTAGAAAAAACAAAAGAAGAAGCATATTTTTTTAAATTATCTAAATATGAAGATAGACTTTTACAATTATTTGAACAAAATCCTAAGTTTTTAGAGCCTGCTTCTAGAAAAAATGAAATGGTAAACTTTATAAAGGCAGGACTTGAGGATTTATGTATTTCTCGTACAAGCTTTGATTGGGGTATACCTGTACCTATAGATGAAAAGCATGTTATTTATGTATGGCTAGATGCACTATCAAACTATATTACAGCTTTAGGATACCCAGAAGAGGTAGATGGAGATTATAAAAAATATTGGCCAGCAGATGTTCACTTAATGGCAAAAGAAATTGTAAGATTTCATACGATTATTTGGCCTTCTATGCTTATGGCACTAGATATTCCTCTTCCTAAAAAAGTATTTGGTCATGGGTGGATTTTGTTAGAGGGAGGAAAAATGTCAAAATCAAAAGGAAATATAGTAGATCCTGTAATACTTGTAGAAAAGTATGGGGTAGATGCACTAAAATATTTCCTTTTAAGAGAATATTCTTTTGGTCAAGATGGAGTATTTACAAATGAAGTGTTACTCAATAGAATTAACTCTGATCTTGCTAATGATTTAGGAAATCTAGTAAGTAGAACCATTGCTATGATTGAAAAATATAATGGAGGAATGATCCCAGATTCTAAAGAAATAGGAGAATTTGATGAAGATTTAAAAATACTGGCAATGAGTGTAGCTAAAAAAGTAGAAGAAAAAATGGATCATTTAGATTTTAGCAATGCATTAGAAGAAATATGGAAGCTTGTAAGAAGAACCAATAAATATATTGATGAAACTATGCCTTGGACACTGGCTAAAGAAGAAGACAAAAAAGATAGATTAGATACAGTACTATACAACTTAGCAGATAGTATTAGAATCATAGCTATTTTAATAGAGCCATTTATGCATATTACAACTAAAAAAATATATAATCAATTAGGAATAGAATATGGAAAAGGGACTTCTTGGGAAGATAGTTTTGAATTTGGAAAACTTTTAAGTGGTACAAAAGTACATAAGGGAGAAGCTTTATTCCCGAGAATTGATATCGCTAAAGAATTAGAAGAATTAGAGAAAATGGCTCAAAAACCAGAATCAAAAGAAGAAGAGAAAGAAATTGTTCAGAAGCCTGAAATTACGATAGATGATTTTGATAAAGTAGACTTAAAGGTAGGAAAAATTCTAGAATGTAAAAAGCATCCAAAGGCAGATAAATTACTTGTATCTCAAGTAAAAATAGGAGAAGAAGTACGCCAAATTGTATCAGGGATTGCAAAGCATTTTAGTCCTGAAGAATTAGTAGGAAGAAAAGTAGTAGTGGTGACAAATTTAAAGGCTATTAAACTAAGAGGTGAAGAATCAAGGGGAATGATTTTGGCAGCAGCGGATGGAAAAGAACTGACTCTTGTAACTGCTGATATAAAAGAAGGAGCACAAGTAAGCTAAAGGGGGAAAATAAATGTTATTTGATTCACATGCCCATTTAGATGATCCTAGATTTGATAAAGATCGAGATGAAATAATTAAAAGGGCAAAGGATAATGGCATATCATACATTGTAAATCCTGGAGCAGATTTTGAAACTTCAGTAAGAGCTATTGAGATGGCAAAAGAATATGATATGGTATATGCCGCTGTAGGAGTACATCCTCATGATGTAAAAGATATGGATGAAATTACTCTATCTTTACTCAAAGGATTATCTAAAAAGCCAAAGGTAGTAGCTATTGGAGAGATTGGCCTTGATTATCATTATGATCATTCTCCAAGAGATTTACAAAGAGACTGGTTTAGAAGACAAATTCATCTAGCAAAGGAAGTAAAACTTCCTATTATTATTCATGATCGAGAAGCAAATGATGATGTAATGAGTATTTTAAAAGAAGAAAAAGCTTTTGAAACAGGAGTTTTACTTCATTGTTATTCAGGAAGCAAAGAGCTTGCTAGACAATATATAAAGCTAGGAGCATATATTTCTATTGCAGGACCCATAACTTTTAATAATGCTAGAAAAACAGTAGAAGTAGTAGAAAATATTCCTCTAGAGTATTTGTTTGTAGAAACAGATTCTCCATATCTGACTCCGATACCTTATAGAGGAAAAAGAAATGAAATGTCTTATGTAAAATATGTGGCAGAAAAAGTTGCACAAATTAAAGGAATATCTATAGAGGAAGTAGCTCATCAAACAACTCAAAATGCAAAGAAATTTTTTAATATAAAATAGGATAGGCCAAAGGCCTATCCTATTTTATATATGAAATTTTGATTAAGTAGATAAAAAAAAGGGTATTTTTATAGCATAAAAAATAATTTGATGAATAGAATGAAATATCAAGAAGGAAGCCCTTCTTATTTATTTTTTGAAAATTGCCTGGGAAAAGGACAAAAAAGAAAATATGTATAAAAATGGATTTTATGAGAATAATAAGGATAGAAAAGTTTTAGTTAGTTGAAAATATATGTCCAAAAATTTGACTTATAAAAGTTTTTTGTGTAAAATACTATAGATTCTTCAAAAGACAGGAAAAATCAACCATTTGGCAGATTTTTCAAAAATGTAGGATTCATTTTTCTATGATTCTACGTAAAAAATAAGGAGGCTAAAACCTATGGAAACACACTTTAGGAATATGAAATTTCTAAATAAAAGAAATTTCATGATTCTGGGATTGGTTGTGCTAATAGGGATATTTCTAGGAAGTACTGCATTGACAAAACAGATTACAATCAAAGATGGAAATAAAGCAGTAAAATTAGAAGTTCTTTTTTCAAGTGTAGCAGATGCCATTCAAAAATCAAATCTTGTACTAGGTGATTATGACCAAGTATCTTATCCCTTAGATGACAAAGTCAAAGATGGAATGATCATACAAATCAAAAGAGCACATCCTGTAAATGTTTACGCGGATCAAAAAGAGATCCAAGTTATGACTGCCCATGAAAAAGTAAAAGATATTTTAAAAGAACATAAAATTAAGATAGGGAAAAATGATAAAGTACAACCCGATCTTTCTGAAAGTATAGGAATAAATGAGACTATAAAAATCGCTAGAGTAACAGAAAAAATAGTTGAACAACAAGAAGTGGTTCCTTTTGAGAATGTTGTTAAATACAATCAAAAGCTAGATCATGGGAAGGTCAATGTAATGCAAAAAGGGGAAAATGGACAAAAGGAAGTTAAGTATAAAATCATTTATGAAGATGATATAGAGATTTCAAAAGAATTGATACAAGAACAAATTATAGTAAGTCCTAAAAATGAAATCGTAGAAAAAGGAGCAGCTATTTATGTGGCTACTTCAAGAGGTAGTATCAGTGCTAAAAATGCTATACAAATGACATCTACTGCATACGATGCCTCTTATGCAAGTACAGGAAAACATCCAGGACATCCTTACCATGGAATTACAAGTAGTGGAACTAGAGTAAGACCTGGAGTAGTAGCAGTAGACCCAAAAGTAATTCCTTTAGGAACAAAACTATATATCAAGGCACTAGATGGATCAGGAGATTATGGATTTGCTACTGCAGAAGATACAGGAGGAGCCATCAAAGGAAATAAGATTGATCTGTATTTTGAAAGTCCTAAAGATACGAAAAGATATGGAAGAAGAAAAGTATTGGTATATATATTAAAATAGACAGAGATTTATCTCTGTCTATTTTAACTTTTTTATATACATAGAAACTGTATACTTTGTAAAATTGTGGATAAATATATGATTTGCATCATTTGCTTCAAAAAAGTCTACTTATAAATATTCTAAAGGAAAACTTGGTTACAATCATACAATATAGTTTCATATACTTTTTGTAGAGGAATATTATATTTTTGTGCTATTTGTTTACATTCTTCATATTCAGGAGAATACTTTAATATTTTTTCATCTTTATAAGCTACCTTTAAAGAAATGTCTCCAAATGAACTCATAAATTTTATGATTTTTCGAGAAAGAGTATTTCTTGTGACTTGATATTTTCGAATACCCAAAGTAGTAGTTTCTCTAAAAAGTATATTTTCTAATATAGCCTCTTTTTCTTTCGTACAAAGAATAGTTAACTTTATCGCAGGTCTATTTTTTTTCATTATAATGTTTGTAAAATACACATCTAGTGCACCATGCTCAAATAAAGTAGGCATGAGATAAGAATAGATTTCAGGATTCATATCATCAATATTGGTTTCAAGAACTAATAAAGATTCATCACTTTTTTTTTTACCTATATAAACACGAAGCAAATTAGAAATAGGAAGATCTTTTTTACCTAAACCATAGCCTATATTTTCTATAGCCATGGATGGAAGTGGAATAAAATCTTTTGCTAAGCTTTTAATGATGGCAGCACCTGTAGGGGTTACTAATTCACTTTGAATTCCTTGAGAGTAGATAGGAATATCTTTTAAAATTTCTAAAGTAGCAGGGGCAGGTACAGGAATTGTTCCATGAGCACATTTGACAAAGCCTGTACCCACATGTAAAGGAGATGCATAAATATGATCAATATCTAAAAGATCTATACAAATGGCTACACCTACAATATCTACAATAGAATCTATAGCTCCTACTTCATGAAAATGAACTTGATCAATACTTTTTCCATGAACTTTAGCTTCAGCATTTGCTACATGAGTAAAAATTTTTTTGCTTAAATTTTTAACATTTTCATTTAAAGAGCTTTCATCAATGATTTTTTCAATATCATAAAGATTTCTATGTTCATGATCATGTGCATGAGTGTGATCTTTATGATGGTGTTTATGGTCGTGTTTATCATGATGAGAATGATCATGCTCATTATGTAAAACAACATAAAAATCTGTTCCTGTAATACCATTTTTTTGATTTTTCTTAATTTGTATTGTATACCCTTCTATATTGAGCTTATTTAATTCGTTTAAAAAATCTTTTTGATCAATTCCTAAATCAAGTAATGCAGCGATACTCATGTCTCCACTAATCCCAGAGAGACAATCAAAATAAAGTATTTTTTCCATAGTATTTTCATTCCTTTCTAGCTAATTCAATTTGTCTATTAATAGTACTTGCAAGATAGGCAGCTCCAAAGCCATTGTCAATATTTACAACACCAATACCACTTGCACAGCTATTGAGCATAGCTAAAAGGGGAGCAAGACCATTAAAATGAGCGCCGTAGCCTACACTAGTAGGAACTGCAATGACAGGTTTATCTACAAGACCTCCTATGACACTTGCTAATGCTCCTTCCATTCCTGCAACTGCAATAATTACATTAGCATTCATAAGTATATCTGTATTGGCAAGAAGTCTATGAATTCCTGCAACTCCTACATCATATAACCTTTGCACTTGATTTCCTAATATATCTGCTGTAACATAAGCTTCTTCAGCTACAGGGATATCTGAAGTACCTCCTGTAGCAATTACTATCTTTCCTTTGTATTTTTGCGTTTTTTTTCTTTGAATCACCAAAGTTTTAGATAGAGGATTATAAACTAAATCATTGGTTAAATTTTTTAAAGATTGATAGATTTCTTCATTGGCTCTTGTGGCTAATATATTTGTATCTTTTTTTAGCATATTTTCCACAATACCGTAAATATGGTCTATAGATTTTCCTTCACAATAAATGACTTCAGGATATCCATTTCTAAGGCTTCTATGATGATCAATTTTTGCATAACCCATATCTTCAAATGGGAGATTTTTTAAATGATTCATAGCTTCTTCTACATTGATTGAACCAGATTTAACTTTTTGTAGTATGTTTTCAATATATTTTAATTCCAAATTTATTCACTCCTATATATTTTCATTTAAGCTTCCCATTCTATATCCTTCAAGATCTAGAGTAACATAAGAAAATCCAATAGCTTTAAAATACCTAGAGATTTCATTCATCAAGGACAGATCAAAGAATTTATTTATTTGTGTTGGGGCTACTTCTATCCTAGCAAGATTGTTATGAAATCTAACTCGAAATTGACGAAAGCCTAAATCCATCAAATAGTTTTCCCCTTTTTCTACTTTTTTAAGATCTTTTTCTAAGATAGGTTCTCCATAAGGAAATCTACTAGCTAAACAGGCAAAAGCAGGTTTGTTCCATGTAGGAAGATTTAAAGATTTAGAAAGTATCCGGATTTCTTTTTTTGTAAGATGAGCTTCTTTTAGTGGACTTAAAATATCTAGTTCGTTTAAAGCTTTTAGTCCTGGTCGATAATCAGATAAATCATCTAAATTTGAACCATCTAAAATATATGGTATATTATATTGATGGGCTATTTCTTTTATATGTGAAAAAATTTCTTTTTTACAGAAATAACATCGATCTTTAGGATTTTTCACAAAAGCATCTAGATCTAAAATATTTAAAGGAATAATTTTATGAGAAACTCCCATAGATTGCATGAAGGCTTTTGCTTCTTCTATTTCTCTACTAGAATGAATGGGTGCACAAATAGTAATGGCTAAAGCATTATCTCCTAAAAGGTCTTGACATACCTTTATAAGGAAAGTAGAGTCTACACCACCAGAAAAAGCAACAGCTACTTTTTTAAAATCAAGAATGATTTTTTTAAGATTTTGGTATTTTTTTTGTATATCCATCATAATCTCTCCATCTTTATATTTACATTCATTATAAAGGAAACAATATAAAAAAGAAACATTGTATTTTACAATCTTTTAGGGATATTGTACAATGTTTGAAGGATAGAAATCTAGGGTAGGTGAAAAATATGATTAAAGAAGTTATTGTAGTAGAAGGTAGAGATGATGAAATTGCTGTAAAAGCAGCAGTAGAAGCAGAAGTAATTATTACACATGGTTTTGGAATAAAAGAAAATACATTTAAAAGGATAGAACTAGCAAAGGAAAGAAAAGGTGTTATTATTTTTACAGATCCAGATCATGCAGGAGAAACTATTAGAAAAAGAATAGACACTAAAATTCCAGGATGTAAGCATGCATTTTTACCAAGAGAAGAAGCTACAAAAAATGGAGATATAGGGATTGAAAATGCATCTAAAGAAAGTATTATTGCGGCTTTGAGTAAAGTTCGATCTAAAAGCGAAGAAAAAAGAGATGAATTTAAGCAAATTGATTTGATTCAAAATGATTTTATAGGATCAAATCAAGCCAGTCATAGAAGAGATAAAGCAGGAAAAATATTAGGAATAGGCTATGCAAATGCAAAACAATTTTTAAGTAGATTAAATAATTATGGTATTACAAGAGATGAATTTGAAGAGGCTTTAAAAAAGCTTTAGATAGGAGAGATTTATGGAAAAATTAGTTTCAGCTCATAAAACAAAAGAAATTGTGAGCAAATATGGATTTAAATTTTCAAAGAGTTTAGGACAGAATTTCTTAATTGATGAAAATATATTAACAAAAATAGTAGATGGAGCGGAGGCAGGAAAAGAAGATGTAGTTATTGAAGTAGGACCAGGAATTGGAACATTGACTCAAGAATTAGCTCAAAGAGCTTTAAAAGTTATTGCAGTAGAAATAGATAAAACATTGCTTCCAATTTTAGAAGAGACTTTAGGAAATTGTGATAATGTAGAGGTGCTCAATGGAGATATTTTAAAAATAAATTTACATTCATTGATTGAGGAAAAATGTGAACAAAGATCAGTAAAAGTCATAGCAAATCTTCCATATTATGTGACTACACCCATCATCATGAAATTTTTAGAAGAAAAAGTACCTATTAAAAATATGGTTGTGATGATTCAAAAAGAGGTTGCAGATCGAATGCAAGCAAAGCCCAATACAAAAGAGTATGGTGCTTTATCTGTAGCAGTTCAGTATTATTGTGATCCTAAAATCATTACAAAGGTTCCAAGGTCTGTATTTATTCCTCAACCTAATGTGGAATCTACAGTAATTCGTCTAGATGTATTAGAAAAACCAAAGGTAGCAGTAAAAAGTGAAAAATTATTATTTAGAGTAGTGAGAGCAGCTTTTGGAAAAAGAAGAAAAACTATATTAAATGCATTGTCTAATAGTGGTCTTGGTTTAGAAAAAGAGATGATCAAAGAAATTTTACAAAAAAGTGATATAGAGGAAAATCGTAGAGGAGAGACTTTGGATATAGAAGAATTTGGAAAATTAGCAGATGTAGTATATGAATATATAAGCCTTTAAAGGCTTATTTTTTTTGTAAAAAAAGAACTTATTTACTAGTTGGTACATATATTAATAGTAAGTGATTAAAGGGAGGATGGTGAATATGGACAGGAAAAAGTTTAGAAGATACTTTATCATACTCGGTCATGAAGATAAAGGATTTGAAAATAAAGAAGGAAAATTGCCAAAAGGATATACAAAGATCGAAACTAGAAATGGAAAAGGGGTACTTAGTCACTATATTGAAAATATGAAGTATTTTGAAGATGCAAAGTATATGTATAAAGGGTACTTAATTGGAACAAAAGATAATATTTATGTGGAGAATGGAACTTTTATTATTGACCAATACGGAAAAGGAGAAGTAACTTGGAAATTTGACCCTGAAAATATGGATGGAAAAGGTCACTCCATTGAAGACTTTAATGTAATTGCAATTATGGCAAAGCCAAGAGAACATGGAAAAGAAGGATCTACCCCCTTAGTAGGCTTTATAGATAAAAAGAAGGTAGCTTTTAAACATGTTATGGAAGAAAAAGATCAGAAAATACTTTCTAATGTAGAAAATCTTGAAGCTACTAAAAGTATAGAGAAAGAAAAAGAGGAAATTAAAGAAGAAAAGATGGAACAAGACATCAAACAAGAAGATAGATATACACAAAATACAGAAAAAGAATTATTTGTAGAAATTCAAGAAAAGAAAGAAGCTGAAATAGAGCGAGAAGAGATAAAAAAAGAACAAGACCAAGACCAAGAACAAAAACAAGAACAAGAAAGCTATAAAGAGAATGAAAAAATAAGAAAAGAAGAAATTGACAATAAAGAAGTAGTAAAAGAAGAAGCTAAGAAAGAAAAGAATTTACAAGAAGAAAAAAAAGAAGTGGAACAAAAGGATTTACAAGAAGAAAAAGAAATGGAAGAAAAAATAACGGAAAGTGAAGAAGTATACAATAAAGAAAATAAACAAAGAATTGAGGAATATAGTTATCATCAACGGATTATCAATGGATTTAGAAGATATGAAGAAAATGAGTATGCTCAGGAGTATACATCTATGAAATCTTATGATTGCAAAAATCCCTACGAGTATTATCATCAGTATTTCAAAATGGTGGGAGGATATGTTGACAATATATTAAAATATTATCCTTCTGTAGAGCCTTTTGAAAAAAATATGAAAAACTGTGCTTGGTGGAAGATTGATTGTAATCAACAAACCTTGTATAGAAATTTTATCCCTTTTTACGGATATGTTAATTATATGTATAGTTATATTCCGTATACACCTTATACATCTGTATGTCCTTCTTCTATTTATAAATATAGACATTATATTTTTGGAATGATGAAAGATCAAAAAGGAGAAGTAGAGTACTATTTATATGGAGTTCCAGGAAGATTTATATTAAGTGAACAGCCTTATGAAGGAAAAACAGGATTTGTATATTGGCATTCCTTAGAAGATAAAAAAAATGAAAAGGGAGATTATGGGTATTGGATATTATATATTGATGCCAAAACTGGAAATGCAGTTGTGCCATCTAATAAAACAATACCTCCTCGTTAAAAATCGCATGTTCCCATGGGAACATGCGATTTTTATTCAATTTCATAGGGCCAATCTTTAATGCCTCCACTTAGCATATAGATCTTTGAGAAACCGTTGTTAGCCATAACTTCTGCAGCTTTTTCACTTTTTTTATCACTATTTCCATAAATCATGTAAATGTTGTCTGGACTATAATAGTCTAATTTTTTTCTCAGTTCCTTGTAAGAAAGTTGTGTAGCATTAGGAATATGTCCCTCTAAATATTCTTCTTCATCTCGAATGTCAAATACAATTGCATCTGGATTTTTTTCTAAAAGTACTTGAGCTTGGTCATAAGATATTTTTTTATAATTGTATTTTACTCTTTCTGAAAAGGTTTCATCTGAGCCTGAAATAGTATAAAAAACAATTCCAATAAGTAGGATGAAAAGAAGGGAAATTGCAATATATAAGGTTCGTCTTTTGAGTATAAGGATTTTTAACATAAATGAATCACCTCGCTATGTTGACATTGTACTAATAATATATTTGTATGATAGTTGTTTTATGCATAGAATTCCTATTACATAAAAAAGAACTGGGTGAACACCCAATTCTTTTTTAAAAGGAAGAAAAAATATTTTTTTAAATTTAGCAATCAATAACCTATTCCATAGCCACAGCCACCGCAGAATAAAATAACTAAAAGTAAGAAGAAAAATAATAAACTGCTATCGTATCCACAGCCACCATATCCATATTGTTGTGCATCAGCCATCATATATACCTCCTTTTAAGATAAAATATTTTTAAGTTTAAAAACTAAACATTTTGTTTTTCTTTTGTCTACTATAGTCTATGAAATTTGTAGGATCTTTGTGAATATAAAAATATGAAGCACATAAAAAAAATCCTTTGTATGAAAACAAAGGATTTTTTTATGCTGAAAAATACGTAAAGTTATCTGTTTCCAAGTCCGAAGAATGGAGATCCACCATCAAAAATATAGAATATGAAAAATATTGCAATAACCCAAATCCATATGTCATTTCCACAGCCAAATAAACCTTGTTTAGTTTGTTCCATATGTTTACATCCCCCTTTTAAGAAACAATAATGCGCTCTTAATATATCATATTGCTCAGAGTATAAAAGTGATACTATTTTTATAATGATTTTTTGAAAAATGTGATACAATAATATGAAAAGAAATTTTAACGGAGGAGAGTATATGTCTAAAGAAGATTCAAAGAAAGATTTAATTAATAGATTAAGAACTATAAAGGGGCATATAGCTGGGGTAGAAAAAATGATTGAAGAAGATACAAAAAGTTGTAATGATATTCTTCTTCAAATTGCAGCTATTAGAGCATCTATTCATAAAGTAGGACTCATTATATTAGAAGAACATGCAAAAGATTGTTTAATAGAGGATAAAGATACTATAACCAAAGAAGAATTAGATAAGGTATTAAAGACAATTATAAAGTTTATGAAATAGTACTAAATTGATGGTGCTATTTTTATTTTTGTTTTTCTTACAATTTCAGAAATTTTTGGGTAGGCTTTTAAAGTTCCATAAGTAACAATGGGTCTTCCAAATGATACTAGACCAAATTTTCTAGAACTACCTCCCCCTATTCTCATCAAGTTATTTACACAAGGAGATGTATTCACACAAAGAATTTCACTTTGAGGTAGATGTAGCATACTAAATACAGTTTCAATGGCATTGACTACAAGATGAGCAGAATGTTTTCTTCCAATTGTATATATACAATGACCATATTCATCTTTTCCATGATAAATAAGTCGTGCAATATCTTTTTGTTGTAGTTGATCAAATAAAGGAAGTGTAAGAAGATCATTTTTATTTGGAACAGCATCTAATGGAAGTTGATTTAAATGAATTGCAGCAGCTACAATGGTAGAATGAGTTCCATCTACATCATGATAAACAATATACAAAATATCACTCCTTTGATTGATGATAAAAGAAATCCTTAAAAATAAGGATTTCTTATGAAAATAGAAAAATTATGATCTTTCAAAGCTTCCGCAATCAGTAGATTCTACTGTAGTTGCAGTTGCTTCATGTTTTACAACTTCTATATGATCAAGGCTACACTTAGGGACGGATTTTGCATGATATTTGCATTCCGTCACACTACATCCAATGCTATTGTTTGCTTTCATACGATACACCTCCTTTTAAAATTCATAAATAGTATTTGCTAATGATAAATACTTTATACGAACAATCAATAAAGGCATAAAAATATAAATAGAGAATAAAGTAATATTTTCATATCTAGAAATATTATTAAAATATATTTTTAAATATTAAAACATACTTTAAAAAATTGAATAAACATAAGACTTGTGATTTATAATAATATATGATATATTTTTTTAGGATTTTTAAGTGAAAAAGGGAGTAGCCGCGGAAATTTTCTGCAAATATGAATCAACATACTGGTGAAAATACCTGGTTCTATTTACTTTTTAGAGGAATTTTTTAAAAAAAGGGGCGAGACTTTTAGCTTAATAAAGCTATTTTAATCAATAGCTTTATTAAACTATAGGTCTCGCTTTTGATATGTAGTAGAAAAGAATAAAAATTTAAAAGGAGGACAAAAATGCTTACATCATTTGTAAAATCATTATTTCTTATTTTTATGGCAGAAATGGGCGATAAAACACAAATTCTTGCTATGACTTTTGCTACAAAATTTACAGTATATGAAGTTTTAATAGGGGTTTTTATAGGTTCTTTATTAAATCATGGAATTGCAGTAGCTTTAGGGGCATATCTTTCAAATGTGATTCCACTAGACAAAATGCAGATTGTAGCAGGTTTTTTATTTATAGGATTTGGCCTTTGGACTTTAAAAAAAGATGAAGAAGAACAAGAGCAACAAAACAGGAATATAGGACCTATTTTAACAGTAGCTGTGGCATTTTTTATTGGAGAACTTGGAGATAAAACTCAGCTTAGTGCCATTACTTTAGCAGTAGATTCTTCATATCCTATATTTGTATTGATAGGAACTGTATCAGGAATGTTACTTACCAGTGGACTTGCAATAGTAGTAGGAAGTAAAATTGGAGATAAAGTTCCTGAAATAGCTATTAAAATAGCTTCTGCTAGTATATTTATGATCTTTGGAGTGACTAAATTGTATAATACTATTCCTAAATTGTATATTACTCCTATAAATATAAGTATATTTTTTATTGTAATAGGAGTCTGTATATATTTTTTAGTAACACCTATGATCAAGGAGAAAACAGAAGGTGCTTTATCTTGTTTTAAAGAAGCAGCTATTACTCTTTATGATCATGCTCAAGAAATGCAACAAAATTTAGAAAAAATTTGTTTAGGAGAAACAGAATGTGGACCATGTGAAGGAAGACATTGTATGATTGGATATACAAAGAAGTTGATAGAAAACATTATTCAAAATGAATCTCTACCTAAAGGACAAATAAATATTTTAAAAGAAAGTTTAAATAAAAACTTTGATGAAGAAAGAGTCATTTATGCTTTAAGTGTAGTACTTTTATATTTTCATAATAGTAAAGAGAAAGATTATAAAGCTGATAAAAGAATTCATCAAGTTAGAAATATGTTAGAAATCATATTAATAGGAGAAATTTTAGAATATAAAGATATGGAAAATTACTTAAAAGAATTAAAGAAAAAAAATGAAGATACACAAATGAAGTTACAAGATCAAATTTGTAAAAATATATAATATTACATAAAATACTATAAATTATAAAATATGTGATTTCAATAAAAAAATAAAAGGAAGTTAAAGGTGATAAAGATAAAAGACTTAATGATGAAAAGATTTCATTTATAGAGTGTTTTATTCAATTTGATCAAAATACAGTATAAAGAAATTTTTAGATGTTAAGGTATTATTTTTACTAAAGATAGAAAAATCTACTGGCATATGCTATAATATAATAAAAAAAATCAATATATGTCGATAGGTGTCTATTAGATGAAAAGGGAAGCAGGTGAAAATCCTGCGCGGTGCCGCCGCTGTAAAATGGTAGTCTTAGCTTATAACCACTAGGAAACTGGGAAGGAAAGCAAAAAGATGATGACCATAAGCCAGAAGACCTGCCTATTATGACGAGCACGTAAACCCTACGGGTCATAGGGAGGTGTACATAGAAGTAACTTTTAAAAAGTTTATATTATTTTGTATGTAACCTCTCTATTTGAGAGGTTTTTTATTGGAAAATTTTTAAGTAAAAAGGAGGTGATATAAATTGTGGACTTCAATTTTTACTATGATTTTTGCTTTGTTTGTATTGAGTATAAAAACAGGAATGATTTTAGGAGTATCTTCTACAAATAAAAAGTATATGGCGTGGATGAGCTTTTTATTTTCAAGTATTTTGTATGGTTTAAGTATTTTTCTTACGAGCTATATGAAATATATTGCTCATCTTATTGATCGATATACTTTTATAGGTTCTATGATTTTGGCTATATTTTTAATTTATTTAGGACTTCATAACTCAGATTCTTACCAAGAAAGTATGGGTCATAAAATACTTGCGTATCTACCTTGTCCTTTTTGCCTTTTGGCTATGTCTATTAGTATTATGCTTTCAAAGGTACAGTTAAAAAGAACAGATCATCTACTAGAAATTACTATATCTATTTTGTTTTTTATATTTATATTTTTGGTAGCTACTGGAATGAAGTGGATGACAAAACGTACACAGGTAAATCCATCAAATATATTAAATAGTATTTTATTATTCTTTGGAATTTTCACATTACTTTTAGGATTGTTTATTCCCAATTATGTAAGTTCTGCAAAGATGAACTTCTCTCCAATAAAAGTAGATTCATTTAAAATATTAAAAACAGTATGTATTGGAATGATTGGAGTCATTAGTATGGGATTTGTTCATTATAAAATAAAAAATTAAAGAAGTTTATTTTTGAAAGTAGAGAAATTCTAAGAATGAGTTAGTATCTTAAAGAAAAATTTAATTTATAGAGGGAGGATATAAAATTGAATATTGTAGGTTCTCAGTGGTTGACTACTATACTACATGCTATTGCACAAAGTTTTTTAATACCTGTAATTCTAGGACTACTTTTTATGGTGTTATTTATTTTTATGGAGTTTGGGCACTTTATTGCTGAGAGGCAAAAAAGAAAGGAATACAAAAAGAATGAGTTGGTAGAAGTATTTTGCCACGTACAAGATGAAGTTTGGAAAAAAAATAATTTATGTCAAGTTGTAGAACAAAGTGGATTGTCGAAAAGACAAAAAGATATTTTGCTTAATTATATTGAAAAAAAGAATATAGATCAAAGTGCTAAAAAAGCATTGGCTATAGATATTTTAGATCAAGAAGAGTCTAGAATAAAAAAAATATTAGACAAGACAGATTTAATTACAAAGCTAGGCCCGGTATTAGGACTTATGGGAACTCTCATTCCATTAGGACCAGGACTAGGGCAGCTAGGACAAGGAGATGTAGCCGGTCTTTCTGAATCTATGATCATTGCCTTTGATACTACTGTAGTAGGAGTAGCTGCGGGTGCATTAGCATCTATGATATCTAAAGTAAGAAAAAGATGGTATCAAAAGGACTTAAATCGTATGGAAGTATTATTAGAACTTATTGATGGAGGGGAAGAGGTTGCTCAGGAGACAGAAAAGAAGAATGTTAGACGAGGAGGAAACTGATCCACTATCAGGTATGGCCAATTTGATGGATGTAATGATGGTGTTTTGCTGTGGACTTATGGTAGCTTTAGTTGTTTCTTGGAACCTTCAAAGTGTTATTTTTAAGGAGAAAACACCAGAAGAAAGACAAAGAATGCAGCAAAGACTTCAGCAAATTATGGAGGTGGATAAAGGAAGAGAATTGAAAGAAGTACCTGATTTTGAAGAGGGGTCAGGAGAAGGCTTCAATGAAATGGGAACTGTGTTTCAAGATCCTAAAACAGGAAAACTCATTTTAATTGAAGGAAATATGAAAAAAAATAAATAAAGGTGGGAAGACAATGAAAAGGTTTTTTAGATCTTTTATGATCTTTATGATCTTATTTACAATGATTTTAGGTATGAATATGTCTTTTGCAAGTGCACAAGGTATTACAAAAGTAGTTTTAATTCTTGGAAGTGATAGTTATATTGCTTCTGTAGCTCAAGCTTATGGAGAGATTAAAGATGAATATCCTCTAGATGTAAAGATAATCAGTACAACGAATGTAGATGCAGAAAAAGTAAAAGAAGAGTTAAAGGATGCAAATATTGCACTTATGGAGATGATAGGTTCACAAGGAATTGATAATTTAGGACCTGTGATCAAAGAGGTTCCTTCATCTTGTCATATGTACATAACAAGAAGTAGTGATTTTAGTCATGATTATCCTTCTTTAGATTATAGTAAAGAGGAGGAATTAAAAGAGTATTTTGTAAAGGGGGGAGTAGAAAATATGAAAAGACTCCTGCTTTTCTTAGGAAACCTAGGAGGAATGGAAGTCAAAGAATCTATAAAAACAGTAGATATGCCAGATCGATTTATTTATCATCCAGATGCAGAAAATATTTCTTTTGATGTAGATCATTTTTATAAAACTATTCAAGAAGCTTTTCAAAATGATCCACAAAATATAGGACTTATAACAAACGATATTCACCATACTGTACAAAACACTGTATATGGATCTGTCTATGATGAAAGTATCTATTTATTACAAGGATTGATAAAAGAAAGTGTAGTAAATGTAGTTTATGAAAAAGATTGGAAAGATATAGTTTTATCCTTTGAAAATTCAGATGATTTTTTAAAAACAGTAACAGATTTAGTTTATGAAAAAGATGATCCACAAAAGACAGCTATGATCATAGATGCAGCTTATACATCATTAAAAAATCATAGTACAGTGACAACAGATGATTTATATGATGCTATTATGAATCAACTCAACGGATTTACAGATACTGTACTTGTTGAAAAAATAAGACAAAGTATTATAAAAGATCCTAACATGCCAGGTGCATTCGAAAATCTAAACGCGTATAAAGCTTGGTATAAAGTAAGCAATCATAAAAATGATGGACCATGGATTGGAGTAAGCACATATAATAGTGCTTTTAAAAATGATGATACAGATATGTATATAGCTTTATTAAAAGAATTAGAACAAAATAATGCAAATGTTATATTTACTCTTACAGATAGTAAGAGAGAAAACTTGATCAAAGATTTTTATATAGAAGAAAATAAACCAAATATAGATGTATACATAGCTGGAATGGGATTTAATTTTATTAGTGGAAGCCCTGAAAAAGCAGTAGAACTTTTTAAAGATTTAAATATACCTGTAATTACACCTGTATATAGTAGTGATTTAGAAGAATGGAAAGAAAATCCTGCAGGTATATCAAGAGAGTTATATTGGCAAGTTGTACTACCTGAATTAGACGGAAGAATTGAGCCTATATTTATGGGGGGAACAAAGGAAGTAGAAAAAGATCCTACTACAGGAGTAGCTATTCTTAAAAAGACACCTATTGATTATAATATACAAAGACTTAGTGGTCGTGCTCTTTCTTGGGCAAGTTTAAGAAATAAAGAAAATGAAGATAAAAAAATAGCTTTAGTTTATTACAATCATGATGGAGGTAAAGATGGAATCAAAGCATCTTATTTAAATGTAATAGAAAGTGCATCCAATGTATTAGGAGCATTAAAACAAGATGGATATACAATAGATCAACATACAGATGCAAAAACTTTAGAAGAGATGATTCAAAAGCAAGGAAGAAATGTAGGTAGTTGGGCACCAGGAGAGATGGAAAAGCTTTTACAAGAAGATATTTTAACAATATCTGTAGATGAATATATGAAATGGTATGAAAAGCTTCCTCAAATCTTAAAAGAGGAGGTAGAAAAAGAGTGGGGATCAGCTCCTGGAAATGTAATGGTTGTAGATGGAAAGATGATCATCCCAGGAATGAAGATGGGAAATGTTTTTGTAGGACCACAGCCAATGAGAGGATGGGGAGATGATCCAAATAAAATTGCTCATTCAGCAAAGCTTCCACCAAATCATCAATATATTGCTTTTTACTTTTGGCTTCAAAATGAATTTAAAGCAGATGCAGTGATTCATTTAGGGACTCATGGTACACTAGAATGGTTACCAGGAAAAAGTGTAGGATTAGGAGAGAATGATTGGCCAGATCAATTAATTGGAAATATGGTAAATATTAATCCTTATATTATGAATAATCCAGGAGAGGGAACACAAGCAAAAAGAAGAGGATATGCAGTAATTATTGATCATTTGACTCCTCCTATGGTTCAACCAGAGCTTTATGGAGAGTTGGTTCAACTTCAAAATTTAGTAGTAAGTTATTTAGATGAAATGAGAAAAAACAATGAAGCAAGAGCTTTAGAGCTTCAAAAACAAATAATTGAAATGGTGAAAAATAATCATATTGATCAAGAAATCAATTTGAATCTTGAAACAAACTTTTATGAATCAGCAGAAGATCTTCATGAATACCTAGAGGATTTGGCAACAGAACTTATGCCTTATGGACTTCATACACTAGGAGTAGCACCTAAGGGAGATTTATTTGATCAAATGGTAAACTCTATCATTGGATATGATAAGAGTAGAGAAAGTGATAGAGAAACTATAGAAAAAAATTTAAGCTTGGCAAGTCAAGAAATTATCAATTTGATTCGTGCATTAAATGGAGAGTACATAGAACCAGGTCCATCAAGAGATCCTATAAGAGTTCCTGATGCTATGCCTACAGGAAGAAATTTTTCAACTTTTGACCCTAGACAAATTCCTGATAAAGCTGCATGGGAAACAGGAAAAAAAGCTGCTGATGATCTTTTAGAAAGATATAAACAAGAAACTGGGAAATATCCTGATTCTGTAGGGGTTGTATTATGGGCTATTGAAACGATGAGAACAAATGGAGAAAGTGTTGGAATGATTTTAAGAATGATAGGAACAGAGCCAGTATGGGATAAAAAAGGAAATGTAAACTCTGTAAAAGTTACACCTATAGAAGAATTAGGAAGACCTCGTGTAGATGTAGTGGTAAGTATATCAGGATTATTTAGAGATACTTTTTCAAATACAATAGGAGTTTTAGATGAAGCTTTTAGAGAAGTATCAAAAGTAGATGAAAGCAATGATCAAAATCATGTTAAAAAACACTATGATGAAATTTTAAATCAACTAAAAGAAAAAGGAGTAAGTGAAAAAGAAGCAGAATTGTTAGCAGGAGCTAGAATATTTGGAGATGCACCAGGAACTTATGGAACTGGGGTATCTACTTTGGCAGAAACTACTAGTGCTTGGGAGACACAAGATGATTTAGTAAATACTTATATGAATCGTATGTCTTATATTTATGGAAAAGAGACCTATGGAAAAGAAGCAAAGGATATATTTAAAGAGGCTCTTAAAAATGTAGATACAGTAACTCAAATAAGAGATTCTTTATGGGGAACTTTAGATAATGATGATGTGGCACAATATTTAGGAGGATTAAGACTTGCTGCTAAAGCTGCATCTGGAAAAGATATAAAAACATTTATTATCAATACAAGAAAAGCAGGAGATCCTAAAGTACAAAGTTTATCAGAATTTATATCTACAGAATTAAGAACAAGAATTTTAAATCCAAAATGGATTGAAGGAATGTTAAAGGAAGGATATGCAGGAAGTGCAGAAATAGGAAAACATATAGGCAATATGTTTTTAATGGATGCTACTTTAGATGCAATTGATGATTGGGGATGGAAAAGTGTAGCAGATGCCATTATATTAGATGAAAATGTAAGAGCACAATTAGATCCATATGTAATGCAATCTATTATTGGATGGCAAATGGAAGCTGCAAGAAGAGATATGTGGAATGCAGATGCAGAAACTATGAAACAGATTGCTGATATTTATATTAATAATGCAGTAGAATACGGAGTAGTATGTTGTCATCATACTTGTGGAAATGTAAAGGTAAATGAACTAGCAGCAAGCTTTTCTACTCTAGATCAAGATACAATGAAAAAATTTGAAAGTATATTTAAAGATGCAACTCATAAAGATATAAAAATTGATACATCTAAAAATCAGCAACCATCTACACCATCATCATCTTCTTCTTCAAGTAAAAATAAACCTAAACAAGAAGATATAAAACAAGAACAAGTGAAACAAGAGGAGGTAAAACAAGAAGATCCAAAAACAGAAATACCTTCTAAAGAACAACAACAAGCAGATGAAAAGATACAAAAAAATTCAAATGTACAAGAAACACCAAAAAGCATAGTAACACCTACAGAAGTTGTAAAACAAGAAGCTACAGCTGTTCAAAAGGGGATAGCAAAAGAAAGTGAAGATCAAAAGATCAATACAAATAGTACAGGTGTTATTAAAGAAACTCAAGACCTATCAAAAAGTAATGTAGGAAACAGACAAGAGCAATTAAATGAAAAAAAAGAAGAACCAGAAGAACCAGAACAAGCACAAGAAGCTATGGGAAAAGCATATGAAATCGAGAAAAAAGAAACTAAAAAGGAAGCCAGCAATGGAGTAGCACTGCCTGCTATTGTAATTGGATTAGGACTTGTAGCTTTAATAGGAAGAGGATATTTTAAAAGAAGAAAATATTAAAAAATAAACCGCCAATTGGCGGTTTATTTTTGTGCAGTATCAAATTCAAATTTGATTTGTTTATATAACTCATCATTTGTAATTATATCTATAGCTGTTAAGACTAAGGCATCGATAGTTTGTTCCATGCTATTAAAAGCTAAAAGCTTACTAGTAGCTTCTTGAAGCTCTATAGTATGACCAGGAGTTTCACTTTCACAAATACCAAAGTATGGGTGGATGGTAGGACATATATGACTTACATTTCCTGCATCTAATGATCCATAACTATCTTTAGGCTCATGAATTTCTGTAACACCTACTTCATGTAATTTTTTTGTATAAGCTTTAGATAAAGTTTCATTGGTAACTAAGTTGTCATAGCTTGCTTCATAATTTCTAATCTCAAGAGTAGTGCCAGCAGCTAAAGAAGCTCCTCGAGCACAATTTTTTACTTTTTCTATTAATTCTTTTAAATAAGTCTTTGTAGTAGCACGAACATAAAATTGAGCAATGCAAAGATCAGGAACAATATTAGCAGCTTGTCCACCTTCTTTAATAATTCCATGAACTCTTGCATCACTTTTGATATGCTCTCTTAAAGCATTGATATTGTTAAAAGTATTGATACATGCATCTAGTGCATTGACTCCTTTATCAGGAGAAGCTGCTGCATGAGATGTTTTACCTCTAAACGTAAATTCAATAGCTTCCATAGCCAAAGAGCTACCACTTTTATAATGAAAATCAGCAGGATGAGCCATCATAGCTACATGAATATTATTAAAAGCTCCTGCAGTTGCCATATCTACTTTTGCACCACTAGTTTCTTCAGCAGGAGTTCCAAACACTACTACTTTTCCACCGATATCTTTTATAAGTTTACTAAGTACAATTCCTGCTCCAGTACTTGTAGTTCCTAAAAGATTATGGCCACATCCATGACCAATTCCAGGCAGGGCATCATATTCAGCAAGATAAGCAATATTTCTACCTTCTTTTTTACTATCAAATTCTGCACGAAAAGCAGTGGATATTCCTAAAAAATTTTCTTCTACATCAAAGCCATGTTTTTTTAAGATTTCTACATGAGCTGTACACGCTTTATGTTCCTCATATCCTAGTTCAGGATTGTTTCTTATGTACTCACTTAAATAAATAAGTTCATCTTTTATTTCTTTTGTAAATTGATTTACTGTATTGATCATATAAATCCCTCCAAGTATATCATTTTTTCATTATAAAGGCTTATGATTATATCTTTTTATTGATTATAACATAATCTATGACTTTGCTAAAATATAGTTTGTCAACAGTTTGGTTATTTATAATATAATTTATCGTTTCATTTACAATCGATAACAATATTATAAATAAATTTCTTTGGACATGAAAGATAGGAATAGAATAATTATGGATTAAAATAAAATGTATAAAAAATATGAATTGACATAAAATTATCATTAGTATATAATAATGATAATCAATATCAATAAGGAGAGTGGAAATGTGACTGCATTAATTGTAGGTGGAGACCGACTTGGAAATATTCCTGAAGTATTAAGTCAACAGGGAATTCATGACTATATTCATTGGGCTGGAAGAAAAAAAGGAATGAGAAAAAAAGATTTACCAGGAAATATTGATATGATTATTGTTTTGTATGATTTTATAGAACATAATTTAGTCAATATTATTAAGAGGGAATCTAAAAATTTGGATGTACCCTGTATATTTGCTAAAAGAGCTACAAGTGACTTATCTAAGAAGTTAGCAATTTGTAAAAATTGTAGAGGTTGTTGTACATAAACTAAGACTTGTTTTAGATGAATATAAAAATTCGCATGTTCTTATAAGAACATGCGAATTTTTAGTTTTCTATGAAAACAATTTGTGAAGAAGATTTAATTTGATTTTTTCCAAATCTTTTTGCTTCGTATAAAAGTTGATCTACAAATTCAATAAAAAATACTCCTTTAGAAGATATAGATGAGATCATAGCACCGCCTAAACCTCCACTAATAGTAATTTGAATCTTATGATCATGAATAAAAAATACATGTTTTTCAATAGATATTCTAATTCTTTCACATATTTTTTGGGATTCATCTATAGATGTATTTGGAAATAATATAGCAAATTCTTCTCCTCCATATCGAGCAGCAATATCTGTTTTCCTTGTATTTTTCTTTATGATTAAGGATATTTCTTTTAAAATCATATCTCCTACTACATGCCCATAAGTATCGTTGACTTTTTTAAAATTATCAATATCCATAATAGTTAGACAAAATGGAGTGTTATCGATTTTGGTTGTTGTGATTATTTTTTCAAAAAACTCGTAAAAACTTTTATGATTGTACAATTTAGTTAGGTAATCTTTAGAAGCTATTTCTTTTAAAATATTATTCTTTGTTTTAATTTCCTCAAACATAAAATGTACTTGATTTTCGAGTTGATGGATTTCATGAATGACAGAAGATAAAATATAGCTTAATAAATAAAAAGAAGCTATATGTATAAAAAATTCAAAAGAAATAATACTACGAGGGTTATCAAGAATGATAATTAAGGTATAACATATAGAAACAAAAGTGCTAAAAATAGAAGAATTTTTATCATAAAAACGAATGCTTTCAAGGGCAATATAAATATAAAAAAAATGAAAAATTGCATAAAAATTTTTAGGAGATAGATACAAAAATAATGTAATAAATATACCATCTAAGAAAGCCAGATAAATATTAGGATCAATAGATAAAATATTTTTAAAATAAACTTTTTTAATAAAATGTATAACATAAATAATAGAATAGAAAAAATAAATCCATAATAAAGATTTAGTATGTAAAGAAAAAATACCTTGATCAAGGTGAGTTACAATGAGTACACCTATAAGTCCAACCATAAGGTGTATACTTAAATATAATTCTTCTATCATTTTGGTTTTAGAAATTTTCAAATCAAGCATAATAAGACTCCTTTACTTAATTGATAATTATTATCAAATATATTGTAGTTTTCAAATAGGTTTCTGTCAATAGAAGATTTTTAATACTTATAAAGTATTTTACAAACAAATAATAATATGGTAACATTATTGATAATGAATATCGTTTATAATTACGAAAGGAGTACAAAGGCAAAAGCCCTAAGATTATATGTATGCAAAAAAGCTAATTAAAAAAGAAGTAAATAATGTATGGATCATAGAAAAAGTCATAAAACTGTTAGAAAAAAAAGATGAGATTACAAAGAATCATTCTTTACAAGTCGCTTGGTATGCAAAAAGATTTGGTGAAAAATTGAATGACTCTATGGATAATATAGAAGAACTTTATCAAGCAGGTATTGTACATGATATAGGAAAAATTAATATTGAAGATAAAATTCTTTTAAAAAATGATAAATTGACGCAAAGAGAATATGAAGTTATGAAAAATCATTCTATAAGAGGATATGAAATTTTTAAAAAAATGAAAGGCCCAAAACAACTTCTTCCTTATATCTTATATCATCATGAAAGAGTAGATGGAGAGGGATATGCATTTGGACTTTTAAAAGAGGAGATTCCTTATAAAGTCAAAATGCTTAGCATTTGTGATGCATATGAAGCTATGACAGGAGAGAGACCATATAAAAAAGCTTTATCTAAAAAAGATGCTATAGAAAGACTACAAGAAGGACAAAATACTCAGTTTGATAAGGAATTAGTAGATTTATTTATTAAAAAATGTTTATAGATTGATGAAAGGTATGATTGAATTTGAATACTTTAGAAGAATTATCTATGAAGCAGAGAATTATTTATGAAATATTCAACAAAAATCCTTTGTCTATTTTCAGCATTCAAGAAATCACAACAAAAATTGATGAAGAAAATAAAAAAATAAGCAAAAGAACTATTTATAGAGCATTAGAAAAATTGATCAATATTAAAAAAATTTATTGTAATGATTTTTATAAGGGAATGAGATATTTTCAACTTGTTGAAAACAATTATTGCTTTATGGTATGCAAAAAATGCAAACAGAAAAAGTGCATTCCATTGAATAAAGAAAAAATAAAATATGATCAAGAAAAATTTAAAATAAAGGGAATGGGAATTACCCTTTATGGAATATGTAAAAATTGTAAAACTAAAAGTAGTTGACAGCTCACAGCATTTAGAATATAATACCAATGTAAATGATAATCATAGTCATAAAAAAGAGATTATATATAATAAATGATAATTGTTATTAAAAAAGGAGGATGAGTGATGCCTTTATCTATGGCCAATCCAGGACAAGAAGTAATTTTAAATGCTATTAATTGGGGTCCAAAACTAAAGAAAAAGCTTCAGGATATGGGACTGACTCCTGGGGTGAAATTAAATGTAATCTCTAACAATACAAATGGAGCATTTATTGTGAATGTAAGAGGCTCTAGATTAGTTTTAGGAAGTGTTGTAACACAACAAATTATGGTTGAGATGGCGTAAAGGAGGTATAGGTGTGAACAAAACATTAAAAGACTTACAGCCTAAAGAAAGTGGAAAAATTGCAAAAGTTTTAGGAGCAGGTCCAACAAAAAGAAGGCTTATGGATATGGGAGTTGTAGCAGGAACAGAAATATATGTAGAAAAAAAAGCACCTCTAGGAGATCCTATAGAAGTAAAGGTAAGAGGATATAATTTAACCTTAAGACAAGAAGATGCTAAAAATATCATCATGGAGTAGAGGTATTATTTTTTTGTTTATAGACTGAGAATGATTTTTATATTCAAATAAGGAGTGATAATGATGGCCCAAAATATTACTATTGCCTTAGCTGGAAACCCTAATAGTGGGAAGACCACATTATTTAATGCTTTAACGGGAGCTAGGCATTCAGTGGGAAACTGGCCTGGGGTTACAGTTGAGAAAAAAGAAGGAAAAGTAAAGTATAAGGATCACAATATGATTGCAGTGGATTTACCAGGAACATATAGTTTATCTCCCTATTCATTAGAAGAGATGATTGCAAGAAACTATATAGTAGATGAAAGTCCAGATGTAGTTATAAACATAGTAGATGCATCTAATATAGAAAGAAACTTATACCTTTCTATGCAGCTTATAGAGCTTGGAAAACCTGTTGTGTTAGCTCTTAATATGATGGATATGGCAGAAAAAAGAGGGTATAAGATCAATGTAGAGAAATTATCAGAAAGTTTAGGAGTACCTGTTGTACCTATTGTAGCAACACAGAAAAAAGGACTTAAAGAGCTTTTGGATAAAGCTGTAGATATTGCACTTAAAAATATAAAGTATAGTCCAAATCAAGTGAATTATGGAAAAGATCTAGAAAAGAAAATTGAAGAAGCTATACAGATGTTAAAAACAAAAACAAATATTTCTAAATATAATTTAAGATGGCTAGCTTTAAAAGTAATTGAAGAAGATGAAGTAGTCATGGATTTATTAAATTTAAAGCCAAGTATTCAAACACAAGAAGAGTTAGCTGTAACAGGAGATGAGCTTTTAGATGATTATGAAAGTTTAATTGCTGATCAAAGATATCAATACGTTTCAAGTGTTATTCAGAAATGTATTAAAAAACCTAAAGATGCAGCTCTTACTACCTCTGATAAAATTGATAAAGTCATTACAAATAAATGGTTAGGACTCCCTATTTTTGCAGGACTTATGTATTTTGTATTTTGGTTCTCTATTAACGTTGGAGAAATATTTTTAGATATGATTGATGAAAGTTTTGGAGCATTAGGAGAAGTAGCAGAAGCTTCATTAGAAGCAGCAGGAAGTGCAGAATGGTTGATTTCTTTAGTTGTAGATGGAATTATAGGTGGAGTAGGAGCAGTTATGACATTCTTACCACAAATTGCATTTTTATTTGTTGCCATCTCTATTTTAGAAGATAGTGGATATATGGCAAGAGTTGCTTTTATAATGGATAGAGCTATGAGAAAAATAGGTCTTAGTGGAAAAGCATTTATCCCTATGCTTATAGGATTTGGATGCTCAGTTCCAGCGGTAATGGGAACAAGAACTTTAGAAGATGAAAAAGATCGTCTAGCATCTATATTAGTAGTACCTTTTATGTCTTGTGGAGCAAGAGCGCCTATTTATATATTATTTGCAGGAATCTTTTTTCCACAATATACAAGTACAATAGTATTTGCTTTGTATGTGCTTGGAATTATTGTTGCAATTTTCTCAGCATTATTATTTAAAAAGACTTTATTTAAAGGAGAACAAACTCCTTTTGTAATGGAGCTTCCTCCATATAGATTCCCAACATTAGGAGGAACAGGAATTAGTGTATTAGAAAGAGTAAAAGGATATCTTCTTCGTGCAGGTACTGTTATATTCTCAGCTTCCATATTAATCTGGTTTATTTTAGGATTTAACTTTACAGGAATGGTAGATATGGAACAAAGTATAGGAGCAAGTATAGGAAACTTTATGGCACCTTTCTTTAAACCATTAGGATTTGGATCATGGCAAGCAGGAATATCTCTAATTACAGGATTATTAGCAAAAGAAGTAGTAGTAAGTAGTATGGCAGTAATTTATGGACTTGGAGAAGCGGTAGGAGAGGCAGCTATGGAAGGTGATGTCATGGGTATGGCAGGAGCATTAAAGGCTGCAGGATTTACAGGTATGAGTGCACTATCTTTTATGGTATTCTCTTTATTATATCTTCCTTGTGTAGCTGTAATTGGAGTAATCAAAAAAGAAACAAATTCTTGGAAATGGACTTGGTTCTCAATAGTTTATACTACATTGATTGCATGGATTGTATCTTTTGTTGTATATCAAGTTGGAAGTCTTTTAGGATTTTAAGGAGATGATCATATGACATGGATCATAGGAATACCTATTATAGGTCTTGGAATCTATTGTCTTATAAAAAGCATTAAAAAAGAAATAACAGGTGGCGGTTGTACTGGATGCAGTGGATGCAGCGATTACAATTGTCCGTCAAAAACAAAAACTCCTAAACATTAGGAGTTTTTGTTTTTATAAAAGAAAAATGGTATACTAGGACAAAAGACTTAAATGGAGGGAAATAATGAAGAAAATATTCCTAGTTTTTATTTTGATGATTTTATCATGTGATGCTATATATGCACAAGATTTACAAGATAATCCCATTAGTTATACAGAAAGTGCAGTTGTTTTAGATTGTAGTGAAATACAAAAAATAACAATTACACAAGGATATACACAACAATATCAGTATGTAAAATTAAAAGTAAATAGTGGAAAATATAAAGGAAAAATATATGAAATTGAACATGATATTCCTGATAATTCTTCTTTTGCTATTCCTGTAAAAACAGGGGATAAGGTAATCATAGCTATTGAAGAAGAAAATAATTATGTAAATGTAGCAATTACAGAGTATATGAGGCAACATTATATGATGTATTTATATGTTATATTTATGTTACTGATGATATTAATAGGAAGAAAAAAGGGAGTAAAAGCTGTGATTACTCTTACGTTAACTATTTTAGCAGTGATGAAAATACTTCTTCCTATGATTTTAAAGGGAGTAAATCCAATACCTATTACTATTATAATATCTATTGGAATTACTGTATTGACTATGTTAATTATAGGAGGAATAAATAGTAAAAGTATTGCAGGAATTATTGGAACGAGTGGAGGCGTAATTATTGCAGGAATGATTGCCTATTATATAGGAAGTCAAGTAAAGCTTACAGGAATGAGTAGTGAAGAAGCAAATATGCTTTTATTTATTCCACAAAATATTCATTTTGATTTTAAAGATTTATTATTTTCAGGAATGATTATGGGAGCATTAGGGGCAGTTATGGATATTGGTATGTCTATATCGTCTTCTATAGAAGAAATTCATAAGGCGAATCCATCTATGAATACAAAGGAATTATTTAAGGCAGGTATGAATATAGGAACAGACGTTATGGGGACTATGACCAATACACTAATTTTAGCTTATACAGGAAGCTCGATTCCTCTTTTGCTTTTATTTATGGCGTATGAAACATCTATGATTAAAATTTTAAATTTAGATATTATAGCTACAGAAGTAATAAGATCCCTTGCAGGAAGTATAGGATTAGTCCTTACTATTCCACTTACTGCAATTACTGCAAGTGTATTAATAAGAAGAAAAAAATAAAGGTGGGTGATACTTCCACCTTTATTTTTAAAGATAAAATATATAAAAATTCTGTAATATGCATTATTAATAAATAATCATGTGAAAAAAATTAAGTTTTTGAAACAATTACAAGGAAATCATTACAAAAACTTAAAAAATGGAAGATAAAAAATATGATAATATAAATTATACATACAACCAAGCTCAATTTTCAGAATAGTAAATCTTAATTTAAGAGAAGGAGGAATTATATTGTCAAATTTATCAAAGGCATCTGAAACAAAAAAGAATGGTTTGTTTAACAAGTTTTTAAATGTAGTTGAAGTAGTAGGAAACAAATTACCTCATCCAGCAATCATTTTTTTACTATTAGCATTTATTGTAATTGTTATTTCAGAAATTGCTGTTCGTCGAGATCTTGCTGTGAATTTTTATGATGCAAAAGCACAAGCAGAAAAAACAGTGGCAGCTGTATCTCTATTTAATGCTGAAGGGCTAAGGTTTATGTTTAACACAGCTACAGGAAACTTTACAGGATTTAGTCCGTTAGGAACAGTTTTAGTAGCTATGCTTGGAGTAGGTGTTGCAGAAGGAACAGGTATGATCAATGCTGCACTTAAAAAATTAGTACTTAGCACACCTAAAAGACTGATTACTGCTGTTTTAGTATTTGCAGGGGTTATGTCAAATATTGCATCAGATGCAGGGTATATCGTATTGGTTCCATTAGGGGCTATTGTATTTTTAGGCTTTAAACGTCATCCACTAGCTGGTATGGCAGCAGCTTTTGCAGGAGTATCTGGTGGATTTTCAGCCAACCTTTTATTAGGTACACTAGATCCATTATTAACAGGAATTACAAATGAAGCTATGAAAGCAGGTGGAATGGATTTAACGATTTTACCTACTTCTAATTATTACTTTATGTTTGTTTCTACATTCTTGATTACTATTTTAGGTACAATAGTAACTGAAAAAATAGTAGAGCCAAGACTTGGTGAATACAAAGGAGTGCATGAAGAAGATAATTCTATGGAAGTAACAGACCGAGAAAGAAAAGGACTAGTAGCAGCAGGATTTTCTGTATTGGCATTTATTGGAATTATGTTATTTTTAATGATTCCTGAAAATGCAGTATTGAGAGTAGACGGAGAATTAAAAACTTTTATTCATGATGGTTTGGTTCCAACAATTATGTTTTTCTTCTTAGTTCCAGGGTTAGTATATGGAATCGTAGTAGGTGCTATTAAAAATGATAAAGATGTTATTTCATGTATGAGTAAGGCTATGGGAGGCATGGGTGGTTATTTAGTACTATGTTTCTTTGCTGCTCAATTTATCAATTACTTCTCATATACAAATTTAGGAATTATTTTAGCTGTAAGTGGTGCAAACTTCTTAGAAGCTATAGGATTTACAGGACTTCCTCTAGTAATATCGTTTATTATAGTTGCTGGATTTATTAATTTATTTATTGGATCAGCATCTGCTAAATGGGGAATTATGGCTCCTATCTTTATTCCAATGATGTATCAATTAGGATTTACACCAGAGTTTACACAGCTTGCATATCGTATAGGAGATTCTTGTACAAATATTATTACACCTTTAATGTCTTATTTTGCATTAATTGTAGTATTTGCTCAAAAATATGATAAGGATACTGGAATTGGTACTTTAATTTCTACAATGCTTCCATATTCTATTGTATTTTTAGCTGGATGGACTGTATTGTTAATAGGTTGGTATCTAACAGGGGCTCCTATTGGACCAGATGCATTTATTCATATACCAATGTAGATTAAAAGGCACCTTAGGGTGTCTTTTATGTATAAAAAGGATATTATAGAAAAAAATAGAATACATAATATAGAAAAAAGAAATGGGGGAGATTAAATGATCAATCAAGAAAGAATTGTCAATGCTTTTTTAGAGTATGTACAAATTGATAGTCCAACAAGAAAAGAAGGAAATTTTGCAAAATTTATTACTAAGGAATTAGAGGCTTTGGGATTTAAAGTACATATAGATGATGCAGGAGAAAAGGTAGGATCAGACACAGGAAATGTTATTGCAAGATTGGAAGGAAATAAAGAAGTAGAATCTATTTTATTTAGTTGCCATATGGATACAGTAGATCCTAGTGAAGGAATTAAGCCTATTATAAAAGATGGAGTAATCTATAGTGATGGAACGACTATATTAGGTGGAGATGATAAAGCTGGAATTGCAGCTGTAATAGAAGCGTTAAAAGTTGTAAAAGAAAAAAATATAGACCATGGACCGATTGAGGTAGTATTTAGTATTATTGAAGAAGGAGGACTACATGGAGCAAAAAATCTAGATTATACTAAGATACAAGCAAAAAAGGCATTTATATTAGATAGTGGTGGAGAACCAGGACAAATTATTGTAAAAGGACCTGCACAAGATAAAATCCATGCAAAAATTATTGGAAAACCAGCTCATGCAGGAGTAGCTCCAGAAGAAGGAATCAGTGCGATAGAGGTTGCTTCAAAAGCGATTAGTATGATGAAGCTTTTAAGAATTGATGAGGAAACTACTGCCAATATAGGAAGTATAGAAGGTGGAAAAGCTACAAATATTGTTTGTCCAGAGGTTATCATTCAAGCAGAAGCTAGAAGTTTAAATAATGAAAAACTAGATCAACAAACCGCTCATATGTTAGATTGTTTTGAAAAAGCTGCAAAGGAATATGGTGCAAAGGCAGAAGTAGAGGCCAAAAGAATGTATAGTGCTTTTGAAATACATGAAAATGATGAAATTGTAAATATTGTAAAAAAAGCTTGTGGAAAGCTTGGAATGATGTCTTCTCTTCAAAGTTCAGGGGGCGGTAGTGATACAAATATATTTAATGCAAATGGTTTAAAAGCAATTAATTTAGGAATAGGAGAGAAAAAGCCTCATACATTAGAGGAGCATTTAAAAATAGAAGATTTAGTAAATAGTGCAAAATTAGTATTAGAAATTATTCAAACTATATAAAAAATTTGGATGATCATATCTTCTGAAGTAATTTGAAATTTTATTTAAATATATAATGTTTTACTACTATAAAAAAACAGATAGCTATGCTATCTGTTTTTTTATAGTAGTATTGTATTCATTGAGTACCTGATCTAGTGCTTGACTAACTATGACAACTTCTGGTGTAACTAGATTTTTCTTTTGATTAATTAAATAATACAAATGATTCCTTAAATCTTCAATTTCCCTTTTGATTTCCTTTGTTTTTCTCATATCCCCATCGCTTCCCCTTTAACGAATGTAGAATACCAAATATAGTACAAGTTTAAACATTTTCTTTTAAGATCTACTATATATATGATACTATATATTCTGAAATTTGTAAATATTTTTTGAATATTATTTTATTTATGACGGAGATGGTGTGGATTGCTGACTAAATATGTTCATAATATATTTTGCTATTCTTTTTCGCTACCAATACGAATGACTTCACCCATTTTAGACATGACATAATCGTATGCTCCTTTTCCATGGGGAATCATACAATTACTACAGTCTTTTACACCGTTTGTATAAATGAAATTTCCTCCACATTTATCTTTTAACATATAAAGAGGACAAAAACAAAAAAGGCAATTAAAGCTTTCTTCATCTTTTACTTTATGACAGGGAAAATACTCACATTTGCTATTTTGATGAAATTTATAGTTTTCACTCATAAAATCAGCTCCTTATCCATATATTCTTATATAAGTGTAACATACAAACAAGTTCATTGAAACTATTTTGCTAGTTAGAGCATAAGATGTATTAAGTTAAAATAAAAGGGGGATATTTCATGTATAGATCTTGTCCAACGGGAACGATAAGTTATGTTGTAAAGCCAGGTGATAGTTTATATGCAATTGCAAAAAAATATAATACTACAGTAGAGTATCTTGTTTTTTTAAATGGATTAAAAAATCCAAATAACCTTCAAGTAGGAGAGGGGCTTTGTGTACCTATGATGCCTAATATATCTTGTCCTACTGGAAGTTATTATACTATCAAATATGGAGATACATTATATAAAATTGCAAAGGAATATAATATTTCTGTAAATGAAATTATAAGACTCAATCCATATTTAAATCCTTATCATTTGATGGTAGGCCAAGTGATATGTATTCCTAAAAAGACAATATCATGTCCGAGTGGAAAATTATATACTATAGAAGACGGAGATACTTTCTTTAAGATTGCTACTAAATTTGATATTTCTTATGAATTACTTAAGACATCAAATCCTAATTTAGATGTAGACCATCTTGTAGTAGGAGAACAAATATGTATTCCTAAGTCCAAACCTTCTCTAACTTGTCCAGAAAATAAAACTTATATTATTCAACCTGGAGAAAGTTTATCTTCTGTAGCAGAAAAATTTGTAGTGGGAGCCAATGAATTGTTAAAAGCGAATCCTAACATGATTACAAGTGAATTTGCTCCTGGAAGACTTATATGTATTCCAACAAAACAAGCAGATGTGTAAGGCCTTTATGAGGCCTTTTTGATATAATAAAAGAGAGGAGGGATGGATATGGATAAAAGAAAAATACTCATTGTAGATGATGATATATATATTTGTGAATTGATTGAGATGTATCTAAAAAAAGAAGGATATAAAGTTTGTGTAGCTTATGATGGAGTAAGTGTCATAGAAAAATTTAAAGAAGAAACACCAAGTCTTGTAATTTTAGATATTATGCTTCCCAAAATGGATGGATGGGATGTATGTAGAGAGATAAAAAAAATAAGTAATGTACCTATTATTATGCTTACAGCAAAAGGAGATACTTTTGATAAGGTCTTGGGATTAAAATTAGGAGCAGATGATTATATAGTAAAGCCCTTTGAACCTAGAGAGTTAATAGCAAGAGTAGAAGCTGTTTTAAGAAGGATGGGAGAGAAGCCTGTTACTACAAGAAGTATTATTCTTCCTAATTTATCTATAGATACGGATCTTTATAGAGTAAAAATAAATGACAAAATTATTGTGTTGCCTCCAAAGGAAATGGAGCTTTTATATTTTTTAGTTAAAAATAAAAATATAGTATTTACAAGAGAACAACTAATTGAAAACATTTGGGGATTCGATTTTGAAGGAGATATAAGAACTATAGATGTACATATTAAAAGAATAAGGAAAAAGCTTGAATCTTTAAAAAATCAATATAGTATCCAAACTATATGGGGAGTAGGATATAAGTTTGAGGTGAAAAATAATGCTTGATACAGTATTTAAAAAGTTATTTGCTACTTATTTTATAATTATTATTATTACTTTTTTAATACTAGGTTTGTTAGCTTCTCAACTTTTTGAAAATTATTTTTTTAATAGACATGAAAAATTACTTTTACAAGAAGGAGAAAAAATTAATGAATTAGTGATTGATTATTTAAATAGAAATATTACAAAGGAAAGATTAAATATAGAACTTCAATCTGTAGAGAGATTTTTAAATACAAGAATATGGATAATTGATCAAAGAGGAATTATTTATGGAGTATCTAGTGATGAAAAGAAATGGATTGGAAAGCAGATTACTACCACAGATATTTTAGAGGTGTTTGAAGGAAAAATAATTGTAAAAAAAGGAGTGTATGAAGGGATAGGACAAGCTCCAATGGTTACCGTAGGAATGCCTATTTTTATCAATGGAAGAGTAGATAATGCTATTGTTATGCACTCGCCCCTTTATGAAATTACAAAGGTTATTAAAGAAGTTCACAAAATTATATGGAAGGCTATGGCTGTATCTCTTCTTATTTCTTTTGTGATTCTTTATGTGTTGGCTAAAAAGCTTTCAGGTCCTATAAGATCAATGGGACAAGCAGCTCAAAAAATTGCAAAAGGAGATTTTAGTCAAAGAGTAGAGGTAATAGATGAGAAAGATGAAATTGGGAAAGTTACAAAAACTTTTAATGATATGGCAGAGCAATTGGAAAGAATTGAAGATCATAGAAGAAGTTTTATCTCTGCTGTTGCTCATGAATTGAGATCTCCTCTTACGTTGATTCAAGGTTTTGTACAGGGAATGGTAGATGGAACAATAAAAAAAGATGAACAGAAGAAATATTTACATATTATCTTAGGCGAAACAAAAAGACTTACAAAATTTATTGGTAATTTATTGGATATTCAAAAAATGGAATCTGATCAATATCCTATTTATCCACAAAAGTTTCATATCAATGAATTGATTGTAAGAACTTTATTAAAATATGAAGAGACGATTGAAAGAAAAAATATTTATATAGATCTTCATTTGAAAGAAAAAATATCACTTGTATGGGCGGATAAGGATGCATATGAGCAAGTACTTGTAAATCTTTTAGATAATGCTATAAAGTTTATGAAAGAAAATAAAAATCTTAAAATTTATACTTATGAAGAAAAAAATAAGGTATGGGTAAAAATAGAAGATGAAGGAGTAGGTATTGAAAAAGAAGAGCAAAATAAAATATGGGATAGATTTTATAAAATTGATAAATCTAGAGATCGAAATAAAGAAGGAACAGGACTTGGTTTGTATATTGTAAAAAAAATAATAGATAGGCATAAAGAGAAAATAATCTTAGAAAGTCATATGAATAAAGGAACTACTTTTATTTTTTCGCTTTCTATTTTAAAAGAATAAATTGTTCACAAATTGTTCATATTCTGTTCATAACCTTTTTATATAATACACTTATCAACAGAAAGAGGGGATGAAAATGGAAGATGAAAAAATAGAAATTATTGATGTTCCAGTAGTTTATACAGTAAAAGAGGAAAAAAAGCCAAATAGAAAAAAAGGATATTTTATGATTTGTATTATTTTAATTTCAGCTTTGTTAGGGGGAATCATTGCAAGTTATATAATGCCTGTTTACATATTTGGACATATTCTTCCTTATCCGGATCATTACTTTGGAAAAGATAAAAAGCAAGTCATTCAAGTAGAGGATACAAATACACAATTTTTAGTATCGGCAGTTGCAAAAAAATCTATGGCTTGTGTAGTTGGGATTACAACTCAAAGTGTAGAAGAAGATTTTTTCTTTGGAAGAAAAGTAGCACAAGGGTTAGGGACTGGAGTTATTGTAGATAAAAATGGATACATTTTAACAAATTCACATGTGATTAACAATGGAAAAGTACAACAAATCAATATTTTATTTGATGATGGAAAAAAGAAAGAAGCTAAGATTCTTTGGAATGATTCGATGCTAGATTTGGCAGTATTAAAAGTAGAGGGGCTAAATTTAGCTGTAGCAGATTTAGGAGATTCTGATGATTTGCAGGTAGGGCAAGTCGCTATTGCTATAGGAAATCCATTGGGTATGGAATTTGAAAAAACTGTGACTTCAGGTATTATTAGTGGATTAGGAAGAAAAGTACAAATCAATGAAAGAGAGAGTATTGAAAATTTGATTCAAACAGATGCTTCTATCAATCCAGGAAATAGTGGAGGACCTCTTTTAAATAATAAAGGAGAAGTTATTGGGATTAATACAGCTAAAATTCAATCAGGAGAAGGTTTAGGTTTTGCTATTCCTATTAATATAGCAAAGCCAATTGTAGATCAATTTATACAAAAAGGTGAATTTAGTAAAACTTATTTAGGAATTAAAGGTGTAGATGTAGATGTTTTTGAAAAATATATGAATACAGATTTATCTGTACCTAAAGGAGTATATATACTAGAGATTACACCTAATTCTCCGGCGAATAAAGGAGATCTTCGCAGTGGCGATATTATTATAGGTATACAAGATCAAAAGATATCTGGTATGAGAGAACTTTCAACAAGACTTTATCAATATAGACCAGAGGATAAGATCGATGTAAAAGTTATGAGAAATGGAAAAGAAATAAATTTAAAAATAACTTTAGAAGAAATACCTAAAAAGTATGAGTAAAAATAATCGATATTTTGTAATGATTCCCATGGATAAAAGGAAGGAGAAAGAGCAATCTAATAGTAAGCTTTTATGCTAAAGGAGGAAATGATATGCATATTCGAGAAGGAATGATTCCTACTGCATTAGGGTCTGCTGTTACTTTAACAGGAACTATTATGAAAAGAAAAGATATAGCACCTATGATTGCTGCAGGGATTGTAGGCTTTGGTCTTGCTCATATATTATTAGGCACAGTAGATATGGTACAAAACCAAAGACATTAACCATTTAAAAAGATACTGCCCTTTAGCAGTATCTTTTTAAATATCAAATTAATCGTTGTAGATGCATTGCATTGCACGCATTCTACATGCTTCAGCTTTACACATATAAGCCATGGATTCATGCATATGTTCCATATAACATAATTCTTTGAGATCTTGTTCTCCCATAACGGGCATGCTAGGTGGCATGCCAATAGGAGGGCACATGCCAGGCATTTGAGGTGGCATACCAATAGGAGGACACATGCCAGGCATTTGAGGTGGCATACCAATAGGAGGTTGCATACCAGGCATTCCAGGTGGCATACCGGGCATTCCAACAGGTGGCATTGGGTATGGATCACGATCCATGCTAGGTTCTCTCATATATTCTTCATGTACAGACATTTTTTTTTCCCCCTTATAATAATAAAAAATTTCTTTCTTCAGTTATAGGATATGCGTAGAAGTGAGATTGTGATACACAAGAAATTTATAAAGACTTGACAAAAAAAAGAAAGTCATATAATATAAAAGCAAGATACCCCCTAGGGGTATAAAGGAGGGGTAATATGAAAAAAGAAATGCTAAAAATAAATGGTATGACTTGTGCAGCTTGTGCAAAAGCTTCAGAAAGAGTAGTAAAGAAGTTAGATGGTGTACAAGAGGTAAGTGTAAATTTTGCTACAGAGAAAATGTCTTTAGAATATGATGAAGATAAAGTAAAGCTTTTAGATATTAAGGAAGCAATCAAAAAAGCTGGATATACTCCCTTGAATATTGAGAAAAATACAGTATTAGATGAAGACCGAAAAGAACAAGAAATAAAAAATCTAAAGAAAAGGTTTTTTGTATCAACTGTATTTGCACTACCGCTTCTTTATATTGCTATGGGACCGATGATAGGATTATATCTTCCGAAGTTTATTCATCCTATGATTCATCCATTGAATTTTGCATGGATTCAAATATTACTTGTTATACCCATATTAAGTTATGGATATAAGTTTTATACAGTAGGATTTTCAGCAATATTTAGAAAAAATCCAAATATGGATTCTTTGGTTGCAATGGGTACAGGAGCAGCAGTTTTATATGGAATTTATGCAACTTATAAAATAGCAAATGGGGAAGTGATGTATGCTCATCATCTATATTTTGAATCAGCTGGAGTAATTATTGCCTTAATTTCCTTAGGAAAATATCTAGAAAGTGTAAGTAAAGGAAAAACTTCACAAGCTATTAAAAAATTAATGGGATTAGCACCTAAGAATGCGATTATTATAAGAAACGAAGAAGAGATAGAAATTCCTATTGAAGAAGTACAGGTAGGAGATGTAGTTTTAGTAAAACCTGGAGGGAAAATACCTGTAGATGGAGAAGTGATAGATGGAAATACTTTCATAGATGAATCCATGCTTACGGGAGAGAGTATTCCTGTAGAAAAGAAAAAAGGAGACAAAGTAGTAGGAGGAAGTATCAATAAGCAAGGAATGATTTATTTTAAAGCTACAAAGGTAGGAGAAGATACTGCTCTTTCACAAATTATTCAATTAGTAGAAGAGGCACAAGGTTCAAAGGCTCCTATTGCTAAGTTAGCAGATGTAGTTTCTTCTTATTTTGTTCCTATAGTATTTTGCATTGGTACATTATCTGCATTGATTTGGTATGTAAGTGGAAAAGATCCTGTATTTTCTCTTACTATATTTATTTCAGTATTGATTATTGCATGTCCTTGTGCATTAGGATTAGCTACTCCTACTGCAATTATGGTTGGGACAGGAAAAGGAGCAGAACATGGAGTTTTGATAAAAGGGGGAGAAGCATTAGAATCGGCTCATAAAATTCAAACAGTAGTATTTGATAAAACAGGAACGATCACACAGGGAAGACCTGAGGTTACAGATCTTATTACTTTTACAGATATGGATACACTAGAAATACTTAAGCTTGCAGCATCGGCAGAAAGAGGATCAGAACATCCCTTAGGAGAAGCTATTGTAAGAAAGGCTAAAAGTAAACAAATCAATATTTTGAAATCAGAAGATTTTGTAGCCATTCCAGGACATGGTATTGAAGTACAAATAGAAAATAAAAATATATTTTTAGGAAATAAAAAACTAATGAAACAAAAAAATATACCAATAGAAAAAGCAAAAGATATAGGACAAGAACTAGCAGATGAAGGGAAAACTCCTATGTATATGGCAATAGATCATGAGTTAGTAGCTCTTATTGCTGTTGCAGATGTAGTGAAGGAAAATAGTAAAGACGCTATAAAAAAGCTTCACAACATGGGTATAAAAGTCGCTATGATTACAGGAGACAATGAAAGAACAGCAAATGCTATAGCCAAACAAGTAGGAATTGATAGAGTATATGCAGAAGTTTTACCTGAAGACAAAGCAAGTGAAGTGAAAAAAATTCAAAATGAAGGAGACGTTGTAGCTATGGTGGGAGATGGAATTAATGATGCTCCAGCTCTAGCTCAAGCGGATGTAGGGATTGCAATAGGATCAGGAACAGATGTTGCTATGGAATCAGCGGACATTGTGCTTATGAGAAGTGATTTGATGGATGTTTCTACTGCTATTCAATTAAGTAAGAGCACCATTAGAAATATCAAGCAAAATCTTTTTTGGGCATTTTTATATAATACAGCAGGAATACCATTGGCGGCAGGAGTGTTTTATGCATTAGGAGGGCCCCTTTTAGATCCTATGTTTGCGGGAGCTGCAATGTCTTTAAGTTCTGTATCTGTGCTAACAAATGCTTTAAGACTTAAGAATTTTAAACCAAATTAGGAGGAGAGATTATGAAAAAATTAATGATCATTGAAGGAATGAGTTGTATGCATTGTGTAAATCATGTAAAGAATGCATTAGAAGAACTAGAAGGAGTTAAGGAGGTTGTAGTAGATTTACAAGGAAAAAATGCTGTGATACAATTAAGTAAAGAAGTGAAAGATGAAGCATTGAAAAATGAAGTAGAAGAAGTAGGCTATGAAGTTATTGAAATAAAAAGTATATAACAAAAAAAGTCTTAGATAGAATTGCTTCTTCTAAGACTTTTCTTGTAAGGAGGAAATTTATGAAAAAAAAGGAACCTTGTTGTCATATCATAGATGGAGAAAAAGTAAGTCATCGTTCACAAGAAGTAACGAATGCTTTGGTAAATAGATTAAACAGAATAGAAGGACAAGTAAGAGGTATTAAAGGAATGGTTGAAAAGGGAGTTTACTGCAATGATATTTTGATTCAAATAGCAGCTATACAATCCGCTATGAAGGGAGTAGGAAGAGTATTGCTTGAGAGTCATATGCGTACTTGTATTGTAGAGCGTATAAAAGAAGGAGATGAAGAGGTGATAGAGGAGATTCTTACAACTATTGATCGTATGATTAAGTAAAAGGTGGCAAAGCCACCTTTTTAGAATTCTTTAAGTAAATTAGCCATTTCAATAGCAGTCATAGCTGCATCGTATCCTTTATTTCCAGCTTTCGTTCCTGCTCTTTCAATAGCTTGTTCTATAGTATCTGTAGTAAGTACTCCAAATACTACTGGAACTTCAGTTTCAAGTCCTACTAAAGCTACTCCCTTTGTGACTTCACTAGATACATAATCAAAATGAGGAGTGGCACCTCTTATCACTGCACCCAAACAAATGATTCCATCATATTTGTTAGATTTGGCAAGTTTTTTAGCAACTAAAGGGATTTCAAAAGCTCCTGGGACCCATATGATTTCTATATCACTTTCATCAGCTCCATGTCTTTTTAGTGCATCTAATGCACCTGATAAAAGCTTACTTCCAATAAATTCATTAAATCTTCCTATGATTACTGCAAATTTTAATTCCTTTACAATTAATTTTCCTTCGTATATTTTCATTTTTATTCCTCCTCTGTGTTTAACATATGGCCCATTTTTTCTTCTTTTGTTTTTAAATAAAATTCATTTTCTTTATGATAGTCCATGATAATAGGAACTCTTTCTACCATCTCTAATCCATAGCCAGAAAGACCAGAAAGCTTTTTAGGATTGTTTGTCATGAGTTTTATTTTTTTAATTCCTAAGTCAGAAAGAATTTGTGCACCTATTCCATAATCTCTCATATCTTCAGGAAATCCTAATGCAATATTAGCTTGTACTGTATCCATTCCTTGATCTTGAAGAGCATAAGCTTTTAATTTATTGATAAGACCAATGCCTCTTCCTTCTTGGCGCATATATAAAAGAACTCCTCGTCCTTCTTTTTCGATTTGTCTCATAGCAGACTCATATTGTTCACCACAATCACAACGAAGAGAGCCAAAAGCATCTCCTGTGAGACATTCAGAGTGAACTCTTACTAAAACTGGATTTCCGTCTGAAATATCTCCTTTTATAAGGGCTATGTGATGCTCTTTATTTAATTTGTTTTGATATCCTATGACTTTAAAGTTTCCATATTTTGTAGGTAGAGAAGCTTCTGCCATTTTTTCTACGAGTATTTCATGTTTTCTTCTATACTCTATTAAATCTGCAATAGTAATAATTTTTAGATTATGCTTTTTAACATATTCCATAAGCTCTGGAGTTCTTGCCATAGATCCATCTTCATTCATAATCTCACAAATGACTCCAGCTGGATAAAGACCAGCAAGCTTTGCTAAATCTACACAAGCTTCAGTATGACCTGCTCTTTTTAATACGCCTCCTTCTTTGGCCTCAAGGGGGAAAATATGACCAGGCTTTCTAAAGTCATGAGATGTACTATTTGGAGCCAACACTTTTTGTATAGTATGAGCTCTTTCAAAAGCAGAAATTCCAGTTGTGGTATCTATAGCATCAATAGATACAGTAAATGCAGTTTGATGATTATCTGTATTGTGAGATACCATCTGAGGCATATCTAACTCTTTTAGCTTTTCTTTGCATATAGGCATACAAATTAATCCTCTTGCATGTTTTGCCATAAAATTGATGTGTTCAGGCTTTACAAACTCAGCAGCCATTAAAAGATCTCCTTCATTTTCTCGATCTTCATCATCAATGACTACAACCATTTTTCCAACTTTAATATCTTCTAAAGCTTGTTGAATTGTATTAAATTTATACATTTTTATCACCTCGTTTTAAATTATAAAAAATCTATACTGTATCTAAATTTATATAAATCCATGTTCGGATAAAAAACTCATATTGATATCTTTTTTAGGAGAAGCTTGTCTTTGCATTAAAAATTTTTCAATATATTTTCCCATCATATCGCATTCTAAATTGACACTAGCTCCTATTTTTTTATGAAGGAGTGTAGTCATATTTTTTGTATGAGGAATAATAGATATTTTGAATATATGATTATCTACATAAGCTATAGTCAAACTAATACCATCGATGGTGATAGAACCTTTTAAAACAATATATTTTAAAATATCTTCATCTGTCTTTATAGATATCCATATAGCATTATCTTCTCTTTGAAGATCTGTAATAATTCCTACTCCATCAATATGGCCACTTACAATATGACCTCCTAGCCGATCACCTACTCTTAGTGCTCTCTCTAGATTCACAAGACTTTTGGGTAAAAGATCTTTTAAATTGCTTTTTCTCATAGTTTCTGCCATTACATCTACACAAAAAAAATCTGTATTAAAATCAGTAACTGTAAGACATACTCCGTTTGTAGCAATACTATCTCCTAAATGAATATTTTCTAATACTTTTTTTGCTTTAATTGTGATTTTTGCTGATTTTTCTCCTTTTGTAATAGAAAAAATAGTGCCTATTTCTTCTATAAGACCTGTAAACATGTCATCCCTCCTTTGAAATATAGGCTTTGAGCATAATGTCTTCGTGGAAATGTTGTATTTCTATATGATGCAGGGATAAAGCATCTTTCATAAAAGAAAAACCTTGTCCTTCTACAGGTGTTAGTGCATTTTTTCCTCCTATTATTTTAGGAGCAATAAAAGATATTACTTGGTCTATGATTCCTTCTTGAAGAGCAGAAAAATTTAGTGTTCCTCCTCCTTCTAATAAAATACTATCAATACCTTTTTCTCCTAAGATTTTCATCAAGTAAGAAAGATCTACTTGTCTATCTTTGGATGGAGTAATTAAAACTTGTGCACCTGTATCTTGTATAGATTTTATTTTTTCAGTTGGAACTGCATCAGTTGTGGCAATGATGGTCTTTATATTTTTACTCGTTTTTAATATATTACTATCTAGAGGGATTCTTCCTTTGGAATCTACAATGATTCGAATAGGATTTTTTCCTTCAAGGTTTACAAGGCGAGTAGTTAATAGAGGATCATCTGCCAAAACAGTTCCAATTCCTACCATGATTCCTGATACTTTGTGTCTAAGTAGATGGACATATTCACGGGATGAGAGATTGGTAATCCATTTGGAATCTCCAGTATAGGTAGCAATTTTTCCATCTAGTGTCATTGAGGTTTTTAATATGCAAAATGGTAATTTTGTAGTGATATATTTTATAAATATTTCGTTTGATTTTTTTGCTTCTTCTTCTAAAACTCCTGTAACTACTTCTATATTGTTATTTTTTAATATTTCTATTCCATGTCCTGAAACTAAAGGATTTGGATCTTTCATAGCAATAACTACTTTTTTTATTTTGTTTTCTACAATGGCTTGTGCACAAGGAGGAGTCTTACCATAATGAGAGCAAGGTTCTAAAGTTACATACATAGTAGCTTCACTAACATCTTCTTTTGAATTTAAGAAGGCATTGATTTCTGCATGAGGATTTCCAAATTTTTCATGATAACCTTCTCCTATAATTTGTCCATTTTTTACAATAACTGCTCCTACTAAAGGGTTCGGATTTGTATAGCCAATGCCTTTAGTAGCTAAATTTAAAGCTTTTTTCATATAAAAAGTGTCCATTTTTTCACCTCTGTGGAATCAACATATGATTATATTATTCCAAAATTTATAAAAATTTCTCATAATTTTATGAATTAAAAAAGCCCTGAAAAATATTATTTTCAGGGCTATCTGATTATAGCAAAAGTACATCTATAAAAATATGAATACACATATAGATCTACATAGTTCTCTTCTTCCATCCAGACTATACTGTCGGCCTTGGAATTTAACCAAGTCAACCACAAAAGTGGCTCGCGGGCTATACCGCCGGTCGGGAATTACACCCTGCCCTGAAGATTTTATTCACTTGTATGGAAATATCGTAGCATTTCTTTTTTTATGTGTCAAGAAGTATTTTGTGGAGAATGAAAATATTTTATATGCATAAAAATATTTTAAAGAGGAAAAAATTTTAAAATATAAGTCAATTGAAAGAAAATTAATTTTATATTATATATTCTAAAATATTCAATATAATTTTGGAAAATATTGAATAAGAATATATAAAATGATATACTGTCCGTAGGAGGCAATCATATTTTATGATGTATATGAAATTATATATTTAATAAAATTGTGAATCAAATAGAGTTGATTAAAATACTAAAATGAAGAAAATAAAAACATTAAAAACACATATGTATGTCATGTGAATACAAAAAATAAAAAGGAGGATATAAAATGTCTAGTCAAATATTAAATAAATTCTTAGAGGAAAATTTAGAAGATTTAAAAAAAAGAGGACTTTATAATGAGATAGATCCATTAGAAGGGGCAAATGGACCTATTATAAAAATAAGAGGAAGAGAACTTATTAATTTATCTTCTAATAATTATTTAGGACTTGCTACGAATGAAAGATTGGTAGATGCTTGTATTGAAGCCACTAAAAAATATGGTGTAGGAGCAGGCGCTGTTCGTACTATTAATGGAACGTTAGATATACATATAGAACTAGAGGAAAAACTTGCTACATTTAAACATACACAAGGAGCTATTGTTTTTCAATCAGGTTTTAACTGTAATATGGGTGCAATAGGAGCAGTTATGGATAAAAATGATGCTATTTTGTCAGATGAACTCAATCATGCATCTATCATTGATGGTTGTAGATTATCAAAAGCAGAAATTATTCGTTATAATCACTCTGATATGGATCATTTAAGAGAAGTAGCAAAAAAGGCAAAAGAATCAGGAAAATACAATAAAATAATGATTATTACAGATGGTGTATTTTCAATGGATGGAGATATTGCAAAGCTTCCTGAAATTGTAGAAATTGCACAAGAGTTTGATCTGATTACATATGTAGATGATGCTCATGGTTCAGGAGTATTAGGAAAAGGTGCAGGTACTGTAAAACATTTTGGACTTTCAGATAAAATAGATTTTCAAATAGGAACATTATCTAAAGCTATTGGAGTAGTAGGCGGATATGTAGCAGGGAAGAAAGATCTAATTGATTGGTTAAAGGTTCGTTCAAGACCATTTTTATTTTCCACTTCTCTTACACCAGGTGCAGCAGCAGCATGTATAGAAGCTATATCTATTCTTACAGAGAGTACCAAACTTCATGATCAGCTTTGGGAAAACGGAAATTATTTAAAGAAAGGATTAAAAGAGCTTGGATTTAATATAGGAAAAAGTGAGACTCCTATTACACCTTGTATTATTGGAGATGAAAATCAGACTCAATTATTTAGTAAAAGACTTAATGAAGAGGGAGTCTATGCAAAATCTATCGTATTTCCAACTGTTCCAAGAGGAACCGGTAGAGTAAGAAATATGCCTACAGCAGCTCATAATAAAGAAATGTTAGATAAAGCTTTAAAGATATATGAAAAAGTAGGAAAAGAAATGGGCATTTTATAAGGGGGAATAGGTGATGAAGAAAATATTTGTCACAGGAGCATTAGGTCAAATAGGTACAGAGTTAGTTACTAAAATGAGAGAAGTCTATGGAAATGATAATGTAGTAGCTACAGATATCAGAAAGCCTACAGATCATCCAGTTGTAGAATTAGGGCCTTTTGAAATATTAGATGCAATGGATGGAGAAAATATGAATCGATTAGTAAAAAAATATAACTCTGATACCATTGTACATTTGGCTGCATTACTTTCTGCTACAGCAGAAGCTAAACCATTATTTGCATGGAACTTAAATATGGGAGGCTTAGTAAATGCATTAGAAATAGCAAGAGAATATGGATGTCAATTTTTCACACCAAGTTCAATAGGTGCATTTGGTCCGTCTACACCAAAAGACAATACACCACAAGATACAATTCAAAGACCTACAACTATGTATGGAGTAAATAAAGTATCAGGAGAACTTCTTTGTGATTATTATTATTATAAATTTGGTGTGGATACAAGAGGAGTAAGATTTCCAGGACTTATTTCGTATGTAGCACCTCCAGGAGGAGGAACTACTGATTATGCAGTAGACATTTACTACGAAGCATTAAAGTCTGGAAAGTATACTTCATATATTGGACAGGGAACTTACATGGATATGATGTATATGCCAGATGCAATAGGTGCAATTATAAATTTAATGGAAGCAGATCCATCAAAATTAAAACATAGAAATGCTTTTAACATAACAGCTATGAGTTTTACACCTGAAGAAATTGCACAAGAAATTAAAAAGCATATTCCATCCTTTGAAATGAATTATGATGTAGACCCAATTAGACAAGAGATTGCAGATAGTTGGCCGAATTCTTTAGATTGTACAGCCGCAAAAGAAGAGTGGGGATTTAAAGCAGAGTATGATTTATCAAAAATGACAAAAGATATGCTTGAAAAGTTAAAAGAAAAGGGAATTGGAAAATAAAGAGTTATTAAAAAATTAAACACGTAAGATAAAAAAGTCATAGAAATAGTCACGAACTAGATAGTTTGTGTTACTAATTTTATGACTTTTTTGTATAAAAAGAGAAAATATATTAAAAAATTTTGTATTAACATATAGCATGTACGGTATTGGCATACATTTGTTTTTGTGATAGAATAACAACAATGGAAACTTATTCAAATAAGTAAAAATTTTATAAATATTCAAACTATTAAAAAAAGAAAGGAGAGAAGAAATTTATAAATTAGTAGAAAATAAAAATATATGAAAGGAGTTTAATTATGAAAAAAATTGGATTACTTCCAAGGCTAATTATTGCTATTATTTTAGGTATTTTATTAGGAACTGTAGCACCAGAATGGCTTGTCAAAATATTTGTTACTTTTAACAATATTTTTGGAAACTTCCTAGGATTTGCTATTCCACTTATTATTATAGGTTTTGTTGCTCCTGGGATAGGAGATTTAGGAAAAGGAGCTGGAAAGCTTTTAGGTGTAACTGCATTGATTGCATATGGATCTACTATTATTTCTGGTTCTCTAGCTTATTTTACAGGTACTACTGTATTACCTAAAGTATTACATCTAAGTTCATTAGCAGTAGATGCAAAAAATCCAGAGGAAGCTCTTTTGGCACCTTTTTTCAAAGTAGAGATGCCACCTATTATGGGGGTTATGACAGCTCTTTTAATTGCATTTACATTAGGATTAGGTATGGCTGTAATTGAAGGGGATACAATGAAGAAGTTTTTGCATGAATTTCAATCTATCATTGAAAAGTTGATTTCAAATATTATTATTCCTCTATTACCTATTCATATTTTAGGAATATTTGCGAATATGACTCATGCAGGAGAAGTTGCTGCGATTATGTCTGTATTTGCTAAAGTATTTGTTATGATTATCATTCTTCATATTGCTATTTTAATTATTCAATATTTTATTGCAGGAACTTTTTTTGCAGGAGCAAATCCATTTAAATTATTTAAAACAATGCTTCCAGCATATTTTACAGCTATTGGAACACAATCTTCTGCTGCTACCATTCCTGTAACGTTAAAGCAAGCAAAACAAAATGGTGTAGATGATGGAATTGCTGAATTTGTTATTCCACTATGTGCAACTATTCATTTATCAGGAAGTACTATTACGCTTACAGGATGTGCTATGGCAGTTATGATGATTAATGGAATGGAAACTACTTTTGCATCTATGTTTCCTTTTATCTTGATGTTAGGAGTTACTATGGTTGCAGCTCCAGGAGTACCAGGAGGAGCAGTTATGGCGGCCTTAGGACTACTACAAAGTATGCTTGGTTTTTCAGATACATTAACATCTTTAATGATTGCACTATACTTAGCACAAGATAGCTTTGGAACAGCATGTAATGTAACAGGTGATGGAGCTATTGCGATTATAGTAAATAAAATTTCAGGTAAAAAGCTACAACCTAAAGAAAATGTATCTATCAATGGATAAAAAATAGAATCCGAGAGGATTCTATTTTTTTGACTGTTCTTAAAAGTATTCATTAATATAATTTTTTTTCTCATAAAATACTTTTGAAAAATTTTCTATAGCCTTTGGATTATAAACCTTCATATTTTCCATAAATATAGCAGTATTTATATCAATAGCTCCAAAGAAAAGCTGAGAGAAGGTATTGATAGAACAAGACAAATCTGCTTTTATATGATTATTTTTTTGAACAATAGCTTTTTGATTTTCAATATGTACCATAAAGATTCCTTCATTCCATGGAGCATAAGGATCTTTGATTTCGATGGAGAACTTTGTGTTTATATCTTGATGAAAAGTACAATGCTCAATAGCAGCCTCTACATCTATTACCCTCCCACACATGAAAGGGTAGAGACTAACTTCATTAGTAGGCTCAGGCTGTATAGTATCTTTCAAAAAAAGATGTGTAGATTCATCAAAAGGAGTAGACCATTCTACATGAGTAGCTTGAGAAATATGACTATATATAAAACTAAATAAAGCTTTTTTTGCTTTGTAATTTTTATAACACATTTCTCTTACTATAAATTTTTTATCTTTTATAAAATACAATATATATCCAATAGATTCATTTTGGTTATCTTTTAAAATAAAAGCATATCCTCCATAATCAATCAAATCTTTCAATATAAAACCCCAATTTTTTTTGTTTCTTTTTATATATCCATGATATCCATTTAAAAAAGATTCATAAATTTTATTTAAATCTTCAAAATTATGATCTAGATTGATTTCATTGAAATAAAAATCTTTTTGTCTTTGACTAAAATGACCTATAATTTCCATAGGAACTTTGTATTTTTTTTGACTATAGGATAATTCCCATCCATAAGCTTGATAAAAGGTAGTATCAAAGGGCATAAGGATAGAGATAAAATGGTTTTTATTTTTCATCTCTTCTAAAGCTTTAGGGATGAGAAGCTTCATAGTTCCTTTATTTCTATATTCAGCAGATGTAATGACTCCTACTACATAAGAAGTTTCAAATAAAGATCCATTTAAAAAAATAGTATAAGGATTTAATTGCATATAAGATATGAGTTTATTTTCTTCAAAAATACCTAATGAGTGCTTTGGAGAAAATACTTCATCAAAATACCAGCTATAAAAGGGTTCATCTGTTTCAAAAGCATATCCCCATAATTTTTTTGCTTCGGGAATATTTTCTTTTTTCAAAAATCTTAAAAACATCATTTCACTCCTTTACTTAAAGGTTACATTAAATTTTTCAACCATTTTATAAGGACGATAAGAAAGCTTTGCTTTTCTTAAATTTTCAAGGCCCATATCTTCTTCTCGATTGATATATTTTATATCTATACATTCATTTTTGCAAAATTCATTATTAATAGCTTGATATAACCCCTTAATAGTAGGATTGGCTTTTTCTATATGAACAACAATTGTATCATCATAAAGCATGCCTCCTAAAGTAAAAGCTTGAAGCTTATGATCAATTAAAATAGCTCCTCCTTTGCATTTAAGATGATCCATATTTAAGAGAGCTTCTTTTAAAGCTATTTCTTCTGCTTCTATTAAATGATTTGAAAAAGAATTTAGATCTTTATAGTCAATTAAACGTTTATTAAAATCAAGGCAATCTTTTATTAAATCTTTTGTTAATGAAACATATTTATAAGGGATATTTCTTATAAAATAATTTAAGTGATTTTTTTTAGAATGATATTTTCGTCCCTTTAATTCTATTAAGTCATTTTTAAGATATACATAATCAAAATTTACTCGATCTTCCGTAAAGTTAAGCTTATTTTTCATAGCTTCATCAAATATAGATATTAAGTGCTTAGGCAATAATTTGATTTGAAAAGGGAAACCTTTTTGATCAAATCTTTTTTTTATTTCATCAATCGTTAAAGAAAGTTTATTCAGATCATATTGGCCGATAGCTAAAGGAGGGAGAACAAAGGGTTCTTTTTTATCCATATTGAGTAGGCTAACTCCTCCTATACATAAAAAGTCGTTGATTATTTCATACTTAAATTCATTTAATTGTCGCCACATAAAAAGGCTTGTAAAACTAAGTCCAGAAGTTTCATAAGGATAACTAAAAATATATTTTTCAAATAAAGCTTTGTCTTTTAATGTAATGTTATTTTGAAACATAAAGCATCTCCTTCGTTGTTTTTTACATCTTCCCTTTGTATACCCAAAAAAATAGATTCTATTCTATATTTTACTCCATAAAAAAAGAATGTACAAATGTACATTCTTTAAGCTACTTTACTATGTTAAAAAGACTTTTTCTCCTTTTTCATTAGTTCAAAGAAAGTTTTTGTTTCAGCTACAATGACTCCGCTTAATCCAATCAAACCAATCAAGTTTGGAATAGCCATCAAGCCATTTACAATATCTGCTAAAATCCAAATCATATCTAATTTTAAGAAAGCTCCACTAGCTACAAGAAGAATATATATATATTTAAAAGGCTTAATTCCTTTTACACCAAACAAATATTCCGTACATCTTTCTCCATAATAATTCCAACCTAATATAGTAGTAAAAGCAAAGAACATAAGTCCAATTGTAACAATATATTGACCCAATACTGGTAGAGCTTGACTAAAGGCTAAGTTGGTCATAGCAGCTCCTTCCATATCAGAAGACCAAGCACCTGTTAAAACAAGAACCAAACCTGTCATTGTACATACTACAATAGTATCAAAAAATGTTCCTGTCATAGAAATAAGACCTTGACGAACACAAGACTTTGTTTTTGCAGCAGCTGATGCAATAGGAGCACTTCCTAGACCTGATTCGTTAGAAAATACACCTCTAGCTATTCCGTTTCGGACTGCAAACATGACAGATGCTCCTAAGAATCCTCCAGTTGCTGCAGTTGGAGTAAAAGCACTTTTTAAAACAAGTCCTATAGTTTGAGGAACTAAGTCAATATTTAAAATAAGAATTATTAAAGAACCGATAATATAAAATACAGCCATAAATGGAACAACTAATTCTGATACCTTTGCAATGCTTTTGATTCCTCCTAAAGAAACTAAAGCTACTAAAAGAGTAAGGATCACAGATGAAACAATAATTGGCATATTTAAAGTAATTTTTGCAGCATTTGTAATAGCATTTACTTGTGGGAAGGTACCAATCCCAAAGAATGCTACTCCAATTCCGAAAAATGCAAACATTTTAGCTAATAATTTATTGCCAAGACCTCTTTCGATATAGTACATAGGTCCACCAGACATTTGACCATTTTTATCTACAACTCTGTATTTTACAGCCAAAAGACCTTCTGCATATTTTGTTGCCATACCAAAGAAAGCTGCAATCCACATCCAAAATAATGAACCAGGACCTCCTGCTTTAATAGCAGTTGCAACACCTACGATATTACCTGTACCAATAGTTGCGGCCAGTGCTGTACATAATGCGGCAAAACTAGATACATCACCTTCTCCAGTGTGATCATCATCTTTTGAAAATAAATATCTTAAAGCAAGGGGTAATTTAAAGACTTGTAGTAGTCCTAAACGAAGGGTGAGATAAATACCAGTGCCTACTAAAAGAATGAGTAGGGGAGGACCCCATACAAATGAATCGATTTGTTCCAATACATTGGTTATATTTTCCATAATCTTTCCTCCTTTTGGTTTTAAACTTAAAAACGATAAAGGAAGACTTTTATTATAATTTATACATTAAAAATGCATAAATCATAAATAAAAGCCAAATCCTATGTGATTTGGCCTCTAGAACATGACTAAATAAATCATGATACTCTGTCCTTTTACCTGAGAGATTCACCATATAAATATGGCTTGCTCCTTCGGTGCTCATACTGAGTCTCTCCAGAGGCTCGTCCGATAACGGTCCTTTTACCTGAAAGCTTAACCCCTTCGGTGGATGCATTTGCATCTCTCTCCCATTATCATCATCCGAAAATATTAAATTGATAAAACTTAAATCATAATAACTACTTAATAAAATGATAGCACTTCGTAAAAAAAATAGCAATAGGCTATCGGAAATTTAAAAATTCAGAAAAATGCAAGCGTACTACTTATAATTTATATTTTCCAAATTGAAAGTTAGTGATGATTTTTATGACTTTGTTAATAAGTTAAAATTAAATTATTTTTTCTTTTTTGTACAATTAGAGCAATATCCATAAAGTTCAAATTTATGTTCTGTCAATGTAAAATCTTCATCTTCTAGGGAGTTTAGTATTTGTTTAAGTGGACAAAAATGAATAGGTTGAGTTTTTCCACAATCTTTACAAATTACATGATGATGATGATCATGATGTAAAATAATCTCATATTGAGAAGGTTTATCTTCTAGGTTAATCTTATGAAGCATATCTATTTTTTCAAGAATTTCTAGATTTCGATACACAGTAGAAAAATTTATTTGAGAAAGATCTTTTTTTACTCTTGTATAAATTTCTTCTGCTGTTAAAAATTGATGTTCATGATGGATTAAAACTTCTAATATTGCTTTTCGTTGATCAGTTAGTTTATAGCCGTTTTCTTTTAATTTTTCTTTGATTTTATTTTTGAGCAAATGTCTCACTCCCAAGTATCATATTACTTCTATTGTATAATACATAGAAAGAGGATTCAATAAATTAACAGGAATATACCTTTGCCAGTTTTAGATCATTTGATATAATGTAGTAGAAAATTCTTTCAATTTCAAAAAGGATGTGGTGGAAATATTTCATCTATTCAAAAGAAAAAAACAACAAAATCATATAGAAGAAACAAATACTAATGATAATATGATAGAAAAGGCAAAAGAATCATTAGAAAATATAGAAAATATTTTGTATCAAGTAAAGGATAAACCAATTTTTATAAGTTTGTATTCTTTTGTATCTTATTATACTTTTATTATAGAATTTTATAAAGAAAATGAAGAAGAAATGATTTCTGTTCAAGAACTTCTGTTTTTTAAATATATTCCTATGATCCAGGATATATTAACAAATTATGAAGAAGACAAAATCATGAAGAAAGAACTTATAAAGACTATTCAAAAGATGAATACAAAGCTTTATCAAACGATTAAAAATATAAAAGAACAGAAAAATTTAAATTTGAAGATCGATCTAAAAACAATACAGGATTTGATTCAATCAGATTTTTAAATGGAGGAGATTAAAATGAGCTTTGAGGATTTATTAAACCAAGTAGAACAAAATAATGTATCCGAAATACCTAAACAAGAAAACCAAGAGGTAGTTTTAGAAAAAAAACAAGATATTTCTATGGACCTAAGCAAATTTAGTCAAAGAGAATTAGAAATGGTAAAGGACTTGAAAAAAGAAATAAAAATGGAAGATACAAATAGTATAGGAAGCTTTGGAATGGAAATACAAGGCAATATTGCGAAATTTGCAGATGGTATATTAGAAGGAGTCAAAACAAAAGATACAGGATATATTGGAAATGATCTAACCTCTCTTTTAACAACTATTAAGCAAATAGATGTGGAGAAGTTCCAAGAAAAAAAATCAATTATGAGTAATATTCCTTTTTTCGGGAAACTCAAAAATAGTATGGAAAAAGCAAAAATTCAAGTAGAAAATATTACTCAAACTGTAGATAGAATTGTAGTATCATTAGATACAGCAAGACAGGAACTTATAAGAGATGTAAATGTATTAGACATTTTATATGAAAAGAATATGGAGTATCTTCACCAATTGGAATTGTATACTGCAGCAGGAGAATTGAAATATAAAGAATTAAGAGAAAATACTTTGGTACAATTAAAAGAACAAGCTCAAAAAACTCAAGATATGTTAGATATTCAAAGGTATAATGATTTTACACAACTACTTAGTGAAATAGAAAAAAGAATTCATGATTTAAAATTAAGTAGAGAAATTTCGATTCAAACGCTACCACAAATAAGACTTATGCAAAGCAATGATAAAATATTAGCAAGTAAGATTCAAGCTAGTATCTTAACTACAATTCCTATTTGGAAAAATCAAATTGCTTTGGCTATTTCGTTAAATAAGCAAAAATCAGCTTTAGAAATTCAAAAAAAGGTTTCGGATACTACTGAAAATATGTTAAAGCAAAATGCAGAGCTATTAAGAGTAAATACTATAGAGATTGCAAAAGAAAGTGAAAGAGGAGTAATCAGTATAGAGACATTAAAAGAAACTCATCAAAAGCTACTTGAAACGATTGAAGGATCTATGAAAATTTATGAAGAAGGAAAGATTAAAAGAGAAAATATAGAAAAAGAGTTAAAAGAACTTGAAAATACACAAAAACAAAAGCTTTTAGAGTATAGAGGTCAATATAAATAAGGGGATTAAAATGAATAAACAAGAATGTATAGAATGGATCAAATCTTATTTTGAGATTGAGAGCTTGATTAGTACTTTAAAAGACCCTGACTTTAATATAAAAAGTCGAATTTTTTATTTCAAAGATGTGTTTCGTTCAATTGATGAATTGAAAATTTTAAAAATCTACTCTAAAAATAAGAAACATAATATTGTATTAGAAGTATATTATGTAACAGACGATTTTGAAGGATTGTTTCATGGATATTTTAGAATTGAGCCAGTTACAGATTCTGCAAGGAAAATTTTTAAAAATATGAGCAGAGTTTGTACTGATTTGGGATATTTTTTCTACCATGCTTATCAGCATAGTGAAATATTGAAAAAATATATAGTTTCAGGAGATATAGATTATATTATAGAAGATGATGAAAATTTCTTTGAAACCGTGAAGAAAAATACTTATCTAGAATTATCACAATATGAAGAAAAACAAATGAATCAAATGATTCTTAGTAGAGAAAAATTTAAAAAATATATCACGCATTTTATACATTGGAATAAAAAATGTTCAGAAGAAGTAAAAACATTTTTAATGCATCTATGGACAACTTCTTATAAAAATTGTATTTGTCCCATAAATAATGTAAATGCAGTAGATTATTCTATAAAAGTAGATACTCAGGATATTTTTTTTCAAAAGAATAAAGACCTTTCTGTATATGGTCTTTTAGAATATGCACAAACCCATGGTTTTATTGTTTTTTTATACTTACAATTTGATTTTGAAGGTGGGAATGAATATGATTCAAAATCTTATTAAAGGACAGAAAGTAGAACTATGTAAAATAAGCGAACCTGTTGATATTTTTATAAAAATGAAATGTGAAATTTCTACATCTATAGATCTGATGCTTTGGATGATGAATGAAAAAAATCAAGTGGATAAAAATAATATTGTCTTTTACAATCAACCCTATAGTAGTTGTAAAAGCATATCTTATAATGAAGATCAAAAAATTATAAAAATATCCATGGATCAAATAGATGAACAAATTAAAAAAATAGTTTGTGTAGCGACGATCTATGATGAGATAGAGGAAAATAGAGAGTTGAATTTTTCTTTGGAGATTAGAAAAAATGAACAAACCTTTTTGATAGACTCAGGAACAACTTCTCAAGAATATCAAAGTATAATTATAGGAGAAATTTATTTATACAAAAACTTATGGAAATGGAATACTATTTCTTATGAAAGTGAAAAAGAGATTGTTTCTTGCATGAAGAAAGTATATGATGTGCATATTTGAAAAGATGAAAGATATTCTTTCATCTTTTTGTATATATAATGGAAAAAATAAGCTTAGAAAATTAGGAAAATATTGTTTGACATGCATGAAAGAGGATGTTAAAATAATGTTGGTACTGAAAAAACTAAAATAGTTTTATGATTACACGGATGAAAGAAGTGATGTGCATGAGGATGAGAATTATTCAAGGAGCTATTGAAGAAACAGGAGAAAAAGGAATAAAATTTACAATGAGTGATTTAGCTAGGAAATTAGGAGTGAGTAAAAGAACATTATATGAAAATTTCATTTCAAAAGAAGCTTTAATGGAAGCAATTATAGAACATTTTTTCACACAAATAGAGGAAAAACAAGAGGAAATTTTAGGAAATGAAAATTTAGATCCTATTCAGAAATTAAAAGAAATTGCAAGGATTCTTCCTAATGATCCAAAGCTTACGTATATAAGCAAATTTTATGAAATGAAGCAGTGCTATCCGAAGCAGTGGAGGATGGTACAACATTGGGTCAATGAATGGAAACCTGAAGAAAGACTTATTGAGGAGGGAATGAAAAGTGGAAAATTAAGAAAAGCCAATAGTGTTGTTTTAAGACAGATCATTGTGCAATCTATTATGTCATTAGTGGATAGAAATTTCTTAATGAAAAATGACATTACGTTAAGAGAAGCCTTAAATGATATGATAGATATTATTCTTTATGGACTAGTAATGGATGAAAAATGATATTTTGTAAAGGGGGAGCTAGTATGAAACGAAAAATGGCAACACTACTTATTTTTTTATTATCTATTCAATTGCTTTTAACAGGATGCGGCAAAAAAGAAGAACAGGTAAAAGCAAATAGCTTAAAGCCTGTTGTAGTAGAAGAAGTAAATGAACAATCTTATTCAGAAGAAATTGATTTGAGTGGGAATATAAAACCATCTCAAACAGTAAAAATTGCATATAAGGTTCCAGGAGGAGTAGTTTCTAATATTTTTGTAGAAGAAGGAGCTGTAGTCAAAAAAAATCAAGTTTTAATAACATTAGATGCTTATGACTATACATTAAATCTTAGTTCGACTAATGCAAAGCTTGAATCTTCAAGAATGAAAATGGATAGTCAAGTACCATCTAAGATTGAACAAGCAAAGGCTTCTTTAGATTTGATTGAGAAAAATTATGAAAGAATGAAAAATCTTTATGAAGAAGGAGCGATTTCTACAGCTCAATTAGATGAGATACAAACAAAATATATAGCAGCAAAAAATACTTATCAAGAAGCATTAGATGCCAAAGTTTATACAAAAATAGAATTAGAGCAGGCAAAAGCTGCAAAAGACAAGGCTCAATCTGATCTTTCAGATACAACTCTTAGAAGTCCTATCGATGGAATTGTACTTAAAAAAATCTCAGAGGTTGGAGAAACAGTAGCACAAGGATATCCTGTTATGGTACTTGGAAATCTTAATCAAGTAGAGATAGAAATAGGAGTAGCAGATGCAAGTATCAATAAAATTCAAAAGGGACAAAAGGCAAAGGTTTATGTATATGGAGTTGAAAAAGAATTTGAAGGAGTAGTGAGTGAAGTAGGAGCTTTAGCAGATGAAAAAACAAGAACTTTTCCAGTAAAAATTACGATTGACAATAAAGACCATCAATTAAAACCAGGTATGATGGGAAAAGTACGTATTCCTCTAGACAAGAAAAAGGCAGTATTAGTTCCTGTAGATGCAGTTTTAAATACACCACAAGGAGCTGCTGTGTTTGTATATGATCAAGAAACAAAGAAAGTATATAAAAGAAAGGTAGTTCCAGGAGAAATCCTTCACGATAAGATAGAAATAAAAGAAGGTTTAAAGTTAGGAGAAAAACTTGTAATAGAAGGACAACTAAAAATAAAAAATGATGAAGCAGTACATGTAGAGGAGATGAAATAATGGTAAAATGGAGTGTAAAGCATAGAAGTATAGTAATGCTTATCTGTTTTTTTGTCTTCATTACAGGAGTGTTTATCTATGGAGACATGGAAAGACAAGAAAATCCTAATGTAATTTCTCCAGATGCTATGGTCAAATGTATTTATCCAGGAGCTAGCCCTGAAGATGTAGAGAAGTTAATCATCAAACCTCTTGAAACTAAGATTAATGAAATATCTGAAATAAAACAGCTAGAAAGCTTTGCTATGGATAGTGTTGGAGTAATTAAAGTAAGCTTAATAGATTTAAGTGATGAAAGAATCAAAGAGGTTTGGGATGAGCTAAAGGATGATGTAGATCAAGTAAAAAAAGATTTACCAGAACAAGCATGGGAGCCAGAAGTAGAAACAGATTTTACAGAGACATATGGTCTTTTGATGGTACTAACAGGAGAAAATTATACTTATAAAGATTTAAAAGTTATGTCAGAAGACTTAAAGGACCGATTAGAAGAAGATCCTGATGTAAAGGCAGTAGATTTAGATGGAGAAATTAATGAAGAAGTACATATCAATGTAGATATGGCAAAATTAAAACAATATAAAATTGCCCCAAGTACTATTGGAAAATTAATTAAAGCTCATAATGTAAATATTCCTGGAGGAAATTTAGAGATAGGTTCTATCAAAGTGCCTGTTCAGACTTCGGGAGAATATGAAAATATAGAGGATTTAAAAAATACAGTAGTAGGAGTATCTGAAACAGGAAATCCAATTTATCTTAAGAATATAGCAGAGATTGTTCAAAAAGAAGAAAAAAAAGAGATATTTGTCAATTACAATAATGAAAAAACTATTGCTATAGGTGTAAAGTATTCTGAAGGCAAGAATATGGTTAAAACTAGTAAAAGATTAAACAAAATTATTGAGGAATTTAAAGGTGAACTCTATGAAGGAATGGAGCTTATTACATTTACAGATCAAGCAGCATATGTAAATGAAGCTATTACATTATTTGAAAGCAATCTAATATCTGCTATAGGATTAGTAGTATTAGTTGTACTCTTAGCCATGGGAGCTAGAAGTGCTCTTGTAGTATCTAGTTCTATTCCACTAATTATTATGAGTGTTTTTGTATATATGAAGCTTCAAAATATGCAGCTTCATCAAGTATCTATAGCATCTTTGATTATTTCTTTAAGTTTATTAGTTGCAAATGGAATTGTAGCTAATGATAGTATGTATCTTTATATGCAAAAAGGATTTGACAGAGAGACATCTTGTATAAAAGGAGTAAGTGAAGTACAAATAGCTATTTTGACTTCAACACTTACCAGTATTGCATCTTTTTTACCTCTTGCAATGATGGAAGGAGTGGCAGGAAAGTTTGTAAAGACTTTACCTATTTTAGTGTCAGTGGCACTTTTTAGTTCTTATATTACCTCTCTTACTATGGTACCAGCTTTAGGATATACATTCTTAAAAGTAAAGGGAGAGGGAAAGAAGAATATATTTCAAAGAAATCTTGAAAAGTTTATTCCCATTGATAAAGTATCTACAAATTTACTTAAACAATACAAAAAAAGTCTTTCTATTGCATTAAAAAAACCTAAATTTATTATATTTATTGCCATAGGTGCTTTGCTAGGAAGTTTGACATTGATTCCTAGTCTAGGAGTACAGTTGTTTCCACCAGTAGAAAGGGATCAATATGTTATTGATATAGATGTACAAGAAGGAAGTACAGCACAAAGGACTGGAGAGATTGTAGAAAAGATAGGGCAAATTCTTTTAGAAGAGAAATCTGTAGACTCTTTTATGAGTAAAGTGGGAGAAGGTCCTTTAAAATATTATATTACATTTATTCCTAATAAAGTTTCTAGTGATAAAGCACAAATTATTGTAAATGGAAAACAAGATGATATGCCACGTATTCAAAAGGTTTTAGATGAACAAATAACAGGTGCAAGAATTAATGTAAAGAAACTTGAAATTGCTAAGCCAGTAGATTTTCCAGTACAGGTGAGAGTTTCAGGTGAAGACATTAAAACACTAAAAGAAATTGCACAAGATATTAAGCATGAAGTAGAATCTATAGAAGGTAGTCAAAATGTACAAGATACTTTTGGGCTAGATTCATATAAACTTTCTATTAATGTAAATGAAGAAAAAGCAAATCTTGTAGGTCTTAGCAACTATGATGTTGCAGGAACTGTAAGAATGGCTATTAATGGAATAGAGATTACAAAATTAAAACAGGAACATATTGATGATGACGATTTACCAGTAATCATGAAAATTTCAGATGAGAAAAAACATAGTAGAGATATTTTAGATGATTTATTTTTTACATCTACTATTACGGGAGAAAATATCCCAATACAACATATAGCAAATATAAATAATGAATTTGCTTTAAACAAAATTATAAGAAGAAACACGAAAAGAACTATTACTGTAGGAATGTTTGTACAAGATGGATATAGTACAGATTCTATAGAGAAGGAAGTTATAAAAAAATTAGAAAATTATGAGCTTCCTAAAGGATATAGTATAGAGGTCGGAGGAGAAAGTGAAGAGAGAAATGATGCCTTTACATCTATGAAGATACCATCTATTATTGCAGTAGCTATTATTTACTTGATTTTAGTTATGCAATTTGGAGATTTAAGAGAACCATTTATTATTATGGGAACTATTCCACTATCTTTTATAGGTATTATATGGGGACTTAAAATTACAGGATATCCTATAGGGTTTATGTCACTTTTAGGAGCCATTAGTTTGATGGGGGTAGTAGTAAATAATGGAATTGTGTTATTAGATTATATTAAGATTGTAAAAAATGAGTATGAAAATCTATCAGATGCAATTGTAGAAGCATGTGCTACAAGGATTAGACCTATTATGATAGGGATGATTACAACTGTAATTTCCCTAGTTCCACTAGGTATTTCAGGAGGACTTCTATGGGCTCCTATGGCATATTCTATTATATTTGGAATGTTAGTTTCATCTGTTCTTACACTATATGTAATTCCAGTAGCATATTTACTAATGGAGAGAGAAGATTCTCCTATGAAAAGATTTATAGCTTTTCTACAATCAAGATAAAATAGTCATAAAGGAACCAACCTTTGGATTGAAGGTTGGTTCTTTATTTATGTAATTCATGTTATGTAGTATATGTATTATTTAACTGTTGCTATATCTTCATCATCTAATTTATCCATTGTAAATCCTATATATCCATAAAGGACAGATACAACTGGATTAATTAAGTTTAAAAAGGCATATGGAAGATATGCAAAAGGATGAACGCTAAGTGTTGTACTCATAAATGCTCCACAAGTACTCCATGGGACTAAAGAAGAGGTAAGTGTTCCTGTATCTTCTAACACTCTAGATAAATTTTTAGGGTGCAGACCTTGTTCTTCATATTTTTTCTTAAACATTCTTCCTGGGACTACGATTGCAAGATATTGATCAGACATAGTAAAGTTACAGAATATGCATGTAAGAGCAGTTGTCAGTACTAAAGAACCAGTACTTGTTGCAAAAGTAAGAAGTTTTTCTCCGATTACTTCAAGTATTCCTATTTTTTCCATAACTCCACCAAAACTCATAGCAACCAAAATTAGTGAAACCGTCCACATCATAGAATCCAATCCACCACGAGTTAACAGCTTGTCTACTGCTTCAAAACCGGTTTCAGATACATAGCCATAGTGAGAAGCTTTTATAATTTTTCCCATTTTTGCTCCTTGGAAGAAGTATGCAAATATACCACCTAAAATACTACCTCCTAAAAGACCAGGAATGGCTGGCATTTTGAATATAACCATTAAAATAACTAAAATAGGAGGAATCAAAAGAATTGGAGTAATTTGAAATTGTTCGCCTAAAGCTGTAAGAAGTCTATTGATTCCCTCTACATCCAGTTCTTTTCCAGCATATTTCATACCTACAATAGAATATCCAATCATAGCTAAAATAAAGCTTACACCTGTAGTTTTGATCATGTGGTTAATGTGATCAAAAAGATTTGTACCGGTTACAGCTGGAGCTAGATTTGTAGAATCAGATAAAGGAGACATTTTATCTCCGAAATAAGCTCCTGAGATAATAGCACCTGCTACTAATGGAGTACTAATTTCAAGACCTTGACCAACTCCAAGTAAAGCGATCCCTACAGTTCCTGCAGTTGTCCATGCACTTCCAGTTGCTAAAGATACAATAGCACAAATTAAGCAAGTAGCAGGTAAGAATATTCCGGGAGATAAAATTTTTAAACCATAATAAATCATAGTAGGGACGATTCCAGCTATAATCCAAGTACCTATAATAATACCTATAATCATTTGAATTAAAATTGCTTGAAGAGCTGGTAAAATAGTATCAAAAATACCTTGCTCCATTTGTTCCCAATTATAACCTACACGTTTACCTACTAGTGCTGCTACAATAGTGGTAGCTAAAAGTGGTATTTGAGGATCTCCACCAAAAATTAAGATTGTAGAAGATAAAGATAGTATTAAGAATACTATAGGAATAAGAGCTTCCCACATTTTAGGTTTTCTAACCAGACTTTCTTCCATAAATGATGACCTCCATATTTTTAAAATATTTTTTAAAAACGTTTTCATATAATCTATAATATTTAGTACGGTATTGCGATGCTTCATTAAAGGCGCCTTTAATAAATATAATAGCATATAAAAAATAAAAATAAAGAGGGAATTATCGAAAAATAAATTTTTATGCAAAAAAATTAATAATTCTTATTATTTTATTTTTTGATAATTGTTCCATTTCGATGGTCTATGACTACACCATTCTCAATAGATATTTTTCCATTAATTAAAACATAATCAATACCTTGTGCCTTTAAAATGGGGCGGTCAAAAGAAGCTGTATCTATAATTGTTTGATGATCAAAAATAGTAATATCTGCATCCATACCCTCTTTGATTTCTCCTTTGTGAAATAATTTTAATCTTTGTGCAGGCAGTTTTGTCATTTTTTCTAAAGCATCGATCAATTCCATAGCATTTTTTTCTCTAACAAAATGACCAAGTACTCGTGGAAATGTTCCTGCCCCTCTTGGATGACCTTGTCCGTTTGTATAAATTCCATCAGAGGCTATGATGATGAAAGGTTCTTTTAAAGCTTGAATAACTTCCTCTTTATTCATAGTAAATGCAACGGTTAATATATTTGGATAATTTTTTCTAGCATCTTGAAATATCTCTAAGGTACAACGTTGATTTTTATAAGGATGTTGCGTCAAAAGCAAGTCATTATAATCTTTATGCCAACGATCCAAACAGCCTTCGTCGAATACAGCTGAACCAATATGTGTACAAAATGCCTCATAAGGATAAGAATCTGCCATGATATCAATTTTATTATTACGTGCTTTTCGAATAGTATCTAAACAATCATCCATGAATCCAAATGCTGCAGCACTTCCTAAATGGGAAATTTGAAAAGGTATTTTTGTATATTTTGCAATCTCAATCATTTCTTCAATAGATTCTTTAGATCTTGCTTCATCATATCGATAATGAGCACTCAAGAGATAATCATCATTTGGAATAGCCTGTGATGCTTCCACTATTTCTTCGAATGAAATACCAGGAGTATATTCAATACCAAAACTCATACCTGCTGCTCCTGCACGAATATCTCGTTCAATTAATTTTTTGATTTTTCCAATGGATTGTGAATCGATGGAAGTATACCGATTATTATATCCAGCCTCTTCTCTTAAGGTATTATAGCCTGTAAACATAACGTAATTAGTAGGCGCACCTGTTTTTTTTACAAAAGATATAAAGTCCACCAATGGCGTCATTGATAATCCACAATTCCCGCCTGCACAGGTGGTAACACCCATATTTAACATGTAATTTGTAATATCATAGTTGTAATTTTCTGCCCTTAAGTTTTCTTCATGCATATGTATATCTATAAAACCTGGTGAAACAATTTTATTTTGTGCATCAATAACTTTCTTAGCTTCTTTGTGAATCTGACCTATTTCTACAATTTTTCCTTTTTGAATAAAAATATCTTTTTGAACAAATTTTCTTTGATTAAAGTCAGGGATTTTTCCATTGATAATTTTAATAGTACTCATAAGATCACTCCTTTTGGCATAAATACACTAAAATTAGTTGATGTGTTGTAATATAAATTTAAATATAAAAATAATGTGAAAAATTTAAATCTTCAAATACGAATTAATGTACATGATAACTCATTTATTTAATATTTTCAATAAAATATAGGAATCAAGTAATTATATCTTTTTTAAATTTAATTTTTCATAATAAAATAATAATTCTTATTCTTAGATATTTTAGAATTTATGCGATATGCACCACTTCGTTTTTTCATACATATTATATAATACAGCGTAGTCTATATAAGTTCACCCTATAGGATACTAGTGGAGTGATGAAAGGAGAGGATTTTGTGAAAAAAGAAAATAAAGTTATTGCAAGATGTACAGGCAAGAATAGTTTAAGAGATGTAGTGAAAGAATTCATTGTTTTGAAATTAAAAAATAAATAGGAGGAATAAAATTGAGGTGTGCTGTATATGTAAGAGTTTCTACAGATATGGATACACAAAAGAGCAGTATTGCACATCAGAAAATTTTTTTTGAAAGATATACTGAACAACGAGATTGGAAAATTCATAAAATTTATGAAGACATTGAAAGTGGTAAAAGTATAAAAAATAGAGAAGGATTAAAAAATTTGATAGAGGATAGCAAAAAAGAAGAATTTGATGTTGTCCTTACAAAATCTATATCAAGATTTGCTAGAAATACCTTAGAAGGACTGATGATGATTCGAGATTTAAAATCTAGAAATATAAGATTTATAACTATTGAAGATGGGTTTGATTCAGAAGAATATGATGAATTTATGTTTACTCTGCTTTTATCAATGGCACAAAAAGAATCTGAAAAAATAGGAGAGCGTATTCGATTTGGAAAATTATGTAGAGCCAAAAAAGGGTACTATAACGGAAGTCATCCACCTTATGGATATATGAAAAATAAAGATCAAATGACTCCATCAGAAGATATATCTACTTATGTAGTAAAAAAGATATTTTCTATGTATGTAGAAGGAAACGGAATTTATAAAATTGCAAAAGAACTAAATGACAAAGCTTACCCTACACCTAGTCAAGTAGCTAAAAAGAAAAATAGTAGTTTTTTATGGCATCAAAGTACGATTCGAAATATTTTATCTAATCCTTTTTATGTAGGAGATTTAGTTCAAAACAAAGAAAAAATAAGTTCTATATATAATCAAAAGGATATTATAAAAATACAAAATACTCATAAAGGAATTATTGACCGAGTAACCTTCGAAGAAGTACAAAAAAAACTAAAGGAAAATGGGAAGAAAAAGGGTTCTCAAGGAATACATCTTTTTTCTAATCTATTGGTTTGTGGAGAATGCGAAAGTGTTATGCATTATAAAAAAGATAAGGAAGCTTATTTGTGTGGAAAAGTAAATAAAATGGGAAAAAAATATTGTCAAGGAGCTTATATAAATGAAAAAGAATTAAAAGAAATAGTTACTAAATCTTTAAAAGAGATAATTAGCAATTATATACAAAAACAAGAAGATATAATTTGTGAAATTATGGAAGAGATAAAAAAAGAAAATGATAATAATAAAATAGATAAAATACAAGAGTCTATTAAAAAACTTGAAAATCAAAAAAAAAGATTATTAAATCTTCTCATAGATCATCTAGTAGATGAATATATTTACAAAGAAAAGATTTATGAGATACAACAACAGCAAAAATTATTATATGAAAATAAAAGAGAAATACAAGAAGAATTAAAAAAAGATATGAGGGGATGGAAAGATCATATAAATGATTTATTGCAATTTAAAAATTTAGATAGAGTAACTCTTTGTAAATTTATAAAGAAAATAGAAGTTTTTCATGATAAAAAAATAGTAATAGAGTATGATTGTGAGAGTATTTAAATATAACATGTCCAAAAAAACAAACATACTGTTTTGAAAACAGAACAATGCATACAGAAAAAAGGACGAATAATATGCAATAAATTGTAAGAATACCGTGCAAATACTGAAAAAATGAGGAAATACAAAGAAAAAATATATGGCATAAATCTTGCATAAAATATGTAAGAGTAAATATGACATTATAACTTATATATATTTAAGGAGGAGTATTCATGAGAGAAGTAGTTATTGCTAGTGCTGTGAGAACGGCTGTAGGAAGTTATGGAGGATCTTTAAAAGATTTTAAACCAGCTGATTTAGGAGCGATTGTAATTAAAGAAGCTCTAAACAGAGCAAAAGTTGCACCAGAAAAAGTGAGTGAAGTTGTATTTGGTTGTGTACTACAAGCTGGACAAGGTCAAGGAGTTGCTAGACAATCTTCTATAAAAGCAGGTATTCCTGTAGAAATTCCAGCAACAACTATAAACATCATTTGTGGTTCTGGATTAAAATCAGTAGCACTAGCTGCTCAAACTATTGCAGCAGGAGACAATGATATTGTTATTGCTGGAGGAACAGAAGTAATGAGTGGGGCTCCATATGTAGTTGAAAAAGCAAGATGGGGACAAAGAATGGGAGATGCAAAGTTTGTTGATGAAATGATCAAAGACGGACTATGGGATGCATTTAATGATTACCATATGGGTATTACAGCAGAAAATATTGCTGAGCAATATGGAATTACAAGAGAAGAACAAGATATTTTTTCTGTTAGAAGCCAAAATAGAGCAGAAAAAGCAAAAAAAGAAGGAAGATTTAAAGATGAAATCGTTCCTGTTGAAATTAAAACTAAAAAAGGAACAATTGTATTTGACCAAGATGAATTCATTAGAGATGGAGTAACATTAGAAGCTCTTGCAAAATTAAGACCAGCTTTCAAAAAAGACGGTACTGTAACAGCAGGAAATGCATCTGGAATTAATGATGGTGCAGCAGCATTTGTAATTATGTCAAAAGAAAAGGCTGATGAGCTTGGAATCAAACCTTTAGCTACAATCGTATCTAATGCAACAGCAGGGATAGATCCATCTGTAATGGGATTAGGACCTATTCCATCTAGTAAAAAAGCTTTAGAAAAAGCAGGACTTACTATTGAAGATATAGATTTAGTTGAAGCAAATGAAGCATTTGCAGCACAATCTATTGCAGTAGCAAAAGATTTAAATCTTGATATAGAAAAAGTAAATGTAAATGGTGGAGCTATTGCGATTGGACATCCAATTGGAGCAAGCGGCGGAAGAATTTTAGTTACATTACTTCATGAAATGGAAAAAAGAGATGCAAAACGTGGTCTTGCAACATTATGTATCGGTGGAGGAATGGGAACAGCTCTAATCGTAGAGAGAAAATAAGGATTATGAGTATAAAAAGAGGAGCTTAAGGGCATCCTCTTTTTTAATGTGAAGGAGATATCATTTTATAATAGGAACATGTTAATCTTTAAAGGAGCATATAATGAAAATTAATCATAAACATATAGAGAAATCTATTAAATTTGCACAAAAATCTGATTGTTTTGATCGGTTGAATAAAATTTATCGTACTATTCCTAGAGGAAATTGCTTAGGTTGTACGAAATGTTGTATGGAATCTGTATCTACACATTTTGTAGAGTTTTTAAATATCATTCATTATTTAATAAATAGACCACAACTTTATAAGATGATTTTACCTAAAATTGTAAAGTATTATTTTTTAGAGATGGTAGACAAAAACAAATGCCCTTTTTTAGATGAGGAAGGAAAATGTATGATTTATGATGTTAGACCGTTAGTATGCAGGGTGTTTGGACACTTGACGAAGGAAGAATATGAAGAAGGATATAAAAGAGTATTAAGTGATAATATTTGCAATATGAAAATGTTAAAAAATAAGTATAAAATTTCTATTCCAGAAGAAGTGGCTTATTATAAAATTGATTATTGCACAGATTTTGAAGTTTACAAAAGAATGACAAAACAACAAAGGCAGACAATGATTGATAGTATATTCACTATGGAATCTTCTTTTTTTATGAGAGGATTAATCACAGAAGATTTTTTAGACTTAGGACTTGTATCTTGGTTTGCATATACTATATGGGAGCAAGAAGAGGCAAGGAAATTAAAAATTCAAGTAATGAGAGAATGCTTACAAGGAGAAGAAAAAACTTTATCTCAAATTTTAGAGAATATACAAAGTCATAAATTTTAACAGCAAAAGATCTAAATAAATTTTAGATCTTTTTTTTATATTGTACACTCCATACTAGTCTATTGTGTAGACCTATTATTCACATATAAAAGATTGAAGATAACAAAGGGTGAGAGTTAAAGGAGGGGCAGAATTTGAATGAGGAAAAATCTATTTTTGTTAAAATATATGATCATGTTAAAGGAAAAATAATATTTATGGATATAGATCAGGTAGTACAACTTATGGTAGCTAATCAAATGAATATAGATTTTCAAATAGAAGCGCTAAAAGCACAAGCTATTATGGATAGAACTTTTTTAGTGAAAAATTCAAAAATATTTGGTGGAGAAGGTTGCATAAAATACAAGGGAGTAGATCTTTGTACAGATGGACATTGTGGAATCATTGGAAATGTAGATGAACTAAAAGAAAAATGGAAAGAAAATTTTGAAGAAAATTGGAATAAAATACAAAAAATTGTACACGAGACAAAAGAAAAAATTATTACTATAAATAATAAACCTATTGATCCTAAATATCATCTTATTTGTGGAGGATCTACGGAAAATTGTGAAAAAGTATTAGGAAATAAAAGCATATATTTAAGAAAAGTATTATGTGATGGTTGTATGAATGCTCCTGGATATAATGAATCAAGAGTTTTATCTCTTGAAGAAATGGAGAAAAGATTAAAAACGAAAACTCTTCCCCCTACTGCTTTGGATGGATCTTGTATAGAAGGGATTATAGAAGATATAAAAAGGGATGAAGAAGGAAGAGTAGTTTCTATAAAGATTGGAGGAAAAGTATTTAAAGGAATAGAAGTAATGAATTTATTAGGTTTAAATTCAACAAGATTTGGATGGAAGCCTATAGCCTTTCAAATTGAGATGCAAGGAAAAGGTGAGGGGTTAGGACTTTGTCAGTATGGTGCAAATAATATGGCTACACGAGGAAAAAAGGCAGAAGAAATTTTAAAATATTATTTTACAGGAGTAGAAATCAAAAACTTTGACAAGCCTAGTATAAATAAACCTTTAACGGGGAGAATAATAGTACTTGATCCAGGTCATGGAGGTGTGAATACAGAGGATGTATATGGACCTACAGGACTTAGAGAGAAAGATGTAAATCTTTATATATCCTTAAAACTTGCCAAAAAGCTTAGAGACTTAGGAGCTACAGTATATGAAACGAGAAAGGAAGATATTTATGTTTCTCTTGGAAAAAGAGCAAAATTATCTGATGAAGTAAGACCAGATTTTTTTCTAAGTATTCATCAAAACTCTTTTTTTAATGATAATATATCAGGAAGTGAAATTTATCATTATAGAGGAGATGAAGAAGGAGAAACTCTCGGAAATCTTATTTTAGAAGAGATTCATAAAAAAGTAGGATTTATAAAAAGAGGAACAAAAACAGCTGAGTTTTATCTTTTAAGGGAAGTAAAATCTAGTGTTCTTCATATTGAAGTTGGCTTTATTACTAATCCACAAGAAGAAAATAAATTGAGAGAAGAAAAAACACAAGATAAAATTGCAGAGGCTATCGCCACAGGCTTAATAAGATTTTATTCTTATGGATAGAAGAACCGTGTGTTCTTCTATTTTCGTGTAGTATCGACACAGGTTGCAAATGTTTTCCTGCTGTAACTTAAAAGGTTTATTGACAATATTAAATATCCATTATATAATAATAGGTCAAGTGTTTGACAATTGTTCTGTAATATGATATGATGGTGTTGTATTATGTGAAAGAAGGTGATTCAATGGCTCAAAAGAATGATTTGGCTAGGATCAAAAGAGATGTAGAACACCTTGTTGGAGAAAAAGTAAGATTAAAAGCCAACAAAGGAAGAAAGAAGATCAGCATAAAAGAAGGTATTCTTGAAGAAACTTACCCTGACATCTTTGTGGTATGTATAGACGGTGGATACAATACGGTAAGAAGAGTTTCCTACAGCTATTCAGATATACTTACAGAAACAGTTGAAATTACCTTATGCAATAAAGACAAAAAAATTCAAGCTAGTTAAAGATCATAACCTTCTGGGAAAGCCAGAAGGTATTTTGTTTTTGGGGTGAAAGCTTTTGCTTTCATCTTTTTTTGTTTATATTTTAAGGAATTGAATAATTATAAAGAAATATGAATAAATATGTTGAATAATTATAAATTTTTGTTATAATATATTCAATAGATAAATTTGAAAGGGGAAATTCATTTGAAAAAAGAAAAAGTAGTATTAGCATATTCTGGAGGATTGGATACTTCTGTAATTTTGACTTGGTTAAAAGAAACTCAGGGAGTAGAAGTAATTGCTGTATGTGTAAATGTAGGACAAGAGGATGACTTTGAGGAAGTGAAGAAAAAAGCACTACAAACAGGAGCAGTAAGTGCTTATGTGGTTGATGTTGTAGAAGAGTTTATTACAGATTATATTTTTCCAACTCTTAAAGCATCTGCTGTATATGAAGATGATTATTTATTAGGAACATCTTTTGCTAGACCATTGATTGCAAAAAAATTAGTTGAAATAGCACAAAAGGAGGGAGCTATTGGTATCGCTCATGGTGCTACAGGGAAGGGAAATGATCAAGTTCGTTTTGAAGCTACTATTAAAGCATTAGATCCCCACATTAAAATTATTGCTCCTTGGAGAATATGGGATTTAAAATCAAGAGAAGATTGTATTGAATATGCAAAAGAACATAATATTCAAATTACGGTTACAAAAGAAAAAATTTATAGCAGAGATCAAAATATCTGGCATATAAGCCATGAAGGAGGAAATTTAGAAGATCCATGGAATGAACATGATGAGAGTATATATATGATGAGTGTATCTCCTAAAAATGCTCCCGATGTACCTACCTTTGTGGAAATAGAATTTGAAAAAGGAATACCAACAAAAATAAATCAAAAACATTATGATCCTGTGACTATGATGAAGCTACTGAATCAATTAGGTGGCGAAAATGGAGTAGGAACCATAGATATTATTGAAAATAGATTAGTGGGGATGAAATCACGTGGAATTTATGAAACACCAGGAGGAACAATACTTTTTAAAGCACATCAAGCTCTAGAGAAGCTTACACTAGATAGAGATACTTTAAATTATAAAAAAATCATATCACAAAAGTATGCACAACTTGTTTATGATGGATTATGGTTTACTCCTCTTAGAACTGCATTATCTAAATTTGTGGATAGTACACAAGCATGTGTAAGTGGAAAAGTGAAAATAAAGCTTTATAAAGGAAATTGTACATCCGTTGCATCTTTTTCACCTTATTCATTATATAACGAAGAATTTGTAACTTTTGGAGAAGATGATGTATACAATCAAAAGGATGCAGAAGGTTTTATAAACTTATTTTCACTTCCTTTGACGATTCGTGCTTTGATGAATGAAAAAAATTCAAAAGGGGAGAAATAAAAGATATGAAGCTATGGGGAGGACGTTTTTCAAAAAATACAGCAACTATTGTAGATGAATTTAATGCATCTATTTCTTTTGATCAAAAACTTTATAAACATGATATTATAGGAAGTATTGCTCATGCAAAAATGCTAAAGTATTCAAATATTATTACAGAAGAAGAAGGACAAAAGATCATAAAAGGATTGGAAGAGATTTTAAAAGATATTGAAGAAGGAAAAATAATATTTCAAACAGCTTATGAAGATATTCATATGAATATTGAAAAATTTTTGATTGATCGTATTGGAGAAACAGGAAAAAAACTTCATACAGCAAGAAGTAGAAACGATCAAGTGGCAGTAGATATAAGATTGTATCTAAGAGATGAAATAGATGAAATTTTACAAAAAATAAAAAAATTATTAAATACACTAATATTACTTTCAAAAGAACATATAAGTACCATTATGCCAGGATATACACATCTTCAAAGGGCTCAGCCTATTACTTTAGGGTATCATATGATGGCATATTTTCAAATGTTTCAAAGAGATTATTTAAGGTTACAAGATTGTTATAAAAGGGTTAATGTAATGCCCCTAGGAGCAGGAGCACTAGCAGGAACCACATATGATACAAATTTGGAATTTTTAAAAGAAGAGCTTGGATTTTTTGAAATATGTCAAAATTCACTAGATGCAGTAAGTGATAGAGATTTTATTATTGAGTTTATTAGCGATGTATCTTTAATTATGATGCACCTTAGTAGATTTTGTGAGGAATTGATTATTTGGAATAGTGCAGAATTTAATTTTGTAGAGCTAGATGATGCTTATAGTACAGGAAGTAGTATTATGCCCCAAAAGAAAAATCCTGATGTAGCAGAGCTGATTCGAGGAAAAACAGGTAGAATTTATGGAAATTTATTGAATATATTAACGATTATGAAAGCATTACCCCTAGCTTACAATAAGGATATGCAAGAAGATAAAATTCCACTCTTTGATACTATTGAGAATGTAAGTAGTTGTATTGATATTTTTAGTGAAATGATTTTAACTATGAAAATAAAAAAAGATGTTATGAAAAAGAATACAAAAGAAGGATTTATGAATGCTACTGATGTAGCGGATTATCTGGTTAAAAAAGGATTAGCTTTTAGAAGTGCGCATGAAATAGTGGGAAAAATGGTTCTATATTGTGTTGAGAAAGATAAAATCATTGAAGATTTAACAATAGAGGAATTTGAAAAATTTTCAACTGTATTTTCAGAAGATATTTTTGAAGTGATAAAAATACAAAATTGTATAGAATCAAAGAAATCATATGGATCTCCTACTAGAAAAAATGTTGAAAGAATGATTGAAGAAGGAAAGAATTTCATAAAAAGAAGTGAAAAATAAATTTTTCACTTCTTTTTTTATGTACTAAATCATAAGTATAGAAAGAGATAAATAGTAGTGTGATGTAGGGACTAAAGGAGGAGGAAAATCAATGGCTATGGAATTAATGAGAGATTTACTAAAGATAGATCAAGTGATGGGCGAGGGAGATACACAGGCGCTTGTAGAGGGAGAAATATTAGTGCCAGATGTAAAACCTGATATTTCAAGAATTATATCTGTAGATGGTGATATTAGTCTGACAGGAAAAGAAACCCTAAAGGATAAAGTGAGCATAGAGGGTGTAATAAATTTTAAAATACTATATGTTGCAGATACAGGGGAGTATCCTATATATGGAATGAATGCTAGTGCTGGATTTAGTCAAAATATTGATATTCCATCTACAGAGCCGAACATGAGGACGGATATTAGTGCTTTTATAGAACATATTGACTTTTATGTAGTGAATGAAAGAAAAATAGGAATCAAAACAGTATTAAATTTAGAAGGAAAAAGCATGGATACTACAAAAATAGAAGTACTTAGGAAAATAGAAGGTTTAGAAGATGTACAGGTTTTAAAAGAAAATATATATTATGAAGATTTAGTAGGATCAAATCAATCAGAGACTATGGTACGAGAAAAGCTTGAAATTGATGAAAACATGCCAGATATTCTAGAGATTATAAAATGTGATGCTTATCCTGTAGAAAAAGAAAAACAGGTTACAGATGGAAAGGTTATTGTAGGTGGAGTAGTTAAAATTAATACTTTGTATGTGGGAGATGACGATAAGAATTCTTTGTGTATGATGAGAAATGAAGTTCCTTTTACCCATTTTGTTGAAATTCCTAATGCTATGAAAGAGATGGAGAGTAAAATTAGATTAAAAGGGGATGAAGTATACACGGAAGTAAAAGAAAATGTAGATGGAGATCGAAGAATTGTAGAAGTAGAAGCTGTAATCAAGATTGATGCAGTAGTAAGTGAGATAGAACAAAATGAAGTATTAATAGATGCTTATTCTCCAACAAAAGCACTGAAAATAGACAAAAAACCTATTTTCTTTTATGAAAAAATAGGTGAAAATACAGGCAATATGGTTGTAAAAGAAATGTTAGATTTACCTTCAGATTCACTTGGAATTTTGAAAGTGCTTCATGTAAAGTCAAGACCTGTTATGACAGATATGAGTTTAAATAATGAAAAAGTTATCATAGAAGGCGTTTTAGAAACAAATGTATTGTATTTATGTGAAGATGGAGAAAAGGCCACAAAAAATTTCTCGCAAGAGATTCCTTTTAGACACTTTGTAGAAATTCCTAAAGCAAAGGAAAACATGGACGCAGAAGTAGAATTACATATCTATGATGTAGATTATAACTTGATTAATTCAGAACAAATAGAAGTAAAAGTCAATATAGGAGCCGATTGTACAGTTAAAGAAAAGACAAAAATAGAAGTCATTGTAGATGCACAAGAATCTGATGAAAAAATAGATATGAGTAAAAGACCAAGTATTACTATATATTATGTACAACCTGGAGATACAATTTGGAAGATTGCAAAGAGGTATAATACTACTGTAGAGGAATTAATTGAAACCAACCATATTGAACAAGTAGATTCTATTAAGCCTGGAGATCAGATTGTCATTCAAAAAACTTTTGTATATGAGTTTTAAAAACTAGTTTAAAAGCCTATAAAGTTATAGGCTTTTTTGTGTACAATGATAGATAAAAAATGATAAAATAATACGAAAGAACAAAAGAGGTGAGATAAATGAAGTGTATAGAAATAAAAGGGAGGGCAAAAATTAATTTATCACTAGATGTTCTAAAAAGAAGAGAAGATGGATATCATGAAGTGAAAATGATTATGCAGCAAATTGATTTATATGATGAAATTGCTTTGAAGATTATTGGAAATGGAATTATTTTAAATTCAAATTGTGAATATATACCTAATCATGAGGGGAATATTGCATATAAAGCAGCAATGCTTATGATGGATCATTTTCATATTGAGCAGGGGGTTGAAATTTACATCAATAAAAATATTCCAGTAGCAGCAGGATTAGCAGGAGGAAGTACTGATGCTGCTGCGGTTATGATGGGAATGAATGAACTTTTTAATCTTCAAGCTACAAAAAAAGAATTAATGGAATTAGGTGTTTTGTTAGGAGCGGATGTACCATTTTGTATATTAGGAGGAACAGCCCTGGCAGAGGGAATAGGAGAAAGATTAACTCCTATAAAAGGATTTGATGAGTGGATTGTTTTATGTAAACCTAATATTAGTGTTTCAACAGCTAATGTGTATGGAAATTTAGAGGTAGAACAAATTTCAAATCATCCTAAAACAGAAGTAATGATTCAAGCTTTAGAAAATAAAGATATAAAACTTATTGCGGAAAATTTAGAAAATGTATTAGAGACTGTAACGGAAAAAATACATCCTATTATAAAAGATATTAAAAAAAAGATGCTAGAGTATCAAGCTCTAGGGAGTCTGATGAGTGGAAGTGGTCCTACTGTGTTTGGAATTTACAAAGATTATAATAAGGCAAAATGTGCTTATGAAAATTTAAGCAAAGTATACAATCAAGTATATCTTGTGAAAACTTATGATGAATGCCAGTAAAAAGAAACAGCAAATGCTGTTTCTTTTTTCGTTGGCGCTATGAGTAGTTTTGATAGGGACATGCGAATTTTTGCATATCTTTTTCAAAAGAGGTAAATATTATATTATAGACTTTTAAAAGTGGGTGATAAAGTGTGGAAAAAGTAACTTTGTATGTTTACCAAAAATTACAAGATATATATTCTTTTTATATGCTGTTTTTGATTATAGGAATAGGATTTTTTGCTATATGGGTAGATGGAAAAAATCTAAAGAACAAAAAATTAAACAAGGAAGCAAAAATTTGTAAGACAATAGGGCTAGTATATATTATAGGAGGAATAGGACTTTATATTGTTCTTAAAATAGTTTAAAGAAAGGAGAAAGACTCTTATGAGTTTTTTTGATGATTTATTCAAGCCCAAAGAAGAGAAAGTAAAAGTTCCAATTAAAGAAGATTACCAAAAAAATTTAGATACAATCAAAGAAATTTTAAAAAATTGTGATGATGTCATCTATAGGGAATTTCAACCTATGAAAGATAAGAAAATGAATTTTGCAGTAGTTTATGCAGAAGGCATATCGAATAAAGATCTTTTGCAAGAATATGTTTTAAAAAGTCTGATGCTCTTATCTTCAGATCTTTTAAAAGAACCTCGGCTGATGAAAGAAAAACTTTATGAAGAAATAAAAAAACAATCTATATCTGTAGCAGATATAAAAGAAATAGATGATATGAATGAAGCTATTGATTCTATTCTTTGTGGAGATACTGTTTTAATCGTAGACAAATGGGATAAGTTTTTTGTGATTGCTTCAAAAGGATGGGAATTTAGATCGATCAGTGAACCCTCAACAGAAACGGTAATTCGTGGATCAAGAGAAGGGTTTGTAGAAACATTGCGTATTAATACTGCTTTAATAAGAAGAAGAATTCGTGACCCTAAATTTAAAATAAAACAAATGCAGATAGGAGAAAGATCTAAGACAGATATAGCTATTTTATATATAGAAGGGATTGTGAATAAAGATATACTAAAAGAGGTAGAAAAAAGATTATATGAGATTAAAATTGATGCTATTTTAGAAAGTGGATACATAGAACAACTTATAGAAGATGAGTGGAAATCTCCTTTTCCACAAATTCAAAATACTCAAAGACCAGATGTAGTCTCAGCAGCTTTATTTGAAGGAAGAATTGCTATGATTATAGATAATACGCCTGTTGCTCTTTTGATTCCTGCAACTATTGTTGCTTTATTGCAATCTCCAGAGGATTATAATGAAAGATTTTTAATTGCATCTGCTTTAAGAATTTTAAGATTTATATCTATTGTATTTGCTTTGTTTTTGCCAAGTCTTTATATAGCTATTACCTCTTATCATCCAGGGATGTTACCTACTGATTTGGCTCTTTATGTGGCAGGAAGTAGAATGAATGTACCTTTTCCAGCGTTTATTGAAACTTTTATTATGGAAGCATCTTTAGAGTTATTAAGAGAAGCTGGAGTAAGGCTTCCAGGGGCTATAGGCTCAACCATTGGGATTGTAGGAGGTTTGGTATTAGGACAAGCAGCAGTTCAAGCAGGAATTGTAAGTCCATTGATTGTAATTGTTGTAGCACTTACTGCCATGGCAGCTTATACAACTCCAAACTATAGCTTTGCTATCGCTTTTAGAATGCTAAGATTTATACTTATGATATTAGCAGGAATATTTGGATTATATGGGATTATATTAGGTATGATTGTTATATTAATCCATTTATGTAATTTAAAGAGCTTTGGGGTTCCATACTTAAGTCCGTTTGTAGCTACAGAGACTACATGGAAGGATTTTAAAGATGTATTTATTAGAGTACCTCTTCAATTTATGAAAAAACGTCCGGAATTCTTACATAGAAAGAATAATGATCGACTTAAAAATCCAAAATCAGCTATAGAGGAGGATACAGAGGATGAATAGAAATAATGATAAAATCTCAAGCTTTCAACTAGGTATGCTGATTAGTATCACCGTTGTAGGAGTAGGGATCTTAACGATTCCAAGAACTCTTACAGAAGAAGTAGGACCAGATGGATGGATTGTTCTAGTATTTACAGTATTTTTAGTTTTAGGAGTAGGCAGGATTCTTACTACTTTAGCAGGAAAATTTTCAAATCAAAACATAGTGGAATATAGCAACTCTTTAGTAGGAAAATTTTTAGGGACTTTAATTAATGTAGGGCTTTGTATCTACCTTGTTATTTTTGCAGCATTTGAACTAAGAATATTTGGAGAAATTACAAAAGCGTATCTACTATTTAATACACCTATTGAAATCTTGATGATTACTCTACTTCTGACAGCTTCATATTTTGCAAGAAGTGGAATTGAATCTATAGCTAGAATGGCACAGATGATTTTTCCTTTTATAATTATCTTTGCATTTATCATTACTATACCTGTTTTATCGGAATTAGAATTTAGTAATTTGCTTCCGGTTTTTAGAACCCCTATTTATAAAATCATCCAAGTAATTCCTGTTACATTTTTTAGTTTTGTTGGAATGGAAATGATTATAGTTTGTGCTAATTTTGTAGTAGACCCTCAGAATATAAAAAAAAATATAGATAAATCTATCTTGATGGTAGCAGCTATATATATGTTTATATTGATCATTACAGTTACAAGATTTGGTATTATTGAGACAACTCATATTATATGGCCATCTTTAGAATTATTTAAAACTATAGATTTACCAGGAGCATTTATTGAAAATATACAGATTTTTGTTATTGCTGTATGGATTATTACTGTTTTTATGACATTGGTACCTCTTTATTTTGGTGCAAGCCTAACTTTAAGTCGTATATTTAAATCAAAAGAACAAAACTATTTGGTATTACCTTTAATTCCTCTTGTTTATTTTATGGCTTTAATTCCAGAAAATATAGCTCAATTAGGAGATTATTCAGATCGATTTGCCTATTATTTAGGAACCTTTTATATGCTGATTTTACCTTCTACTTTGTTGCTTATTACTTATATAAAGAAAAAGGCAAGGAGGAATAAAGGTGTATAAAAAAATTTTATTATGTATCATGAGTATTTTATTGATGACAGGATGTTGGGATAAAATTGAAATTGAAAAGAGAGCTTTTGTTGCTATTGTAGGAATTGATAAATATGAAGAAGATAAAAAAAATATAATAGAGACAGAAGAGAAAAATTTAGATCAAATAAAAAATAGATATGTAGTAACAGTTTCTTCTCCTAATACAGGACTTTTAGCTCAAAAAGGAGAAGGAGATCCCAAATATGTATATAGTACAGTAGGAGATAATTTAGAGGAAGTACTAGATGAACTTGAAACAAGAACGGGAAGAACTCTAAATTTTAGACATACACAAGCCATTGTATTAGGAGAAGAGCTTGCTAAAGATGAGACATTAGTAAGAGAATCACTAGATAATATTGAAAGAAGTCCTGGAGTAGGAAGAAAAATTTATCTTATGGTTACAAAAGGAAAAGCTCAAGATGTAGTAAATGCAAAGATAAAGGATGAACTAGGTACAGGATTGTTTATTCGAGAAATCATGCGGAGGAAAAAAATAACACCTAAAATTCCAGATGCAGATTTAGGATATGTATTAAGGAGTTTGCATGAAAGTCGTGCGGCTATTACTCCTAGAATGATTGTTTCTGAGGATGAAATAAAGGTTGCAGGATCAGCAGTATTCAAAAATTTCAAAAAGATAGGATGGTTAGGAGAACAAGAAACTGAGAAGATGATGTTTATGCTAAACAAATTAAATGGAGGGATTTTGAATACAACAATAGATAATATTAGAATTCCTTTACAAGTAACAGACTCCAAGACTAAAATGAAAGTATATGAAAAAAATGGACAAATTTATACTTCGTTTGATATAAAAGTAGAAGCAGAGTTAAGTCAACATTTATTTGAAGTAAGAAATCAACCTCTAGATGATGGATATCTCAAAAGAGTAGAAAAAATAGCATCCAAGGAATTGGATATAGGAATAGAAACTTTGTACAAAAAGATCCAAAAAGAATTTCAAGCAGACTTAGTACAAAGTGGAGAATACTTAAGAAAATATGAACCAAATATATGGAAAAGAGTTGAGAAAGATTGGAATGAAATATTTCCCAAAACTCAAGTAAAAGTAAATTCTGAAATTATAATAAGAAGGATTGGAGATACACAATAATTTCCAAGGGAAAATATATAAAAACTGGTTTAAAAATTCCCTTATTTGCTAATACTGAAAGTAAGATAATAAATTGGCAGATAGGGGGATTTTTATGAATACATATTTATTGAAAAATAAAAAGATATGGATGATAGGAATTATATTTGTATTAAGTAGTACTTTTTTTGTTTATTATTTTACAAAAGATGTATACAACAATCAACAAAGCTACAAAAGCCATTTGATAAGATTTCATGTTCTTGCAAATAGTGATGATCCAAAGGATCAAGAATTAAAACTAAAGGTAAGAGACAAAATTATTAAAGAGATGAATCCAAAATTTGAAAAGTCTAAAAGTCTTGAAGAAAGTAGACAGATGATTGAAGAAAACATAAAAGAGATAGAAAATATAGCAAAAAATGAAATCAAAAAAAATAATAAAAGTTATAAAGTTACAGCTTCTTTAGGGGATTATGATTTTCCTACAAAAAATTATGGAGCTATTACTCTTCCAGCAGGAAATTATGAGGCTTTACGAGTAGTGATTGGAAAAGGAGAAGGTCAAAATTGGTGGTGTGTCATGTTTCCACCTCTATGCTTTATTGACATGGAAAATGGACTAACGGACAAAAAAACTGAAAAAGAGATGATGAATATTCTTACAAAAGAAGAGTTTAATATGATTCGTACTGCTAGAAGTGAGGGAGAAGTTCCTATTAAATTAAAGTTTAAGGTAGTAGAGATGTTAGAAGAAGCAAAAGTCAAATTAAATAGAATGGCAAAAAACTGAGGAAAATTCCTCAGTTTTTTTGCTAAAAATAACCACATAATCAAATGTTGAATAATTCAGCAGAATTTAACAAAAAATAAGATAAATCTATGAAAGGAGGATGTAGATGAATCGTCATAAAAAACTAATTACTATATTGCTTATTGTATTCACTTTCTGTACGACTGTTGCCATTCAAACATATTTATATGTAGGGAGTGCACAAGAAACTCTATATTGGGGTTCAAGTGGGGAAAAAGTGAAAACAGTTCAAAACAAATTAAAACAATGGGGATATTACAATGGACCTATTGATAGTGTGTATGGAGGAGGAACCTTTGAAGCAGTAAAGGCTTTTCAAAGGAAAAATGGACTTGCTGTAGATGGAGTAGTGGGAAATGAAACTGCAAAAAAACTTGGATTACCTATAAAAGATACTACAGCATCTACAGATTATAAACCTAGTAATAGTAGTGCATCTAGAGATGATGAAATCAATGTATTAGCAAGAGCTATCACAGGAGAAGCAAGAGGAGAACCATATATAGGACAAGTAGCAGTAGGTGCTGTTGTATTAAATAGAACAAGACACCCTTCTTTTCCAAATACGATTGCAGGTGTTATTTATCAACCCGGAGCTTTTACTGCTGTAAGTGATGGACAAATTAATGCTCCAGTAGAAGAGAGTTGTATCAAAGCTGCTAGAGATGCTTTGAATGGATGGGATCCTACAGGAGGATGTTTATATTATTGGAATCCAGCTACAGCTACAAGTAAGTGGATTTGGTCTAGAACAGTAGAGAAAAAAATAGGAAAACATTGGTTTGGAAATTAAGGAGGTAGATGAATGAAAAAATTTATTCTTCCCCTTATTCTTGCTGTAGCTTTGATTGGAACAGGTGTATGGGGATATAATCAACAAGTAGAAAAAGATGAATATTATACTTTTTTAGATAATCAATTTCAAAGAATGTATTATGATTTGATGGGAAGTGTAGAGACGATTACTACAGATTTATCAAAACTTATTGTATCTTCTCAAAAAAAAGAAAATATAGTTTTGTATTCTGATATATGGCAAAATGCATATAATGCTCAAGAAAAATTGTCTCAATTGCCTATTCGTCATGGAGAGATTACAAAGATTGAAAAATTTTTAAGTCAATTAGGAGATTATACTTTTGCCATGGCAAAGAGAAGTATTAATAATGAAGCTTTAGGAGAAAAGGAAATTAATAATTTAGAACAGCTTCATAATTATGCATTAGATCTTTCAAAAGATTTGCATGAACTTCAAAAAACAGCTCTAAAAGGTACAGTTTGGAAAGATCAATTAAGGAGAAAGGCTAGCAAGAAGCTTAATAAAGAAGCAGAGCAAAAAAATCCTATTCAGCTTAAATTTAATCAATTTGAAGAGAGAATGGTAAAATATCCAGAGCTTATTTATGATGGACCATTTTCAGAACATGTGATTGAGGGAATGAGACCAAGATTAAAGGGAGATAAAATTACACAAGAGCAAGCTCAAAAAAAGGTAATAGATTTTTTAGGAGGAGGAAAAGTTGATAAAGTAGAAAAAACAACAAATGGGAAAGGAAGAATTGATACTTATAGCTTTGAAGTGATTCCTAAAAATCAAGAAGCAGGAAAAGGAAATCCTGTATATATTGATATTAGTCAAAGAAATGGATATGTAGCATGGCTTTTAAATAATAGAGAAGTGAAAAAAGCTACATTATCTCCAAAGCAAGGAGTAGAACATGCATCTAAATTTTTAAATGAAAAAGGATTTTTTAATTTAGTTCCTACTTATACCTTACAATATGATGGAGTGTTGCTAATTAATTATGTGTATAAGCAAGATGAAGTGCTTATGTATTCAGATTTAGTGAAAGTAAAAATTGCTTTAGATAATGGTGAGATCGTAGGTTTTGATTCAACTCATTTTTTAACTACCAATTACATAAGAAGTATTGAGCCACCTAAAATTACAAAAGAACAAGCAAGAGAAAAAATTAATCTTCGTGCTACGATTGAAAAAGAACCTAGCCTTTGTATTATTCCTACAAGCTCCTTTGGAGAAATTTATTGTTATGAATTTGAAGCTTCTTATAAGGGAGATCACTTTTTAGTTTATGTCAATGCAGATACAGGAGAAGAAGAAAAAATATTAAAAGTTATTAAAAATGAAAAAGGAACACTTATGATCTAAAACAGCTAAATTTTTAGCTGTTTTTTACATAAATAAATTGATTAATAAAATTTATAAGTATAGAATAGAAATGAATTAAAGAATTGATATGGAGGCTAGAGTATGGAAAAAATAAATGTAGCAGTAATATTTGGGGGAAAATCAGGAGAACATGAAGTATCTTTAATGTCTGCAACTTCTGTGATCAAAGCTATAAATAAAGAAAAATACAATTGCTTTCCTATAGGAATTACAAAAGAAGGAAATTGGATGATATATAATGGACCCGTAGAAAAGATCGAGACAGGTGAGTGGGAAGAAATTGCAAAAAACAAACAAATCGAAGATTTTTCTATAATGCCTATAAATAGAAAATATTCCAAGCTAAAAGAAATGGCAGATGTAGTATTTCCAGTACTTCATGGGCCTTTTGGAGAAGATGGTACTATTCAAGGATTGTTAGAGATGGCAGATATGTCTTATGTAGGAGCAGGGGTGTTGGCATCTTCTTTAGGAATGGATAAAATTCTTAGTAAAAAAATATTTGAAAAAGAGGGCCTTCCTGTTGGAAAATATATGTTTGTGATGAAATATCAACTAAAAGAAAACATAGACCAATGTATAAAAGAAATTGAAGAAGCTTTTTCTTATCCTGTTTTTATTAAACCTGCTAATTTAGGATCTAGTGTAGGGATTAGTAAAGCTCATAATAGGGAAGAATTAATAATAGGATTGAATCAGGCATCTTTACATGATAGAAAAATAATTATAGAAGCTTATATTGATGGAAGAGAAATAGAATGTGCTATTTTAGGAAATGATCATCCTAAGGCATCAGTTTTAGGAGAAATATTACCTTCTCATGAATTTTATGATTATCAAGCAAAATATTCCGACGATCAAAAATCTAGACTTATAATTCCTGCGGATCTTCCAAAAGAGAAGTCTGACGAAATAAGAAAAATGGCAATATGTGCATATAAAGCTATAGATGGATCAGGGCTTTCAAGAGTAGACTTTTTTGTGGAAAAAGATTCTTTGAAAGTATATATTAATGAAGTCAATACTATGCCAGGTTTTACAAAATATAGTATGTATCCTCTTTTATGGGAGGCAACTGGACTTTCTTATGAAGATTTAATTGATGAGCTTATACAGCTTGCAATAAAAAGATATAAAAATCGATAAGTGAGGGAAACGAATGAAAAATATTATGCTAAAAATAGAAGGAATGCAAATAGATATGGATGGTGAAGAAAACAAAATTGAATTAGTGACAGAAGGAAAACTCTACGAAAAAGAAGATGCAGTTTATTTAGTATATGAAGAAACAGAAGTATCAGGAATGAAAGGTTGCACAACGAGTGTAAAACTTTCTCAAGATAAAATCTATATGAAAAGATTTGGAAGATTAAAGTCAGAAATTATATTTGAAAAAGGTAAAAGATATATGACTCATTATCATACTCCTTATGGAGTATTTGATATGGAAGTATTAACACAAGATATGAACTATTCTATTACAGATGCGAAAAAGGGTGGAGTGCATATAGAATATTTTATAAATTTAGAAGGAATGACAGAAAGTCAAAACAAGCTTAATATTACTATTATGTAATAAATGAATTCATAGAAAGTAGATGAACATGAAAATAATACAAGATAAAATAAAAAAAACAGTATTAACAAAATATGGATATGAAGAGCTACCTTCTTATATTGAAGTAACAATACCTAAAAATAATTCTTATGGAGATTATACAACCAATATAGCATTTAAACTTTCTAAAGGACTTCATAAATTACCTATAGAAATTGCAAATGAAATTACAAAATTATTAAAAACAGATAATATATTTGAGGATGTAGTAGTAAGCTCTCCTGGATTTATAAACTTTTTTATAAGTGCTCATGCTTTGTATGAGGAATTGAATCAAAAAAACTTAACCCAAATACCTTTAAAATTTATAGATGAAGAGAAGATTAAACATTGTCTAAAGTCTTTTCCTAAAGAAAAAATAGATTCTATGCAATATGTTCATAGTAGAATTTATTCCATCATAAAAATATTTAAACAAGAGGGAATCAATATGGATGAAAAAATCAATCTAGGAGAATATGAATTTTCATCTTTACAAAAACAAATTCTTAAAAAGATTTTTCTATATGAAGAGATGATTGATAAAGATACAGAAACAATTTTTTTATATGGAATAGATTTAAGTGAACTTTTCTATAAAATAGAAGAAAAAATTTTGTTTAGAAAACTTGAAAAGAATGCACAATATGTTATGCTAAATATAATAGAATATGTAAGAAAAATAATTCAGAAAATATTGCAAGTTTTTTTATTAGATGCACCAGAAAAAATGTGAAAATAAAGCAGCGAAAGCTGCGTTTTTTTTGGAGGTGATGACAAAAATTCGGCATGCAATGATTAAAAACTGGCATTATGAGGTGATGAGATGGAAATGATTTTTTCCAAAAGTAATGTAGAAACAATTTTAGATTATGTAGAAGAAGGTATACAAATTATAGATGCAAGAGGAAGAATTGTGTATTTCAATTGTTCGGCTGCTCAATATGAAGATATACATAGAGAAGAGGCAATAGGAAGACATATCTTAGATGTATATCCTTCACTAGATCCTGACACGAGTACTCTTTTAAAAGCTATTGAAAAAGGAGTGCCTACATTTGATATACAACAAAGCTTTTTAAGCTACAAGGGAAATAAAATTACAACTGTAAATTCTTCTTTCCCCATTAAAACAAGAGGAAAAATAATAGGAGCTATTGAAATTTCTAAAAATATTACTCATGTACAAGAACTTTCTGAAAGAGTAATGGCTTTGCAAGAACAACTTTTGTATAAAGAAAAAAAAGACCAAAAAAGTCAAGATAGTACAAGTTTTACTTTTTTAGATATTATAGGTCAAAGCAAGGAGATTCTAAAGGTTAAGGAACTGGCTTTAAAAGCTTCTCAAACTTCTTCTCCAATCATGATTTATGGAGAAACAGGAACAGGAAAAGAGTTATTTGTACATGCTATTCATGCAAGTAGCATAAGAAGAAATAAACCTTTTATTGCTCAAAACTGTGGAGCTTTGCCTACAAGTTTATTAGAAAGTATATTATTCGGAACGGTAAAGGGAAGCTTTACAGGAGCTGATAATAGAGCAGGATTATTTGAACTTGCTGATGGGGGAACTTTATTTTTAGATGAAATCAACTCTATGCCTATAGAATTGCAAGTAAAGCTTTTAAGAGTGCTACAAGATGGAACAATAAGACGTGTAGGAGATATAAAAACTAGAAAAGTAGATGTAAGAATTGTAGCTGCGAGCAATGAAGATCCATTAATAGCAGTAGAACAAAAACGTTTAAGAAGAGACTTGTACTATCGTCTTAATGTAGTGTCTTTAGTACTTCCGCAGCTTAAGGAAAGAATAGGAGATATTCCTATTTTGACTCAATTTTTTATTGGAAAATTTAATTATAAGTTAAACAAAAATGTACAAAAAATTTCTAATGAAGTATTAAAACTTTTTGAAAATTATGATTGGCCTGGGAATGTGAGAGAGTTAGAGCATGTAATAGAAGGTGCTATGAATATTATGGATGGTGATACCATTACATTAGAATGTTTGCCTATGCATTTTGAAAAGTATTATAAAAAAAATATAAAAAAAATAGATGTAGAGGATATTTCTTTAAAAGAAGCTTTAGAAAATTTAGAAATACACTTGATTAAAGATGCTTTAATCAAGTGGGATCAAAATATTAGCCATGCAGCAGATGAACTTAAAATACCAAGACAAACTCTACAATACAAAATAAAAAAATATAAAATATAATATTCATATTAGAATTGAATTGCTGCTTTGATAAAAAATATGTCATTTTATTCGAAAATTCAAATGCTTAAAATTCGGCACAAAAAAGAAAAATCAATATTATTCTAAATAAAAAAAGAAAACCTTTTCAAGGATGAAAAAATATAAAAAGGGAAAAAACAAGATAAATACAAGGGTTACAAAGGTTTTTTTGAAAAAATATAAAACAAAAAACAAATTGGCATGAAGTTTGCTTATATATTTAGGTGATAAGAATTAAAGGTCAATATGACAAAATATGATATAAAAATACAAATTAAATAGGGAGGCACTTAAGATGAAAAAAGGATGTCCTTATGGAACACACAGGGTTATAGAGCCAAAAGGAGCTCTTCCACAACCTGCTACAAAAATTGATAACAATATGGAAATTTACGACAATGAGATTTTATTAAATGTTCAAACATTAAATGTTGACTCTGCAAGTTTTACACAAATAAAAGAACAAGCAGGTGGAGACGTAGAAAAAATTAAAGAAATTATGTTAGGAATTGTTGCTGAAAGAGGAAAGCATCAAAACCCAGTAACTGGTTCTGGTGGTATGTTAATCGGAACAGTTGAAAAAATTGGATCAGCTTTAGAAGGAAAAACAGATCTTAAAGTAGGAGATAAACTTGCTACATTAGTATCTTTATCTTTAACTCCATTAAGAATAGATGAAATCGTAACTGTAAGAAAAGATATTGATCAAGTAGACATTAAAGGAAAAGCAATTTTATTTGAATCAGGAATTTATGCAGTTCTTCCAAATGATATTCCAGAAAATCTTGCTTTATCTGCACTTGACGTAGCAGGAGCTCCAGCTCAAACTGCTAAATTAGTAAAACCAGGAGACACTGTATTAGTAATTGGTGGAGCTGGAAAATCAGGTATGCTTTGCTGTTATGAAGCAAAAAGAAGAGCAGGAGTTACTGGTAAAGTAATTTGCTTAGGACATAGTGAAAAAAGTTTAGAAGTTGCAAAACGTGCAAATGTAGCTGACGTATATGTTGCAGCAGATGCTACAAAACCAGTTGAAATGATGGAAAAAATCAAAGAACTTACAGATGGACAAATGACTGATGTTACAATCAATAACGTAAATGTTCCAAATACTGAAATGTCAAGTATCCTAGCTACTAAAAATGATGGAGTAATTTACTTCTTTAGTATGGCTACAAGCTTTACAAAAGCAGCATTAGGAGCAGAGGGTGTTGGTTCTGATGTAACAATGATTATGGGTAATGGATATACAAAAGGTCATGCAGAACAAACTCTTCAAATTTTAAGAGAAAGCAAAGAAATTAGAGAAATCTACGAAGAATTATATGCATAATAGGATAACGCATCGTAGCAAATGCTACGGTGCTTAACCAATAGATAAATAGATTTCTGTGTGCAACGCAGAGAAAACGATTTTCTTTTAAAATATAATTATAGGGGGTTTTTTAAACAATGAGAAACTACAAAGAAATCGAACTATGGAAAGATGTTACAGATGAGCAATGGAATGACTGGAAATGGCAAGTAAAAAACAGAATTACAACATTAGAAGATCTTAAAAAAGTAGTAAACCTTACACAAGAAGAAGAAGAAGGAATTAGAAAATCATTAGAAATATTAAGAATGGGTATTACACCATATTATGCATCTTTAATGGATAAAGATGATCCACATTGTCCAGTAAGAATGCAAGCAGTACCTACAATGCTTGAAACTCATAAAGCTGATGCTGACATGGAAGATCCACTTCATGAAGATGGAGACTCTCCTGCACCAGGACTTACTCATAGATATCCAGATAGAGTACTTCTTTTAATTACTGACATGTGTTCAATGTATTGTCGTCATTGTACAAGAAGAAGATTTGCTGGAAGTAGTGACGATGCAATGCCATTAGCAAGAATTGACAAAGCTATTGAATATATTAAAAATACTCCACAAGTAAGAGACGTATTATTATCAGGAGGAGACGCTTTATTAGTAGATGATGAAACATTAGAATACATCATCAAAAAACTTAGAGCAATCCCACACGTTCAAATCGTAAGAATTGGATCAAGAACTCCTGTTGTAATGCCTCAAAGAATTACACCAGAACTTGTAAATATGCTTAAAAAATATCATCCAATTTGGTTAAACACTCACTTTAACCATACAAAAGAAATTACACCTACTGCTGAAAGAGGATTAGAATTACTTGCAAATGCTGGTGTTCCTCTAGGAAACCAATCTGTACTTTTAAGAGGAGTAAATGATTGTGTACATGTAATGAGAGAATTAATGCATAATCTTGTTAAAAACAGAGTAAGACCTTACTACATTTACCAATGTGACCTTTCAATGGGTATCGAACACTTCAGAACTCCTGTTTCTAAAGGTATCGAAATTATTGAAGGTTTAAGAGGACATACTTCAGGATATGCAGTACCAACATTTGTTGTTGACGCTCCTGGTGGTGGTGGAAAAACTCCAGTTATGCCACAATATGTAATTTCTCAATCACCAAATAAGGTAGTATTAAGAAACTTCGAAGGAGTTATTACAACTTATTCAGAGCCTTCTCCATATAAAGATACCTGTCATTGCCCAGTATGTAGTGGCGAAAAACAACACAAAATTACTGGTGTTGCTGGATTATTACAAGGAAATCAAGTTGCTCTTGAGCCAACTGATTTAGACAGAAAAAAAAGAACTCATCATGAGTAAAAATGATTCGGCAGATTATAGTTAGCAGCCTAGCTGCTAACTAACTGCTGTTCATAACTTTGAGGGGGAAAATTTATGCAGCTATTGGATTTAATACTGAATAAATACAAGGTCGTTTCAGTTGTAGGGATGTCAAAAAATGCAGGAAAAACAGTAACCCTAAATCAAATTATTGATGAAGCCATGGAAAAAAATATCAAAATAGGATTGACTTCTACAGGAAGAGACGGAGAAAATCAAGATCTTGTGACTCAAACAGAAAAACCTATGATTTATGTAGAGGAAGGAACTTTACTTGCAACAACAGAAGGGACTTTCAAATACACAGAAGCAAAGCTTGAAATCTTAGAAGTTACAGATTTTTCAACAGCTATGGGAAAAATTGTGATTGTTCAAGCCAAAACTTCAGGATATGTTCAGATTGCAGGACCAAATACAAACCGAGAAATCAAAATGGTATGTGATAAACTTCTAGCAAGAGGAGCAGATTTAATAGTAGTAGATGGAGCATTAGATCGAATTTCATCTGCTTCACCATCTATTACAGAGGCTACCATATTGGCAACAGGGGCAGTAATTAGTCGTGATATGAACAAAGTTATAGAAAAGACAATGCATCAAGTACAGTTATTTGCATTGCCACCAGTACAAGATCGAGATATTAAAATCATGGCACAAGAAATAATAGATCAAAAAGGTTATGCCATTATTGATGAAGATAAAAAAGTAACTTCTATTGACATACAAACAGCACTAAATAGTGGAGATATAATTGGAAGAGCTATTACAGATGAAACAAGATATGTAGTTATAGGAGGGTCTTTAGTAACCAATACTCTAAAAAAGATTGTTGAAACTACTAGAAAATACAAAAATGTAATTTTTATAGTAAGGGATGCAACAAAGATATTCATATCTTCAAAAGATTGGCTGTTTTTTAAAAAAGCAGGCGTTCAAGTACAAGTGATCGATAAAATGGATCCTTTAGCGGTGACAATTAACCCTTATGCTCCTCAAGGATATTATTATGAGCCAGAAGAATTTCTGGCAAATATGAAAAAGTTTTTAAATCCAATTCCTGTTTTTGATGTTGTGTTAGGTGGTGAGTAAAGATGTTTATTTCCGAACAAATATTTAAAAATTTAGAGCTTGACTATATTTTTAATAGAATTACTGTATATACTCCTTATGGAGATACTGCTAAAAAACAGATGATTCCTTATTTAAAAGAACAAAAGTCGGTACTTTTAGAAGAATATGAACGAATTGAAAAGGTAGTGAGTTTGATTCAAAAGCATAGATACACATTAGTAGATATGCGAAATATATTTAAACACATTAAAGATTTGAGAGGTTCTTTTAAAAGGATTGAAGAAGATGAGGTCTTAAGCACAGTAGAATTATTTGAAATCAAAAGCTTCTTATTTTTGCTTGAACAAATGGATGTAAATATTCAAAAGTTAAATTGGAACGTGCCACTAGATTTAAAGATTATGCCTATGCCCAGCCTAATGGATCTATTAGATCCAGAAAAAAATGGTGTCAATACTTTTTATATATATGATACCTATTCAGAAAAATTATTATCTTTAAGAAAACAAATTAAAGATATGGAAAGCCAAATACAACGTTCTAAAAAACAAGCAAGAGAAGATGTACAACAACAAATTAATATGAAAGTAAGACCAAATGGTGAAATATCTGTAAATAAGAGTGATCAAAAAGCAGTAAAGGCTTTGGAAAATTGTTCTCGCCTTGTATATAGTTCAGAAACTTACATGAATATTACTTTTAAAGTCAAACTTGAAGAAAATATAGATGAAATACTTAAAAAACTAGAAGAACTAAAATTAAAAGAAGAAGAAGAAGAATTTGTTATAAGAACAAGTTTGACTCAAGCTTTAAAAAAGGAAATTAAAGATCTTTATAAAAATATAAAAGCTATCGGATTATTAGATCTTTTAATTGCTAAGGGATACTTGGCAATAGGAATGGAAGCTGTAAAGCCTAAAATTTCAGATAAAGAATCCCTTACGATCATCGATGGAAGACATATAAAAGTCTCTGACACTCTTCGAAAACAGGGAAAGGAATTTACACCTATTTCTGTAAATTTAAAAAAAGGTGTTACCTGTATTACAGGTGCTAATATGGGAGGAAAAACCATATCCTTAAAACTTATAGGAGTTTTAAGTGCTATGGCCCAATTTGGATTATTTGTTCCTGCAAAAGAGATGACTTTTTCAATAAAGAATTATATATTTTTCTCTTTAGGAGATTTGCAGTCAACAGATATGGGACTGAGTACTTTTGGGGCAGAAATATTACAAATTAAAAATATTATTGAGAGAGCTTATGAAAGTGGACTCATTTTAATTGATGAGCTAGCAAGAGGAACAAATCCATCTGAAGGATATGCAATTTCTAAAGCACTAATCAATTTCTTAAAGGAGAAAGAGACGATTACAGTGATTACTTCTCATTTTGATGGATTAACATCTGATGATGATATTGATCATCTACAAGTAAAAGGTCTTAAAGGAGTAGATTATGAGGCATTAAAAGAAGAAATTGGAAAAACCTTAGAAGGTGGAATAGAAGTTGTTCATAAATATATGGATTATAGATTGATAGAAGTAAAAAACAAATATGAAGTACCAAGAGATGCTATTAATATTGCAAGACTTATGGGACTTCAAGAGCATCTATTAAAAGATGCAGAGAAATATCTACAACAATGTTAACGGTTAGCCGTTAGTATTTTGCAGATGCTAACTGCTAACGGCTAAATGCTAACTAAAAAAAGGAGGAAAAAGAATGCAAAGTAAGTTAAACCTAGACCAAAGCATTATTGATAGAGCAAGAAAATCTTCTGAAAAAATTGCAGCAGACACTCAAATTTTTATCGACAAACATACAACAGTAACAGTAGAGAGAGCTGTTGCTAGACTTTTAGGAATAGATGGTATTGATGAAATTGAAGTACCACTACCAAATGTTGTAGTAGACAACATTAAAGAAGGTGGTGGATTAGGAGCAGGAGCAGCTTACTGGATTGGTAATGCGATGATCCACACTAAAAAAGAGCCTCAAGAGATTGCTGAAATGGTTTCAAGAGGAGAACTTGATTTGACAAAAGTTCCTGTAGCAGATGATGAAAAAATCAAAGAAGCTGTTCAAGGAATTGCCGTAAAAATGGTTGAAAGAATTAGACAAAATAGAGCACAAAGAGATCATTTTTTAGCTACATTAGGAGAAGGTCCAAGACCATATCTATATGTAATTGTTGCGACTGGTAATATCTATGAAGACGTATTGCAAGCACAAGCTGCTGCAAAACAAGGAGCAGATATTATCGCAGTAATCAGAACAACAGGTCAAAGTTTACTTGACTATGTACCTTATGGACCAACTACTGAAGGTTTTGGTGGAACGTATGCAACACAAGAAAACTTCAGAATCATGAGAAAAGCATTAGATGAAGTTGGTCAAGAGGTTGGAAAATATATTAGATTATGTAACTACTGTTCAGGACTTTGTATGCCAGAGATTGCAGCTATGGGTGCAATGGAAAGATTAGACGTAATGCTAAATGATGCATTATACGGAATTTTATTTAGAGATATCAATATTCAAAGAACGTTAGTTGACCAATATTTCTCAAGAATTATCAATGGTTTTGCAGGAGTTATTATAAATACTGGAGAAGATAACTATCTAACAACTGCAGATGCTATAGAAGAAGCACATACAGTGCTTGCATCTCAATTTATCAATGAGCAATTTGCATTAGTAGCTGGACTTCCAGAAGAACAAATGGGACTTGGTCATGCATTTGAAATGGATCCACAAACTAAAAATGGTTTCTTATATGAATTATCACAAGCACAAATGGCAAGAGAAATATTCCCTAAAGCACCACTTAAATATATGCCACCAACAAAATTCATGACAGGAGATATCTACAAAGGTCATATTCAAGATGCACTATTTAATATGGTTGCAATCATGACAAACCAAAGTCTTCAATTATTAGGAATGCTTACAGAAGCAATCCATACTCCACTACTACAAGATAGAGCATTATCTATTGACAATGCTAAATATGTATTTAACAATGCTAGAGATATTTCCGGTGAAATAGAGTTTAAAAAAGATGGAATCATTCAAAAAAGAGCACAAGAAGTATTAGCTCATGCTGCTGATTTGTTAGAACAAATCGAAGAAGAAGGAATGTTTGAAACAATTGCACAAGGTAAATTTGCAGGAATCAGAAGAGCAATAGATGGAGGAAAAGGTCTTGAAGGAGTTACTACAAAAGATCCAAAACACTTCAACCCATTTGTTGAATTAATGTTAGGAGGTGCAAGATAATGTCAACAAATCAAATAGACTTAACTAAAATTAAACCATATGGAGACACAATGAATGACGGGATAGTACAATTATGCTTTACCCTTCCAGTTCCTTGTGGAGATGAAGCAAAAGAAGCTGCTAAACGTCTTGCAGCTAAAATGGGACTTGAAGAACCAGCTGTTTCTCATGCACAAGATCTTGGTGTAGGATATACAATGTTTGTAATGTATGGAAAATGCTCTCATACAATTGATTTTACAACTATTGAAGTACCAAAAGTAGAAGTAACATCTTTTGGTAAAGAAGGTGTAGAAGAATATATTGCAGAAAATATTAAAAGAAAAGTTGTTATTGTAGGAGCATGTACTGGTACAGATGCTCATACAGTAGGTATTGATGCTATTATGAACATGAAAGGTTACAATCACCACTATGGACTTGAAAGATATGAAGGTGTAGATGCATACAACTTAGGAAGCCAAGTGCCAAACGAAGAATTCATTGCAAAAGCAATTGAATTAAATGCAGACGTATTATTAGTATCTCAAGTAGTTACACAAAAAGATGTTCATATCCAAAACCTTACAAACCTAGTAGAACTTATTGAAGCAGAAGGAATTCGTGATAAAGTGGTATTGATTTGTGGAGGACCTAGAGTTAGCCATGAGCTTGCAACAGAATTAGGATATGATGCAGGTTTTGGTGCTGGATCTTATGCAGATGATGTTGGAACTTTTGCTGTAACTGAAATTGTTAAAAGAGGATTAGTAGATAGAGAAAAATTATAAGAATAAATATAAAAATACTTAAGGCATTTGCCTTAAGTATTTTTATATTTAGGTATGATTATAAAAATCCAATAGAATAGATAGCCTAAAAGTTTCATTTTGAGATTTCTATAATCTCATGAATCTCTAAAATCTAAAACTTTGAAAACTCGCCTTGTAGGGAACGATCCCAGTGTCGTTCTTGCTTTAGGATAATTATGTTTATAAAAATAATATATACTAAAAGAAAAGTAAGAATATGACGAAATAATAAATAGACAAATAGAAGAGGTGAAGAAATGAAAAAAACAAGACTATTGGTAGTGATGATGACTTTATTGAGTTTTACATTTTCTGCATATGCTTTTGACCTTACTTATGAAGGTGTAGAAAACTATACAAGTATGTATCAAAATAGTAACTTTACAGATGTAGGAAATCATTGGGCAAAAAAATCTATTTATAAGATGGGGATTTTAGAAGTAGTAAAAGGAACAAATAAATTTTATCCAAACGCCAAGATCTCAAGAGAAGAAGCGTTAATGTGGATGGTACGACTCTTAGGAGGAGAAGAAGAAGCTCAAACACTAGCACAAGGGAATATAAAAGATATAGATACTGGAAAATATCAATTTAATACAAAAAATGATACTTATATGGATGCTTATATTCAAGTTGCTCAAAATCTAGGGATTCTTACTGGAGATGAAATAAAAGCAATTGAAAAACTATCAGATGCTCAAAAGGAAAAAATAGATCAACATATTGAAACTAAAAGAGAGAAATATGAGGATGATGAAGATTTAAAACCTCAACAATTAAGAAATATAGAAAGAATAACAAAAGATCAAATGAAAAGAGCATATACTTGGAAAGTATCTGTAGATAAAGAACAATCTATTTTATGGGCAGCAAGAACTTTAGGGCTTAGTCCTGTCTATGAAAATCAACAAAGAGTTTATACAATGAAAGATTTTAAAAATATAAAAACTGAAAATATACCTATGATAGAGGCTGCCTTACAAGCAGGAATAATAAATGGTGATGGGGGACGGTTAAACCCTAAAGCTAATATTACAAGAGCTCAGTTATCAGCTGTATTAGATACAGCCTCTGAGACAATACTTAGAATGAAAGGATATAATGTAGAATATGGAGAGATACAAAAAATACAAAACTATGTGTCCTCTCAGCAAAATCCTAGATTTTTAAATTTAGTAGGAGTAGAAAATTCAGTAATTACTATTTTAAATGATGATGGTATCTATGGAGATATTTTGATACAAGGATCTAATATATCTAGTTTTCATAAGGGTTTCCCAGTGTATAAAAATGGAAAAGTCAATCCTCCTTCTGTGATTGGAATAGGAGATATGATTAAAATTTATAAAAACCCAGAAGGAAAAATATTTTATGTAGAGATAGAATAAAAAAAATCGCATTATGCGATTTTTTTTATTCTTCATATTTTACTTCAAAAGAATTATCTTTGTCTTTGAATTCGTATCTTCCAATACTATTTCCTTTGTCTTTGTCATGAACATAAACCATTACATTTATGTCAAAGGCATCATTAACTTCTTTACAAACATCTTTTATAAATTTTTCGAATTCTTTTTTATCTCTACTTCTCCAATCTCTATCATTTTTGTAAAAGTCTCCATACATTTTTACATCTATGGTATTACTATAATTTACAAGTTTATAATCAAATTTTAAGGTTCTTCCATCATTTTTATGACGATCGTAATGATCATTTAAAATCTTTTCTACATCATCTAGATCATTAGAAGAACTAGATGATCCTCCGTAAGTATAATCATCTTTTAATTTATTTCTATATTCATCATAACTATATTCTGCAATTCTATCTCTATCCTTATCATATACTGTAATTTCAATATCTTTTTCATATTTCCTGTTTACTTCTTTACAAATATCTTTTATAAAATCTTCGAAATTGGAGTTGCTTCTGCTTTTCCAGATACGATCATCCCGATCAAAATCGGCATAAATTTTTACTTGTATTTTACCACTAGAGAGTTGAGATACAGTAAAATCATCAAAATACATAGTTCGACCATTGTTTTTATGATTATCATATCGATCGTTTAAAATATCTTGTACGTCTTTAATGCTACTACTAGAATTGCTACTACTAGTAGATGTACTACGTTCATTTCTTAAAATTTCAAGTTCTATTTTCTTTTGACTAAGTTGAAATTTAAGATTTGTAATTTCAATATTTTTTTGATCTAGTTCATATTGAAGAGCACTTATATTTGCTGGACTATAAGATGTTGCATTTCCTATTATCGTTCCTGAAAACATTAGACTTAAAGTTAAGGAAAATACTAAAATTTTTCTTTTCATAATGAATACCTCCAAAATATTATATACTCATTTTATTGTATCACAATAAAGAGTGAAACCTCAACCGTGAAAAAAGGACTATATTATAGTTTTGTTTAATAAAAGATTTATAAAAAACATAAGCAAAATCTAATGAGTATTCCTAATTTTTATGAATTTCTATTTAAATTAACATTTAGCTTAAGAATAGTCCAAAAGAACTATATGAGGGTTGTAATAAAAAAGAAACAAACAATACAAGAAAAATTTGGTAGAATAAGAAGTAGGTAAAAAATAAAGAAAAGTCGAAATTTGTCCGATAATATAAGCAAAAGGGTATTTTTTATAGATTTTTTCAAAATTGAAACATATAAAATAAAGTTTATGTTATACGGACTTTAAAATGGAGGGATTACATGAGAGTTTTTCAAAAAATATTTAGTCTTACTTTAGCAATTATTTTATTAGTAAGTACTATTCCTATTCAAACAGGATTTGCACAAAATGATGATACAATAGATGTATCTATGAAAGTAAAGATTGATGAAAATGAGATTAATAAAGGAGAAAAAGGAGTAAATTATAATGTTAAATACATAGACTTATCATTTGATTCGAATCTAACTCTTAATAAGAGTCTCAACGAAATAGCTATTTTGGTGAATGGAGAGAAAGATGCAGATCATTTTAAGTTTGAATATTCAATACAAAATAATGAGATAAGAATCACTTTAAAAGATGGACCAGGAGATAATACGTATATGCATCCTTTAGAATTGAGAAGGCATACTTTGTATAATATTTCTATTCCTAAAGGTTTTTTTATAAATGCTCAAGGAAAAGAAAGTAAAGGTATAAATTTTCCGTTTGTAACAGAAGGAGATGAAAAGTCTATATATCCACAAGATATTATTAAAGAGACCAAACCTACTAAAAATCAAGTTGATTATCAAAATGGTACAATTACATTTTCTTTTGTAGATGATATTGAATTTTGTACAGAACTTTTCACTGAAGAAAATAGAGAAAACAATAAATCAGACTACATAACCATTCATACAACTTCTATGATGGATCCAAAAGTAGAGCTTTATGGAGAAGATATACCAGATTCAATAGACAATTATGAAGTATCTATAGAAGGGAATGAACTGATTCTAAAATCTAAAAGTGGAAAATTAAAAGATTTTGCAGAATACGAAGTGACTATTAAAACGAATACAGTTCTTTTAAAGAATACAAAGGAACTCGAAAATGGAAAAGAAATATATAATGATGAGCAAACACTTAAATTTAATACAGATGATTTAGTGAATTGGAGTAGTATATATCCACAAAATAATCAAGAAGATGTAGAAATCAATCCATTGATTCAAATACCTTTTAAATATTCTATAAAAGATATTGATAAGACAAAAATCACATTAAGCTCTGATGGAAATATTTTTGCTATTGATATGGACAAACATATATGGATTACACCTGATCAAAGAACATTGAAAATTGATATCAATAGTCTTTATAGAGATGGTAAGCATCCACTAAGAAAAAATACAGTATATAAGATTACAATCGATAAAGAAGCTCTTACATTCACAGATCATAAGTATAGTATAGATGATAGTGATAAATATAAAGAACAGATTTATTTATACTTTATTACAGGACAAAGAGAGGTTCCCAAAGATCCAGGATTAGATATTATAAAATATACTTCAGATATGCAAAATGATGATATTACATCTATAGGATCTACAAGGCTGAATAAAGATGGAAATATTTATATTCATTTTAATAGAAGTATACAGTGGAACGGTATATTAGATACAGAGGCAAAAGCTTATTTTAGGCTTTTAAAAATACCAAAAGCTGATTCAAATGAATATGATCCAGCAGGTAAGATTTATGATAAAAAGGTTATATATCCAAATACAGAGGAAGAAGAAGTTCCAGTTGATAAAGTAGAAATACTTAAAGATGCGAATGGAAAAAATCTAAATATTATTAAAATTACTCCAAGACATGAGCTAGTTCATTTAAATGGATATTATATAAAGCTAGATAATACAGATATTATCATTGATGATTATCAAAAAAAGTTAAGAGAAAATATCAATCAGAAAATATGGACTTGTCCAACAAATGATAAGAATCATCCAAAATGGCTTGTGGATTTTATCAAAGCAGAATCAATCAAGGAAGATAAAGATGCTCCTTATAAAAAATATACATTATTTGGAGTGCCACAATATAGTAAAGCTACACCTATTATTATTCATCTAGATAGAGAAATTATTGTAAATCCTCATCTGAAAGATCCTTTATCAGAGATTACACTTTATGAAGGAGATACAGATAAAATGGTATCTACAATAAAATTAAATATTGATCAGTATCATCTTGAATATTACTTTGAAGGAAATGCAAAAAAGACTAAATTTTATTTGTATCCAGATAAGACTTTGAGATCAGGAAGCTATTATCAGCTAGATATACCTAATAATACTTTTGTCACAAGAGGAAATGTTCCTACAGAAAAACTGCAATTAAATTTTGTCATAGAAGGAAATCAAACATTAGAAACAGGAATCTATAATCTTTTAATTTCTCCAAAAAAAGAGATTACAGTGCTAGATTTTGTTTATAAAGAAGTAGATGTAACAATTTTAGGATACAACTTTAATGAAGAGATGAAAAATATAAGCTTGATTAGAGAAAAAGATGGAAAAGAAATAAAAATACCTAAAGAACATATATTTTTTCAAGATGTAACGAAAATACTCATTAAGATCAATGGAATGTTAGCGCAAGAATTAGCAAAAGAAGAGAATGTAGGGATTTATGAAATTTGGATTAAAAATGAGAGTGATGACTTGATTTGCAAAGGAGGAACCTTTGAAGTTCAATCAAAAGGAAGACCCAAAAGGATAAGAGTATCTCCTGAGGGAGTAGAGGCTGCAGAAAACCCCATTCGTTATGATGAGTTTACATTCTATACAAAAAAGATCGGAGAAAAAACAGTTTATCACATGATTATAGTGTTTGAAGACATAGATCACAAAGTTTATCTAGCAAACACAGATCCATCTGTATGTAGGCTATCTATACCAGGAACAGATAAAAATTTTGTAGATGAAGAAGGAGTGATATTAGGAGAGAGAAAAGGAAATGAATTTTATGTATATATACCTCTTAAGGATAAAGTGAATTCTGGAGAAAAATATACAGCATTTATTGCGGAGAATATAGTAAAAAATAATACAAAAGATCAATTAGGTAATGAAGCCTATAGTTGGATTTTTTATACAAATTTTATTCCTATAGCAAAAGATGTGATAATAGGAAGTGTAGTAGAAGATTATAGTAAAAATGAAGAAATCCTTATAAAAGGAGATTTATTTTATGAGCATGGAATAAAAGTATATTTTAGGAATGTAGCTGGTGAGGAGATTGAAGCGGAATATGTAAGGATTAGAGAAGTTACAGATCCAAAGACAGGAAAAAAAGAGGTGATTGCTTATGTAGAATTACCACAGGGTAGAAATAAGCTTGAAGTTGGTATGTATGACATTGTAGTGAAAAATGATTCAAATCATAAAAATGAATTTGTATATGATGTGTTGAGTGTTGTCCGGGCTGGAGATCATAGGAAGATTCCTAATGAAGAATATAAATTGAAAGACAATGGAAAGTATGGAGAAGTAAGGGGTGATTTGAAAATAAGTAAAGATACTTTATTACTTTCTCCAAGTGACATTAATGCAAGAGAGGTTAATGTAAATTTAGATGAAGCCATGGGTATAGATACATATATTAGAAAAATTTGGTATGAGGGAGAGACAAGATACAAAATAGGCATGCTTAAAACAAAGTCAAAATGGGCAGATGTCACTCTTTATGGACTTACATTACAGCCGTATATAAATGATGACAAAATTGAAATGTCTTTGGGCAGAGTAGAGCCAATTGTTGCAAAAACTTTAAATCAAAAGCTAAGAGGAAAAGGAGTATTATCAGATTTTATACAAGTTTCAGGTAAAAACTTTAAGTTAGATAATATAAAATTATCTATTCCGTTTAAACATACTACAGCTAAAAATATTAAAGTGTTAAGATATGATGAATTAACAAGAAATTTTTATGAAGAATATGCAACCATCAATTTAGTAGATGGAAAAGTAGAATTGATGTGTCCTAGAGTTGGAATATTTGTAGTAGTAACAAATTAGAAAAAGATCAAGTAAATTTTACAGTCTCAGAATAGGGGGTAAAGCATTGAAAAGGATCATAAGTTTTTTATTGATTATGCTCATGGTTGTAGGAATTATACCTACATATGAATTGGTAGCTTGGGCAGATGAAGCTACAGTTACAGGTGTACTTGTAACAAAAACATATTCAAAGCCATTACAACTAGATGTGATGTATATTGAAGTAAAAGGTAATAATTTAGAGAAGTTAGGAGCAAATCCAGTAATTGTTAGAGATCAAATGGGAGAACCTATACCACTTACTACAATTGTAGTGAGTGAAAAAAGACTTTATTATAAAATAGAGAAGCCTAAAGGAATTGCAAGAATGATAATTCATGGAGAAGATTATTTTATAGGTGCAGAAAAGATGCCACAAGTGACAAGTCTGACTCCTTCTAATGGATTAGTGAGGAGTACAGAGACGTTAACTGTTCATGGAAATGGATTTAAAACTTTTGTAGATAATACAAATGGTAAAATAATCTTTTATAATAGCACTGGAGCTATAGATAATATAAAACCAGAAAATATAAAAGAAACTGAAATAACTAAAGAATTTTTGCAAAATAGCAAGGGAGGTCCTTATAGATTAGAACTGAAGTATACTGAACCTAAAGATGGAGAAAAAGCACCTCTTACAATAGAAGATAACTATGTAAATCTATTTACATTATTAGGAGATTTAAATATTTCTGATGATATAGAAATGTTTCCAAATCAAGGGGCACCAGGAACAGAAGTGACGGTTAGTGGAGATGATTTGATTGAAGATATGAGTGTTTTTTTCTTAAGAAATGAAAATGATTTATTTGATATTAAAAGTATGGGACAGTTTGTACAATATAGGAAAGATGCTGATGGAAAGAAAGACTATTTTGTTGTAAAAGTTCCAAATTTAGAACAGGGAACTTATCATGTAATTTTGACCAATAAGGTAAATCCAGGACAAGACCCAAACCAAGTTATTCATAGCACAAAGGCTTTTGATAATAATATATTTATCATTATATCAGATGTAAATAAACCAACGATAGAAGAAATAGATCCGAACAAAGGACCTGCTACAGGAATAGATGCTACTATTCGAGGAAGATATCTAGGAAGCATGAGTCCGAATATTTTTAAGCCAACAGTAGATCCAACTGTACAGCCAAATGGCAATTCATTAGAAGTAACTTATAAGAATGGAACAGAGGTGGTTGGTAAGTACTTAGGGGTACATACAGATAATGGAGGCGTAGAGGTATTAGAATTAAAAAGGAAGCTAACAGGATATGTAGGAAATCAATTGGGATTTAGAGACGGTTCTATATTAAGTATAGAAGGGTATGATCGTATAGAGGTCACTGTTCCACAGGTTGCAGATGAAAAAATAGATCCTATAAAAGATGTAACAATAGAAATTGAGACCACTATAACTTATAAGGATAAAGATGGAGTACCAAAGACAATAAAATTAACAGAAAGAGTAACAAAGTCGAAGGGCTTTACATTTGAACAATTAGGATATGATCCAAAGATCGATAGTATACTTCCAGGCAAGATACCTGTAGATAAAACAGGAGTAGTATACAAAACTTCTTTAGAAGATATGAAAATATCTATATCAGGGCAAAATTTTTCTGTCTATAGATATATACAAAAAGATGCCGAAGGGAATGACATAGTAAAATATAAATATCCAGTAGTGAATATAGGAAATCAAATTATATTAAATAAAAATGAAGATCCAAATGTAGAGATTAAGGTATTGGATAAAAATAATAATGAAATAGATGGATCTGAAGGAAATGAGTTGGGAGTTAGAATATTAGTTACTATTCCAAAAGGGTTACCTTCAAAAGGATTGAATCAAGGACATATAGGATCTAATACAGAGGTTTGGGTTAGAAATCCTTTGAGAAATGAAAATCCTACTGAGCTAGGTACTACTAGTAATCCAGGAGCTATACAATTTGTATCTGTAGATGATGGGAAAATACCAAAAATCACTAGTATTAATCCAAATACAGTAACTACAGATGGACAAAAGGGAGTTGTGATTACTGGGCAAGATTTTGGAAAAAATGTAAAAGTGTATATGGATGGAGTAGAAATCAAAGGAGCAAAGAGAAATGAAATAGGGACAGAAATAACATTTGATGCGCCTCCTTCAAAAGAAGGTTTTGCTCAAATTATTGTACAAAATGAAGAAGGAGGAGCTGATGTATATTATCCTTTTACCTATGTAAAAACTTATACAAATCCTAAAATTACAAATTTTACTCCCAAAAAAGGTACTGCAAAAACAATCGTGACTATTACAGGGGACAATTTTGTATATCCTAATCCATTAGTAACAGATCTTGCAGGTATAGGAATTTGGAAAGTCATAGGAACTAGAGTACTTTTAGGGGGACAAGATGTAAATGAATATTATATGGAAGGGAAATCACCAGGTCTTCAAGCTTATACATCTAATGAACCTATTATTCAAATTCATAAAGAAGAGTTAAATAATCAAGAAAGATTAATGATTTCAGAAAATTATCATAGTATTATTTTACAAGAAGGAACGACAAATCCAAAATACTATATTATATTTTTTGATCCAAAAACAGGAGAATATAAACTAACAGATGGAGACAAACAAGTATATGTTATTGATATAAATAGTCAAAATCAATTAGTAGGGAAAAAAGATGGACAAGAATATGACTTAATTGTAGAGAATAATAAAATAAATATAGATAGCAAAGAATTAATATTTAAAACTCCTTATGCTATCAAGGATGGAAAAATAGTAGGAAATAAAGTAAAGGTAATCAATCATAAAGAGATTATATTTGAAGTACCGCCTATGCCAAGAGAAGGTTATTACGATGTTACTGTAGTCAATCCAGATACAAATAGAGATTCAAAAATAGGAAATAATGGATTTTATTATTCTTTTCAACCAGAATACAATCCAGAAATTTATGAAATTGATCCTAAAGAAGGTTCTGTAGATGGAGGATATTATATTAATATATCTGGAAAAGGCTTTAAAGATAATGGAATAGATCAAAAAACATCTGTAAGTATAGGGTCTGTAGAAGTAGACTCTAAAGATGTAGAAGTATCCCCAGATGGAAACAATTTAAGAATAAAGGTTCCAAAATATCCAGGAGATCTATCAAAAGAAACAGATATGGATAGAAAATCTGTAGTTGTATCTATTGTCAATCCAGATGGAGGAACTGCAAGTAGAATCAATGGATTTACTTATATTATTCCAATTTCTGATCCTAAAATTACAGGACTTATATTAAATAAAGGTTCAGCAGCAGGAGGAGATACAGTTACCATAGAAGGATCGGGATTTCGTTTTTTTGAACCCTACAAAGATTTAAATAATACTGGACAATGGAATAAAGAACCTACACCAGATCCATATCGAGATCTAAATAAAAATGGACAGTGGGATGATATAAGATGGTGGTTAAGCCCAGAAATAAAACAAGCATATGATGAATTAGCAAAGGATTATCAAAAAAATATAGTTCCCATTCTTCCAAAGGTATATTTTGGAGGTAAAGAAGTACCAGTTCTTAGATTTACTGCATCTACACTAGAGATAGAGACACCAAAAGGTGCAGGAGGAGTTATAGAAGTATATGTGGTCAACAATGACTATGGAGTTTCTAACAAACTTTCATTTACTTATGAGTCTTCTAATCCTAAAATTAATAAAATATTACCAAATGGAGGGAGAAAACAAGGAAAAGATAAAGTGGAGATACTAGGGGAAAATTTTTACGAGTCTGAAATTAAAGTAGTAACATCGCCTACTACGACTAAAATAGAAAAAATGCCTCTTGTACAATTTGGAAATCCTACAGATACTAAGATTTCAAATGGAACTATACCTATAGATGCTCTAGAGAATTCAGGAAGAATTAGAGATAAAGAAAGTACAGTAAAAATTGATAACTTAACTGTAAAGTATAATGCTCATGAAGATGATCGAAAGTTAAACTTTACTATAGAAGAAGGCATAGGAAAAGATAAACAGATCTACCAACTTCATTATGATAAATATGATGATAAGGAAATATTTGTGCCTACATATTTATTTAAAAATGATCAAGGAGAAGAATATAGTGGATATGAATATATTAAAGTAAGCCTAGAGAGAGTAACAGGAGCTACGTCCACTTATAGACTTCGTGTAGATAGAGGATTTTCACCAGATTCAAAATTATTAAAAATAGGTCAAATAAGTTTACTTACTCCATCTTACTATACAGTAGGAAACGTAGTAGTTACACTCTACAATCCAGATGGAGGAGTAGCTACTGGAAACTATACTTATAAAAATCCTGATAGCAAACCAGTTATTAAAAATATTTTAAGAGATGGACAAGAAGGATATATAGAAGAAGATGGGAGAAAAATCATTCGTGTCAATTACAAAGGTGGAAATGTTATAGATGTGATAGGATCAGATTTTAGAAAACCAGTCAAAATTTCAATTGGAGAAGCAGCAGAAATCATACAAGGGATAGAATATGTTCCAGATAATGCAATTTCACAGAAAATGACATTTACAATGCCTGCAGTAGATGCAAAATATATAGATACCTATCATAGAGTTGTTATTCAAAATGAGGATGGCGGAGTTGCAGGTTCAGATGAAACAAAACCCAATCCAATTTATATTCATATTATAGCAGGAGAGACAGATGGTTTAGCTATTACAAATGTGACTCCGAAAATTGGACCTACTTTAGGAGGAACTGTAGTAACTATAGAAGGTAAAGATTTTAGATCAAAGATAGATGGTTATCCAAATGAAACATTAAAAGTATATTTTGGAGATGGAAAAGATCAAGTGAGAGTAAAAGATGAAGACATTATCTATATTTCAATAGATAAGATTCAGCTTAGAACACCAGCTCATATTCCAGGGACCGTTTCTATTAAAGTAGAAAATCCAGATGGAACGATGGCACAGCTATCAAATGCATTTACTTATTTAAGTGCTCCAAACATTAATGATGTGGTTTTAACAGATCCAGACAATTTAAGTCAAGAGATATCTACAAATATTATTTCTGTAGAAGGAGGACAATATTTAAAAATCAAGGGTTCAGGTTTTATGGAAGGAGCAAGAGTTGTATTTGTACCAACTTTAAAAAATGCACCAAAAGATGAAACAGGAGATTTTGTATATCTTAAAGGAGATCCAAAGGATAAAAAAATAGTAACAGGAACAGATGCAGTTGAAGTGAAATTTATAGACGGAGGAACACTTCTTGTTAAAACTCCTGCTGGAAAACTTGATACATTAGGAATAATCGTCATAAATCCAGATAAGGGAGCTAGTAATATTTATGAAAATATCAAATATGGTCTTCCAGAAATGGAAATTCCTCAAGAAGTAAGAGCAGATATTGTATATGATCAGTATATAAAAGTTAATTGGAAAGAAGTAAAAGATGCTAGGGAATATGAAATATATGTAGTTGTAGATGGTAAAAAAAGACAATTTGTAGGAAGTACAGAGCTGACATCCTTTGTTTATGAAGATTTGGAGCCAAAAACTAGATACAAATTTGTAGTTACAGCCATTGGAAAATTTGGAGGATCTAAATATTCTATGGAAAGTAATCAAGTAAAAACTGGATCTAGTGTAGGACCTAAAGACCGCGATGGAGAACTAGGACAAAAAACTAAGATAGAAAGACAAGGAAATATTATAAACGTAATCATTGGAGAAGATGATTACAATGATCATACAGATATTGATTTAACCAGAGGAAACCTAGCAGGAGCAAAAGATGTAGTGATTGCTATCCCATCTTATGTAGTTGCAAGAGCTGATGTAAAAGATATCAATATCATAGGTCAAGATTTTAATATTAAAATGAATCCAAAATCTTTTTATTCAGAAAAAGTAAGAGAGAATAAAAATAAAAAAGATTCAGGGGTAAAATTTATGATTTCTCAAGTTCAAAACTCATCAATCATAAGCGGCAACACTTCATTATCTAAAGAATATGAACTAAAGGCATTTGTATATGTAGGAAAAGAAAATAGCCCAATGAATTATCTTCCTTCTTATATACAAATTACATTAGATGTAGATGGAACAAAAGCAGACTTAAGAAGAGTAAAAAATATATATTTAGCACGTTTCGATGAAGAAACTAGGCAATGGTTACCGATTGCAAATGGAAATACAGGAAGCTATGCCATTACAGGACTTAGTCAAAATTTAGGAAGATTTTCCGTAATAGGAAGTAGGAGGTAATCATGAAGAAAATTTGTATTAGTATAATATTGGTCATACTCACTTCAATGATGAGCTTTGCAGATTACACAACTCCTTATAGAACAGGGATCATAGAAGGATATGTAAAAGATGTAGCAGATAATCAAATCAAAATAGAGGAATATGATGGATCAGTCCATCTTCTTCCTCTTTCAAACAAAGCAGTGTGTACAATAGATCAAATCCCTGTTACTTTAAAGGATTTTAAAGCAGGAATGGAAGTTTTTGGAGAAATAAAAGGAAGAAGCGTGACGCTTCTTGAAAGTTATTCCACACAAAATCCAGGATATATTCCTCCAGGGGGAAAAGTTAGATCTGGAATTGTAAAAAAAATAGATAGGGATCAACTCATTATTAAAACATTGATGGGAGATGAAACTTATTTTACTTCTCCTGCTACTATTACCCTCAAAAAAGCTACGGATACACAACTATCTTCCTTGTATGAAGGAGATCGAGTAAAATTATATTTTGATGAAATCAACTCTGATGTCATTAGTCGATTAAACATAGAAGGAAATAGTATTTTAATCAAAGACCTTTATAGAGCAGTAGTAAAAAAAGCAGATAATTTAGAAGATAAGATTGTATTTGATAAAGTAGAAGTATTTAAAAATGGAAAATGGGATGAAATCAATAGAAGTATAACTCTTCCTTATAGTTCAGAGCTTCCACTTTATATAGGAGGACAAAAGGTTCCTTATGAAAATTTAAAATACTATAGAGGTAAAACTGCTTATTTAGCTATGAAGGATTTTTTTGGAACAGAAAAAATTGAAAAGATGGTACTTAAAAATCAATATGAAAGAAGTTATTCAGATAAAATTGAAAAAATTAATTGGTACGCAGATCAATTTGAACTTAAAAATAAAAAAAATATTAGCTTTACAGAAGGTACTATGATTATTAAAAATGGAAGATTAGTAGACAAAGATGCTATTACTCCAAATGCAGATGCGTTTGTTGTAGCCGATGGAAGAGGAACGAATCAAATTGCAGGAGTGATTAGTATCTATAATGAAGACTTAAATAACTCAAATATAGGGCAGAATTATCTTTATGTAGGTAGAATGAACAGAATATTTGAAGATGCAGTTTATCTAAAAGATTTTTATCTTTTAAATAATCATGAATGGGAATCTTATAGAACAAGAAGAGAAAGTGATGAAAAAGAATTATATTATGATCAAGATACGATGATTTATGATTTAGAAAATCAAAATTATGTTTCTGCAAAAGAATTTTTTGCCAAAGATTATGCAGTAGATGAAGATACAGATTCTGCAGAAGATAAAAACTTAAGAGATTGGTATGCTTATGCTTATACAGATGGAGATCGTATAGCAGGAATTATGGTACAAAAACATTTAGACTCTTTAAACAGACATAGAATGACTACTGGAAGTATAGAAAAAATTGAAGATGATCCACAAGTAGGTTGGACTGTTTCTTTAAGAGATAGCAAAGACTACAGTCATCGTCATGATAAATGGATGATAAAAAATTCTACTATTAGAGTAAATTTAAGAAAAGCTATGATCATAAAAGATGGAAAAATTATTGAGCCTGAAATGTTAAAAACAAGTGATAGATTATATGTAGTCAGAGATGATTTTACTGCAAAAGTAGTGATTGTAAAATAAGGGGGAGAAAAGATGAAAAAATTCATAGTAAGTTTTATACTTATTTGTATGATAATTGCTCCTATGAGTGTATGGGCACAGCCCCCTGGTTTTTCTGGAGGAGTGAATAATGAATATGAGTATGAAGAAGTAGTATTTATTACAGGAGAGCCGATACGATTTATAGGAACTATTGATATAAAAGGAAACGAAAAGGATACGCAAAAGACTATTACCTATACTTTTAAGTTAAAAACATCAAATGGAGATAAGCTAGATCGAAAAATAAATTTAGAAACCATTTATGACAAAAGAAATGATAAAGGACAAACAATAGGACAAACTACTTTAAAATCATTCAAAGAATCTATTCAAATAGGAAAAAATAAATATGAGCTTTTAAAGGATGGAGGGTATGAACTATCCAAATCAGATATCATAGACAATCGTCCTGCATCAGATTTTTATTCTGGGAATTTAAAAGCAAGAAAATATTATACAATTAATAAGAATGAAGGAGAAGTCATTGTAGAAATGACTGGAGGAAATGTAGGCTATAAAAATTTCTGGGGAGGTACAGAAACGCAAATATTAGATTATACAATTACAAGTACAAAAAAAGTAAAAGATAACGATAAAGAAGAAGACAGTACATGGTCAGCTACAGTCCAAGCTCAAGTTTCAGATAGCTTAACAAAAAATTTAAGATATTCAGCTAATGAAGCAAATTTTTCAAGCTTTTATGGAGGGCATATAAGAGTAACGAATGAAGAAATGGTTACAAGATATGAATATGACCTTCCAAGAGTTAGAGATGATAAAATAGATAATAGAAGAAGAAATATAGGTTCTATAGATATAAAAAAAGAAATGCTTCCAAAGGTTGAAAGATTAGTAATTCCAAAGTTTAGAGATATTGGGGGACATTGGGCAGAATCTTCTATTAAAAAATTATATTCACTAGATGTATTTGATGAAAATTCTTCATTTTTCAAACCTGATGTAGCTTTTACAAGGGGAGAATTTGTAAAAGCAGTTATGAAAGCTTGTAATATCAGACCTTCTATACAAGATGAGAAAAAAAGTAGAAGAAGAAATGCTCCTAAAGAAATATCTCCATTCCAAGATATTAGCACAAAAGATGAAATTTATCCTTATATAAAAGATGCAGTAGACAAAGGCTTGATTCAAGGAATATCAAAGGACTTATTTAGAGCAAAAGATCCTTTAACAAAAGCTGAGGCTATTACTGTGTTAATAAAAGCATTAGGCTTTGATTCCAAAGCTCCTGCACCAGGATTTTATACATCCTTTACAGATGATCGAGAAATTCCTATATGGGCAAAGGATAGTATCTATATGGCAAGAGAAATCAATCTAGTCAGTGGAGATAGTTTTAATAGAATTAATCCAAACAAACCTATTACAAGAGGTGAAGCATCTGTGATGCTTGTTAGATTTTTAGAGTTTTTACAAAGAGATTTACAAAAGGATTATAGAGAAGATATAATAAACTTCCATTAATAAAGAGCAGAAGAAATTCTGCTCTTTAATCTATTTTCTCTCTGTTTCTATATTTTCACAAATTCTCAGCAATTGTTCCGCATTTTATACTTTCTCTAAAAACTTTATTTATTAACAGTCGAACAGCGGAAGAAATTCTGCTTTGTTTATTTGATTCGTGATATAATATATACATATAAAATAGAAAGGAAGATTTTTATGAATAAAGAAGATAAAATTTTAAGTTTAATAGAAAAAATGTATGTAGAGTTTAGCCAAAGATTTGAATCTGTAGATCAAAAATTTGAGTCAATAGATAAAAGATTTGAATCTATAGATAAAAGATTTGAATCTATAGATAAAAGATTTGAATCTATAGATAAAAGATTTGATAATCTTGAAAAAGAGGTAATAGAAAATAGAAAAGCAATTACCAATATAGAAAATACTATACATGATAAAGTAGGTATTTTATTTGATGCTCAAAAACAAACGAATGATAATATAGAAAATATGGAAGAAAAAATAGACAATCTTCAATTAGATGTAAATACTCTTTCTTTAAAAGCTATTAATAGCAACACTAGAATTATTGAGATGAGTAAGCGTTTAAAAAAAGTAAAATAAAGAAGGTGTCAAAATGTTACAACAAAGAAAAAGAGCTTTATTGGTCTTTACGTTAATTTTTTCTTTAGTATGTACAAGTATGACCTATGCCCAAGAAACATCTAAAAAGTTTCACAATTTAGATGAAAGAGTAGATTATCTAAAGGCTATGGTTTCATATATAGAAGAATTTTACCATGGTAAAGTAACTGAAGAACAACTCATGGATGGAGCATATAAGGGGCTTTTTCTACATTTAGATGATCATAGTAAATATATGAATCCAAAAGAATATAAAGAGTTTGATAGAGAAAGCTTAGGAGTTTATGCAGGTATTGGTGCAGTTGTTTCTGTAAAAAATGGACAATTGATTATTATGGAGCCTATGGAAAATTCTCCAGCTCAAAGGGCAGGATTACAATTTGGAGATATTATTTTAGCTATTAATGGAAAAAATATAGAAGGAGCTACATTAAAAGAAGCAGTAAATAATTTATTAGGAGAACCAAATACAAAAGTAAATCTAACCATTGAAAGAGAAGGAAAAAAACGAGATATTACTTTAAATAGAGAAGTGGTTCAAGTAAATCCTACAACAAGCAAAATATTAGATCATCAAATAGGGTATGTAAAAATAAATGAGTTTAATCAAAATACAAGCAAAAATGTAGAAAAGGCTTTAAAAGAATTTAAAGAAAAAAACATAAAAAAACTAATATTAGATTTAAGAGACAACCCAGGAGGCTTACTTCAAGAAGGGGTAGCTGTAGCGGACTTTTTTACTTTAAAGGATCAACCAATTGTATATATCAAATGCAAAGATGAAGAGGAAGCAATATATGGAGAAAAAGATTCACAAAATATGTCATTAGTTGTATTGGTAAATGAAAATACAGCAAGTGCAGCAGAGATTGTTACAGGAGCTATACAAGACTACAAGATAGGAACGATTGTAGGAAATACTACTTACGGAAAAGGAACAGTACAACAAACTCTTCCACTTAATAATGGAGGAGCTATCAAACTTACAATAGCACAATATTTAACGGCTCATAAAAGATCTATTGATAAAATAGGGATAAAGCCTGATATTCTAGTAGAAGATATGAGATTAGATCCAGATCTACTCCTTTATCTTGTGCCTATGATTGAAGATAAAGTATATACTTTAAATGAAAAAGGTTTAAATATATATGGTGCACAACAAAGATTAAACTTCTTAGGAAAAGAAGAAATAAAACTGACTGCTATATTAGATACATATACTCAACAAGCTATCAAAAAATTTCAAATAGAAAATGGACTCTTAGAAAATGGAGCATTAACTTTAGAAACAAGAGATAAAATTCAGCAAAAAACAGAAGAAATGTGGCGAAAAGATTTACAACTAGAAAAAGCTATGGAAATATTAAAATAAAAGTAAAAAAGCTTATTGACTCAAATAATGGAATAAGATATAATAATCAAGTTGTAATAAGAAGATAAAGAAACGAGCACCCTACCATGGGTGCCCTGCCATATAGATGAAACGGACACAGGTAGGTCACCCGTAGGGGTGACCTCACTCTTTTTTTGAAAAAAACGAATTTAAATTATATAGAATGAAAAACAAAGAAGTCAGTAAAACTATAATTAAGAAATGGTGAAAGGAGTATTTACACATGACAAAGTATATCTTCGTCACTGGTGGAGTAGTTTCATCTTTAGGAAAAGGAATTACTGCTGCATCTTTAGGACAACTTTTAAAAGCAAGAGGATTAAAGGTAACGATTCAAAAATTTGATCCATATATCAATATTGATCCAGGTACTATGAGCCCTTACCAACATGGGGAAGTATTTGTAACAGATGATGGAGCAGAAACAGACCTCGATTTAGGACATTATGAAAGATTTATAGATATTAACCTTGGAAAATATAGTAATGTAACGACTGGAAAAATTTATTGGTCAGTAATTACAAAAGAAAGAAAAGGGGAGTACTTAGGAGGAACAGTTCAAGTGATTCCTCATATTACAAATGAAATTAAAGAAAGAGTATTAAGAGCTGGAAAGCAAACAGGTGCTGATGTAGTTATAACAGAAATTGGAGGAACCGTAGGAGATATAGAAAGTCAACCTTTCTTAGAAGCCATCAGACAAATTAAATATGATGCAGGAAAAGAAAATGTCATGTATATTCATTTAACATTACTTCCTTTCTTAGGAAAAGCTGGAGAAGTAAAAACAAAGCCTACACAACATAGTGTAAGAGAGCTAAGAGAAATAGGAATTCAACCAGATGCTATTGTATGTAGAGCAGAAAAACCTGTAACAGAAGATGTGAAAGAAAAAATTAGTCTTTTCTGTAATGTAGACCCAGGAACTGTTATTCAAAATATGGATGCAGATTCTATTTATGAAGTACCTTTAATGTTAGAAAAAGAAGGACTTGCAGAGATTGCTTGTAAGAGATTAAATCTAAATTGTCAAACTCCAGATTTAACAGAGTGGAAAGCAATGGTCAATAAAGAGAAAAATCTTAAAGAACAAGTAAAAATTGCATTAGTTGGAAAATATGTAGAGCTTCATGATGCATATCTTTCCGTAGCAGAAGCTTTAAAACATGCAGGAATTGCTAATGATACAAAAGTTGAAATTCATTGGGTTCATTCTGAAGAATTGACAAAAGAAAATGCTAAAGAATACTTAAAAGATGTAGATGGGATTTTAGTTCCAGGAGGATTTGGAGATCGAGGAGTAGAAGGAAAAATAGAAGCTACTCGATATGCAAGAGAAAATAAAATTCCTTTCTTTGGAATATGCTTAGGAATGCAGCTTGCAGTAGTAGAATTTGCTAGAAATGTAGCAGGATTAGAAGGAGCTCACAGCTCAGAGTTAAATCCAGATACTCTATATCCAGTAATTGATTTAATGCCTGATCAAAAGGATATAGAAGATATGGGAGGAACTATGAGACTTGGAATTTATCCATGTAAAGTATATGATGATACAAAAGCTGAGACGGCTTATAAAGAAGATTTGATCTATGAAAGACATAGACATAGATATGAATTTAACAATCAATATAAAGAACAGCTTATGAAAGCAGGCCTTGTGATTAGTGGAATCTCTCCAGATGAAAGATTAGTAGAGATTGTAGAGATTAAGGATCATCCATGGTTCGTAGCAGGACAATTTCATCCAGAGTTTAAGTCAAGACCAACTCGTCCCCATCCATTATTTAGAGATTTTATAAAGGCTTCTCTTGAAAATAAATAAAAATAAAGATATACTAAAAATGCCAAGGAAACCCTTGGCATTTTTTAAAATGGAGGTTACTATGAAAAAAAATAACAATTGGAAAAATATTATAGGTTTTATATATGTGATGATGATTTTTATACTAGGGGTATATGCTAGGATATGGTATATAAACAATGTTCCTAGTAAGCCTGTATTTGATTTTCATGCTTATCAAACTATTGCAACGAATATCTTTATGCATCTAGGACACACTATGGATCGTATTCCAGTAGCTTTTCAAGGAATGGGTTATCCTATGGTTTTAGGTTATGTCTATAGAATATTTGGAAGTGCAGATATTATGATTGCTAAAAAGTTTAATGTGTTTTTATCAAGCATGACTATTATTTTGGTATACTTGATTTTAATTAAAATGACAAAGAGAAAGTTTGTAATTTATACAGCTTATACAATTACTGCTATTCTTCCTAATTATATAGCTTATACTAATGTAGTAGGAACAGAAGTATTTTTTACATTTTTACTTACTATCGTTATATTTTTTCAAGTATATGAATTTAATGCGTATATAAGATATCCTATTTTAGGAGTTCTTATAGGATTTACAGCTCTTACCAAGCCTTTTTTTATGGCATATCCTGTGATTGTAGCTTGTATAGAATACTTTAAAAACAAAAACATAAAGCAAACAGTTATTTTATTTGGATCAACATTTATGATTATGACACTTATTATTGCTCCGTGGACTTATAGAAATTATAAAAAATTTGGAAGATGGATTCCTATTTCTTATAATTCTGGATATGTATTATATATCAACAACAATGACTACAATACTACAGGAGCATGGATGGATTTAGAGGATGTAAAAGCTCCAAAGGAAGTAAAAGAACAAGTAAGGAGTATATTAAAAACAAAAGATGTTAAAGTAGCACATGAAATAGAACCTATTATTAAAGGGCAAGGTAAAAATTGGATATTATCAAATCCTATTACTTTTTTAAAACTAGGAACATTAAGATTAGAAGAAACATTCTTTGGAGGGACTTGGGATATAGAAGCATGGACTGCTAATGATAATGAAGAAGTTAAAAAAGAATATGAAACATGGAAAAAACAAAGACAAGTAAATTATACAAGAGATATGAATTTTAAGATGGCTTATCAAAATATAATCGTCTATATTTTAACAAGTTTTGGAATCATCTATATGATTACAGGAATTAAGCCTATTATTTTATCATTATTTAAAAAAGAATATAAACTTCCATATGATTTACTTATTCCTTTTTTTAATACAGTTTTTTTAACAGCAGTATATTTTGTCTATGAAGGACAATCAAGGTATAATTTTCCACTCCTATTTTTATTTGCCATAGCTATGGCTACTATGATGGATAAAATGATGAAGTCATTAGAATAAAAAGATTCGTATTTTGGAATATATTACAAGAAAATAGTGGATGAAAATAGAAAGCTTTCCATGATATAATACAGGAGAGGAGTGAGTAATATGGAAGAGAAGATGTTTGAAATGTTATCTAAAATATATGGAGAAATGCAAGAAGGATTTTCTCAAACCAATAAAAGATTAGATAATATTGAAAATACTATTACAAAATTAGAAACTAAAATGGACGGTGAAATAAATAATAAAATAGAAGCTTTGTTTGATGGATATAAAAATAATACAGAAATTTTACATAGACTTGAAATGAAGCTAGATGATTTATCTAATAAACTTGAAAAACAAGAAGTAGATATAAGAGTATTAAAAGCTGCAAAATAATACCTGCTGATAGAAATCAGCAGGTATTATTTATATAAAATACAAAATAAAAATACAGCTTATGGCCCACAAAATGATATTGATAATAAGAGGAAGATCACTTAATAAAACAAGCTCGGGATTTTCACCCATGCCCTTTTTGTGAACAATATATTGATATCTAAAAATTCCATAAATGACAAAAGGAATAGTCCCCATCATATACATAGAGCCACTTGCACTAAAGGTATATAAAGAATATGCCATTACAGTAGAGGAAGTAACAATATTAAGCATATCACTCAAAAGCTCAGGAGTATACTCAAGAAGAATCTTGCGAGAAGTTTTATGCCCCCTGCCTATCAAATCCATTTCACTTTTTCTTTTATGTAGTGCTAAAAATAATGATAATAAAAAAGTACAAAGTAAAAGCCAAGGAGAAATTCTTACATCTATAAGGACTACTCCTGCTAAAGCTCTAAGAACAAATCCTAAGGAGATACTCATCACATCTAATATAACAATATGCTTTAAAACAAAGGAATAAAAGGTAACCCATGAGAAATAGAAAAGTCCAATGATAAAAAACACAAAATTTATTTTATAAGCAATATAAAAGGCTCCAAGCAAAGTAACTATTAAAAAAGCAATAGCTTCTTTAGTACTGACTTTGCCAGAAGCTATAGGACGCATACACTTTTTAGGATGTATCTTATCCTTTTCACGATCTACCAAGTCATTGACAATATAAACACTTCCAGAAAAAATACAAAAAAGAAAAAAACCTACAATACTTAACTTTAAAAAACGAAAATCAAAAAGATGATTTGAAAAAAGCACAGCTGCAAACAATATTAAATTCTTTGTCCACTGTTTTGGTCGCATTGTTTTAATAAGTCCTACTATATTCATATATAAACTCCTCTCTCATCTAATATTTCCATTTTAGCACAAATCTTATCAAAAAAGTATGTAATCTATCTGTAACACCCCCTACCTAAAACCTATACATCTATTGAAAATACTTACATGAAACATTTACCAATATTACAGAATGGTTAAATCCATTGATTTATTATTGATGAATTTATATAATCTTCATGTAGCCAAGAGGTTACAAATTTCGACAAATTACAACAAAAATTTAAGGAGGTATTTTACATGAAGAGAAAACTTTCTCTATTATTGGTACTATCACTGATGGTATCATTAGTACCAATGAGTGCATTTGCTGCTTCAGACAACAATGTTGACAAAGTAGCAAGAGTAAAAAATGATGCTAATTTAGCAGAACTTGGTGCACCAGTATTAAATATTGAAAATGATAAGGCGCACTGGTCAAGTAAGGAAACTTTTACACTTAGATTAGAAGATTCAAACTGGTTAGAAAATGGAGACAATAAAGAATCAGGAAAAATTGCAGACTTCAATGCTGAATTAGCAACAGAAATTGAAAATGCAAGTAAATTAACAGTAGCTGGTACAGTATATGGAGTAAAAGCAACTGTAGCAAGAAGATCTGATTCAAGATTAGAAATTACTGTTGAAAACACAGAAGATGGAACAGTAACTTCAAATAAAATTGCAAAAGATTTAGTAGTAAAAGTTCCAATGTGGGTAGAAATGGATGGAGAAAATGCGAAAGTAAATATTGAATCAAAAAGTGGAGCATTGACAGAAGGTACTTATGCATTTGCTCAAGGAAGAACTGGAGAAACAACTATTTATGTAGAAGATACAGTTACTTTCTCTACTACTAAAAAAATAGAGAATATTATTATCGAAGAAAATGCAGTAGGAACATTTAATCCAGATGACATCAAAGAAGGATATATTAAATTAAACCTAGATAAAGATTTCGAATGGTTAATCGATGACGCAAAAATAGGTGGAGATTTAATAGATCAAGCAAATATTAAAACAGATGGAAACTACAAAGTAGATAAAAATGAATTAAGAATTTATGTAAAAGGAACAAACGGAACAACTGGTTTTGCTCTTAAAAAAGGAAATGGAGTAATCGGAGAAATTGAACTTAGTGACTTATATGTAAGACCATCAAGAAATGCAAAAGAAGGAAAAGTAAATGTAACAATTTCTTCAAACTTAAGTGAAATCAAAACTACAAAATTAGAAATCGGTGAATTTGCTGATTACAAAATGGAAGTAAAAGCTGATGGAGATGCAAAAGAAATTTACTCAGGAAGATATGAAGTAAGTATAAATGATGGTAAATACAGTGAAGCTGCTGGATCATTAACTATGGATGAAGATCATGAGTTACAAACATTGATTATCAAAGAAAAAGTAGAAGGTTCTTGGGTAAACAATAGAAGTATAGTAGTTAAATTCCCATCATGGGTAAAAATTGTTGGAGTAGATAAAGATGGTAGCGACAAAGGAGCTATTATCAGAGATGTAGTAGATAAAAATGAATATGAATTTGAGATGGATGCTGACAAAGTAAGTGGTAAAAAAGAAGTAAAATTAACTTTCTATGTATCTGCACAAGCAGGTAAATCAGGAGATATTGAAGCTGTTATTGGTGGAAGAGGAATTGATGAAGAATACACAGTATTACTTGGAAAAGCTGTTGCTCCAGTAAAAGTAGAAGCAGAAGTTGCCCCTATTAAAGCAGGAGTAAGAAACCAAGAAATAGGAAAAATCACAATTACTGAAAACAAAGCAGGAGCAATATTAGAAGGAAATGATATTGTATTAGAATTAGACAAAGATATGGATTGGGATGGAGAACCTACAGTAAAAGTAACAAAAGGTGACTTAGAAATTGATGAAGATGATATCAAAGTAAAAGACAATGTATTAACAATCCGTGTTGAAGATGAAAGTACTGAAGCATCTACAATCGAAATTACTAACGGAAAAGTAAAAGTAGATAGATCTATTGCTGAAGGAAGAATAGAAGTAGAAGTACAAGGTAAAGCATTAATTCAAAATGGATATGATAATGAAACAAGAGAAGATAAAGATGGAAATAAAATTTCTAAATCTAAATTAGTAGATAACTATGGAGTATTTAATGATGACTACTATGCAAAAGTAGAAGTAGCAAATGTAATCACTCCAGCAGATCCAAACACAAGACCAGGTGGAGAAGTAAAATTCGTAATCGGTCAATCTGAATACCAAGTTGGAGAAGAAACAAAAACTGTTGATGTAGCACCATATATCCAAGATGGAAGAACAATGTTATCTCTAAGATATGTTGCAGAAGCTGTTGGAGTAGCAGATGCAAACATCATCTGGAACGAACAAGCAAGAACAGTAACAATCTTCAAAGGAGATAGAATTGCTCAAGTAGAAATCGGAAGCAACAGATTAATGGTAAATGGTACAGCAATCCATATGGATACTGTAACAACTATCAAAGATGGAAGAACAATGTTACCAATAAGCTTCATTGCAAGAGCATTAGGATTAAATGCTGAGTGGGATGGAGATTCAAGAACAGTAACAATTAAATAGTAATAGTAAAAACATAAAAAGAGTCCGAAAGGACTCTTTTTGTGTTTACTTAGAAAGATATTGATTATTATAAAGTAGGGAATAATTTTAGGAGTTTAAATATTCTAGTAATTTTAAGCAACGGAAATTTCAAATGTAATGAAGAAATTTCGTTGGCGACATGAGCATATGCGATAGTATAATGCGAATTTTTGTTTTTTGTAAAATATACGTAATGATTTGTAACATGATTGTAATGGTATTTTTAACTAATTTTTTATATAATAAGAACAAGGGATTTAGAAATATATTCCTATATAAGAAAAAAACAACTTATATTACACTTATATTACATACACTAGAAAATGTTGACTACATAAGAAATACTTGGTATAATCTATCATGTACATTAGAGATGTTGTTCTTTGAAAGTATATTCAAAAGGAGTGTACTTTCAAAGGATAATGATCATTATCCTACAATTTTAGGGGGCAACCTCAAAAGACAAAAAATAAAAATTTAAGGGAGGATTTATTAAGATGATGAAGAAAAAACTTTCTTTAGCATTGGCTTTATCATTAATGGTATCATTAGTGCCAATGAGTGCATTCGCTGCATCTGTAAACAGTGTTGATAAAGAAGCAAAAGTAAAAGATGATTATGAGTTTACTTTAAAAGATGCACCGGTACTAAACGTTGAAAATGATAAAGGCCATTGGTCAGATTCAGAAAGAATTACATTAGTATTAGAAAATGCAGATTGGTCAGATCCAGATGGTGGAAACTCAGAATTCAATCAAAAATTAGAAGATGCAATTGAGATTACAAATGATTATGAGACTGTAGCAGGAAAAGTTTATGCAAGTGTTAGTAAAAATTCTGATAAAAGAATTGAAGTTACAGTTAAAACTAAAGATGGTAAAAAAATATCAAAAGATACTGTTGTTAAAATTCCTATGTGGGCAGATATGGATGGAGAAGTTGGTAAAGTAAAATTAGAATCTAATTCAGGAAGATTGACAGAAGGAACTTATATATTTGCTCGAGGAAATTCTGGAGATACAAGAGTATTTATTGATGATACTGTAACATTCTCAACAACAAAGAAAATTGAAACTGTTACAATTGAAGAAAGTGTAGTTAATTCTATTGATGTAGATAAAATGGGAAATAGATATATCAAATATAAATTTGATAAAAACTTTAATGTAATAGTAGATGAAAACACAAAATTAACTGGAGATTTATTCAAAAAAACTATTGTATTAGGGGATAAAAATGGTAAATTATCTCAAGAAGCAATAGATGCTGGTGTTGAATTAAAAGATGAAGAATTAAAAATCTATGTTCATGGGGGTAGAAGTGGTAAAGATACTAAAGGTTTTGCATTAAACCCTAATAGAACAGAAATAGAAAAAATTCAATTAATTGGTTTAAAAGTTAAACCTGCTAACAATGCAAAAGAAGGAAAAGTAAACCTTAATGTTAGTTCTGATATTTCTGAAATCGAATCAAGTAACCTTGAAATCGGTGAATATGCTAATTATAAAGTAAAAGTTGAAGCTGATGGAGATGCAAAAGAAATTTTCTCTGGAAGATACGAATCAAATGCAAAAGATCTTAAATTTAAAGAATTAGATAATACAGGACTTGATATAACTTCTGATGAAGCTCATGAACTTCAAAAGTTAATCATTGATGAAAAAGCAGAAGATTCTTGGACAAATAATAAAAGTGTACTTGTTAAATTCCCATCATGGGTAAAAATTATGGGAGTAGATAGAGCAGGAAAAACTCATTCAAAAATGATAAATATGAGTGTAGACCAAAATGAATATGAGTTTGAAATTGATAAGTCTGTTGAAGGAAAGAAAAAAGTAGAATTAACTTTCTATGTATCTGTAGAAGGTGGTAAAGAAGGAGATATCGAAGCTGAAGTTACAGGAAGAGGATTAGAAGGAACACAAAAAGTAGTTTTAGGAAAAGCTATTAATCCAATTAAAGTTGAAGCTGAAGTTTCTAAAATCAGAACTGGTATTAGAGATCAAGAAATTGGAAAGATCACTATTACAGAAATAAAAGCTGGAGCTATTGAAGAAGACAAAGATATTGTAATAGAATTAGATAAAGATATGGATTGGGATGATGAACCAACTGTAAAAGTAGTAAAAGGTAATTTGGAAATTGAAGAAGACGATATAAAAGTAAAAGATAATATCTTAACAATTCCAGTAGATGATGAAAGTACAGAAGCATCTACAATTGAAATTACTAATTCAAGAGTAAGAGTAGATAGATCAGTTGCACAAGGAAAAATTGAGGTAGAAGTTAAAGGATCAGCAATCATGGGAAATGGATATGACAAAGATATTCATGAATCAGCTGATGTGAAGAAAAAAGATTTATTAGATGATTATGGATTCTTCAATAATGACTATTTTGCAAAAGTAGAAGTTGCAAATGTAATTACTCCAGCTGATTCAAATGTAAAAAATGCTGCTGAAGTAAAATTTGTAATTGGAAGTACTGAATACAAAATTGGAGAAGAAGTAAAACAAGCTGACGTAGCTCCATACATCAAAGATGGAAGAACTATGTTACCAGTATCATTTGTTGCAGAAGCTATGGGAGCTGACAATGTTCTTTGGAACGATGCTACTAGAACTGTAACTGTTATGAAAGGTAGCCAAATGGCTCAAATGACTATTGGAAGCAATATGTTAACTGTAAATGGAATGAACATTCCTATGGATACTGTTGCTGAAATCAAAGATGGAAGAACAATGCTTCCAATTAGCTACATTGCTACTGCTTTAGGAGCAACTACTGAGTGGGATGCAGCAACTCAAACAGTTATTATTAAATAGTAATATGTAAATACAAAAAAGGATTCTCATAAAGAGAGTCCTTTTTTTCTCGTTACCAAAATGTAAAATTTGTGTAATATAAAGTATGATATAATAAAAGGAAGTAGAAGGGAGTGGAATCAATGAAACAAAGTATAAAAAAAATAGGAATAGGTATATCTATTTGTACATTGCTTATGAGCAGTGTAGGCTTTGCACAGGAAAAGAAAGGTCAAGAAGTAAATTTTACAGTAGGAAAGCTACAATATCAAGTGGGCGAGAATATGATAGAATTAGAATCAGCGCCTTTTATTAAGGATGGAAGAACTATGTTACCCATAAAATATGTGGCACAAGTCATAGGGATAGAGTCTAAAAATATTAAATGGAATGAGATGGATCAAACAATTACAATATTTAAAGGAAATGATATTATTCAAATGACTCTAGGGAAAAATGATTTGATGGTAGGAAGAGAAAAAGTTATGATGAATACAGCTCCAGAGATGAGAAGGGGAAGGACTTTTCTTCCAGTAAGTTACATAGCAAAAGCATTAGATATAGATATGAAATGGAATGAAGAGAAGCAGACGATTACATTTACAATAGACAAAAATGAAAAGGAGTTTATAAAAGAAGAGGAAGCTTTTGAATATGATTATGACAAATTACTAGCAAAAGCACTTAAAGCTAGTAAAGATTTAAGAAAAAAAGAAATGTTAGTAGATAAAGCAGAGGAATTAAAAGACGATGCTACAGATCAATTTAAGGCTACCAATACGATTCCTTCTCAAATGGCGAATAATCCAGATATAAATGGAAAAAAGAATTTAACGTATAGAAATTTTAGAGGGCAACAAGTAGGAGTTCAAAAGGCAGAAAAGGATCTGGAAGTTCAAAAAGAAAAAATTGCATATGATGTACAAAATGCTTATTATGAAATATTAAAATCTCAAAAGAATCATCAATTAGCAAAGAGTGCTATGGATTTTAAAAGACAGATGATGAATAATACAAATGCAAGATATAATCAACACATGGTTAGTGAAATAGAAAACAATATGGCAAAGAGAGATTACGAAGAATCAAAGAAAACTTATGATATGAGCGAGAAAGCATTAGACCTTTCTTATGAAAAAATGAATTATTTAGCAGGATTAGATCCTAATGAAAGATATACCCTAAAGGATAAAATAGAATTTACTCAAATTCCTGAGGTAGATCTAAATTTAAACACACATATTCCTTATAAAATCAGTACAAGTCCGCAAATATGGGCATTAGAGCAACATATAGATTTAGCTCAATTGGGAATGGATTTGTTTGTATTTAATTATGATGGACATTATGAATCTCAAAAGATTGATGTAGAAACATTAAGAGTAGATTTGAAAAATTTAAAGCAAGCTTATGAAGAAAATTTAAGAAAGCTTCATACAGGTCTTGAGGTATTAAAAAAACAACATGATACTACACTTATTGCTTATGAAAAAGCACAGGATGATTTAAAACTTGCAAGAGTAAATGTGGAAGTAGGGACAGGTATTGAGATTCAAAGACAAGGAGCTCAATTAAAGGTAGAAGAGTTGAAAAATAAGCTAGATGAGATTGTTATGGAATACAATCAAAAGGCTATATTATATGAAAAACCTTGGTTATTTTCAGAAGTAATGTAATAGAATAAATGCCTCTTATGAGGCATTTGTTGTATTACTATTTGATGACAAGACAAGGTTACAAAAGGATTTAAAAGAAAAACATAGAATATAGTTTCTAATAGATAGTTATTATTATGATAAATTAAACTTTTTACTTATATAAAGGAGGAAAAACAATGAAAAAGATAGTAAGTGGTACGCTTGTTACTCTTATGATAGCAGGAAGTACTGTAGGAAGCTTTGCAGCAGTCAATTTTTCAGATGTGCCAAATAATCATTGGGCAAAAGAATATATAAACAAAATGGCAGATAAAAAAATTATTAGTGGATATTTTGATGATTATAGCTTAAAAACTACTTTTAAGCCAGATCAATCTGTTACATACATAGAAGCTATGCAAATGATTTATAATACATTAAAAATTTCAAATCAATTAAAAAGTACTAATGGTTTAGTAGCAAAACATAGTGCGGTCATGAAGGAAAATAAAATTCCACAGTGGGCACAAGAAGCTATGGCTTATGGACTTGAGTATGGAATTTTTAGACCAGATGATTTAAAATTAATTATCAAAAATGAAAAACAAGTTTCTGCAAAAAAAGTAGACGTTGCAGTATTTATTGGAAAAGCGGTAGATATGAAGGATCAGATAGATCCACTGCCAGTGCTTAATTTTAAAGATGCAGACAGTATTTCTACAGTAGCTAAGCCTTATGTAGATTTATTAGCAAAGAAAAATATTGTTAGTGGAGATGATCAGAAAAAATTCAATCCAAATAGTATTGTAAATAGAGCAGTTATGGCTACTATGTGTTCTAAGACTTATGATTTATTATCAACAAATAATAATATCAATAATACAAATAGTAATCAAAGTGTAATGGAATATAAAGAAGGAATGATAGAGTATTTAGCACCTAATGGATCTATTATGATTCTTAAAAATAAATTAGGAGAGAAAAAATCATATAATGTAAAAACTATATATGCAAAGAAAGATGATACATCTGTTTTAGTATCATCACTAAAGGTAGGAGATTCTGTAAAAGTTGCTATTAATAAAAATTCAGAGATAGACAATATAGAAGTAATGAAAAATCAAATTAGTATGGATGAAAATAATGTAAGAACAATAGATTATGTATCAGAAGATACAAATATGATTATGCTTAAAGATGAAAAAGGAAATACTCAAGTCTATAATGTAAAAGGGGTAAAGATTACTATTAATGGAAAAGCAAAAAGAATTGATGATTTGAGTAAAGGAGACATTGTAAAATTATATTTTGATAGAGCAGGCGATTTAGAAGAAATAAAAATGGATAAAGAAGCAACAGAAATGGAAGGACAAGTGATTAGTTTAGTAGATAAAGGAGCATATTATTTACTTACAGTAAGAGATAAAAAGAATTTTGCTGTGAAAAAAGATTTAAAAGTTTATGACACGGTAGAGATTAAGCAAGACAAAGAAAAAATATCTATTAAAAAATTGGTTGAAGGAGAACATATTTGGGTTAAATATTCAGCAGATAGAGCAATGAAAATAGAAATTGATTCTAAAGAAGTAATATATGATGGAATATTAGAATCAAAAGTATTGTTTAGAGGAGAGCCAATGATCAAATTAAGGCTTAATGATGGTAAGGTAATGGATTTTGAAATTGCAGATAAAGCTACCATCAGAAGAGACAGACATAGATCAGAGTTGGATGAGTTGCAAAAGGGTGACTTGGCAACTGTAACAGTTAAGTACAATAGGATCGTTGAAATTTTAGCAGCAGGTATAGATGAAAGAAGCAAAGACGAAGGAACAATTAAACAAATTATCATAGGAGATCCATCTAAAATTACTATTGAAACAGATGATAAAGCAACATATACTTATGAAGTATCTGATTCAGTGAGAGTAGACATAGATGGAAAAAGTGCAGACTTAAAAGATTTAAATGTACATTATAAAGTTAAGTTTAGAATAGAAAATAATAAAGTATATAGAATTGATGCTGATAAAAAGGCAAGCAAAGATACTATTACAGGAGAAGTTATAAGAGTATATGACGGTTCTAGGTATGTTGCTGTAAGATATTTTGATAAAAATAAAAGTGATTACGTTAAAATATCAGTATTAATTACAGATGATACAAAAATTATAGGAACAGATGGAAAAGATATGAACTTCAAACGTTTACGTGAGGATGATACTGTAGTGATGGATGGTCGATATGATGGAGATATATTCATAGCTAACAGAATTGTTCAATGGGACTAATAAAAATGATTCTGCCATTGTAAATATTTTGCTTTTGGGATATAATGATATAGGCATAGGTAAAAATAAATAGTGGCTTTCCATATCTTTATTACTAAAGAAATTGGAGGAATTTAAAATGGCAAATGTAAAATCAATGTTAAGACTAAGAATGAGTGCAAAGGATGCACATTATGGTGGAGAATTAGTAGATGGAGCACATATGGTACATCTATTTGGAGATCTTGCTACAGAATTATTAATTATCCGTGATGGAGATGAAGGACTTTTTGCTGGATACGAAGAAATCAAATTCTTAGCTCCAGTTTATGCAGGAGATTATATTGAAGTAGTTGGAGAAATCATTGAAGAAGGAAATTCTTCAAGAAAAATGAAATTCGAAGCAAGAAAAGTAGTAATTTCAAGAAAAGATATCAGTGCTTCAGCAGCTGATGTATTAGAAGAACCAATTATTGTTGCTACAGCTATCGGTACTTGTGTGACACCAAAAGCTTGTCAAAGAAAATAATAAATACCAAGGAGGATCACAAGAATGGAAAAATTAATTATTACCGCTGCAATATGTGGTGCAGAAGTAACAAAAGAACATAACCCAAACGTTCCATATACAGTAGAAGAAATTGCAAGAGAAGCAGAATCAGCTTACAAAGCAGGAGCAAGTATCATTCACTTACACGTACGTAATGATGATGGAACTCCTACACAAGATAAAGCTAGATTCAAAGCTTGTATTGATGCAATCAGAAAGCTTTGTCCAGATGCAATCATTCAACCATCTACAGGTGGAGCAGTAGGAATGACAGATATGGAAAGACTTCAATCTACAGAAGTTGAAGAGCCACAATTAGGACTTAAACACCCTGAAATGGCAACACTTGACTGTGGAACTTGCAACTTTGGTGGAGATGAAGTATTCATAAATACTGATAATACTATCAAAAACTTTGGTAAAACAATGATCGAAAGAGGAGTAAAACCTGAAATCGAAGTGTTTGACAAAGGGATGGTAGATATTGCGATAAGAATGCATAAAAAAGGATATATTCAAGCACCAATGCACTTTGATTTTGTACTAGGAGTACAAATGACAGCTACAGCTAGAGATTTAGCATTCATCGTAGATAGTATTCCAGCAGGATCTACATGGACAGTAGCAGGTGTTGGTAAAAATCAATACCCAATGGCAGCATTAGCTATTGTTATGGGTGGACACGTAAGAGTAGGATTTGAAGACAATGTATACATTGAAAAAGGTGTTATGGCAGAAAGTAACGGACAAATGGTAGAAAAAGTTGTTCGTCTTGCTAAGGAATTAGGAAGAGAAATTGCAACACCTTCAGAAGCAAGAGAAATCTTAGGATTAAAACCACTTAATAAATAATACATAAAAAACCCCTATATAGGGGTTTTTTGTATACATAAAAAATCATAAAAAACGTCACTTTCTTAATAATTGTTCCTTGTTTTTATGTATTTTTTATTTAAAGTATACTTAATATTTATAAAAAGGTTAGTGAATCATTTTAAAGAGTGGCGTTAGGCTTTTTAAGAGGCTGTATACTAGATTTTCCCTAAATACTTAAAGAAATGAACGTTCTTTTTATAAATATAAACCTTGCAAACCTTTTAAGTGGGCACACTTTTGTATATAATAGATATAGAAAAATCAAAAAAGGAGGATTTACATTGAAATTATTTATTGACACAGCAAACATAGAAGAAATAAAAGAAATAAGTACGTGGGGAATACTATCAGGAGTCACTACAAATCCAAGTTTAATTGCCAAAGAGGGAAGAGACTTTGAAACAGTCATCAAAGAAATAGTAACTTTAGTAGATGGACCTATTAGCGCAGAGGTAATGGGAGATACTTATGAAGAAATGGTACAAGAAGGAGAACAATTATCTAAAATAAATAAAAATATAGTAATAAAAATTCCAATGACAGCGGAAGGCTTAAAAGCTGTAAAAATTTTATCTAACAAAAACATTAAAACAAATGTAACTTTAGTATTTTCTGCAAATCAAGCATTGTTAGCTGCAAAAGCTGGAGCAAGCTTTGTAAGCCCATTTGTAGGAAGAATGGATGATATCGGAAACCCTGGGGTAGATTTGGTAAGTGATATAGCTAGTATATTTAATATTCATGGAATAGATACAGAGATTATTGCAGCAAGTATAAGACATCCTCAACATGTAATGGACGCAGCATTAGCAGGATCAGATATTGCAACCATACCTTATAATGTATTTATGAGTATGTTAAAGCATCCTATGACAGATCAAGGAATTGAAAAGTTTAAAAAAGATTGGAATAATAAATAGGAGGTAAATAATGGATAGAAATCTAGCTTTAGAATTAGTAAGAGTAACTGAAACTGCAGCATTAGCTTGTGGGAGATATATGGGAAGAGGAGACAAAAATGCAGCAGATCAAGCTGCTGTAGATGGTATGAGAAAGGCTTTTTCTTCTGTATCTATAAAAGGTACTGTAGTCATTGGAGAAGGAGAATTAGATGAAGCTCCTATGCTTTATATAGGAGAAGAAGTAGGGATGTGTAAAGAAGATGATCGAGAAGTAGATATTGCAGTAGATCCCTTAGAAGGTACGAGTCTTATTGCCAAAGGACTTCCCAATGCTATTGCAGTAATTGCTATGGCTCCTAAGGGAGGGTTACTTCATGCTCCAGATACTTATATGAAAAAAATTGCAGTAGGTCCCAAAGCCAAGGGTGTGATTCATATTGATGATCCAGTAGAGAAAAATCTAAAAGCAGTGTCTCGTGCAATCAACAAAGATCTTGAAGATATGACAGTTATCATTCAAGATCGACCAAGACATTATGATTTGATCCGAGAAGTGAGAAGAGTAGGTTGTCGTATTAAATTATTTAGTGATGGAGATGTGGCTACAGCTATTGCTACTTGCTTTGAAAATACAGGAATTGATGTATTCATGGGAATTGGTGGAGCACCAGAGGGAGTCATTGCAGCTGCTGCCATTAAATCTATGGGAGGAGAAATGCAAGGAAAATTAAATCCCATGTCAGATGAAGAAATGGAAAGATGTATAAAATTAGGGCTAGATCAAGAAAGTGTTTATAAAGTACTTACTTTAGATGATTTAATCAAATCAGATGATGTATTTTTTGTAGCAACAGGAGTATCTGATGGAGATCTTTTAAAAGGAGTTACATATCTTGAAGGAAACAAGGCAAAAACTCAGTCTGTAGTTATGCGTTCTAAAACTGGAACAATTCGTTTTGTAGATGCTATCCATAGACTTAATAAAAATGAAATATTAAAAGAGACTATGGAAAAACATAACCAAGGGGGAATTATTAATGGATAGAAATTTGGCACTAAACTTAGCAAGAGTCACAGAGGCAGCAGCTTTAGGAGCAGCCAAATATATGGGAAGAGGAGATAAAAATATTGCAGACCAAGCTGCAGTAGATGGCATGAGAAGTATGATAGATACTTTAAATATTGATGGAGTAGTAGTGATAGGAGAAGGAGAAATGGATGAAGCTCCAATGCTTTATATTGGAGAGCAAATAGGAAAAGCTACAAGTGGAGCTATCAAAGTAGATATTGCAGTAGATCCAGTAGATGGCACAAATTGTGTTGCAAAAGGACTTCCAAATGCAGTAGCAGTAGTAGCTATTGCACCAAGAGGACATTTACTTAACGCTCCAGATATGTATATGGATAAAATTGCAGTAGGACCAAAAGCAAAAGGAGTGATTCGTCTAGATGCTCCTGTAAAAGAAAATCTTTACAATGTAGCTAAGGCTTTAAATAAAAATATTACAGATTTAACTGTAACTATGCTAGATCGTGAAAGACATGAAGGCATTATAAAAGAATGTAGAGAATTAGGAGTAAGAATCAAATTATTCCAAGAAGGAGACGTAGCAGCAGCACTGGCTACTTGTTTTGAAGATAGAGGTATAGATATTATGCTAGGAATTGGTGGAGCACCAGAGGGAGTTATTGCAGCAGCAGCTCTTAAATGTATGGGAGGAGAATTCCAAGGAAGACTTGTTCCTTATGAAGAAGAAGAAAGACAAAGATGTGAAAAAATGGGAGTTGATTGTAATAAGGTTCTTCTTTTAGATGATTTGGTAAAAGGAGACGAAGTATTTTTTGCAGCTACAGGAATATCTGAGGGAGATTTATTAAATGGTGTTACTTATTATGGAAACAACATGGCGAAAACTCATTCAGTTGTTATGAGAGCTGAAACAGGTACGATTAGATTTATAGAAGCGATTCATAAATTAGATAAAAAACCTGAATATGCAAAATAAAAGCCTTGACAATGAAAATTGCACCGTATACAATTGATACGATGTGATAATGAAAATAATTTATAGATAAAATCATAAAAAACATCACTAAGCTTTCAATAATTGTTTCTTATTTTTATGATTTTGTTAATACTTGCTTTGTTCATAATATAATTTATAGTGCTAGTTGTAACTAGCACTATAAATTATATTAAATTAAAATATATAAAACTGTATATGTTGTATATGATGGAGGTGTGGTATTGGACTTTGTAGATCTAGATAAAAAGAAGCTAGATGAATTGCGAAGTGTTGCAAAAAATCTAGGTCTTAAGAATATAAATAAGTACAAAAAAAATGAATTAATAGAACAAATCCTACAGAATAATAATGATCAAAAAACTGAGGCACAACCTTTAGAAGAAAAAATAGTGCCCATGAAAAGAGAAAGCTTTCCACAAAAAATTAACAATGAAATTAACAATAGTGCTGCAGTAGATACAGTTGAGGGAGTACTTGAGATTACAGAAGGTGGATTTGGATTTTTAAGATTTTATAATTTTTTAACTAGTGAGGAAGATGTATATGTATCTCCATCTCAAATCAGAAGATTTAATTTAAAGACAGGAGACAAAATATCAGGAATTACTAGACCTCCAAAAAGTGGAGAAAAGTTTCGAGCCCTTCTTTATGTTCAAAAGGTAAACAATGACAATCCTGAAGTTGCTGCGAAAAGACCAAACTTTGATAATCTTACCCCTATTTATCCCAACCAAAGAATTACCCTTGAATATGATCCTACAGATCTTTCTACAAGAATTATTGATTTGATAGCTCCTATTGGAAAAGGACAAAGAGGATTAATTGTAGCTCCTCCAAAAGCAGGGAAGACTATACTTCTTAAAAAAATTGCAAATAGTATTGCAAAAAAGCATAAAGATATGGAAATTATTGTACTTTTAATTGATGAAAGACCAGAAGAAGTAACAGATATGCAAAGATCTATTGAGGGAGAGGTAATTTACTCTACTTTTGATGAACTTCCAAGCCATCATATCAAAGTGGCAGAGATGGTTTTAAATCGAGCACAAAGACTTGTAGAGCAGGGAAAAGATGTGGTGATATTATTAGATAGTATTACAAGGCTAGCAAGAGCTTACAATCTTACTATTCCATCTACAGGAAGAACACTATCAGGAGGATTAGATCCAGGAGCACTTCATAAGCCAAAACGATTCTTTGGAGCTGCTAGAAATATAGAAGAAGGTGGCAGTTTAACAATCTTGGCAACTGCTTTAGTAGATACGGGAAGTAGGATGGATGATGTTATTTTTGAAGAATTCAAAGGTACTGGAAATATGGAGCTCCATCTAGATCGCAAACTTTCAGAAAAACGAATTTTCCCAGCTATTAATTTAAATAAATCGGGAACAAGAAAAGAAGAGCTACTTCTGACTCAACAAGAGATCGAAACGATTTGGAATATTAGACGAGCTATGGCTAACAATCCTACACAGGAAGTGACAGAAGCTATTATTTCAAAGCTTACAAAGACAAAAGATAATGTAGAATTTGTCGAAAAAATGAGAAACCAAATATAAGTAAAAATTTCTTGAAGTATATAAATGATTATGCTATAATGTAATAGTTGAAATTTAGATTATCATAATATTGATATAGAGTAACGTGAGAGAAAGAGGTGAATAGTATGAAATCAGGAATCCACCCAGATTATAAAACAGCAGTAGTAAAATGTGCTTGTGGACATACATTTGAAACAGGTTCAGTAAAAGACGAAATCAAAGTTGAAGTTTGTTCACAATGTCATCCATTCTACACTGGCAAACAAAAATTTGTGAGCCAAGGTGGTCGTGTTGATAAGTTCAAACAAAAATATGGAATGAAATAAGATAGTGTTGTAATAATTTAAGGTTAGGGATGTATGTTCCTAACCTTTGTTGTATATACTCAAAGTAGAGTGTGAAAGGAAGATGGCTTTGGAATTTGAAAAGATTTTTGCAAAACATATAAAGCCTACAAATATAGGTGGGCAGGCTGTCATCGAAGGAGTTATGATGAGAGGAAAAGATGATGTTGCCATTGCCGTAAGAAAACCAGATCAAGAAATTGTAATAAAAACAGAGAAAGTACAGGGAATAACAAAGTGTAAATGGACCAAACTTCCTATTTTAAGAGGAGGCTTTGCGCTCATTGATTCTATGATTTTAGGTGTAAAATCTTTAACTTATTCTGCTGAGTTTTTTGAAGAAGAAGAAAAAGATCAAGAAAAAGGAAAAATTGAAACGTGGATTGAGAATAAATGTGGAGATAATGCAAATGATATTTTGATTTATTTTTCTGTATTTATGGCTTTGTTAGTAGGAATAGGTATTTTTATAATTTCTCCTACTTTGGCTACGAACTTCTTAAAAACAAAAATCCATGAGCCTTGGATTTTAAATGTAGTAGAAGGATTTTTCAGAATATTTCTTTTTGTAGGATATATTACACTGATTTCTCAGATGAAAGATATTAAAAGAGTATTTCAGTATCATGGAGCAGAGCATAAAACTATACATTGTTATGAGAACGGACTAGAGTTAACAGTAGAAAATGCAAAAAAATTTCCAAGACTTCATCCTAGATGTGGAACAAGCTTTTTAGTAATCGTAATGATTGTAAGCTTACTTTTATTTTCTTTAATTGGATGGCCAAATCCTTGGATGAGGATAGTATTTAGGTTGATTTTAATGCCAGTAGTAGCAGGAATTTCATATGAAGTTATTAGATTTGCAGGAAAAAGTCAATCAAGGATTGTAAAAATCATCAGCTATCCAGGACTTCTTTTACAAGAGCTTACAACAAAAGAACCAGATAATAGTCAGCTAGAAGTGGCTATTGCTGCGATGAAGCATGTTTTAAAAGATGAAAGTGAGGTAGATTTGTGGCAGTAAATATTATAGATATATTAAAAGCTTCAGTAGATAAATTGGAGAAAAATAATATACAAACACCTCTGTTAGATGCAGAGGTGATTTTGTGTCATCTATTAAAAAAAGATAAGGTTTTTATTTTTACTCATAGAGATTATGTTTTGACAGATGAAGAAGAAAAAATGTTTTGGAAATGTATTCATAAAAGAATAGAAGGAGTACCTGTTCAATACATCATCAAAAGACAAGAGTTTATGGGACTCGATTTTTATGTAGAGGAAGGGGTTTTGATTCCAAGGCCAGATACAGAGATCTTAGTAGAAACAGTAATAGAGTGGGCAAAAAATAGAAATACTGAAACTATAAGGATACTAGATTTAGGAACTGGAAGTGGAGCTATCAGTATAAGTCTTTGCAAATATATAAAAAATTCTTTTGTATATGCACTAGATCTATCACATAAAGCCCTTTCTATTGCAAAGAAAAATGCAGTAGAGAATAAAGCAGATATTACATTTTTACAAGGAGATTTATTTTATCCACTAAAAGACCTACAAGAAAAATTAGATATAGTAGTTTCTAATCCCCCTTATATTCCTAAAGAGGATATTAAAACTCTACAAATAGAAGTGCAAAAGTATGAACCCATACTTGCCTTAGATGGAGGAGAGGATGGTCTTGATTATTATAGAAAAATTGTAGATCAAGCTTCAAATTTTTTAAAGAATGAGGGACTTTTAGCACTTGAAGTAGGACATAATCAAGCAGATGAAGTTGTTTCTCTAATGAAAATAAAGGGATGTTATGAAAACATAAAAAAAATTAAGGATTTGGCAGGAATAGAGAGAGTAGTCATAGCTACGTTGTGTGAAAGTGCTAAAAATGATATAATAGATTGTTAATAGAAAATGTGCGAGGTGAAATTCATGTTTGATAAATTAGATTTTTTACAAGATAAATATGATGATTTAAGCCAAAAGGTAGCGGACCCTGAAATTATCAATGATCAAACTCAGTGGCAAAAATACATCAAAGAGCTTTCAGAAATAGAGCCTATTGTAAATAAGTATAAAGAATACAAAGAAGCAAAAGAGGGAATTGAAGAAGCAAAATCTATTTTAGAAGAAAGCAATGATGAAGAATTTAGAGAAATGGCAAAGATGGAGCTTCATGAACTTGGGGATAACATAGAAGTCATTCAAGAAGAATTAAAGATTTTACTCATTCCAAAGGACCCTAACGATGAAAAGAACGTTATAGTAGAGATTCGTGGAGGAGCTGGAGGAGACGAAGCAGGACTTTTTGCAGGAGATCTATTTAGAATGTATACAAGATATGCAGAAAGAAATAGATGGAAAGTAGAAATGATGAGCTTAAGTGAAACAGGAGTAGGTGGAGTCAAAGAAGTTATATTTATGATCAAAGGAAAAGGTGTTTACTCAAGACTTAAATATGAAAGTGGAGTACACAGAGTACAAAGAATACCATCTACAGAATCAGGAGGAAGAATTCATACATCAACAGCTACAGTAGCAGTACTTCCAGAAGTAGATGATGTAGAGATTGATGTAAATCCAAATGATGTACGTGTAGATGTATTCCGTTCTTCTGGAAATGGGGGACAAAGTGTTAATACTACAGACTCTGCAGTAAGACTTACCCACATGCCTACAGGAATCGTAATTTCATGTCAAGATGAAAAATCACAGCTTAAAAATAAAGAAAAAGCATTTAAAGTTTTAAAGGCTAGATTATATGATAAAATGCTTGCAGAGCAAAATGCAGAAATTGCAGAAGAAAGAAAAAGCCAAGTAGGTACAGGAGACAGAAGTGAAAGAATCAGAACCTACAACTTCCCACAAGGAAGGGTGACAGATCATAGAATTACTTTAACTTTATACAAGTTAGATCAATTTTTAGATGGAGATATTGATGAAATATTAGATGCACTCATTACAACAGACCAAGCAGAAAAATTAAAGAAAGTAGTATAATATAAGAAAGCTGAGAATCTTAAGATTCTCGGCTTTTTTATATCTTTATATAAAGAATCAAAGAATCAAGAATCAAAGGGACGGTTAAGCAGTTTTCATTGTTTATATATTTTTAATTAGGGGTGTGTATAAAAATCTAATAAATTCCACGGTCTTTAAGTTTCATTTTGAGATTTCTATAATCTCATGAATTTCTAAAATCTAGAATTTTGAAAACTCGCTATGCTCAAACAGTTCAAAATTCTTACGATTTTATCATTCATTATGATTAGAAATCTTACAAAATTCACTAAATAAGACCTAATGGATTTTATGTAGATTTTTTTATGACTAAAATTTGTTAACTGTCCCTCAAAACTCAAAACTCAAAACCTCAAAAGATCAGGACAAGAAGAATCATAAAAAGAGAATCATAAAAAGAGAATCATAAGGGAGGAGAATCATAAGTAATAAGTAAGTAAAAACTAAGGGACGGTTATAAATTTTTAATAAAAAAAGTTTAGTTTAGAATGATTTTACAAAGAAATGAATAGGTATAATGATGAGGATAGGAGGGGGATTATGGATAAAATATGGACGATTACTTTAATAGGTACATTCGTAGGTGTGGTAGGAACAGGTCTTGGTGGAATTTTTGCTTTTTTTATAAAAAAACCTACATATGCTTTTTTGAGCTTTATATTAGGTTTATCTAGTGGTTTGATGCTTTCTATCGTATGTTTTGATATGATTCCTGAATCTATAGAATTAGGGAATATATGGATGAGTATAATAGGAATTCTTATAGGAGTAGGAATGATTATTTTTTTAAAAGGATTTATAAAAGAAGAAAAAGAAAATATTATTAAAACAGGAATATTAGTAGGGATTGGAGTTGCAATTCACAATTTTCCAGAAGGATTAGCTATAGGTTCGGCATTTATGGCGACTCAAAAGCTTGGTATAGGACTGGCTATAGTTATTGCCATTCATAATATGCCAGAAGGGATCTCCATGTCTACACCTATGCGTATAGGAGGAATACATAGATTAAAGGCATTTTTGTATACTTTGTTTGTAGGAATACCTATGGGAATAGGAGCTTTTGTAGGAGCTTATTTTGGAGAGATATCTCAAAGCTTTATTGGATTTTGTCTTTCTTTTGCAGGAGGAACTATGCTCTATATTACTTGTGATGAATTAATTCCTAAGTCTAAAAGTTTTCAAGGGAAAAATAAATCAAGTATGGGATTGGTATTGGGTTTTATATTGGGAGTTGTACTTACAAAAAAGCTGTAGTGTTACAAAAACTTAATTTGGTGTATAATAATGAAAGAAATTCATGAAGAAAAGGTGAACAAAATGATAGAAACAAAAATTATTAATATGGATCTAGAAAATATAGAAAAAGAAAAATTAAATGAAGCTGCACAAGTTTTAAGAGATGGTGGAACAGTAGCTTTTCCAACAGAAACAGTTTATGGTTTAGGAGCAAATGCACTAGATGAAGAAGCTATTAAAAAAATATTTAAAGCAAAGGGAAGACCCTCTGATAATCCACTTATTGTACATATTTCTAGAGTAGAAGAATTAAATGGATTAGTAAAAAAAATTCCATCAAAGGCAAAAATATTGATGGAAAAATTTTGGCCAGGTCCTCTTACGATTATTTTTGAAAAAACAGATAAAATCCCTTATGCTATTACAGGAGGATTAGAAACTGTAGCTATTAGAATGCCTTCTCATCCTATTGCTAATGAACTTATTCATATGGCTCAGGTTCCAGTAGCTGCTCCTAGTGCAAATATTTCTGGAAAACCAAGTCCTACAAAGGGAGAGCATGTGATTTATGATCTAAATGGAAAGGTAGATGTAATTATTAGTGGAGGGAGCTGTGATGTAGGACTTGAATCTACAGTGGTAGATGTTACAGAGGAACCTATGATCTTAAGACCTGGTGGAATTACAAAGGAGCAATTAGAAAAAGTTCTAGGTGTTATAAAAGTAGATAAAGCTATTGAAACAGGAGATACAAATATGGTTCCTAAAGCTCCTGGAATGAAATATACCCATTATTCACCAAAGGCTGATGTAGTTATTATAGAAGGTGCTTTAGATGATATGGTGGATTATATAAAAAAATTAAAGCTACAAAAAGAAAAAGAAGGACTTTCTGTAGGAATTATGTGTACAGATGAAACAAAGGATTTTTATGAAGGGGTTTGCTTGTCTATGGGAAGCAGAAAAGATTTGTCTACTATTGCTAATCATTTATTTGATATTTTGCGTAAATTTGATGAAAAGGATATAGATATTATTTTTGCAGAAAGTGTAGAAAAGAAATTTTTGGGACATGCAGTAATGAATAGAATGATCAAAGCAGCAGGATATCATGTGATTCAGATTGGAGGGTGAAAAATGAAAAAAATCCTATTTGTATGCACAGGAAATACTTGCAGAAGTAGTATGGCACAAGCTTTGTTTGAAAAGATTCTAAAACAAGAGGATATAAATGATATAAAGGTTATATCAGCTGGTACGCTAGCATATTCAGGGCAAGGGGCGTCCCTTGGAGCAATTGAGTCTATGAAGGATAAGGGGATTTGTCTACAAAATCATAGGGCAACACATCTTTCAAAAGAGCTTATAGAGGATTCCGATTTGATTCTTACTATGACACAAAATCATAAGATGCAAGTTCTTTCTATCATGCCAAAAGCTTGTGAAAAAACTTATACTCTAAAAGAATATGTAGAAGATGATAAATATACAATAGACATATCTGATCCTTTTGGACAAAGCATAGATGTATACAAAGCATGTGGAGAAGAAATAGAAAAATCATTAAAAAAACTTGTAAAAAAAATGAAAGCAAAAAGAAATTAAATCAGGAAAAGACTTGACAATCTAGAAATTGTAGAATAAAATCAGAACGGCTAATAAGGAATGGAGGGTGTTTATGATTGCTTTAGGAAGTGACCATGGAGGATATAATCTAAAAGAAACCATTAAAGCATACTTAGAGGAAAACAATATTCCTTACAAAGATTTTGGAACAAATTCTACAGAATCTGTAGATTACCCAGAATTTGGACAAAAGGTAGCAGAGGCTATAAGATCTAAAGAATGTGAAAAAGGGATTATCTGCTGCGGAACAGGAATCGGGATTTCTATATCTGCAAATAAAGTACCAGGAATCAGATGTGCGGTAGTATCTGATACTTTTTCTGCACAAATGTCAAGGGAGCATAATAATGCAAATATCCTTGCATTAGGGGAGAGAGTAATTGGACAAGGTCTTGCGTTAGAAATTGTTAAAATATGGTTAAATACACAGTTTGCAGGAGATAGACATCAAAGAAGAATAGATAAAATTACAGATATTGAGAAAAAATATAATAGATAATAAGAGAGGAGCTACGTTGGATGAGTAATGTTTTCGTAATGGATCATCCTTTGATTCAACACAAATTAACTTTATTAAGAGATAAAAATACAGGATCAAAGGAATTTAGAGAAGTGGTAAAAGAAATTTCTATATTAATGGCTTATGAAGTGACACGAGAACTTCCTTTACAAGAAGTAGAAATACAAACGCCTGTATGTACAACAAAATCAAAAGTATTAGCAGGAAGAAAATTAGGAGTAGTTCCTATTTTAAGAGCAGGGCTTGGAATGGTAGAGGGAATGTTAAGTTTAATTCCAGCAGCTAAGGTAGGACATGTAGGACTTTATAGAGATCCAGAAACACTAGAGCCTGTAGAATATTATTGTAAGCTCCCAGCAGATGTTCATGAAAGAGAATTAATAGTAGTAGATCCTATGCTTGCTACTGGTGGATCTGCCAATGCAGCTATTCAATTTATTAAAGATAAAGGTGCTACGAATATTAAATTTGTATGTTTAATTGCAGCGCCAGAAGGAGTAAAAGCTGTTTGTGATGCACATCCAGATGTAGATATTTATGTGGCATCTGTAGATGAAAAGTTAAATGATCATGCATATATTATTCCAGGACTTGGAGATGCAGGAGATCGTCTGTTCGGAACAAAATAAGTTGAAAATCCTAAACCTTTTTATAGAGGCTTAGGATTTTTTTTATACTATTTAGAAAAAGAACGTTGCTTCAACTTTAAATTTTAATAACATTAAGTATTAAAGCACAAAAAGTATGAAAAAGCATATAATAATGTGATGAGATTTTTTACGACAAAATAAAAGGATAAATAATACATATGACGAATATATAAATGAAACTCTCATCATACTAAGGAGGAGAAAGAAATGCGCCCAAGCTGGGATGAATATTTTATGAATATAGCAGAAATTGCAAAAACTAGATCTACTTGTTTGAGAAGACAAATAGGTGCTGTGATTGTAAAAGACAAAAGAATTTTATCTACAGGATACAATGGAGCCCCGTCTAATACTGCTCATTGTTTAGATATAGGGTGCTTAAGAGAAAAGAGGAATATTCCATCAGGACAAAGACATGAGCTTTGTAGAGCTTTGCATGCAGAACAAAATGCTATGATTCAAGCCGCTTATCATGGAGTAAGCATACAAGGAGCTACATTATATTCTACCTTGCAACCTTGTGTATTATGTGCAAAGATGGCTATTAATGCAGGAATCAAAAAAATTGTTTTTAAAGGAAATTATCCAGATGAATTATCTATAGGGATTTTAGAAGAAGCAGGAATAAAATTGATACAATTTGATGACAAGTAGACAAAAATCATTGAGTTATTTTGAATTTTGCTGTAAAATGACATTGGATACTTATATAAATAAGGAGTGTTTTGTGTGAAACAATACCTGATAGTATTTTTCATAGCTGCTTTTGTGTCTTTTTTAATGACACCCTTGGCAAAAAAACTGGCCTGTAAAATTGGAGCTATAGATATTCCAAAAGATGATAGACGAGTACATAAACAACCTATTCCTAGAATGGGAGGTTTGGCTATTTATCTAGGATTTATGATTAGTGTTTTGATGACTTTGCCAGTCATTGACAAGCCTATGATGGGAATGTTTATTGGAGGAACCTTTATTGTTTTAATGGGGATTGTAGATGATTTAAATCCACTATCTGCTAAAACCAAATTAGCAGGACAAATTATAAGTGCTTTGATTTTAGTATATTGTGGTCTTAGAATAGGGATGCTGAATATTCCTTTTATAAAGGAACCGATTGTATTTCCTACTTGGGCAAGTGTTATGATCACAATCTTTTGGGTTGTAGGAATTACAAATACATTAAATTTAATAGATGGATTAGATGGATTGGCAGCAGGAGTAGCAAGTATTGCAGGAGCTTCACTTTTTTATATAGCTTTAGTCAATGGTAGAGATATTACCCCGCTGATGACTCTAGCTATTGTAGGAGCTTGTATTGGATTTTTACCTTATAATTTTAATCCAGCTAAAATATTTATGGGAGATACAGGATCACTTTTTTTAGGATATATGCTAGCAGCTATTTCCATTCATGGAGCAATAAAAGGAGCAACAGCTATTGCAACGATTATTCCAGTTTTAGCTTTAGGGCTTCCTATATTTGATACAACTTTTGCTATCTTAAGAAGGATGATCAATGGAAGACCTATTATGGAGCCAGATAAAGGACATTTGCATCATAAGCTTTTGGCAACTGGAATGGGACAAAAAAGAACGGTTTTAGTTCTTTATGGTATTAGTGCTATATTTGGTGCTAGTGCGGCACTCATAAGTGATAGTACATCATGGGATATTTTACTTATTGTGATTGCAACGAGTGCATTGATGTATATTAGTGTAGGTATGCAAAAAGAAGTACAAAAACAAAAAAGTACTCATAAAGAATAGGCCAGGATAATTCCTGGTCTTTTATATAGAGAGAGAAAGGAAGATTAGAATGAATAAATTAAAAATAATGTCTGTTTTTGGGACGAGACCAGAAGCTATTAAAATGGCTCCTGTGATAAAAGCGTTAGAAGAAGACGAAAAAATACAATCCATCGTTTGTGTAACAGCACAGCATAGAGAAATGCTAGATCAAGTTCTTTCGTTGTTTGAGATTACACCAGATTATGATTTAAATATTATGAAAGCAGGACAAAGCTTAGGAGAAATTACTACGAGAGCACTCATAGGACTTGAAGAAGTAATAAAAAAAGTAAAGCCTCACATGATTTTAGTACATGGAGATACATCTACTACCTTTGCAGGAGCATTAGCTGCTTTTTATCAACAGGTAAATGTAGGACACGTAGAAGCAGGTCTAAGAAGTCATAATATGTATTCTCCATATCCAGAAGAAATGAATAGAAGTTTGACAGCAAGACTAAGTAATATACATTTTTCTCCTACAAAGGGAAATGAAGAAAACCTATTAAAAGAAGGAATAGAAAAAGAAAAGATTGTCATTACGGGAAATACTGTTATTGATGCACTTCTTCAAGTAGTTCGCAAAGATTATAAATTTGAAGATGAAAGACTTAATCAAATTGATTATGAAAATAAAAAAGTCATATTACTGACAAGTCATAGAAGAGAAAATTTAGGAAAGCCTATGGAAAATATTTTTACAGCTGTAAAAGAAATTGTTCTTGAAAATGAAGATGTAGAAGTAGTATTTCCAGTTCACTTAAATCCGAAGGTAAGAGATTTAGCTTATGGGATTTTAGGGAATGTAGAGAGAGTTCATTTAATTGAACCACTAGAATATGAACCTTTTGCCAATTTGATAGGAAAATCTTATTTGATTTTGACAGATTCAGGAGGAATTCAAGAAGAGGCACCATCGTTAGGAAAGCCAGTACTGGTTTTAAGAACAGAAACAGAAAGACCAGAGGCAGTAAAAGCAGGAACAGTAAAAATGGTAGGGGTTGAAAAAGAAGCAATTTATTCTGTTGCCTCTACATTAATTCATGATAAAAAATGTTATGATAAAATGGCAAATGCAATCAATCCTTATGGAGATGGACAAGCATCTTATAGGATTGTTGAAAATATTAAAAATTATTATAAAATATAAAAATCTACAAATTTGGACATTATAATGAAAAGATTTTAAAAAAATGTCCAAATTTAATTTGGTTATGATAAAATGGTAGGGGCTGGGCATGAGTAATTTATGGAGGTGTATTTTGTGAATAAAATAGTAACATTAGAAGAAGCTATGTGTCATATCAAAGATGGAATGACAATTATGATAGGTGGATTTATGGCAGCAGGAACACCAGAAAAGTTCATGGATGCTTTAGTAGAAAAGGGAGTAAAAGATTTAACAATTATTGGAAATGATGCAGGGTGGCCTGATAGAGGAATTGGAAAACTATTAATCAACAAGCAAGCAAAAAAAATGATTGCATCTCATATTGGATTAAATCCAGAAGCAGGAAATCAAATGAATGCAGGAGCTCTTGAAATGGAATTAGTTCCTCAAGGAACACTAGCAGAAAGAATTAGAGCGGGTGGAAATGGTTTAGGTGGAGTATTAACTCCAACAGGGGTAGGTACAATTGTTGAAGAAGGAAAACAAAAGATAGAAGTAGATGGAGTAGAGTATTTACTAGAAAAACCATTAAAAGCAGATATTGCTTTAATTAGTGCTTCTATTGCAGATAAAAAAGGAAATTTATATTTTAATAAAGCAACAAAAAACTTTAATCCACTTATGGCTACAGCAGCAGAAGTAGTAATTGTAGGAGTAGAAAAAATCGTTGAAGTTGGAGAAATCGATCCAAACGATGTTATGACTCCAGGACTATTTGTAGATTATATGGTGGAGGTGTAGAAAATGAACGTAAAAGAAATTATTGCTAGAAGAGTTGCAAAAGAATTAAAAGATGGTGATGTAGTAAACCTAGGGATAGGTCTTCCTACTATGGTAGCAAACTTTATTCCAAAAGATATGGATGTAATGTTTCAATCTGAAAATGGATTTATAGGACTAGGAGCAGCACCAGAAGAAGGAAAAGAAGATTTGGATTTAGTAAATGCAGGTGGACAACCAGTAACAATAGTACCAGGTGGAGCTTTCTTTGATAGTGCTACATCTTTTTCAATCATCAGAGGAGGACATGTAGACGCTACAGTACTTGGAGCATTACAAGTAGACGAAAAAGGAAACTTGGCCAACTGGATGGTTCCAGGAAAAATGGTTCCAGGTATGGGTGGTGCTATGGACCTTGTAGTAGGAGCTAAAAAAGTAATTATTTCTATGACACATACTGCAAAAGGAAAGCCAAAAATATTAAAAGAATGTAATCTTCCTCTTACAGCAGCAGGACAAGTAGATATGATTGTCACAGAAATGGGAGTTATGCAAGTAACAAAAGAAGGACTTGTTTTAACTGAAATCAACCCACAATATTCAGTAGAACAAGTACAAGAAGCTACAGAAGCAAAATTAATCATTGCTGATGATTTAAAAAATATGGAAATCTAACAAAATCCCAATTGCCTATAGGCAATTGGGATTTTATAATACCATAAAAATTGACAACTTGATGAAACACTGTATAGGAGAAAAGTTTTTGTGCAGTAGATTTTATATTTGACATATCATAAAAAAAGGAGGAAAATAGTATCATGAGATTGTAAAAAATTGAGTAATGGGTAATAAATACATATGCTTGTATATTTCCCTCTAGATGATATAATGATATAAAGGGAAGGTTTTTTGAAAAATGAGAAAATCAAATTATGATATTATGAAAAATATAACATTGATCACACAAATAGGGATTAGCATGATCGTTCCAATTTTTATATGTATATACATAGGCAATTGGCTAGATAAAAAATTAGGAACAAATTTTATATTTTTATTGATATTTATTATTTTAGGAGTGGGAGCATCTTTTTTAAATGTATATAAAATGGTTATGAAGGACTTTAAAAACAAATAAAAAATTTAGTTAAAAGTTTCACAATATTTCAATTCATTAGAAATCAGACAAAAAAAACTAGATATATTTCAAAACTATACAAAAATAAAAGTAAAGGTATATCTAGAAAGGAAGTGAATTCCTTGGGACATACATGGACATTGCAAAAGAGAATATTCAAATATACATTCTACATATTGATAACATTTATTTTAGTATCTATCATTTTTCTTAAAACTCCAAAGGATATGATTTTGGGGCTTATATTTGGAACGGCTATTGGTGTTTTAAATTTTCGCCTATTATCTATTACTTTAGAAAAAACAGCTTCAATGGGTCAAAGGCGTATGCAAGTGTATGCTACAAGCCAATACTTAGTTCGATATATCATCAATGGAATAGTTATTTTTGTAGGAATTCGAGCTGATTATTTAAATATCATAGGGGTAATAATAGGACTAGTTCTTGTAAAATTTGTTATAGTAGGATCAAGCATACTTAATCATTTATTATTTTCTAAAAATAGATTTATAAGAAAGGAGGAGAGATAATGGAAGGAGGATTTGGAGCAAGGATTGTATTTACATTACCTGGAGGAATACCCGTAACAGAAACTGTTACAACGACTTGGATTATTATGGCTGTGCTGATTGGCTGTTCTTATGTATTTACAAGGAACTTTAAAAAAATTCCAAAAGGAATGCAAAACTTTATAGAGGTTTTGGTAAATGGGATTTATAATTTTACAGAACAGACCATGGGGCAAGATAAAATTGGTTTTGCTCCTTACATAGGAACCATTATTATCTATATAGGATTTTCCAATTTGTCAGGTTTGTTTGGATTTAGACCCCCCACAGCAGATGTAAATACTACACTAGGATTATCTATGATTACTTTTTTTATGATCCATGGATTTGGAATGAAGAAAAAAGGTGTAGGGACTTATTTAAAAGGATTTACAGAACCATTTTGGATCATGACTCCTTTAAATGTTATAGGAGAATTGGCAACACCTATATCTTTGGCATTTCGTCTATTTGGAAATATCGTAGGTGGAACTATTATTATGGGACTTTTGTATGGAGCATTAGCTGCTTTTAGTACAAAGCTTGGAATAACAATTCCAATACTTCAAGCTGCTATTCCCGTACCACTACATCTTTATTTTGATGTTTTTGCAGGATTGTTACAATCCTTTATATTTACAATCTTGACCATGGTATCTGTATCTATGGCTATGGATTGATGATTTTAAAAAACATAAAAAAATACAAGGAGGAATATAAAAATGGATGCTATTACAGGAAAAGAATTAATTTTAGCGTGTTCAGCAATTGGAGCAGGACTTGCAATGATCGCAGGTATTGGAGCAGGTATTGGACAAGGATATGCAGCAGGTAAAGGTGCAGAAGCTGTAGGAAAACAACCAGAGGCACAAGGAGAAATCATCAAAACAATGCTATTAGGTGCTGCAGTTGCAGAGACAACAGGTATTTATGGATTGATTATTGCACTAATTCTATTGTTTGCAAATCCATTTGTATAGGAGTCTTTTGTGAGATCCTAACACAAAAGACCTACTAGAGAGGAGGGCTTAAAAACATGATGGGATTAGTGTCAGTACAAGGATGGACTTTGGTAATGAATTTGGTCAATGTATTTATTTTGTACATAGTACTTAAGAAAATACTTTTTAAACCAGTAAAAGAATTTATGGACAATAGACAAAATAATATTACTCAGTCTATTGAAGAAGCACAACGAAAGAATAAACAAGCAGATGCAATTAAATTAGAATACGAACAAAGACTTTTAGCTTTGGAGCAAGAAGGAAGAGAAATCATAAAAGATGCTTCTAAAAAAGCTGAAGATAGAGCCAATCATATTGTAGATGAGGCAAAGGAAGAAGCTCAAAGAATGATCAAAAGAGCACAAGAGGAAATAAAGAAGGAAAATGAAAAAGCAACTCATACATTAAAAGATGAAATGACTTCCCTAATCATGATGGCTGCAAGCAAAATCATAGACAAAGAATTAAAGGAAGAAGATCATCAAAAGTTGATCCAAGAATTTATCCATGAGGTAGGAGATGCCAAATGGCAAAATTAATTGAAAAAACATATGCACAAGCATTGTTTGAGCTAGCAGTTGAGAAAGATACATTGGACTTATATAGGGAAGAGTTATCTTTTGTTGTGAAAACCTTTAAAGAATACAAAGATTTTTACAAATTGTACAAAGCATATCAAATGAGCAAAGAAGAAAAAAAGAAAATGCTAGATGAAGTATTTAAAACTCAAATCAGCAAAGAAGTCATAAACTTTTTAAAGATTCTTATAGATAAAAATAGATACATGGCTTTAGAAGGAATTGAAAAAGAATATACAAATATTGTAAATCATCATTATGGTAGAGTAGAGGGAATCGTATGGACATCTATTTTACTAAAAGAAGATGAAAAATTAATGCTAGAGCAAAAGCTTTCTAAAATGCAAGATAAAGAAGTGAAACTTACAAATAAAATAGATCCATCTATTATAGGTGGTGTATTTGTAAAAATAGGAGATCAAATCATAGATGGTACATTAAAGAACCGTCTAGATCTACTTAAGCAAGAACTTGCACAAATAATCGTTTAGGCGGTGATAAAAAATGAATCTAAGACCTGAAGAGATCAGCTCAGTCATTAAAGAGCAGATTAAAAGATATGAAAATAAATTAGAGGTAACAGATGCAGGAACAGTTATTCAGGTAGGAGATGGAATCGCAAGAATTCATGGCCTACAAAAATGTATGGCGGGTGAGCTTTTGGAGTTTTCTGATGGAGTTTATGGAATGGCTCTAAATCTAGAAGAAGACAATATAGGATGTGTACTTTTGGGATCAGATGAAGGTATAAAAGAAGGGGATACCGTAAAACAAACAGGAAGAATTGTAGAAGTACCTGTTGGAGATGAATTGATCGGAAGAGTGCTAAACTCTCTAGGTCAACCAATTGATGGAAAAGGCCCTATAAAGACTCAAAAATTTAGACCTATAGAGACAAATGCACCAGGTGTAATAGAGAGAAAATCTGTACATCAGCCACTTCAAACAGGAATCAAGGCAATAGATGCTATGATTCCTATTGGACGTGGGCAAAGAGAGTTAATCATTGGAGATAGACAAACAGGAAAAACTGCTATTGTAATTGATACTATACTGAATCAAAAAGAAGAAAATGTAATATGTATTTATGTAGCTATCGGTCAAAAAAGATCAACTGTAGCTCAAATTGTAAAGACTTTAGAAAATCATGGGGCAATGGATTATACGATTATCGTATCTGCTACTGCTAGTGAACTAGCTCCACTTCAATACATAGCACCTTATGCAGGGTGTGCTATGGGTGAGGAGTTTATGCATAATAAAAAAGATGTACTCATTATCTATGATGATCTTTCAAAGCATGCAGTTGCATATCGTGCGATGTCTTTATTACTAAAACGTCCACCAGGAAGAGAAGCATATCCTGGAGATGTATTTTATCTTCATAGTAGATTACTCGAACGTGCGGCCAAATTAAATGATGATTTGGGAGGAGGATCACTAACAGCACTACCTATCATTGAAACCCAAGCAGGAGATGTATCTGCATATATTCCTACAAATGTAATCTCTATAACAGATGGTCAGATATTCCTAGAATCAGAGCTTTTCTTTGCAGGACAAAGACCAGCTGTAAACTCAGGGATCTCTGTATCCAGAGTTGGAGGAGATGCACAGCTTAAGGCTATGAAAAAAGTTTCATCCAAAATAAGATTAGAATTGGCTCAATATAGAGAGCTTGCAGCCTTTGCTCAATTTGGTTCAGAGCTGGATAAAGATACAAGAGAAAGACTTGAGCAAGGTGAGAGACTGATGGAAGTTTTAAAACAACCTCAATATGAACCTATTAAGGTAGAGCATCAAATAATGATTATTTATGCAGCTATCAACAAATACTTAAGAGATATTCCAGTAAAAGAAGTCAAAAGATTTGAATCTGAATTTATTGCTTTTATGAATCAAAATCATCCACAAATCGGAAAAGAAATAAAAACTACTGGAAAGCTAGAAGATCAATTAGAAGAAAAGCTAAAAGCTTCTATAGAAGAATTTAAAGGAATATTTAAGATTGAATCATAATCTTTGTACTCCTTTTGTAATTGATAGACCCCATTGTATGGAGGTGAACACATGGCAGGAATGGGTATGCGAGATATCAAAAGAAGAATCAAAAGCGTCAACAACACAAAACAAATCACAAAAGCCATGGAGCTAGTATCGTCTGCAAAACTAAGACGTGCCAGAGAAAAAGCCGATACTTCAAGACCCTACTTTGAAACGATACAAAAAACTGTACAAGATATATTCTCAAGTGGCAACAAGGTAAATCATCCTTATGTCAATCAAAGAGAGATAAAAAAAAGCTGTTACATTGTTATTACTTCAGATCGAGGGCTTTGTGGAGGATACAATGTAAATGCAATCAAAAAAACACTAGAAAATGTGAAAGATCAAGAGGCGACATCTATTATTGCCATAGGTCAAAAGGCAAGGGACTATTTTAGAAATAGACAATATAGTATAGATGGAGAGTTTGTACATATCTCTGAGAGCCCAACTTATGCAGATGCACAAAAAATTGGAGCGTTGGCAACAAAATTATATGACAAAGAAATGGTAGATGAAGTGTACTTGGTGTATACAAAATTTGTAAGCACTGTATCTCAGATACCACAAAAGGTAAAACTACTTCCTTTGAGTGTATCCAAAGAAGAATCTATAAATAAAAAATCACAACATATAGAGTATGAGCCATCTCTTGAAGGATTTTTAGAGTATTTAGTGCCTCAGTACATACAAAGTACTCTCTATGGTGCATTAGTAGAAGCTGCAGCAAGTGAACAAGCTGCAAGAAGAGTAGCTATGGAAAGTGCTACAGATAATGCAGAGGAAATGATAGAAAAACTGACACTACATTATAATAGAGCACGTCAGGCGGCAATTACTCAAGAAATTGCAGAAATTGTAGGTGGAGCAGAAGCACTTAAATAACTCTACCAAAAGAAAGGATGTGAGCGAACATGGCAAGTCATGTGGGAAAGATTGTTCAAATCATCGGTCCTGTTTTAGATATAAAATTTGAGCCAGGAAACCTTCCAAATCTACTCAATGCTATTGAAATTCATGTGGAAGGTAAAAAAATAGTAGCAGAAGTTGCACAACATGTAGGAGATGATACAGTAAGATGTATAGCCATGTCATCTACTGATGGACTCATTCGTGGAACGGAGGCTATAGATACAGGGGCCCCTATTTCTGTTCCAGTAGGAAAAGAAACATTAGGAAGACTATTTAATGTACTAGGAGAGACGATTGACCTAAAAGGGCCATCACAATCTAAAGAGAAGCTTCCTATTCATAGAGCAGCACCAAAATTTGAAGAGCAAGAAACTTCTTCTGAAATATTTGAAACGGGAATCAAAGTAATAGACTTAATAGCACCTTATGCAAAGGGTGGTAAAGTAGGATTGTTTGGAGGTGCAGGAGTTGGAAAAACTGTACTTATTATGGAGCTTATCAACAATATTGCGAAAGAACATGGAGGACTTTCTGTATTTGCAGGAGTAGGAGAAAGAACTAGAGAAGGAAATGACCTTTATCATGAAATGATAGACTCAGGAGTAATAGACAAAACTGCTATGGTATTTGGACAAATGAATGAGCCACCTGGAGCGAGAATGAGAGTAGCTCTAACTGGTCTTACAATGGCTGAATATTTTAGGGACCGTGCAGGGCAAGACGTACTTTTATTTATTGACAATATATTTAGATTCACTCAAGCAGGATCAGAAGTATCAGCCCTTCTTGGACGTATGCCAAGTGCTGTTGGATACCAACCAACACTAGCAACTGAGATGGGTGCTCTACAAGAGAGAATCACATCTACAAAGAAGGGTTCTATTACATCTGTACAAGCTGTATATGTACCAGCAGATGACTTAACTGACCCTGCTCCTGCAACTACATTTGCTCACTTAGACGCAACTACAGTACTTTCTCGTTCTATATCAGAGCTTGGAATTTATCCAGCAGTAGATCCACTAGATTCTACATCAAGAATTATGGATCCTGCTATTGTAGGACAAGAACATTATGATATATCTCGTCAAGTTCAAGAAGTACTACAAAGATACAAAGAGCTTCAAGATATTATTGCAATCCTTGGAATGGATGAATTGTCTGATGAGGATAAGCTAGTGGTGTCTCGTGCAAGAAAAATGCAAAGATTTTTATCTCAACCATTTAGTGTGGCAGAGCAATTTACAGGAATGGAAGGTAAATATGTACCTTTAAAAGAAACAATAAGAGGATTTAGAGAGATTTTGGAAGGAAAACATGATGATGTTCCAGAATCTGCATTTTTATATGTAGGAACAATAGAAGAAGCAGTAGAAAAAGCAAAGAAAGAAAGTTAGGCAGGTGAATACAAATGGCTTCAACTTTTGAACTAGAAATTGTTACACCTGATAAACAATTTTTTAAGGGTCTTGTAGAGCAAATTGTAGTCAGAACTACACAAGGAGATATGGGAGTTTTAAAAAACCATATACCTACAGTAAGTCCTCTACAAATTGGAGTTTTAAGAATCAAACAAAATGGTCAATACAAAGAAGCTACTTGTGCAGGAGGACTTATTCAAGTCAAAAAAGACAAAACTATAATCCTTACAGATGCTGCTGAGTGGCCAGAGGAAATAGATGAAAAAAGAGCACAAGAGTCTTTTAAAAAAGCAAAAGAAAGACTTGAAAATAGTAGTGAAGAAATAGACAAAAAAAGAGCAGAAAAATCACTTAAAAGAGCAGAAATAAGACTAAGATTACTACAAAAATCCTAAACCAATACGGTTTAGGATTTTTTTTAGAAGAATCAAGAATCAAAAGAATCACGGTACCTGTCCCCCTGATTCTTCCTCTTGGTTCTTCTAAATGTAATTCAAATGTAATAACTTAAATGTATGAATGAATGTTAAGATATACTTAATGGAATTAATAACCATATATACAATATTTTAGAGTTAAGGAGGCGAATAATATGAAAGTATAAAACATCTATCGTATTTATAAGAGATGGATGATTTTATAATAAGTTGGTATTGGGGGGATAGATATGAAAAAGTTTTTAAGTTTTACACTTTTTGTTTGTGTATTGTTCATCTTTCATAGTACATCATCATATGCTTCATATAGTATAAGTGTGAATAAAGTACCATACATATCAACGGATAGTGTTTTACAAGGAGAGATTACACCTATAGTTACTATTTATGATGAATTTAGTGGAGATAAAAAAGATTTTACTTTAAAATTAAATAATTCAAAATGGCTTAAAGATAAAGATTTTAAAAATAGTACTTTTGAAAAAGAAATGAGTAGGTTAACAAAAGGATTAACTATAAAAAAAATCAATGACACTACAGTTTCTTGTTCGGTATATGGAATGGAACAAGGGGGAGAAATAAAAATCCCTTGTTTTTCACAACCTATATCAAAAGGCGATCTTACACTATCTATAAAAGAATTAGGTCATAATTTAGTTGTTTATGCTTATGCACAAGATCCTTGGATAGATATAGAATGTAGTGGAAAAGCAAATTTTAAAAATGATGAAATTAGCCATATTCCTTCTTTATATTTTATATCTTGTATATATGGGGGCTTTCCTCAAAACAAAGGAAAGATTCAATTAAAGCTAGATCATGGTTTTGAGTGGATCTATAATGGAGATGTAAAAATACATGGATTAGAAGATACTCATTATAAAATTACAAAAACAAATGAAGGGTTGGACTTAGATATTGATTTTTCAAAATCTCGTTATAATAAAAATAAGGTGGCTATAAGTTGGAGTAATTTTAAAATCAAGGCATTACCTAAAACACCTAGCCAAGAGATCCATATACATGTAAGAGGAGATTTCATACAAAATAAAGATTTTTTAGTAGGTAAATATACAAACGATCCTTCTAGTACCAATACATCAGACAATACAAACACATCTAATAATACAAACACATCCAATAAAAACAATAATACATCAAACAACAATTCAAATACTTCCCAAAAAGACAAGGATAAAAATAATAGTAAAATTGAAAAACCTGTTATTTTGGATAAAAATATGTTTAAAGACAAAGTGATAGTTTTTAAAATCAAAAATAAAGATGTAGACCATACAAAAAAATATATACAATCTAAGGAAGATGGTATTATAATCACACTATCAAAAGATACCCTACATTCATTTAAAAATATGAAAGAAGATTTAAATTTCAAATTATATCAATATGATCCTATGCCTTTATTAAAAGGCATAAAAGATAGCTCTTTTCCTTCTCTTCAATCAAGAGCTATAAAAATAAAAAGTAGTGAAAAAATAGATAATATACAAATAACCCATCCTATTTTAAATCAAGACCTTGACAATATTACAAATGTATTTGTCAAAGGATCTGATGATAGTCTTTATTATGTGCCTTCAAAAATGAGAAATAAAAAGGTATGCTTCGAAGCAATGCCTAACAAAGAATATATTTTACTAGCCAAAGAAGTACCATCAAATAAAAAGAAGCAATATCAGCCTATAGAAGACAGAGATACGAAGGATGATATTTCTACAGATGCTAAAAAAAATATTGATGAAAGTAAAATAAAAAAATTTGAATTAGATGCAACAAAAAAAGTTTATTCTAATCATTGGATTCCATTTTGGATCACAAACAAACAACTTAAGGGAGAACAAAACCATATTTCTATGGAAGTAGATAATATGGAAATCAATCTGCCAAAGGATGTTATGAATCAATTTAAAAATACAAAAAAAGATTTAGATTTTGTTTTATACAAATATGATCCTTTGTTATTGATCAAAGATGTTAAAGATCAATCTTTGTCAAATCCTTTATCTACGGGAATTACGATATTTAATAAAGACAGTATGGATAAAATAGATCATATAGAGATAGGATATCCTCTAAATGTAGATGATAAAAATAATATCAATGTATTTGTGAAAGGATCAGATCATCAACTACATTTTGTCCCATCTAAAATAGTAAATAATAAAATTCATTTTGAATTAACTCCTCAACAAAATTATGTCGTATTACAAAAGAATCTAAATTTTGTTGATCTAAATCAACATTGGTCAAAATTCCAAGTACAAAATTTATCATCAAAAGGAGTTCTATCAGGATTTGAAGATCAGACATTTAGACCAGAAGAGCCTTTAACTCGAGCTCAAATGGCAACGATATTGGTAAAAGCATTAGGACTAGATACATTTGATAATGAAAATACTAAAGTCTTTGAAGATGTAGATCCAAATAGTTGGAATGGAAAATATATATACTTAGCCCATAAAAACAATCTCATCAGTGGAATAGGTCATAAGCAATTTAATCCAAACGGTGAAATAACAGGAGAGCAATTGATTCAATTAGTCATGAATGCTTATGAATCAAATAAAGGAACAATTCAAATAACAAGTGAAGAGATGAACAATATACAAGAAGCTAGTTCGTGGGCAAAAGTTGCAATAGGAAAAGCAAAAAAAATAGGCATATCAGATAAAATGCCACAAAAATTAAAATATAAACAAAGTGCCACAAGAAGCCAAGCCGCAGCAACTATACATGAACTATTACAATCTATTGACAGCTTTAATTAGGAATCAAAGGAGAATCAGAGAGAATCAAAGAGACAGGTACCGTGATTCTTCTTTGATTCTTTAATTTTATAATTTTATATTTCAAATATTACAAAATAAAGACAAAATGAAAAAACTATTTCAAAACCGAGTAAATTATGGTAACATATATATGTATTTCTAATGATGCCATAATTTAAATGTTTTTCTGGTGAAGAATAGAAAAAATCCTAAATTCTTCACATAGTGGCAAGGATTTTATAAAAAAGAAGGGGGTACATAAAAAAATGATAAGCAAGACACAAACATCAAAGAAACTTGTAGCATGGCTAGTTTTATCAGTAATGATTTTTGCTTTAGGAATGCCAGCTCAAGTAGCTCAAGCACAAAGTGCATCTGATATTTCAGGACATTGGGCGAGTGAGCAAATTAATAAGTGGATAGACAAAGGTTATGTAAAAGGATATGAGGATGGTTCATTTAAACCAAACAATCCTATTACAAGAGCAGAGTTTTCTGTTTTAGTAAACAAATCATTTAACTTTAACGAAACAACTACAATTTCTTTCAAAGACGTATCAGCAAATGATTGGTTCTATGGAGAAATGGCAAAAGCAAAAGCTGCAGGATATATGGGAGGATATGAAGATGGTACTATAAGACCAAATGCTCCTATTACTAGACAAGAAGCAGCTACAGTTGTTGCAAAATTAAGAGCACTAGAAGCTAACACAGCTGCTGCAAACAAATTTACAGATGCAGCTATGATTCCAGACTGGAGTAAAGGATTCATCGGAGCTGTAGTAGAAGCTAAATTCATGAGAGGCTACGAAGATGGATCATTTATGCCTACAAAAAATATTACAAGAGCAGAAGCAGTTGTAGTATTAAACAGTGTAGCAGAAGGTAAGAAAGAAGAGCCAAAAGAAGAAAAAGTAACAATCAAAGATATTGACGATCAAAAAGTAAAAGTAGATAAAACTGAAGACGTTACTGTAAAAGTAGATCCAAAAGATGCAAAAATTGAGATCAAAAACAGTGATGATAAAGTTGTAAAAGCAACATTAAAAGATGACAAAATCGAATTAAAAGGTTTAAAAGAAGGATCTGCAAAGATCACTGTAACAGCTACTAAAGATGGTTTAAAAGATGCAGAAGTAACTTTCAAAGTAGAAGTAGAAAAAGCAAGTACATCATCATCATCAGGTGGTGGCGGTGGAAGCAGCAGCAGTAGTAATAGACCAGCTGATAAAACAGAATTAGTAAAAGCTATCAATGCTGCAGAAGTATTAGTACCACACAAAGCTGAATATACAGTAGAAACTTGGACAAAATTTGAAGCTGCATTAACTGATGCAAGAGCAATCAATGATATTCCAAGAACAACTCAATCAAGAGTAGATGAAGTGACAAAAGCTTTAAATGATGCAAGAGTTGGATTAGAAAAACCAACAGATCCAGAAAAACCAGATCCATTAAAAGATGCAGTATCAACAAAAGAAGGAGTAATTGCTGGAACATTCTATGTAAAAGTAGATTTCCCATCAAATATAAAAGCAGTAAAATTAGTAGGAGTAGATGGAATTGCTTTATCAAAAGATATGGAAGATGGAAAATTTGTTACAGTTCCAGGAGA
>NZ_RYYS01000065.1 GCF_004138215.1 Anaerophilus nitritigenes
TACCCCATTATCGGTTGCTAGACGTGGATTAGCAGGAGCAAGTGTAGGTGATTATGCTGTATTCGCTGGGGGGGGTAGCGATGATACAGTAGATGCTTACCAAATAAAATATATTGCTTCTTTTCAAATTGTGCCGAATACTGCATATAAGTTTACAGAGAGTAGCGAGCAAACTACTAGTATAGCTAAAACAATCAAATACAATCAGAAAGTAACAGGTTACATAAAATATAAAAATAGTAAAGTTGTAGGAGGTATGTAAAAATGAAATATAAAATTTGGAATAAACAAGACAGGTTAATAACACCAATAGGAGAAGTATTATCAAAGGAAGAAATATTTGCAAGATATCCTGCTTCTGCAATTCAAGGTATCAATTTTATCATTGCAGATCAGCCAATTAGCATGGCTGTATTCATGGAGTTTGAATCTACAAAAGAAAGCTATAAACAAATGGGGGTAAAAATAACGGAAAAAATGACAATGCAAGAGGTACTAAATACAATAACAGAATGGGAAGAAAATCCACCAATACAAGAGTCTACAGCAGAAGAAAGAATAGCATCTGCATTAGAATTTCAAATGTTAATGAGTTTACCAAACGCAGATACAAAGGAGGTGAAATAATATGAACTTTGATATAATTAAGAAGAATTATGATAGAGGTTTATGGAATAATACAATGGTAAAAATGGCAGTTGTAAAGGGAGTAATTACAAAAGAAGAGTTTAAAACTATTACTGGAGAAGATTATATCGCATAGAGAAACATACTGTAAGCACCTAGAAGGGTGTTTTTTTAATGCCCTTCTTCCCTAAAATAATGTTTAGTGCATGTGACACCCAAAGAGGGTGTTTTTTAATACAAAAAAATAATAATTGGAGGAATAGATGATGAATTTTTTAAATTTAAATAAAAAAGAAGTAACAATGACAAGCTTAGAAGTATCGAATATAATTCAAATAAATCATTATCAAGTAATGAAAGGTATTAGAAGAGAGATTGAACAATTGAAAAATGCAGGAATAAGAGCCGAAGACAAATTTATCTTGGGCTCTTATAAAGATAAAAATAATCAAGACAGACCGTGTTATATTCTTAATAGAAAAGGTGTTATGCAAATTGGTGCAAGATATAAAGCTGAGATTAGACATAAATTAATTGATTATATTGAAAAACTTTCAGAAATGAAAGCAGATCAACAATTAAACAATACTGTTATGAGCCAACTAGAAAATCTTATCGAGGATAAATTTGATGAAAAAATAGAAAAGTTTTCACAATTTGTAAGACCTTCATCACGACAAAAAACAAGTATCAGCAGATATATTAAAAAATGTTTAGGGATAGAAAGAACCAATGAAGAGTATGAACTTATAAAGCAGAGAGTATTGATAATTCTAGGAGGAGAGATATGGGAAGATATCCCTGCTGAAACGCTAGCTTCTAACATGGATGTTATAGATGAATCTATACGAATAGTAAAATCGGATAGAAAAGCACGTCAAATTTCAATGTTTATATAAGTATTTGAAACACCTTTAAGGGTGTTATTTTTGTACCTAAAACAACTAAGGAGATGGCAAAAGAATGAATCAAGACAACATGAGATTACTGAGAAGATATGAATTGATTTGTAAAAATAAAGGGCTTACAAATGAAAGCATAAAAGCAATCTGTAAATCTGATTTGCCACTATTCTTTAGATTTATTGGTGAAAAAGAACTTGAAGAAATTAATCATATCCACGTAGAGGACTTCTTTGACTATTGTATACACGAAAGGGAGAATGGAGATCAAGCTATTGCAAGAAAGTATACTACTCTTAATTCATTTTTTAGAACTATGATAAAGAAAGAGTACCTTAGCATGAAAAATCCTTTAGATAAATTGGATAAGGTTAAGGTACGAAAGAAGGTGAGACAACATCTAACAAAAGAAGAAATAGAAAAGCTAATGAATTATATAGAAGAACAAAAAGATTATAGGGGAGCTGCTTTAGTAGCTCTCTTTTATTCTAGTGGGTGTAGGCTTACTGAATTATGGCAGCAGAATAGGGATAGTTTAGATTTTGAGAAAAGGCAATTTAAAGTTCTTGGTAAGGGTGCTAAGGAACGTATTTGTATTTTCTCAGAAGATGCTAAAGAAAAAGTATTGAGATATTTAAAAACTAGAAAAGATGATCTAAGATCATTGTTCATTAGTAGGCAAAATAATCGGTGGGCAAAGAAAAGTATACAGGATTATGTTAGGAAAGAAGGAAAAAGAGCAGGAATCGAAAAGAGGTGCCACCCTCATATTTTTCGTCATTCTATTGCAATGCACTTGCTACAAGATGATTACCCACTTGAATATATACAACTTTTACTTGGGCATGAAAGCATTTCTACAACACAAGTATATGCCCATGGGAATATACAAGATATTCAAAGTAAAATAGATAGTTTTTATAAAGGAGGAAATTAAATGAAAACTATAGTGATTGATCCAGGACATGGTGGCTCAGATAGATCAAATCGTGGTTATAGTGGAAAATATATAGAAGCAGATGGAAATTTAGAATTTGCTTTATACTTAAAATACTTTCTGAAAGATGATTTTAAAGTAATTCTTACAAGAGACAGAGACAGAACTATTTCACTTACAGATCGTGGGAAAATAGCAAAAGGGTCAGATATGTTTATCTCAGTACATTCAGATGCAGGACCAATTACAGCAGGAGGTGTCACAGTATACGAGAGTATTAATCGAAATAATACTGCATTAGGAAACGAAATCGGCAAGGCTACAGCCGATTCTATGGGGATTTCTTTTAGAGGAACTAAGAAAAGACCGAGTACAAAATATAAAAATCAAGATTATTACACAGTAATTCAGCAAGCTGTAAAGGCAGGATGCCCTATAGTATTTATTCTAGAAAGGGGATTCCATTCCAACCCAAAAGAAGAACAAATTCTTTTAAATACTGTTAAAGTGAGAGATTCAGCATTTGCAGTCTCAAATGTAATTAGGAGGTATTATAATATGCAAGAAAAAAGCAACTTAGAAATTATTCCAGATTGGGCAAAAGAAGCTATAGAATCAGTCAAATCTAAAAAAATAATGAATGGATATAGCGATGGTACATTCAAACCTAAAAATATGGTTACAAGAGACGAATTAGCAGTTGCAATCAATAATTTGTTAAAATACTTAGGAAAGTAGGTGTATATATGGAAGTGTGCGAAAGACATGGAGAAATGGTCAATAGATTAGGGAATCATGAAGATAGAATACGTCAACTAGAAATTCATGAAGCACAAACAGGAGAAAAAATTACAAGCCTATTAGAAAAATTAGACAATCTAACAAGTTGGATAAAAGCTCTAGTAATGTTAAGTGGTACTACATTAGTAGGCTTTTTTATTTGGTATATACAAAGTTTATAAGGAGATGATAAGATGGATAATAGAATCAAAATCATATCAGCTATAATTTTTCAATTTACTATAATCGCTATGCTCTTTTATTGTCTTGTAACTGGTATTGGAGGGGTAGAGGTAGTAAATACTATAGTAGGGGCATTAATAGGCTTAGCAGTAGGCATAGGAGTAAATAATATTACAGATATTTAAGCAGGGGGAGACTCCTGCTCTTTTTTTATTTTTTGGAAATATTTTTAATTGTAATGCCATATATAATATCATAGGATGTATAAAAGGTTAGTGATAAAGCCAATACTTTGGGTAAACATATTATAAATATATACTTTATATAAAATCGTTCGACAAAATCTGAAAAAGAAGGGAAAATATAAGTAAATGTAGAAAGGAGTGATATAATGAGTAAAGTGGTACAATTGTTTAAGGGGGAGACACAAATGAAAAGGGAAATAACAATTTTCGATATTGCTAAAACCTTTCTTACTTTCGAGTCTATGACAAATAAAAAGCTACAAAAGTTATGTTATTATGCTCAAGCTTGGTATTTAACTTTAAAAGAGGGGACACCATTAGCAGATGTAGATTTTGAAGCATGGGTTCATGGTCCAGTTTGTCCAGAATTATATCATTTTTATAAAGATTGGGGCTTTCAATATATAAATAAAAGTGAAGAAGTTCCTGAAGAAATACAAAAAAATAAAGAAATATATGATTTCATTGAAAAAATATATGAAATATATGGAGATATGGATGGCGACGAATTAGAAGCATTAACACATAATGAATCTCCTTGGATTAATGGGAGAAATGGCTTGAAAAGAATGGAGAGGTCAAGAAATATCATTTCACGTGAAGATATGATAAATTTTTGCTCAAATATACTTAAATAAAAGTATGGATAGATTTTAATATAAGTAAATAATATTTTATAGATATACAAAAGGGGAGACTAAGAGTTGGAAAAATTAATAACACAAACATTGAAGAATAAGATTGTGTTTATTATTTTTATCTTAGTAATATTTGGACTAGGGATGTTTTTGGAATATGTATTAATGGATAAGAAAACAGAAAATAAAGAAAATGATAGAAGACAATGGATGCAACAGTATTTTAAAAATATGATAAACATTATATCCGAAGATTTGCTTGTGTATATTGTTCTGTTTATTACATTTTTAATTGGAATAAGTATTACTGTTATGTGCTGTTCAGATAAGCCGGTAGATAGTAATATTATATCTACAATCTTAAATTTTTATATATCTTTTATTTTTGCATGGCTACTTACTAAAAAGTCATCAGAAGCTGAATTTAAAAGAAGACAGAAGGAATCAGCAATCAGATCATATAGACATATTGGGAAGATTAAAGATCAAGCGACATATAGCATCAGCCAAGTAGGCGATATGATAGGAGATAATTTAAAGAATGATCAAAGTGTAGAATTGAATGCCGCTTTAGTTAGAATCAGAGATGCTTTAGTATATATCAGAGGAGGAATTGAAGTTAGTATAGATGATTGGGGAGATTTAATAGATGATGTGATTCAAAAAAGAGAATCTGAAAAAGCAAAAGAACTAAAAAAAGATGTTGATAAAAAAGTAAAAGAAATTTTTCAATCTAAATAGATAGAAACATTTTATTTATAATTTTTATAGATAAAGGAACTCAACCTCAAAAGAATGGCATACACCATTCTTTTTTTATTTTATCAAACTCCTATAGAACAAGTAAAATATTTGCAGGATATACAAAAACATTGTCGAAAATAAATAAAATACCA
>NZ_RYYS01000066.1 GCF_004138215.1 Anaerophilus nitritigenes
ACAGTCTACGTGTGCGTAGTGTCTGTTTGGTGTTTCATACTCAACGTGTGATGTTGAAATTGTAATTCCTCTTTCTTTTTCTTCTGGTGCTTTATCAATGTTATCAAATGCTACCGCTGATCCTGTTCCGTATCTAGTATTTAATGTTGTTGTAATCGCTGCTGTCAAAGTTGTTTTACCATGGTCTACGTGACCTATCGTTCCTATATTTACGTGAGGTTTGCTTCTTTCAAATTTAGTTTTTGCCATTTTTTTCTCCTCCTCATGTGATTTATTTCAATTATTATTTAAAAGTTTAAAGTAAACTCATCCGGGTGTATCTATGTATCTAGAATGAGATTGGAGCCCACGAGCGGATTTGAACCGCCGATCTCCGCCTTACCAAGGCGACGCTCTAACCTGCTGAGCCACATGGGCACTCACCAATATTTATTTTACTATTTTATTTAAAGGAAGTCAATAGTTTTTACTTTGTATTCATTTCTATTTTTTCATATTTTTAACTTCCTCTTATTTCAAGATATCTTTCTAATTTTCTCTTTACTCGTTGCAATGCATTATCAATGGATTTTACATGTCTATCTAATTCTACCGCCATTTCTTGGTAAGATCTCCCCTGTAGATAGTACATAAGAACAGTCCATTCTAGGTCACTTAATATTTCTCCTATTTTAGATTCAATATGAGCTAATTCCTCTCTAGATATAATCAATTCTTCTGGGTCAGAAATTTTTGCTCCAGATATAATGTCTAAAAGAGTTCTATCTGATTCTTCATCATATATAGGCTTATTTAAAGATATATAAGAATTTAGAGGAATATGTTTTTGTCTTGTAGCTGTTTTAATAGCTGTAATAATTTGCCTTGTAATACATAGTTCTGCAAAAGCCCTGAAGGAAGAAAGCTTGTCTGGCTTAAAATCACGAATTGCTTTAAATAGTCCTATCATTCCCTCTTGTATAATATCTTCTCGATCTGCTCCAATCAAAAAATAAGATCTAGCTTTTGCTCGAACAAAATTTTTATACTTTTTAATTAAATATTCTTGAGCTCCTATACTCCCACGTCTCGCATCTTCAACTACTTCCTCATCTATGAGCATTTCCGTTTTCTCTCCCAGCTGGTTATACACCTCACTTATTCCCACCAACATCTCCTCCAGAACTTTTTTCTTTTATTCTATCATTTTCTCGTATGCAAAATACAAAATTTTCAGTGTAAATTGTACATTCATTATAACTTAACACATAGACAATCGTCAAGCAAATCATTGATTTCTACGCCATCTTTCTAGTTTTTCTACAATTTTCTCATCAATTCGATCTTGAAGGATAGATCTGATCTGTTTTGGTTCTGAAGTTTTTTTATAAATTTTTTGAATCACTCTATTCAATTCAATACTTAATTCCCTGGCAGAAATTCTGATCGCACCACTTCCTAAAACTACTTGTTGTTCTGCCCAATCTGAAGTTGCAACAACAACTTTATTTTTTCTATGTTTCATAAGTTCTTCTACTTTTTTTTCAATATAAGAATCAGCCGTTTGATTTTCTTTTGTAAAAACTACTTCTATACCTTTTACAAAAATATTTTTCCCATAATTCCCCTTTACATAGTGAGCATCAAATACAATCATCACAGAATACCCTGTATAATGCTTATAGTCTACTAGTTTATGAATCAATACATCTCTAGCGTCCTCTAAATTTTTTCTTCCTATTTCTTTTAGATCTGGCCACGCATTAATTACATTATAGCCGTCTATCAATAAAAAATTGTTCAAATCTTACTCACCTTATTCTTTCCCCTCTCTTTGTCTAGTCACTTCATACATAAGTATAGAAGCTGCAATAGATGCATTCAAAGAGCTAACTTCTCCTTTCATAGGTATATTTACTAAAAAATCACACTTTTCTTTTATAAGTCTTGAAATTCCTTTTCCTTCACTTCCAATGACTAAAGCAATTTTTCCTGTTAAATTTTCTTCATGATACTTTTTCTTTCCATCCATATCTGCTCCTGCTATCCATACACCCCTATCCTTTAGTGCATCTATAGTTTGAGCAATGTTAGACACCTTACATACAGGAACATATTCAATAGCTCCAGCTGAAGTCTTTGCTACAACTCCTGTAAGCCCTACCGCTCTTCTTTTAGGAATAATTACTCCATGAGCACCTGATGCATTTGCAGTTCTTATGATAGAACCTAAATTATGAGGATCTGTAATTTCATCTAAAATAATGATAAACGGGTCTTCTCCTTTTGTTTCCGCTTTTTTAAAAATATCTTCTAAATCAGAATATTTGTGAGCTGCCACAAAGGCAATGACCCCTTGATGGGCATGAGATTCTGAAATTTGATCAAGCTTTTGCTTTTCTACATATGAAATAACTACATTTTTATCCTTTGCCATACCAATAATTTTTTTTACTGATCCTTCTGCTCCCTTTAAAATCATAATCTTATCTATTTCTCTATCTGATTTTAAAGCTTCTATGACTGGATTTCTTCCTTCTATTTTATCTAACATAGTCCACCTCTTTTATAATTTTCTTTTATTTTGCCCAATTTATGATAATGTATGAAATTTCTCCCTTACTTCATCTGATTTTCCACAACTCATGTTTCCTTCAGGACAAGCTTTATACAAACATCCTGGTCCTGCATATTTAAAAAGAGTAGGAGCAACTTTTCTCACAAGCTTTAACATTTGTGTTGATAATTCTCTAATTTCCCACTGTGCTCTTTCGCAACATCTATGGTGAAAAAAGTTAAGAAGTGTTCTTGCATTCATAGTAAATACAATCTTCGTCTCACAGGCGTTTGGAAAAACATATCTGCTATCTTCAATAGCCATTTTTTCCGATACTCTCTTTGCTTCTTTTTCTGTTTTTCCACTTTGTAATAAGCTTTCATAGTGTTGTTTCTGAAGAATTTCTACCAATTTATTATATTTTTTTTGATCCTCTTCCATGGTTTCTATGAACATTTTCTTTGCTTGTGGAATTTTTTCTATACTTGGAGGTATAATATATTCAAATTGATCTAACTTTACATATCTTTGAGATTGTTGTGAATAAGATGCAATTCTATGTCTTACAAGCTGATGAGTTAAAACTCTACTTACTCCTTCTGCTGCAAAAGTAAAATTCACATGTTCAATAGTAGATGTATGTCCCAGTTCCATTAACATATTTAAAAATTTACTTGTTTTTTCATCTGTTAAACCTTCCATAATTTCATCAACACCTACTTTTGAGTAACAAAGTTTTGCAGCTGCTGCTACAACCTTTTCTGGCTCTGGTGTATATTGAATAAGTTCTACTTTCATTTTTCTCCTCCTCATTTAGTCCAATTACTCTTAATACGAAATTCTTTGTAAGGAAATAGATTAAATAAATATCCTCTCACTTTTCCTTGATACTCTCCTGAAATTTCTATATTTCTTTTTTCATCAACAATAGATTTTCCTGTATCTTTTATTTTTTTTATAGAAACAACTCTATATTGAGAAATTCCTATTTTTTGAAATATACTATTATATTCTTCATTTATTTGTACTTCTTTCTCTACAAAATTTTTAAACTTCAAAGCATCTCCAGTCACTTTTATTTCATCAAAGAACAAAGATTTAGAGATTAATATAATCAAAAGCAAAGGAATCATATAAATCATAAATTTTTCTCTTCTCGTCAAAAGATACACCTGCTTTCTACTTATAGTAATTTTTCTATAATCTCTATCCCTCTTTGAATGATTTCTTCTAATCTAGTTATATTTTTATTCAGATACAAATATCCAATCAAAGCTTCAAATCCTGTAGCATATTTATAATCTGTAAGACATGCATTTTTAGGTACCGAACTAGATTTTTGATTTCTCCCTTTTTTGACAATTGTCCATTCTTCTTCACTTAGTTCTTCTTCCAAATCATGTACAATTTTAGCCTGTGATTTTGCTTGTACAAATTTAGTACTCATCTTATGAAGATAATTGACATTTTTTTTATAATGACTCATCGTATATCTTCTGACATAAACTTCATACACTGCATCTCCTATATAAGCTAATACCAAAGGAGGAATCAAGCCCACTTCTTCTTCGCAAATATCTTTATCAAAAAAATTTTTTTCCATCTACAACCCTACCTTTTTTTATTCTCTAATCAATCATACTATAATTTTCAAAATGAGAAAAGAAATTTTCAACTTTTCATTATTTCTCGGGAAATAATTGCTTTTTATTACAAATACAAACTCAAATCCCCATCTTTAAGATGGGGATTTTGTTTATTTATTAAACTTAAAGGAACTTTTCAATGAAACAATGCGATTAAATACTATTCTTTCGTTTGTAGTATATTTAGAATCCACATTAAAATATCCATGTCTGAAAAATTGAAACTTGTCTTGCCCTTTTACATTTTTCATGTTGGGCTCTACAAATCCATTAAGGATTTCTAATGAATTTGGATTTACACACTCTAAAAATGTTTTTTCATCTGTTAGATCTTCATCTAAAATAAGAGGTTCATACAGCCTAAATTCAGCAGGAATAGCATTTTTTGCATCTACCCAATGAATTGTTCCCTTCACTTTTCTTTCTGTAAAACCAGTTCCACTTTTTGTCTTAGCATCATAAGTACAATGAATTTCTATAACATTTCCATCTTCATCCTTAATTACTTCATTGCATGTGATAAAATAAGCATGTTTTAGTCTTACTTCGTTTCCTGGAAATAATCTAAAATACTTTTTAGGAGGATTTTCCATAAAGTCTTCTTGTTCAATATATATTTCTCTTGAAAAAGGAATTTGTCTCATACCCATTTCTAGATTCTCAGGATTGTTCTCTGCATCAAGCATTTCTACTTCATCAGCAGGATAATTTGTAATTACTACTTTAAGAGGTCTTAATATCCCCATCGTTCTTGGTGCTTTTAACTTTAAATCTTCTCTAATAAAATGTTCTAGCATTTGATAATCTACTTTACTATTGCTTTTAGATACTCCTATTTCCTTTGCAAAATTTCTAATAGATTCTGGAGTAAACCCTCTTCTTCTCAGCCCTGAAATAGTAGGCATCCTCGGATCATCCCATCCATCTACATAACCTTCATCTACGAGTTGTTTTAATTTTCTTTTGCTCATTACAGTGTTTGTCATATCTAATCTTGCAAATTCAATTTGTTGCGGAGTACTTTCCATTTCGCATTCTTTTACTACCCAATCATATAAAGGTCTATGATCTTCAAATTCTAATGTACAAATAGAATGGGTAATATCTTCAATAGCATCTTCTAGTGGATGTGCAAAATCATACATAGGATAAAGGCACCATTTATCTTGTGTATTATGATGTGTAGCATGAGCAATTCTGTAAATTACAGGATCTCTCATATTTAAATTAGGAGATGCCATATCAATTTTTGCTCTTAATACTTTTTCGCCATCTTTAAATTCTCCATCCTTCATTTTTTCAAATAAAGTTAAATTTTCCTCTATGGATCTATTTCTATAAGGACTTTCCTTTCCTGGTTGTTTCAGTGTTCCTCTATATGTCCTTATTTCTTCTGCTGATAAATCACATACATAAGCTTTTCCTTTTTTGATCAATAAAATGGCTCTTTTATACATTTCATCAAAATAATCCGATGCAAAATACAAATCATCCCATTCAAATCCCAACCATTTTACATCTTCTTTGATAGACTCTACATATTCTGTATCTTCTTTGACTGGGTTGGTATCATCAAAGCGTAGGTTTGTCTTTCCTTTAAATTCATCTGCCAATCCAAAATTTAAGCAGATTGATTTTGCATGACCGATATGCAAGTATCCGTTAGGTTCTGGTGGAAAACGAGTAATAATTTCTTTATGTTTTCCAGTTTTCAAATCATCCATAATAATATTTTTAATAAAATTTGATGGAGTATGATTTTCCATTGATACACAACCTTTCTGATTCTTTCCTTTATTACATTTTTTCTTTTTTAGGTATAATTATAACTCATTCTCATAAATATTTCAAAAAAATCCTACAACTTATATCATTCAACCATTTAGTTTTGTATATGCCATTTTACTCCTTGAGGAGTATCTTCTAAAATAATTCCTCTTAATTTTAAATCATCTCTGATTTTATCTGCTAATGCATAATCTTTATTTTTTCTAGCTTCTTGTCTATCATGTACTAATTTTTCTATTTCTTCATCTAAACTTTTTTCTTCTTTTTGTAAAAGCCCAAGTACTCCTACAAGCTCCATAAATAAATCATAGCTCTTTTGTATAAATTCCTTTGAATGATCTATATTCATGGTAGAATTTAATTCTTTTACCAATTCAAAGACAGAAGCTATTGCATCTGCAGTATTTAAATCATCATCCATTGAGCTTATAAATTTTTCTTTATACTTTTCATATCCTTTAAATATTTCTTTTTCTTCTTCACTCATATTTCCTTTTGTATGATCTAGAAGATGACTTAAATTATTCTTTGCGTGATACAATCTCTCAAGTCCACTTTTTCCTTGCTCCATTAATTCTCTACTAAAATTAATAGGATTTCTATATTGAGCAGATAATAGAAAGAATCTTACTACTTCCCCATCAAAATCCTTTATGATATCTCTTACTGTAAAGAAATTTCCTTTCGACTTAGACATTTTTTCGTTGTTAATGGTGATATATCCATTATGCATCCAGTATTTTGCAAATGGTTTTCCAGTACAAGCTTCACTTTGAGCGATTTCATTTTCATGATGAGGGAAAATCAAATCTTGTCCCCCCCCATGAATATCTATAGTTTCTCCTAAATATTTAGTAGACATAACAGAACACTCTATATGCCAACCTGGTCTTCCTTTTCCCCATGGACTATCCCAAGCAATTTCTTCTGCCTTTTGATTTTTCCACAAAGCAAAATCCATAGGACTTTTCTTTATATCTTTAACTTCAATTCTTGCTCCTGCTTCTAAATCTTCAATACTTTGTTTTGATAATTTCCCATATTCTTCAAATTTAGAAGTATCAAAATATACATCTCCATCCACTTCATAGGCATATCCTTTTTTCACAAGATCATGTACAAACTTTATAATGTCCTCCATAGTTTCTGTTACTTTTGGATGAATATCCGCTTTTTTGACTCCAATGCTTTGAGCATCCTTAAAATACTCTTTTATATATTTTTCACTTACTTCACCAGGAGTTATTCCCTCTTCCTTTCCTCTATTTATAATTTTATCGTCTACATCTGTAAAATTTTGTACAAACTTTACTTTATATCCTCTATATTCAAGGTATCTTCTTAAAGTGTCAAATACTACAAAAGGTCTTGCATTTCCTATATGAAAATAATTATATACTGTAGGTCCACAAGCATATATTTTTACTTCCTTTTCATCTATAGGAATAAATTCTTCCTTTTTTCTTGTAAGTGTATTATAAATTTTCATCTTTTCTTTCCCCTTCCTGAGTTTTCATAATTTGTTTCTCTAAAACACTAATTCTTTTAAATAAACAATCTAACTCCTGCATAATTGGATCTGGAAGATGAACCTGATCTAAATCAATCTCTGGTTTATGCATACTTCTAATTTTTATATTATCCTTTACCACTATTCTACCAGGAACACCCACTACTGTACAATTGGGAGGTACTTCTTTTAATACTACAGATCCTGAACCTATTTTAGAGTTATCTCCTACTTTAAAAGGTCCTAATACTTTGGCTCCACTACTAATCACTACATTATCCCCAATAGTAGGATGCCTTTTTCCTTTTTCTTTTCCTGTTCCTCCTAAAGTAGCTCCTTGATAAATAGTCACATCATTTCCCACTTCAGCAGTCTCCCCAATCACAACACCCATTCCATGGTCTATAAATAATCGTCTACCAATTGTAGCCCCAGGATGAATCTCTATACCTGTAAAAAATCTACTGATTTGAGAAATCAGTCTTGCTAAAACTACAAAACCTCTTTTGTATAAACTATGAGCAACTCTATGACTGATAATACTATGAATGGACGGGTAACAAAGAAGTACTTCTATTTTACTTCTTGCAGCAGGATCTCTGTCTAAAACTGCTTGTATATCTTCATTAATTTGTTTAATAAATTTTATCATAGCCCATTCTCCTTTCTAAAAAATAAAAAACTTCGTCTCTTTACAGAGACGAAGTTTTTTCGCGGTTCCACTCTGCTTAAGGGTAATCCCTTCAGCTTTTTTGCCTATAACGAGGCAAGTCGTCTGTTCCTACTTATTTTCGGACAGCTGCTCCTAGGTGCACTTGGGTTTAAAAAATACTTAAGCTACTTTCAGCCTATGATAGCTTTTCTCTGTCAGCTTTTTTAAACTTACTCTCCTAATCCATGCATTTTATAATAAATTTTTTATTACATATTCTATGCGAGATAACATATTTTGTTTACCTAAAACTTTAATCATAAGAGGAAGATCTGGTCCATGGACTTCTCCTGTTAAAGCTACACGAATAGGCATAAATAGATTTTTTCCTTTGTATCCAGTTTCCTTTTGTATTTCTTTAAATACAGCTTTTCCAAATACTTCATCAACACTTTCTGCTTTTTCTACCTTTTCTTTAAATACTTCGAGTAAATGAGGAAGATGTTCTAATTTTAATATTTCTTTTGCTTCTTCGTCTCGTGGATGAATTTCTGTTTTAAAGAAGATATCCACTTTTTGTACAATTTCTTTTCCATAAGCAATACGTTCTTTTAAAACAGTTACCATATCTTTAAGCCACTCATATTTTTCTTTTACTTCTTCTTCTTTAATGTATCCTTCTTCTATCAAATAAGGAATACATATCTTTACTAATTCTTCAGAAGAAGCTTCCTTCATATAATGACTATTGATCCAGTTTAATTTATCTACATCAAATACTCCACCACTTTTAGATACTCTCTCTAGTGAAAACTTCTCTATCAATTCTTCCATAGAAAAAATTTCTTGATTGTCTTCAGGACTCCACCCTACTAAGGCTAAGTAATTTACAAGTCCTTGTGCAAGATATCCTTTTTTTCTAAAATCTTCCGCTGCCACATCTCCTTGCCTTTTACTTAATTTTTTTCGATCTTTATTTAGTATATTTGGAAGGTGTACAAATTTAGGAGCTTCCCATCCAAAGACTTCATATAGATATACATGCTTTGGAGTAGAAATAATCCATTCTTCTCCTCTGATTACATGAGTGATTTTCATTAAATGATCATCAATTACTACTGCAAAATGATATGTTGGAAATCCATCCGTCTTCATAAGAACTTGATCGTCTAAATCATTCGTATTTACTACTACATTTCCTCTAATCACATCATAAAAACTTATATTATAATCATAAGGAAGTTTGAGACGAATAACATATTCTTCTCCAGCTTCAATTCTTTTTTTCGCATCTTCTATAGAAATATCTCTACAATGTCCATCATATTTGGGAGTTTGTCCATTATTTTTTTGTTCTTCTCTTACTTCATCTAGTCTTTCCTTTGAACAAAAACAATAATAGGCATGTCCTTTTTCTATTAATTCATCTACATATTTTTTATAAATATCCAGTCTTTCAGATTGAATATAAGGACCATATTCTCCTTTTTGAGTAAGTTTTCCATTTTCTAGTACAACTCCCTCATCATGCTCAACTCCCGCCCATTTTAGAGCATTGATCATATTTTCAATAGCTCCCTCTACATATCTTGTTCTATCTGTATCTTCTACTCTCAGAATATACTTTCCGCCTTGTTGCTTTGCAAATAAATAATTATAAAGAGCAGTTCTTAAGCTTCCTATATGTACAAATCCTGTAGGACTTGGTGCAAACCTAACTCTTACTGTCATTATCTTACCCTCCCATTACACTGTTTATATTCACTTATTATATCTAAAAAAAGTTTTATAATCAAGAAAATACATTGTATACTCTTTTTATTTTTTACATAAATATTCCTAAATCTTTTTGTATTTGAAAAAATAATTCATTATATGTTAACTCTTTTTTATCTTCTTTTCCTCTTATTTTATATTCTACTATATTATCTTTCACTTTTCTTCCTACTATAATTTGAATAGGCATTCCTAAAAGCTGTGCATCTTTAAATTTTACACCTACTTTTTCATTTCGATCATCTAAGAGTACTTCTATATTTTCTTTATTTAATTTTTCATATATTTTGTTTGCAAAATCAATTTGATCTTGATCATTCATATTTAAAATTGAAATCATGACAGGATAAGGAGATAAAGAAATAGGCCACCTAAGTCCATCTTCATCATAATAAATAGATGCTACTGTAGATAAGATAGCTGTAATATCTAATGAAAAACAAATTTTATCTTTCTCTTTTTGAATTCTTCCCATATCCATATATGGATATACACTGATTCTTTTCCCACAATCTATACAACTATCCTCTTTTTCTATATTTCTTATATCTAGTATATAATCTGCGTTAAAATCTCTTTTATAATTGATATTTTTTATATGAAAATCTGTTTCATTGGCTCCTGCTACTGCATTTTTCAGACAAGTTACTTCATGATCCACTACAATGATTGTATTTTTCAGACCTATAGGTCCTGCAAATCCAGCCTTTGCATGCGTTAATTTTTCTACTTCTTCTTCATTTAAAAAAGCAAGTTCTCTGTAAGAAAATCCTAAGGCTCTTTCTAATTTTGCCAAATTTAGCTCTCGATCTCCTCTCACAAAAGCTGCTATAAAGTTTTTTTGATTCTTTAATAAAAGACACTTTATTAGTTTTTTAGAAGTAATTCCAAAAAAATTTATAAGCTGATCAATAGTTTTTACATTTGGAGTATACACTTTTTCCATACAAAGTTCTTCTTCATCCTCTAAGCTTTCTTCTGTACAAGGTGCATATCTTTGAGTAGCCTTATATCCACAGGAACACGTTACTATATTTTCTTTACCTTCTTTAGAAGAAACTCCTATAATAGATGAAATGATTTCTTCTTGATTGTGAATATCTTTAATCTTTTCTCCATTTACTCCACATTTTTTTAACACTTTAACACATAAATCTTCAATAAGTAAAAAATCTTTTTTCATATCTTTTAAATTTTTATAAAATACTTCTCCTTTTATAAGAATACTTCCCCTTTTATTTTCCCTAGAAGGAATCACTTGTTCTACTTGATAAAAAAATACTTTATCTTTTTTCATATCTTTTTTAACTTTTTTAAAAAAACTATCTTTATTTCCTAAAAATAATATTTCTTGGAATCCATCTTCATTCAATATTTTTTTAACCATTCTTTGAATACGATTTAATATTTTATATCCTAGTGGCAAATAAGCATATGCTCCAGATACTTTTTTAATCATTCCTGCTTTTATGAGATTTCTTTCTGATATTTTCTCTACTTCTGAAGAAATTTCTTTACAAGTATGTATATATACATTAGATAATTTCATAAAATCCCCTTCTTTTTATAAAATTTAAACATTTAATTTTAAACCATTGAAGATCCTCGAATCAATTGTCCTAAACCCTTATGATTTAGATCATCAAGTTTAAAATAATCTGCCAAAAGAATATCACTTAATTTTTTAGCTAAGCCTAGTCTTAAAAATCCAGTTTCTGTATCTACTACTATAAATTTAATTTTTTCATTTTGTAATTCTTTTGCTATCCTAAAAACTTCTTGTAAAGGATCTTTGCCTTTGATTGTGACGTTTCCACGCCCATCTGATAAAATAACGATCATTGGCATGATTTCATTATCCCTTACTTTCAAGTGATTTATATACTCTACACTCTTTTTTAGTCCTAAAGCTAAAGGTGTTTTCCCTCCTACCTTTATATCCTTTAAATACTTATAAGCAAGCTCTACACTTCTAGTAGGTGGTAGTATTACAGATGTTTCATGTCCTCTAAAAGTCATCATACCTACCCTATCTCTTTTTTGATAAGCATCCTTTAGTAAAGATAATACAGCTCCTTTAGATTCTATCATTCTTTTTTCAATTCCCATAGATCCACTGGCATCTACCACAAATAAAATAGTATTTCCAACTCTTTGTTCTCTGATTTTTTCTCTAATATCCTCTTTTTTAATGATAAAAGCCATCCCATTTTTTTCTCTTAACTTTTGATATGGAGCTGCAGCACGAAGGGTAGCATCTAGTGCAATATCATAGATCTTTCCATTTGGAACTTTGTATCCAATATATCTACCTATATGAGAAGATATTTTTGTTTTACTTCTCCGCCCACTTCCATATTTTCTTGTTTTTCTATCTTGAATATTTCTCATAATCCTACTAGCATCAAATACATCTCCAATGACAAATTCTTTTTCTATCGATGTAAGATTAGATTTATATTGATCGATACCACTAGATAAATCTTTGTTGCAATCTACGGATCTATTTTTATCATTTTTTAAGTGATGATTGTGATCTTCTGATTGAGATTTTGAATTTCGGTTATTGAGATCATCTACATCCTGTTTTGGCTTTTTAGGAGGCATTCTAAGTCTATGAGCTAAAGAAATATCAATGGTAGCTTCTATATCTTCAAAACTTACTTGGTCTTTATTGCGATAGATAGCATTTGCCATTGATGCCATTGATAATACTAAATCACCTCTATGTCCTGCTGTATTTCCTTCTATATTAATCTTTGCAATCTTTTTTAAGATTTCATTAGACATATAAATATCTTTAAGTTTCTTTTTAGCTCTTAAAATATGGTCTTTTAAATTTTTCTCTTCTGTTAAAAATTTATTGTAAAAAATAACAGGATTCTTCTCATACTCTAATCTTCTTTTTATAATTTTTATCCTATTTTCTTTTTCTTTTTCTCCTTTAACCTCTACATACAAACCAAATCTATCTAATAATTGAGGTTTTAGAGTTCCTTCTTCTGGATTCATAGTTCCTATTAAAATAAATTCACAAGGATGCGTATAAGAAATTCCTTCTCTTTCTACTCTATTTACTTTAGATGATGCCACATCTAAAATAGTATTGATTAATGTTTCTGACAATAAATTAACTTCATCTACATACAAAATATTTTCATGAGCTTTGTATAATATTCCCGGCTCAAAATTTTTACTTCCTTTTATCATGGCATCTTTCATATTGATACTCCCAATCAATCGATCTTCTGTAGTTCCCAAAGGTAAAGTAATTATTTTTTTGTTCTTCATTAATTGTCCTAGTGCTCTTACAATCGTTGATTTTGCAGTACCTTTTTCTCCTGCTAGTAAGACTCCTCCAATTTGTGGATGGATCATATTTAGGATCAAAGCTTTCTTTACTTTTTCCATTCCTACAATAGCTGTAAATGGATATATCCTTTTGTTCATCGATTTTCTCCCTCTATCCATTTTTTCAACGAATCCTTACTTAGTACTCCTTCTTCAAAAGGTAGAGTTCTCATTCTATGTGGCAAAACAAACTCTGCTGCTTCTAATATATCTTCTCTAATTACTTCTTCTTTGTTGTTAAGAGCAGCTATAGTTTTTGCAGTTTTAATCATAGTAATATCAGCACGATGACCATCTACCCCCAATTCAATTGTAATTTCAGCTGTCAAAGATAATAATTCATCTTTTATTCTCACTTTATTCAATAGTTCTTTTGCTTTTTCAATTTTTTGAGATAATTGAATTTGTTCTTCTTTATATAAATCTATAAATTCATGAGGAGCTTTTTCAAATAATAATCTTCTTTGAATCACTTTTACTCGATCCTCTACATTCCTTTCTCCAAACACGTCTACAACTAGTCCAAATCGATCAAGAAGTTGTGGTCTTAAATCTCCTTCCTCTGGATTCATAGTTCCTATTAAAATAAAATGAGATGGATGTGAATAAGATATTCCTTCTCTTTCTATATGATTCACACCCATTGCAGCAACATCTAATAAAACATCTACAATATGATCATTTAATAAATTTACTTCATCTACATAAAGTAAATTTCCATTAGCTTGTGCTAAAATACCTGCTTCAAACTTTTTTTCTCCAGTTTGAATTGCATATTCAATATCTAATGTTCCAATGGCACGATCCTCGGTACAGCCAATTGGAAGTTCTACTACTTTCATTTTTCTAATTTCTGTATCTATTTTATTACGATTTATTTTTTCTCTACATTCTTCACAAATTTCATTTTTTCTATCTAATTCACAATTAAACTTACAATCCTTTACTACCTCTTTTGTTGGTAATACTTCTACCAATGCTCTTACTGCTGTTGATTTAGCTGTCCCTTTTTCCCCTCGAATCAATACTCCTCCTATTTTGGGGTTAATTACATTGAGTATAAGTGCTTTTTTCATTTTTTCTTGACCTACAATAGCTGTAAATGGATATATATTTTTGTTCATTTTTCTTTTCTCCTTTTTTAATCCTGTCTGATTTTCTTGATTGATCCCATATATTAGAATATAATGTAAATGTTTGAAAGTAAATATATAAACGGAGGTTATTTTGATGAAACTTTGCATTTTAACTGTTTCTACAACTGTCATTACAAATATTTCTTCTATACTGAGTAAAATAGACTCTCAAATAAATAATTTTATTGAAGTAGCACTTTATTATGCCACTTCAAACTTTTCTGATGATGAATTATATACTGTAAAAAAAGATATTCTCTCCTCACATGCTGTCATTGTAGATTTAATGGGTAGTCCAAAGCCAATCGTAGAAGCTGTATATGATGCATTAGAAAATTACAATGGACATGTTATTCCCATAGGTGGATCTGGAAGATCTTTTATACGATTGGGAAGTTTTAAACCTAATGATAAAATGATGAAATCTGATAAAAAACCTGATATGAAAAAAATACAAAAAATGATATCTATGGCTGAAAAATTAGGAAAAGTAATTCCTGGAAAAATAAGAGATATAAGAAATCTTTCGCATATTGTCAAATATTTTAAAAATGCATCACAAGATCAACTTGAGAGCATGCTTTGTTTACTTCTTAAATTTTATGGTGGAAAGCCGTCTATTTATATTCCTCAAGAACCTATTGAACTTATGGATGTTGGCATATGCGATCCTTATGATAGACGATTTTATCAAGACTATCTTTCTTATGTGAATCTTTATGGATACGATTTAGAAAAACCAAATATCGGAATACTTTTTTATGGACATACTTATCCTAACGATTGCTCAACTGCCATTGAAAAAATAGTTAATAAGCTTAGACCCCTAGGTAATATAGTTCCTATAGGTTTTACAAAAACATCTGGACATAATCTTAAAGAAATTAAAAAGCTTCTTCATTCATATGATAAAAAAGTTAACATCATCCTCAGCTTTTTATCCTTTAGAATTGGAGCCGGTCCAATGGGAGGTGACGCTCAGGAGATGGTAAATTTATTTGAAGAATTAAATGTACCTATATTACATCCTTTCTTTCTTTCTAGAACAACTATTGATGATTGGAAAAATTCAAAGGATCGAATCACTAGCTCTGAATTTATACTATCTATTATGCTTCCTGAAATGGATGGTGTTATCGAAACTTATCCTATTGGTGCAATTTATTCAAAAGGATTAAATAAAAATCTCAATATACAATTAAACGAAATCGATTGCATGGACGATCGTGTAGAGAAATTAGTCCGTCGTGTAAAAAATTGGATTGATCTTCAAAGAAAAGATAATTCTAATAAGAAAGTAGCCATCATAGGGTATAATTATCCTCCTGGAGAAGATCATCTATTTCATGCTGCATACTTAGATACCTTTAAGTCTATATCTGAAATTTTAAAAACTTTAAAAGAAGAAGGTTATCAATTAAATAATCTTAGCTCTAAAGAATTAATGGATACTTTTTTAAATAAAGGATTAGTAAATTCTCCTAAGTACTATTACGAAAAGCAAAGCTACATTCATTATCCTACTCAAAAATATATACAAAGTACAAAAGATTTTCCTCTTATGAAGGATATCATAAACTATTGGGGAGATGCCCCTGGAACAATTATGTGTACAGAAAAAGATTTTTTGATTCCTGGAATCATCAATGAAAATATTTTTATAGGACTTCAACCTTCAAAAGGAACTAAAGATGATGAAAGCAACCTATATCATGATAAGAATACCACCCCGCATCATCAATATTTAGCCTTTTATAAATGGTTAAAAGATGATTTTCATGCAGACATTATCCTTCATGTAGGTACTCATGGTACATTGGAACTGTTACCAGGAAAAGAATGTGGTATGAGTCATACTTGTTACTCTGATTATTTAATAGATGATATTCCTCATGCTTATTTATATTATTGTGGAAATCCAGCAGAGGCAATGACTGCAAAGAGAAGATCTCATGCTGTTTTAGTAAGTTATCAACCTCCTATTTTTACAACAGCCAATTTATATGAAGAATATACAAAGCTTGAAGATCTTATTGCACAATATTATGAAGCATTACATATATCCCTTGCTTCCTGTGAGGATCTATTAAAAGAAATATTTAAAATCTCTGATTCTTTACATTTTGAAAAAGATTTAGATTGGATTGAAAAAGAATTATATAAAATGAAATCATCCCTTATCCCAAGAGGGCTACACGTCTTTGGTAAACCCTATTCCAATGAAGAATTAATGGAGTTTTTATCATCTTTACTTAAATATGATAGAGGAGAAATTAAATCCCTAAGAAGAATTGTTGCTGAAAAAAATAACTTAGACTACGATAAAATTATAAATGAAAATAATATTTGCAAACTGAAATTATTAGATGAAGAAGTAAATTATATTTTAAATCATATAAATTTTAACTCTAGCCTTGATAAAAATTTAATTCAAACATATGGCAATAATATCAAAGAAACTTTTGAATACGGATTTAATATATGTAATCAAATCAATCAAAATCACGAAAAAAAAGGTCTCCTAAAAGTTTTAAATGGCGAGTATCTACAAGCTAAAATAGCAGGAGATCCTATGAAAAATCCTAGTGTATTACCATCTGGCTATAATTTATATCAATTTGACAGTAGATTTGTGCCATCTTCTATTGCAATGCTTAGAGGACAAAAAATCGCTCAAAACACTTTAAATGCTTATAAAAATTTACATGGAGAATATCCAAAGGTAACATCTGTGATATTATGGGGATTAGAAGCTTGCCGTACTCAAGGTGAAACCATAGGACAAATTTTATACTATCTTGGTGTTAAAATGAAAGAAAATAATAATGTATGGGAGCCTGAATTTGAAATTATTCCAATAGAAGAATTACATAGACCTAGAATAGATGTTGTAGTTCATATATGTGGATTTTTCAGAGATATGTTTGAAAATATTATTATTATTTTAAATGAAATTTTCAAAGAAATTGATGCTTTAGGAGATGAAAATAACTTCAATTACTTTCATATGAATACAAAAAAATTATATGATAAATTAATAAAAGAAAGATATGAAAAAGATACTGCTATGGAATTAGCACAATCTAGAATATTTGGTCCTAGCCAAGCAGAATATGGAACCAATATTACTTCTTTGATAAAAGAAAAAAACTGGCAAGAAGAATTAGAACTAGGCAAAAGCTTTATAGATAGTATGAAGCATGTTTATAGTAAAAATCATCATGGTGTACATTTTAAAAATCTATATGAGAAAAATTTATCCATGATCGAATTGATATCACAAGTAAGAAATAATCATGAATATGAAATTGTAGATTTAGATCATTATTATGAATTCTTTGGAGGCTTATCTAAATCTGTTGAAATCACAAGAGGACAAAAAAGTGAAGTTTTTATTTCTGATACTACAACAGAATATATAGAAACTGAAAAAGTTGAAAAATCAATAGAAAGGGGTATTAGGACTCGACTTCTCAATCCAAAATGGATTGATGAAATGCTCAAACACAAATATCATGGTGCTTCATCTATTGCTAAAAGGTTTGAAAATATACAAGGGCTTGCAGCTACTACAAATAAAATAGATCAATGGGTATACCATTCACTTTATAACCAATATATAGCGGATGAATCTTTGAAAAATAAACTCAAAGAAAACAATCCCCATGCTTATCTTGAGATGATCAAACAAATGCTTGAATATAATCAAAGAGGCTACTTTCATGCTACAGATCAGCAAATCTACGAACTTCAAAAATCCTTTTTAGAACTAGAAGGTGATATCGAGGATAGATAAAGCTAGAGTTATGCTCTAGCTTCTGTTTAATAGAGAGCCACAGCTCTTTTTTGTATCTTTCCTTTGTGCATCACATATACTTTGTCTGATATGGAAGACTTTCTATAAAATCATGTATAGATGCTTTAATTGTGGTAAATATCTTCCAAAATACATATCTAATCTTTCTATCCCATCAATAGCAACTTGAACTTCTATGCATCTTTTGCATAAATTTTTTTAGGAATCAATATAATTTTTTCTCCAAATTGATTTTTCAATATATTCATCTCTACGTTGTAAATTTCTTTGATTAAATTCTGGTTTAATATTTCTTCTGGTTTTCCTAAAGCCTTAATCTCTCCATTTTTAAGTACAATGACTTCATCACTGTATTTGGCTGCTTGATTTAAATCATGAAGAACCATAATTACGGTAAGCTTTAATTTTTCATTTAATTCTTTCACAAGCTCTAATATCTCTATTTGGTTATTGATATCTAAATAAGTTGTAGGTTCATCTAATAATAAAATCTTTGGCTGTTGTGCAAGAGCCATTGCAATCCATGCCCTTTGGCTTTCTCCTCCTGATATATGTATCATTTTTTTGTTTTGCATAGATTTTAAATTTGTTTTTTCTATAGCCCAATCTATAATTTCTTCATCTTTTTTACTTACCCCCTCAAACCATGCTTTATGAGGATTTCTACCAAAGCTTACGATCTTCCTTATTGTCATATCCTCAGGGGCTATATTATGTTGAGAAAGACATGCCATCTCTTTTGCTATTTCTTTTCCATTCATCTTCCAAAGCAATTGTTTGTCTAAATAAATAGTTCCACTCATAGGCTTTAACAATCTCCCTATCGCCTTTAAGACTGTTGACTTTCCTGAACCATTCGGTCCTATGATTGTAATAATCTCTCCCTTTTTTACATGTAAATTAAAATCTTTTACAATCATTTTTCCATCATATCCTACTTTAAAATCATTAACTTTAAGCACTATATTTTCGCCTCCTTAGAAGAAATAAGAAGAATGGACAACCTATCATAGCCATCATTACCCCTACAGGTAATTCTATAGGTCTTGCAATATATCTAGCTAAAGTATCTGCTAAAAGAAGTATGATTCCTCCTAAAATCGTACTCATAGGAATTAAATATTTATAATCAGATCCTACAATAAGTCTACATACATGGGGAACAATAATTCCTATAAATCCTATAATCCCTACAGCAGAAGTACTAATTCCTGCCAAAAACACTGCAACTAAAGATATGCATATTCTTGCTCTATTTACATTCATACCTAAATTCGTAGCTACATCATCTCCTAGAGCTAAAAGATTTGCTCCTCGAATACAAAATAAAGCTAATATAAGCCCTACAATACAATAAGGTAAAAAGTAGCTTACTTCTCTCCATCCTCTATAGGCAATGCTTCCATTGATCCATAATAAAACTCCTTGAATCTTGTCACTATTCATAATGGCTAATAAAGAAGTTGCTCCTGCAAACATAGCATTGATGGCTACTCCTGATAAAATCACTCGTATAGGTTTAATTCCATTGTCCCATGATAAAATAAATACCAATCCACACGCAAGCATGGCTCCTAAAAAAGACATAAGCGGCAACAATCTATAAAACTGTGGAAAATATAACATCATTAAAATAGCTGCTAAACTTCCTCCCGAGGAAACCCCTGTAATTCCAGGATCAGCCAATGGATTTCTCATAACAGATTGAAGCAAGGCTCCTGATATAGATAAGCTTGCTCCTACAAATACTGCCAATAGAATTCTAGGCAATCTCATATCCATAATAATGCTATCATTTATTTCATCACCTTTTCCTAAAAAAGTATCTATGATTTCTCCAACAGATATATCTATGCTTCCTACTCCAATGGTTCCTACTATTAAGATTCCTAGAAAAATCAAGCTAAAACATATTATCCATATTTTTCTCTTTTCTTTTTTATTTTTCATATTTTCACCATTTTCTTTATTATTTGTATAGATATTCTTTCATTTTTTCTAAAGATTTGGTTGAATCTATATCCCCTGTCACTCCAAAATCATTTGGATCTAAATCATAGATTTTATTTTCTTTTACAGCTTTAAATTTTTTCCATTGAGGATTTTTTTCAAATTCCTCTGCCACTTGTTTTTTTGCTTCGTCTACATAACCATGATACATTCTAAAAATAATATCTGGATTTTCCTTTAATGCTACCTCTAATGAAAAAGGTACATAAGCTCCTTTATATTTTGATTTAATTTGTGATGTAATATTTTCTGCTCCTAATTTATTAATTAAACTTCCTGTAAAACAATTTTCAGTAGCAAGCATAAAGTGCCCTGGTGCCCCAAATAAGATCATAACCTTTAGTTTTTTATTAGGATCTATATCTTTTAATATATCTTTTTCTTTTTTTTCAAATTCTTCAATTAATTTTTTCCCATTTTCTTCTTTATTAAATTCAATAGACAGTTCTTTTATTGTATCTTTTACTGAATCATAAGAATTCAAATCACAATACCTAGTGTTAATTCCATTTTGTTCAAACTTATTTCCTATTAATTCTTGAATGGCACTAGAAGTAATAAATATATCAGATCTTAAGCTTCTAATTTTTTCTAAATCAGGATTGATAGGTAAGCCAATCTCTGGAAGATCTTTTATTTGATCAGATATGCCATATTGAGTACTTGGTCTTCCTACCATTTTTATATCTAGCTTTGCTAACATCTCGGCTACTGCTACACTTCCTGCAACGATTCTTACTATCTTTTTTTGTTCTGTTTTTTTAGAATTTACTTGTGCTCCTTTTGCACTACAAGCAACAAACATCATACTCATCATGAAAATCATAATTATGGATAAAATTTTTTTCACAGATATCCCCCTTTGTCTATGAATAAACTCCGTTTTAAGAAAATATCAATTTTCTTAAAACAGAGTTATAATTCAAAACTAATTATTTTTATTTGTAAAAATTTTTATCTGCTATTTTTTCTTTTTTGTTGTAGTAGAAGGGTTTACTACTGGTTTCTCCTCTAATTTAGTAATATCATCTTGTAGCTGTACTCTAAATTCCACATCTGCATTTCCCATAGGAACAACAGTCATACCTAACTTAATTTTTGAATCCATATTTGAAATTTCAAATCTAATAGTACTTTCTGTTTTGTTTTTTCCTTCATCATTTTTTTCTTTATATGTTTTTGTTACTTTACTAGTATGATCTACCTTTTTTCCATTTACCATTACTTTAATATTTTTCATCCAGTCACTTCTTGTAAGCTTTAATTCTACATATCTTTTTTCTTTATTTTTTTTATCTTTTGTTACTTCTAAAACAGCTTGTGCATCCATATATTGACCTGCTATAGATAATTCATCTTCATTTATCTTAAGTGCATCAACCGTTACTGTATATTTACCTACCTTTAAAGGCTCCTTTTCGATCACTTTTTTTGTTGCATTTACTGTATTCACTTGAGTTTTTTGAGCAAAGACTTGGGTATATGTCAATAATAAAGCTCCCACTACAAAAGTTACCGTGCATATTTTAAAAATTTTATTTTTCATTATTATTCTCTCCTTTATTTTTTTGATCTTTCACTTTGAACGTTTCTTTTTTAGGGCTAATACTAAACTCAAGTCTTTTATTTTTGACAGACTCTACATTCATATGCAATCTAAATTTAGAGTCAATATTTGGAATCTCAAATTCTACTTCCCTATGTTCTGTATCTTTCCACTCATATTTTACACTTGACCAATCCACAAATACTGTTAGATCTTTTATTTCTTCGCTTTTTTCAAAAAATACTGTCATATATGTTTTTTTATCTTCTACTCTAAGTCTTATATTTTCTCCTAAATATGGTTTCGCCATTTCTGAATGATCATTAATTTCTTTTAATATTTCAACCTTTGCTTCATATATACCGTTTTCTTCTAAATTAATCTTTGAAGATTCATTCATATCATATTCAAAATCATCTTTTTCTTTTATAACAATACTTTCCTTTTTAGGTATAACTTGTAATATAAGTTTTTTATTTTGTTTACCTGCTATATCCATTTCTAATTTTATTTTTGAATCTAAACTTGCAATCTCAAATTGAATAGTACTCACTATTCTTCCGTCCTCATCTTTTTTAATTTCTTCAATCTTATGTTCTACATCTTTTCCCTCTACTATTGCTTTAATATTTTTTATCTCTTGACTTCTCTTAAGAAGCATTTTCATATGTTTTTTTGAATCTTTTACTTTGATGTTAGCCTTTTGTCCTATATATTCTTTTACTTGTGACGCTTCTTCGCCCTTTTCATTGACAAGTTTAAGATCTACTCCATATATTCCATCTTTATCTATTTCTATTTTTACATTATCTCGTCCTTTTGATGAATTGTAATGAATATGATCACTTTCTGTTTTTGTAAGTGTACTTTTTTGTGGAATAAGTCTAAAAGCTACTCGTATATTACCTATTGGTATAATAGTCATTTTACACTCTATTTTAGAATCTAAACTTGGAATTTCAAATTTAATCATGCTATCTATTTTATCTTTTCCTTCTTCATTCTTTCCATCATATTCTTTTATCGTTGAAAGATCATAATTAACTTTTTTTCCATCTACAAATACTTCTTTATCTTTCATCCAGTCACTACGTATTAAAACAAATTTTATGTATCTTTTACCATTTTTTACTTCATAAATTGCTTCTTCGCTTAAAAATGTAATTGCCATAGATTCTGAGTTATCATTTTCTTTTAAAGTTTTAATTTTTATTTTGTATAAACCATCTTCACCTTCATTGATATTTCCATTGTTACCTGTGTTGTTGTTATTACCATCTGGCTTTTCTTCTTCTATATCTTCTTTGATGAATTTTAATGTTTCTTTATTTGGTACTACT
>NZ_RYYS01000067.1 GCF_004138215.1 Anaerophilus nitritigenes
ATAGTATTTCATTTATTTATCACCTCTAAGGTAATTAGAATATAAAAAGTTATAAAAGTCAACCTAGTTTTATAACTTTTTATAAGTTTTTCTTAACAGCTAATAACCTCCTTCAATATGTGTGACTTCTGATGATTTAGGAATTTTCATGTTTAAGGGTCTCGCCGCATATCTGGACTCTATTCAAAAATTATCTTTTAAGATTGAAATTCAAATGATTTAATGGGCTTTGATGAGAACAACACAATTTTCATTATGATGCATTCGCATAAATTCTTATTACATTATATTACATTTTTTGAAATATATATATGGTACAATTGCTTTAAGAACTTTATATTTAAAATTCAAATTAAGAAAGGAGGATAGCATTTGAAGTACAGATTGTTATTCGAAAATAATATAAAAACTTAAAGGAGGAATTAAAAATGCTAAAAACTCAAAGAAAAATCCAAGGAATGTGTATAATTCTAAGCTTTTTAATGATGTTTATTTTTACTTCCACAAGTTTTGCATCATCAAACTCTTTTACAGGAATATCTACAGGTAAACTATCTATGAACATAGAAGGAGAAAATATAACGTATTATTATACCTACTCTGAAGAAAAGACCATTCTAAAATTTAATTCAAAAGGAAATCAAAACACTATTATTTACGATAGAAATGAAAATAAAATGTATTTAAATGGTAAAAGATTAGCTTTTGAAGAAAACTTTCCGATTACTTGTAGAGCTGCTGTTGAAGCAGGTAAAAGCTATGGAACACTTGGAACAGATGTAAGAGATGTATCCGTTGTAGCTGGTGCTATAATTGCTCTTGTAGGAGGTCCTGCAACTTGGGCTGCTGCCGTTGCACTTGCTGGTGTAATTGTAGGAAGAGGTTTAGATAATGTATACTATACTAAAATAACTTATTATGATGACGAAACAATAAACCAACAAAGACCTAAGATGTGGTATGAATATCATTTCTATGCAGATTCCAATAGAACAGAGTATATAGGATCCATTTAATAATTTAAAATAACACCCATATGGATGTGAAAATATGAAAGAGAAAATAATAAATGTAATTTCTTGGGTAATTGCTATATTCATGATACTATTGGTCGCTTTTAAAAATACAATGGTACTTTCTGAAAAAAGTTTTAATATTATTATGGGAATAAATCTTATGATAATATCTATAATTCTTCTATTAAAGAATTATCTTTCAAATAAAAAATTTAATATCTCATACTTAATTGTGTCAATAATATTTTTTGCAATCTCTTTGTACTATTTATTTTTGATTTAAATGAATCATAGAATCATGATTCTATGAATGGAAAAATCGCTGTAGGTATCAACTCATATTCTAATAGTCAGCCATGACTACCTGTAAAACATAGCTTCAATAGATCTTTCAAACATATTTCCTTGATTTTGCTATTAAAAAAACTGCTAGTACATTTTAATGTGTACTAGCAGTTTTTTTAATAGCTTCCATTACAGTCTTTTGCATAACCTAGTTGCTTCCGTCTCAGGTCTGCACCTGTATTTCGTTTCTGTCCTAATTAATTTTCTAAGCTGATATTATATCCTTGCCAAGTTAACAGCAAGCCTCCTTGGGGAAATAAATTTGATTTGCTGTTTATAACTGTATTGAAGGGTCTCCGAAAACTGTCCATGTGTTGAAAGTCAAAATATCACTGCTTGTACCATTATCCAGCATCTTGCTAGCACCAGTATAGCACAAACCTCCAAAGGAGATCCTAGTTTTATTGCAAAGCAAGTCAACGATAGCATCTTGCCCTACCATTGGAGGTATCCAAGGCTGGTTCACCGTTGACATATAAGTTCCAATGGCTCCTATTGGCTCTCCATTATTGTTCTTTGATCGAAGCCATGCTTCTGCAAAGCATGTTCCTGTATGGAATTTTCCACTGACACAGGATACACTGATAATAAATGGAAGATGTCCTTGGTTTTGAAGTGCTGCAACATCACTGTTGCTAAAGCGTGTAGTAACCCAGTAGGTTTGTGCCCCATGTCCGCAGTAGTTAATAATACCTCGTCCCTGATTGAGGCTGCTTGTAACAGACGAAGCAGATGCATAGGGATCATATATTCTATCAACCTTAGTATAATCAAAATCTAAAAGCTTTTTTCGTATGTTATCCATATGCTCTGCATCGGATATATTGCTTCCCTCATCAGATGCAATCCCTACACCCTTTTTATACCAATCTGCCATGTTATAACCATTTTTCTCAAAATCAAGAGTACGCTGCACTTGAGTTTTCACATCTTCAATGCTTTCAGCAGAAAAACGTCCTACAAATATGTCGGGGTAATCATCATTTCCAGCCACCTTTGTATATTCCGGATCTGAAACACCAGTGGAATATTTTGGTGATGAAATCTGAGCATAATCACCGACTAAAAGTACATACACCAAATTCGGGTTCTTGTTATAATAATTTTGTATGTAGTTCTTGATTTCTTTGGGGTTATTATTTGGAGATACACTTGACCTGCCTACAATTGTTGTTCTTATGCCTTTGGAGTTCTTCCATTGGACAAAAGGCTCCATAGCATTTAAGAACTGATCGTATGATATTATGAGCATCTCTCCTTTTTCTTTGCTAGTTAAGGCTCTATACTGATTTTTATCGTTATAGTTTATAAAAAAGTTTTTATATACTTCTTCAAATTCTTTGGTCAGTGTTGATCTGCTATTTGATTTAAGCATATTGCTATTGAATTTACCTCCAGTAGTAACTTCCACTGTTACAGAGGTATATACTCTTAACGTTTTAGTAGAAGGCTGGTACTGAAATGGATTAATTGTAACTGTAGCACCTTTTAGCTCTCTCATAATAAATGGATCACTTATTGAAGCCAAATTCCTTGGATAAAAAGCGTCACTCTTGTATATCTTTCCAAAAGTGTATGGAACATCCTCTGGATTTATATCTCTTGTGATACTTCCTTTTGATGGAATTATAGGGGTATTTTCATAATCGCTATATACTGCTGACACAACACTTATATCTGCTTCGGAGGAAAAAGGGATTGTTATACTGCGACATATGCGCGGCAGCTCTGGTGCACCTAATTCATCATCAAGGCTTGTTCCTTCACAATTTATCTTGTTATAATCCAAATTATCTATATCTATCTTGTCCATAGTAAACTTGCCTACCTCAAACTTTAGTACAGTATGCATAGAATCTGACTCCAAAACAGTAACATCTACCCCATCCAGACCGTTATCAGCATTTACTTGCATTAAACCTCCAACTTCGATTTTTTGATTGGTTTGAACTTGTCCAAATACAAAGCTCCACTGTGTGCTTATGGTAATAACTACAAACATAAATATCAGCATTCTTGACCTTAGTACTTTCTTCACAAAATTTCCCCCTTCTTATTAATTTGATGTTTGATAGTTTCCCAGCATCTTTCTTTCCATTCATCACCTCTCTTTGACATAGATATCCGCCTGGTGCTTTAAAATACTATAAAGTCTTTTTTCGCTCCGGATTCTACTTACATATTTTTATACTTAATTATATGATATAATTACTTTTATCGAATTTCAACCATTTTTTTGTATTTTTTGAAAATATTTAATATTCAGTTATTTATTGCAAAAGATGATTCATAATGATCCAAATTCAGAGGGATTTACTCTTTTACACTTAAATGCCATGTATAATTTTAGCGTAGTATTTTGTTAAATGGTTGGTGATATCCCCATATAATAAATAGACAGAGAACCTCTCTGTCTATTTGTCATGCTTAAAAAGCTATTATAGAAAAAAATAAGACAATTGAAAGGGGATAACTTTCAATTGCCTATTTTTTTTATGAAAAAAGTAGATAATAATACAAATATAATGATTA
>NZ_RYYS01000068.1 GCF_004138215.1 Anaerophilus nitritigenes
TGGTATTTTATTTATTTTCGACAATGTTTTTGTATATCCTGCAAATATTTTACTTGTTCTATATGGAGTTTGATAAAATAAAAAAAGACCAGGAATATCCTGGCTACTTTATGATTTCTTCTAAATTTTCATTTCTATAAACTTCACTCACTAAATCTAAATATTTTTCTTTATCTAATGCTAAAAATAAAGATGGTAAATACTTCTCAAAAAATTCAGCTTGTGTCATGTCTAAGTGTTTCAACATTCTATCTGTAATTTCTTTTAATTCTGGAGTTACTTGTGCTTGTATCCTTGGATTATTTTTTTTAGCCATATATACCTTACCTCCTTGATTGTTTATATGCTGTTAATGCTATTATGAAGGCTATTATGCTAATTCCTAAACTTATATATCTAATCATCATTAAACCTCCTCATGTATATTTTAAAACTTTATGGTATAATCTATGTTAAGAAGGTTTTATCAAAGGGAGGTGCCACTCCCCTTGATACTTACTTCCTATGCTTTTTTCTTTTTCGAGGACGTTTCTTTTTAGAGACGTTCTTTTGCGTTTTGTAGACTAATGTTGCAGTTGCTAGGTTGATTAATGCTGTTAGTAGATTTATGTATTCATCATCTATTTTCATTTTCCTCACCTCCCTTAATTATATTATACTCAATATATTGAGTATTGTCAAGCTTTTTTACATATATTTCTATTACTTCTTCAAAAAATAAAAAATAGCAGGAGTTTCCTCCTGCTTCTAAGCAATTTCCTTTAATTCATTTACCATCAATTGTATATTCTTAAATTTTGTATTACAAATATTTGATATAACCTTTCGTCTTGCTTCATAGTCTAATCCTGCCATTACTAAGCCCATATCCATAGTTTGTATTTCATTTATAGCTTTATTGATCTCTATAGTAAAATGTTCTCTTATTATTTTATCTTTTGTATCAAGTAGATTCTGTAGCTTTTTAGCAGATATTCCAAGTAATTTTCTGTTAATCATATCTGCCTCATTAGAAAAAATATAAGCAGGTGCTTCTTTTCCTTCATGGGTTAACTGGTAATTAGTATCTAGTATTTCACTCAGCTTTTTATATCCTTCTTTTTGTGGTTCTCTAACCATGAGCCAATGCTCATAATCTCTTAAGGCTTTTTCCACTAGAATAAAATAATCTGCTACCAAGTCACCCATTTTATTGTTCTGTCTCATTGCTATTTTCTTAGCACAATCTTTTGTGAGTTTTATAATATTTTTCTCTGTACCTTTTGCAACAGTTTGCGATTTCGCAAGGTGATAATCTACATTCTCTGTCATTCGATATTTAATAAGTTTACCAGTTTTACTTACATTATTAGCTAATAGCCATGTAGAATGATTATCTTTCACTCCTAATTGATTACATAAAGTTTCTCCATCGATTACAAATCCTTCTTGATCCTGTAACAACTCAGGGAATGTCTTTTGATACTTCATTACTAGTTTTGCATCTTCTTCTGTAAATCCTAGTTTTTCAATCAGTTCTTTTTTCTCAAATACTTTTACTTTTATATCATTAATCTTTACTATTCTCATGTTATTACCTCCTAGAAGTTTTAAAATGGGTATAAAAAATACAGGAACTATTTAGCTCCTGTATCTATGAAATCAATTTTGTTCTAAGGACTCCCCAATTTTGGGGAATGCCTACTTAACAATCTGATCTAATAAAGCAAATACTTCTCCTCTTGTAATCGTGTCATCATATCGTTTTTCATGAATTTTAATACCTTTACCATTTAGACTTTTAAAATGTTCTTCTGCCCAATGTGGCTGTGGTTTATTCATTTCTTCTAGTTTTTCATGTACATCTTCCATAAATCTTTTCCACCCTTCCCAATTATTATAGTTTAAAATTCTCGGACAATTCTTCTTACTCCAATCATAATGCCTTTTAAGATTGCTTATATACCAATTTCTTTCGTGTAATAGTTTTGCTACTACTTCTACGGCATTTGCTAAAGTCTTTTCTCTATTGCCACTCTCACATATTTCAACCGATATAGAAGCCATATTTCCTTTTCCTCTGCCGTCCCCTGCATTCCAAGAGACTTCATCAAGTGGTATACACTCTATTGCTTCTAAATCGTCCACAACGATATGAAAACTAGCTTGTCGAGTGTTTCCTTCTCTTGCAAGGTTATCACGTTCATTTCTAGCTGTAGATTTTGGATTGCCTGTAGAATGTATAGTTATGTATTCTGGAATCATTGCAATACATGGTCTTTTATTTGTATTCTTTTGTATGTGATCTACAATATATTTCATAGCTCCACCTCCTATTCTGAGATACTATTAATACCTATACCTACAGCTAGTCCAATTAATGCTCCAATGATTGTTTCTGGGTCACCTATCTTTGTTACAAGACAAAATGTAAGTATAGCAACTATTGTAAATTGAAATACGATTGCTGATATTGTTTTAATTTTATTCTCCATAAAATCACCTTCCTAACTGTTGAACGTACCAGATGAAAAAACTTGCTAAGCTCCCAAGCATAGCAAATATAAACCATTTCATAACCGATACTAGATTTTCTATCTGATTACACAAATTTTCTATTTTAACATCAGTTCGTGACTTCGCCTGTTCTAGCCTATCTATTCTCTCGCTATGATTATTTAGTCTTGTATCATGCGTATCTAGTCTTTCATCTACACGCTTATGAATTTCTTTACAAATATCTTCCATGTGCCACCTCCTAAATTAAAATAGGGAAGAAAACTAATTCTTCCCATAAAAATAACACCATTTAGGTGTTCATGCGTTAAACATTATTTTAGAGAGGGCATTAAAAAAACACCCTTCTAGGTGCTTATATTATAGTTTCCTGTTTTTCAATTGTTTCTTCTATTGTTTTTTCATCATTTTGATTTTCTTCGACATTTCCACTTATCATTTCTTTTGAAGATTGCTTTATTTTTTGTAATAATGCTAATGCTTCTGTTTTAGTCATTGTGAACACCTCCAGTTAAGATAGCTTCTACTACATTTGTAAGATCAAGTACATTCTGTGCTAATACTTCTCTATCTTTTTTTAATGCATGTATCTCTTCTTCTTTTTCTAGTATTTTTTGTGTAGCAATTTCTTCTGCTCTTGATTCAACGATTGTTTTTAAATTTGGCAACTTTTCAAATACTTTTTCATACAACATTTTTTCTACCTCCATATATTTAATATTTCGTTTACTTTGTTTTTTAAATCAGAATTAGTTTCGGAATTTAGTAATTCTATCATATGCATCCCAAGTTCTTTATCTGCTACTTCTAGCAAACTCATATTAATAAATGATACATCCACAATAACTTCTCCAACTCTCTTATTTACGTTATTAAGACTATCTCTAATAGTCTCAGAGTAAACAATTTCTGCACCTTCTATATTACACGTATATAGTTCAGGAATCATTTCGTAGAGACAGTAATATTTTGCTTGTGGGTCAAAATTTTCATGTTTGATATATAGTCTTTCATAACCATAAGCATTTATATCTGTATTAAATGTCCATGAATTGTTATCTAATTCAATAATTTCATTAGATTGTTTATAGATATTAACAATTTTCTTTGTTTTGAATCTAAATTGATTATCTTTTAATGTTCTATCATTAATGTAATATCTACTCAATTGTTTAAAATATACAGGATTCGCCTTCTCATATACAAGTCCTGTGCCTACTTCTACAGTGTTAGTACCTTCTTGTAGAGAGAAACTATCTCCAATAATATTCATCTCAACTTCTTCAATTCTTGGAGTTTCTAATACATAGAATAGTCCATAATGATTAATTTTACCCTCAACGATTGTTGGAGAAATTTCTGTAGGACAAGTTGTAACGGCTCTAGTATTATCTGTGTCGCCTAGTGGAATCCATGTTTTAGTGCCACTATTATTATATAGTTGTCCATACGTTCCATTATTCATTTGATATCCTAGAAAATAAGCTTTTAACTCTAAATCAGATAGATTAGTATAAGAATCTCCCCAGCCTGTGTCGGAATTTGAGAGTGAAAAATGTAAACCTCCATACCCAACTGAATATACTGCATATTCTGGTTGCTCTATAATTGTCCCATGAGATATACCTAATATTTTTCCATCATATTTCTTAAATACTTTATTATCAATCTCAGAATTAGCATTTATGTTTTTCTCACCGAATACAACAATTTTCATGTCTGGTTTGTTTAAAGTAACGGTTGCTTTTTTACCAGGAATACAGTCTGTTCTCCCAATTCTTCGTTCAACAATAGCTTTTGTACCTTTTATTCCGATAACTCGGTCTTTTACATCTCCTATTTTTGCTAGGTATGTAGGTATGATTCCAATGGATTCTCTAGGTTGTTCGTAATCTAAATCCAAATTTTTCTCGCTAATCATCCAATTTGTAAATTTAAAAGTACAAGGACTACTATCTTTAATAAGTCCTATATACAAACCAATAAATTCATATTCTCCTGAATTGAACTCTACTTTTACATCTATGTCATATGCTTCTGAAGTGGCTATTCTTGTACCTTCTTGTACAAACCAATTTTCATTTTGTGGAATTGTCTGACCCTTTCTAAATCCCACTAATGCAAACCCACCATTAACATTAATTCCTGTACTTTTATACATATGTCCAGTCAAATTGTATACTGTATTTGACTTAGGTTTAAATCCTACTACTAATTTTGAATAAGTACTACCCGTTGATAAGGTCTTTTGAAAATTACTATTAATATTTAGTAAATTTTTTCCTCTAATTTTAACATAAGGATTTTGAATAGTTTGTTTGGTTGTTATGCCAGAATCTAAAATTACATCCTCCATATTCCCATCTATTTTTATATCAAAATTTCCTGTTATTTTTGAGTTGATAGTTTGTATGTTGTTAGAATAACCTAGCTGTAGTGTAGCTTGTTTATCTTTAATTAAATTACCTTCTAACATGCTGATTTTATTGTCTATTTTATCACTGTTTTCATTAAAATCATCAATGTTAAATTTGTCTTGTCGCCCTGGTTTCTTTAATTCAATATGTGGTGTATAAATCATTTTCACCCTCCTCTAAAATACTTCATATACAACTTGTGTATTTAGTATTGTTGGACTAAAAGTTTTAAACACAAGCACTAAAGCATCTTTTGTTTCATCTATATATTTAAAATATGCACCTCTAAATATAGGAGAACTATCCTCTCCTAAGCAAGATAAGAATTTATTTTTATTTACAAATTCATTTATACCTCCTCCTCTTAAAACCCCTTCTAATGTAGACCCTATTACAGTATAATCGTCTATATTTATATCAGCACTTCCTTCGTCAATCCCTTTTGTCATCCATATTCCATGCTTTGTAGTTCTATCATAAACGTTAGGCGTTGGACTCCATAAATAAGTACCTTGTGCAACATGAAAACCATTAACTCCACTTTTCCCAAAAACAGAAACCCCTAAGTGTTTGTTTTTTTCTCCATTTCCAACAAAAAATAAGCGAAACATAGAAAAGCTTTTTCTATGTCTTTTGTAAATGTAAATTTTATGCTCATAATCGCTATTAAACCCTACTGCAATCTCTATTTTTCCAAAATTATTATAAAAACTTTCTTTTCCGTTTGCTAATTTACCAGATTTTAAATTGTTTACTTCTATACTTGTAAAATTGTGTGCAGGTTTTATTTGCAAATCTCCAACCTTTTGATCTAAGATATCCATATTCCCATTTAAATCTTCTACATCAAAATATGCATCCTCGGTTGGTTTTTTTAGGTTTAAATTAGGTGTATAATTATATTCTGCCAATTTCCTCAACCTCCTATCTATTCTTTTGGAATCTCTCTTTGTTTCAACTCTCCCCATGTATATTTCTTCATTTCTTTATATGTAAAAGCGTTATTTTTCCCTTCTAATTCTCCTATAATGAAACCCTCTTCAATTTCTTCATAAGAAAAATTTTCTAAATTTTCATAACTATATGGAGTATAAGGTATACCCATATAATATCTATATCTAGTAAAGAAAAATATAAATTTTAATGCAAGATGTGCAGGTTTTATATTTTCTATTGCATATTCAATTAAGTCTATGTTTTTTGGTTTCCCTTGTATTTTAGGAAATTGTATTTCTATTTTTTTATTGAATTGCACTCGGATTTCTGTTTCTATAAAAGCTTTAATTATTAACTCAATTAATTTTGCATCAACTTTTCCATTCCCTCTCCATTTACTCTTTACTACAGATCGTCTTTCGTCAAAAGTTCTAGATTTATCTGTTTTAATGCCTAATTCTTTTTCATACACATCAAGTCCCCATGTTGCTGTGTCTATATTTAATTGTTTTTTTACATCTTCTGCATCAACTTTATATTGATTTAATTGCTTTTCAGTAGTAGCGAAAACTTTTTGAAATATTTCGTTTTTTCGCATATGAAAAGGGAGATATTCAATTAAATTAAGCAATTGAAACACCTCCCAAAATTGCTACTTCTTCATCTACTATAGCAATATTACCAATACTATTATTGACCTTTAAATCGGAATGATCTGCTACACCTTCCGTATTAAAAATTATATTCCCAATTGCTGCATGAGACACATAGTTTTGTTTAAATGCTATAGATTTAAGATATTCAGATATGTTAGTTTTCATCTTTTCCTTAATATTTTCAATAGAGTAACTATCACTTATTCTATTTATTTTTACAGATATATTTATTTGTTTTGCTACTGTACTAGATACAGTACAATATGCCCCTATAGGTGCAGTTCCTTCTCCTAATCCACTTTTATTAGGGTCAATATGCTCTTGCACATTTGCGACTAATTCTGTACTTGCAGGTTGCTTATTTGCATCTATTATTACTACTTTTACTGTATTGTCTCCTTGCCAAAGTGGGAATACTCTAGCATCTCCAACACCTTCCACTTCCTTTGCCCAATTCTTATAATGTGCTTTATTTCCAGAAGTGGCAGGAGTTCTGATACGTTCATAATACCGTTCTAATAAACTTTCATCTGTTTCAGCTTCATACCCATCAATTGTTGGCTTAGAATTATTTACATTTGTTATCCCTTCAAGTGTCATAGGCATTTTTGTAATAACTCCAGCAGGTACTACACTTATTTCCCCTGCTTTAGTAGCTTGTATTTTTACGATACCTTTTCCTACTATTGTTTTTGTTTCAGTAGATTTAAATTGTAGTCCGTTTTCGGTTTGAAATAAGTCACCTTCATATACAGTTCCATTTCCTTCAATATCAATCTCTCCTACTGCATATGTGGCTTGTTTTCTAGTAATCCCAGTCCTTTGTTTTATATATCTTTCTAATTCTTCACTATGTAGATTTTCAACATCTAATTTTTCTACAACTTCTTTTTTAGTGTATTTATACAGATTAGATATTGCTATAGCAATTGCCTTAATTACTTTATATATAAAACCACCAGAAGTCTTATCTTCTGTATCATCTATATCATCTAACATTTCATCTTTTAACGTGTCTTTATCTTTTGATACAAACATCTATACTCTCACCTCCATGTCCGAGGATTTTAGTCCTTTTCTAGTAATTACTTTAATTTCACATTTTACATACAATTTGGATTTTTTAGTATATACATCTACTACATTTACAGTTTTAATTGCAAAATGTTGTTCTAATGCAACTTTAACTTCCCTCTTAATTTCTTCTTTTATAAATCCGTTTAATGTATATCCTATCAAACCATGTTTATTTGTTCCGAAATCTGCTACATCCTCATATACCTTGCTTTTCCTAAATTCTGTCTTTATACAGTCATATATCCAAACTTTTAAAGCATCTATGCCATATAATTTTATTAGTTTTCCATTCTCTTTAATAAATTGTACTTCTTCAAAGTCAAATGCATAAGACGTATAATCCTCTACTGTTTTAGTAGCTGATACCTGTTCTATTATTTCTGGCATCTGCAAATTTTCTATTTTAGGGAACATCTAATCACCACCCTATAATCTAATTGCTTTATCAATTACAAACCAAGTTTGCTCGTCTACAGACGGCATAAGTGTAACCTCATCACCCACTTTTAAAGTATCTGTAAAGGTTATATTGCCTATAGTCGTATAAGATGTATTAATATTTATATTTGCTACAGAATGATTATGTGTGGCTACTGTATTTGTATTTCCACAATTACTTTGGGTAAACTGTATATTCCCTTGCTCTGTATATTCTCTAACATATCCATTTAGTACATGAGCAGAGAAAACCAAATCATCATTTTCAAGTATAATTTTATCTGTAAGACGAATTTTCGTAGCAGGGGGTGGGGATATTACAGTACCGACCTGTATGCCTTGTTGCTTAGGATTTTCTCTATCCTTAAACATCTTAGCAAGTTCTGTTATACCATCATTAGTAACCATTATTACATCACCCTTTCTAATCCTAAATTCATAACATGTATATTGTCATAGTTATGTGTACAAGACATTACTCTATATTGTCCAGATAATCCCGTTACTGGCTCATTTAATTCTAAAATTCTATTACATTTCACTCTAAAATCACCTAAAAACTGTACATTTGTTTCCTCAACAATCTTATTAAATTCATTCAATAGATTTTTAGCTTTATTCTGTGCCTTTGCCTTGTCATTTTCTTCTATGCTCTCTGCCATTTGCAATAATCCAAATTTATTGATATTGTTCTGATCTTGTACAGTTGCGAGAATATTATTGTCTTTTACTATTACAATGCTATTTTTTAAGTCCTCAGCACTTTTTTTAATGCTAACACTTCCGATTCCATTATTAATGTCATAATCTTGTACATTGTTTGCTAGTTTAAAAGTAGCTTTTATCACTTCATTCTGTAATTCTTTAACATATAATGTGTCTCCATTAACTTCAAAAAAGAATTTTTTACCAGTCTCATTTTTTGCAATATCAAGTAAATCCTTTATTACATCAGAAGTAATTTTATCTTTATATATTTTCTTTACTTTTGTATTAATGCTACATATGTTATTTTTAATATTATATCTATTGCAAATTTGTTGTAATGCTTGTTGTACACTTATGTCCTTAAATTGAAATATATCTTCACTTTTATTTAAATTAAAAGCATAATCAAAGCATTTATATCCTTTCGGGTTTCTGTCATTTGTATTGTCTGCTACAACCATTCCCCTGAATATTTCAGTATTATCATGATTTAATATGCTAATGTGGTTATCAATTTCAACGGGATTAATAGGAAAGCATTGAGTGTCAAAATTGCTTATAATATTAATATCTAATTCTTGTCCTAAAGTATCTACATTAGAATTTAAGCTAATACTTTGCACGATAGGAGTAATATCAATAATTTTACTTTTTAATAAAAGTACCTTGATAGGTCTAATCATATTACCCCTCCCTCAATTCAATAATTCTAAATTCAGATAATGTTAAAGTATAGAATATATCTCCTGTTCCATCTTGTACTCCATATTCAAAATTATCTATAGTCATTGCAATGTTTATAGGTGTATCTGTTACAACTAAACGAATAGGTATTCCTCTATCAATCCAGCTTTCAATTATCTCTACCCATTCCCAGCCTTCATGATCTTTATTTTGTTGTATTTTATTATTATATCTATCATTTTTTAACGGAAAAAAGCTACTCAATATCATGCTTTTAAGTCCTCTATTTCCCATGATTTTCAAATCTCCAGCACTAATAGATGTAAATACATTGTTATTATGTGGACTAGAAATCATAATAGAAGAAGGCAATATAGGTAATTGTATAACTTCTTCTCTATTGTTAATGCTCATAAAAATTTCCACTATATTACCTCCTACATATTTTCTAATTTAATTACAATCATTTCGGCTAATTCATTCGCCATTTGTGGAGTTGACTTATCTGCTCCATTTATGGTTATATTAAAATTATTAGTAGTGCTATTATTACTGTTAGATGTGCTATTTTGCTGTGATGTATTATCTGTATTTTGAATATTTTCAATATGATTATTACTTTTAGTAAAATCTTGAATATACTCTACAAAGCTATTAGAATTAGTAGTGCTATTATCTCTGTTATTTGCTGGATGTAAGAAAGGATTATCTTTCGCAGGTATAACTGCTTCATCCTTATGTAGTTCTGCAATATAACCATCTTTAGGTACTCTCGTTAACCCACTAGCATGAGAACCATCTACTTTAGGTTTTCCTTTACCCTTTGGTTTAGGTTTATCTTTACCTTTTGGTTTGTCTTTATTGTCATTGTCCCCTTTACCACTACCATTTACAAAATCAGCTAATTTTCCAGCACCTTTTGCAATAAATCCTATCAAATCTCCCATAGCTTGTAAGATTGGTTTAATAATTCCCCAAACAGTTTGCATAATTCCTTGCATTGCAGGAAATGCCCACTCGAATACGCCAAATAATATTTCTATAGAACTAGCAATTAAGTCTATAATTGGCTTAATTACACCCCATGCTGTTATTAAGTAATCAGCGTTCATTTCCCAGCAAGTCGCCCAATATTCTTTTAAAAAATCTGTCTTATCTGCTATCCAACCAAACTTTTCACCAATCCAATCTCCTACACTACCTACAGTTTCTTTAATTTGTGGCATATATTCGCCTACAAAGTCAGCAAACTCGCCTATTTTTTCGGCTGCAATTCCTACTCCTGTTCCTATACCTTCCCCTATTTTAGAAAGAGTCGGAGAAATTCGATCTATAAATCCTATTACACTTTCCATGCGTGGTTTTAATCCTTCTAACACAGAAAGTCCAGTATCTTGTATTTGTGAACCTATTTTACCTTTTATAGTAGACCATAGACCACTTGCTGTTCCTGCTAACTTCTCAGCCCCACCCTCAAAGAATGGTTGTATTTGTTTATTTATTATGTTTTCTATACCACCAGCATTTTTAATATCATCTTGAGATATCTTAAAACCGAAACCTTTCATTCTCTCAGTTTCACCAGTTTTAAGTCCTGCAAGTGCTTCCATAGCATCATCTAAACTCTTAGTTGGATTAAGTGCCGCCATGTTTTCTGCAATTTTAACTAAATTCATAGCTTTGCTTGTATCCCCATTTGCCACGTTAACAGCTCTAGCACCTGCCGTTATTACTTCTTGTGTCTCAAAAGGTGTTGCATTAGCATTTTCTCTCAGTTCTTTTATATATTTATCTCTTTCTTTTGTTACATCCTGCTCGGACATTCCTTTATTGTTTATACCTATAAAGTGTCCCATAGATACCATTTGCTTCTCTAACATTGCACCAGATTCTAAAGCACTCTTAACTCCCAATCCTATAACAATTCCTGCCGCCAAACTTTTTAGATTAAATATTTTATTTTTTACGGTTTCGATTACACTCCCCGTAGCATCTTTCGCTCTTAATATTGCATTATAACTTCCCCTCGTGTAACGTCTTAAATTGCTGTTAATTCTACTAAATACTTGTCTAGTTCTATCTCTAGCTTGTAATATAGTAGTTCTAGTACGTTGTAATCTATCATATACATGACTCAAACGCTGACTTCTTTGTATTGCTTCTCTAGTATTTACACGAATATTATGTATTCTACCATATACCCTGCTCATTACTTCTCCTGCACGAGTAGTTTGTGTTTGTGCTTGTGTTTGTTGCTGTCTTAATCTTTCAAAGGTTTGTCTAAAATTTTCACGAACAGTAAGCATATAACCAACATTATAATTAGTACCTTCTCCCACACTCTCACCTCCCTACACTCCCTACATGAAATATAAAAAGGACTAATCATTTTGAAGGATTAGCCCCAAACATTCCAGCAATTCCCAAAAGGATTGCTTGTATACATTGTCCTAATTGTTCTTTTTCAGCCTGTTTTGACTTGTGCATAGCTTCTATGTAAAACATTTTCTCTAACTCTGTTAGATTCAAAATATCCTGTAATTTCTGCCCTTTTTCTAAATAATATACGATACATTCTCCAAAGGGCGAGTTAATTACTTTTTTACATTTTCAATTATTACCTTGCCATTATCTTTTTTACATACCCCTGCTAGTTCAATCAATTTATCTCCTAGCTCTGTAATTTCCTTACTAGAAAAGAAATTTGAAATAATATTGTGTCCATTATGTGCTTTAAGTCCTGCATTTTCTAATAATAATTCATCTGCAAAACAAGGATTTACACTACATTCATATAGCATTTTTGTATACACTTTTTCTGTAGTATCCATTAATCCAGCAATATCCAAATTATCTAATGCTTTGTTAAAATCTTTGCCCTCTAATTTACTCATATCAATAGTATTAAATACTGTATTTTCTATTTCTGCTTGTTTTTCAAGTGCATAACCCCTATCTGGAATTCTAAATGTACAAGTAATATTCTTACTATTTGTTATTGTTATTTCTTTAGCCTTTTCCTTTTGTTCCTTATCCATCATAAGAATCAAATCTGCAACAGTAGTTTCCACTTTATGTTGTGCCATGCTTTTAGCCATATTATTACGCCTCCTATTTATTACATTTCATCTAAATCAATATCTTCTGGGTCAAATCCAAAACCAACTTCTCTATTTAATAATTGTCCTAACTCAAATCCTAGGTTATTTATATTATTAACCCAACAATCATTTAAACCTACATATTCAGAGCCTTTTGTATCTTTGTCATCTAGCCCAATCATAAGAGAAAAATGCACATCTTTTTCTGCTGCTAAACTCATCATTAATTCCTTTTCAATCATGGAATTTGTTTTCTTAACAACAAATGTACCTTCACCTTTTAGACTTGTAACTCTTCCATATTGTGTTAACTTTCCTGCCAACATCATATCTTCTCTATTTGCTGTAATATTATAATTTACACTATTAATCTCTGCTAATTCTTTGCCATTAAAAAACAGCTTACCTTTCGCCCCTCTAACAACCTTCAATGCTTCAATTTCTTTAGCCATTAATATCTACCTCCTAAAATTAAAATAGAATAGAGAAATTAATCCCTATTCTAAGATTCCTGTAAAGTCTAAATCTTCCATAGCATCAAGCACCTTAACTTTTGCTGTCATAAATACTTTACTTCTAAATGTATTCTCTTTTACTTTCTTATCACTCCAAAGATCAACTTCTTCACCTTTTATAGCCTTCCAAGCCAATCTCTGCACTGGAATATTTACATCTGCTTTATTTCTATCAAGATTTTCCTCTGTTTTCTTTTCTAGTATTCCATCTAGTGCTAATTGTTCAAAATATGCAGAAATAGAACCGAAAAACAATCTTTGATTTTCATAACTATTTATCACTTTTCCTACATAATATTTTCTAAATGTTTCTCTAATATCATCTTTCATTAAATCAATAGCTTCTACTATCTTAATTTTCCTATAATCCTCAGCTTTTTTAGGTGTAAAACTAACAAAACTATTCACAGCTCTAGCAATCTTTACTTCACCATCTTCATTGAATAAAACCAATTCTCCAGCATCAATCCTATTGTCTATATCTTCCACTTCATCAAAAAATTCTACCTCGTTTAACACATAATAAGTAGCACTTCTTTTCAGAGATAATCCTGCTAAAATTCCAGCCATTCTACAACAATATTCAGAAGTAGTATAATTTTTAGAACCCACTTTTATATTGTCACTTGTAAAATTAATAATCCCCTCATGATCTCCCTTACAATTTGGTAATACTGCTTTAAATGTTTTATGTTCATTGTCTCTCTTTGTTTTAATCCAAGTCATAATATCGCTTGTTTGCTCTGCTGTAAGGCTTGGAATTGCTAAATAGTTAAACTTTTTAGAATTTAGTCTTTTTAGTGCTTCTTTATAATCCGTTGCTTCTTCTTCTACTTTCTCACAAATAATCTTAGATGGAATTCCTAAAAATGTTTTCTTAATATAGTCTAAATTTCCAGCACTCCAATCATTGTCACTTATATCTTCTATACTCTTATATACTTTAGTGTCAAAAGTACCTGTATCTTTTAATATCAATGCTACAATACCACGTTCGCTTCTTTGTACTGCTGTAACTGCTTTAGTCTCAAAATTCACTCGAATTTCTGGCAATCCTAACATCTATATCACTCCTACTCTATAGTTTTCACAAGTTCTAATTCTTCCATATTTGGATATTCTTCTATCATTACAGAATCAAAGAATTCAATATCAAAAGAGAATATTAATTTATTATCATTAATATTTATCCTCTTATTTTCTATATAGAAAACCCTATCTAATACATCAAATCTAAACTCAAATATCTCATTGTTTAATATATCAGCCATTTCATAACATTCGTCGTTTTCATCAGATCTAGGCAAATATGTAAGTTTAATTAACACCTTTTTATAACTTGCATATGTTCCTTTTCTTTCAAAAAAAGGTATTAATTTAACAAAAAAACAAGGTCGCTTTAAACCTTGTACTTTTTCTTCTGTGTGTACTTTAATTGTATTGTCATATTCCTTTATTTTCTTGCATACTGCCGTTTTAATATCTTTAATCTTAATCATATAATCCCTTCTATCTAAAAAGGTTTACAAACATTTCATTTAACATTCTTTCTGCTTGTGGTTTTACCTGCTCAATTGCTGTATCCATATAAAATTGTCCTTGTACAAAACCACCATTTTTAGTTCTATGCCCGTTTTCAACAGCTTCTGCATACTTTTTAGTAGTACCACCTGTAACCATTGTTACATTTTCATTTTGCTCAACATTATCAGTAGTAATACTACGTCTTAATTCTCCTGTCATTTCTGGAGTATTGTATTTTGCTTGTGTTTCTATCATATATCCTACTTCTTGTACTGTATCTTTTACATCTTCTTTATACCTATTTTCTATTTCAGTTAATCGTCTATTCATATCATCAAAGCTCATCATGCTTCATCATTCCTCACACATGGAATTTCTAAATGACTAGGATAATATATATATTCTCCAGTTTTCAATTTTCTCTTTTGACCATTCTCTATAATTACTATAATAGTATCCCCTGCCTTTATTTCAAGATCAGGAGAACAGAAAATAATTGGATTATATTTTATTATATTTGCTGTTTCTGTTTGATTAGTGTTATTACTTGCAGAATAATCCAATGAGCAAGGAATATCTTTATACACCTCAATATTCATGTCTTTATCTTCATAATCTACAGTAATAGTTTCTTTTCTATATACAGTCATTTTGTCAAAATATGTTGAATTAAGTATATCTGCTTCATTCATATTATCACCTACCCATTAATCGGTATGAATTGCACATTAGCAATCATATATCTCGCCAACTCATCCTCATACACACTCATATCTATATTAGAAATATCAGTATTATACTCTATTTCTGTATTTCCTCTCTTAACCTTCTTAATATCTTGTGTTTTGCCACTCATTTTATTTACTGTTAATTCTACTACAATATGCTCCAAAGTTGATGGAACTTTTTCTAAGCCTGTCATATTCTTAATTTTGTTGCTATAAGCACCTATATAATAATTAATAATAGTATCTTTACTATCATCTATTATATTTAATAGTGTTTTAATCATATCTAACATATATTACACCTACTTTGTTGTAGTTTTTTTCTTAGTCTCAACTTCTTTAAACCCTTGTCTTTTATAGATCACTTCATATGCTTTTTCAGTAGCATATATTTCTCTTTTCCCATCTGTATATTTTTTCATACTATCACCATCCTTTAAAACAAATAGAGAAGGGATTATCCCCTCTCTATGCACCTGCTTTAGGTATTAATAATGCAAAAGCTTCGTCTTTGATAGGTAGAAATCCTAATCTCATAGTAGCTTTAATCGCAACCATATCATTTTCAGCCAAAGAAAGTGGTTTACCATCTGCCATAGTTACGCTTTGCAATGTAGCTTCTTTTAAGATTTCATATTCTATCCCTTCTCTTATTCCTACTAAAGAGTAATTAAAGTTGCCTGTTATTAATTCAGCTTTGCTTTTATCAAATGCACCATTTCTAGTAAACTCGATCGGATTAGAATATAATTCATTTTGGTCGATTCCTGGAACGAATAATGCATTTCCATTAGCATCTCTTAATTTTCTAAGAGAGTTTTTAAGTCCATAGTGTCCTACAAATCCATTAATATCGTGTCCAGCATCTTCTACAAGTGCCATAACATCGGATACATCTAAATCTAATTTACCTACTCCATTAGTTTCTAATGCTATCTTATTACCTGCTCCATCAGCTACTCCATAAATTGATTTTGCAAATGGAGAATTTGTTCCAAATAAACACGCCGCATCAATAGCTTTGTAAAATGCTTCTGCAATTGTTGGTTTTAATTCTTCAAATACATTAATTGTAGTATCGTTTACTTTTTCTTTTGAGACTGGAACAATAACTGCTAGTTTTTTAGCTTCCATTTCTGGGAATATCCAAGTTGCTGTAGAAGTTTTAATTCTTTCAGTTTCTCCCACCCAATAGGCTCCAGCACCTTCTGTCATAATAGAAAATTTCTTTTTATCACTTGTCATACTTTCAACCTTTGATAATCTTAAAACACTAGAACCTCTTGCTACATCTTTCATAATTCCTGCTGCTGATTCTGTAGGTACAAAACCTGTTAGATTGTCTTTTAAATATCCTGCATCAGCAAATAATTGTAGATTCATTTTCAATGGTTTTTTTATTGTATTCATATTTATTCCTCCTAATCTCTTTTTGCTTGATTTTCTTTTATAATAGACATAAAATTACTACTATTATTTTCCTCTTTCTCATCTTTAGGTGGTTTATAATCATTACCTTTAATTTTTTCCTCTACTGCACCTTGTACTGTAGTTTTCAATGTTTCTTCTAATACCCCTAGATTCTTTAGTGTTGTTTCTTCATCATTTGCAATTAAAAAATCTACTAAAGAAACGGGTAATTTCTTTTCTGTTGCAATCTTAATAGCTTTATTTGTTAATTCTTTTCTAACACTTTCAGCTTTTATTTTCTCAATTTCAGCTTTCATTTTTTCAAGCTCTGTATCTTTTGGGTCTTTATCTGGAAATCTTTTCTTAATTTCTTCATCTAATAATTTTTCAAGATTGTTGCTTTTCCAAGTATCCAAGGATTTACTACTATGTTTATCCTTTTCACTATCTAGCCAACTTCTTACATCTTTATCTTCATTTGCTACAGACTTAATCAAATCTAAATTAATTAACCCTCCAACAAATTTTTTAACATCTTCATCCTCTTTGTTTTCGTCTAAAAACTCTTTTACATCTTTTAATTCCATAATTTTACCTCCTAGTGGCACTCTACACAGTTATAACCACACAGAACGCCATATAAATTTTTAGTATAGTTTTAATCAATTGCATTAAAAAACGTCTTAAAATCAATTTAAAGACGTCACTTTTGCTTAATCCACTCTTTATAAGTGGTGTATTTAATTTTTTGCTTTGTTTGATTGTCTAAACGACTTTTAATCTGCTGATTCTCAAAATATGCTGCATAGGTACTTCTACAATTCGGATGAAATGGTAATGCAGGTTCTTCTCCTGCGATATATACTTTTCCATCACGTTCTCTACAAATATTACTTGTCCTACTATCTAATGTAGCAATCAATACGAGTTTTTTAATTTTATGATCTTTATATACTTGTTTTTGCCCTCTATACCATACACCAGCACTTTCTGTTCTTATAAGTCTCATAGCATTATTTTTACTAATCTGCATAGTATCTTTAATAGATTTTGCCATTCTATCTATGCTATAGCCATTTTGTAGCCCATTTCTGATTGTTCCTACCATGTTTTGTTGTAGCTTTACATTGTTAAACCAAATTCTTTCAGAGAAATTAAGCCCCTCTACATTATAATTAAGTATCTCATTTATAATCTTATTAGGTAGCTTAATATTCTTTGTTGGTTTAATAAATAGATTCTTCTCTAATACAAATACATTTCTTGCATATGCTTCATTTGCTATTTTCTTTAATATTGCCGTAGTCATTGTTATATCTAATTTAGAGAATTTCAATAAACCACTTTTTAATTCTTTTTCTAACTTTTTCAACCTGCCATATTTGTTTACTTCCTGCCAAATATTCTCATTGTCTATAGAGTTGTATAATTTATTTACGATATCTATAATTTCCTCATTCTGCTTGTCATAAGCATCTAATATTTTAGATATCTCATCCTCTGTAAGCAATAAGACATCTTTATATTCTCTTAGAATATCCTCTAGTATCTTCTTATTCATCTCCAACACCTGCAATTAAACTCTTAACCTGTTCTGGTGTCATTTCTATTCCCTTTTCCTTTTCTACCTTCTTAGCTTCGACAGACGGGTTCGTAATAAAAGAGAATTGTGCCAATGCAGTTTCGTTGCTTATCCTATCTCCAACTTTGCTTATAATATCAGCAGTAGCCTGGTCATTTTTAGGTAGATTTAATGTAAATTTAAAATCAATATCAAGATAATCATGTTTACTACTTGTAATAAGATTAAAATATCTAAATATCAATTTACATCTGTTCTGTAATACATCAGACATTACATCTTTATAACCACTTATCTTATTTGTTAATCCCCACATACGAGCCTGTAATGCATCACCACTCGTATTACTCTGTAGTTTTTCAGTTTCATCAATGTGGTTTGCCTGTTCATATATATTTTTATGTAGAGTATCCAACATTAATTTGTTAAATTCTGCATTAATATTTTTCATCAAAAAAGAAACATCTGCTTTAAGCTGCCCATTTGGACTATTAAGTATAATAATCCCGTTCTTTTTAAATTCTTTTGCAGTAGTATCATCTACTTTTGCATTTTTAAAAACCATATAAGCATCTCTAAAATCAGATGTTTCATTTACAAAGTTAGATACTACCGTATTATAACTATCTTGTAAGCTAAATATGTCACTATACAAAGTATCGTCTTTACCTTCTTGGCTCAAAGAACATATTGAAATAGGTACTTCCCCGAAAAAGTGGCTAGTAGGTGCTTTTGATTGTTTAAAATTATCAGAAGAATAACTAAAATATTGAATATCATCTTTGGTGTATATATCTAGCAATATCACATCTTTATTGTTTATTTTTTTCTTTCTATAATAGAAGGCATATTCAATCTCATCATATTCATTGTAATGTATATAGCAATTTAGAGGTGTTAATATCTTAAAGTTTATTTTCTCATCTGCTATATGAGCTAACTCATAAGATTCTCCAAATATTAAAGCATTTTTAAACAATTCTCTATCATGTGTATTTCCTGCACGTTTCATAACCCTAGTAATTATATTAACTGCGTCTACATCCTCAGATGTATATGTAATTCTATTACTTAGCAAATAATTAACCTCTTGTTTTAGAAACTTCTTAATAAAATTTTGCTTAACAAAAGCATTACTTCTATCATCTACCTGCTTATAATTCTTTTCTGCATCAGTTTTCGCTATATAATAGTCATACATTTTCTTGTATTCAGATCGTGCTGATTCAAAATTACTTATATCAACTTTTAATATACTTTTATCAATCTCCACTTTTTCACCTCCCTAAAATAATAGTTTTCGATTTAATATAATAGGCTTTTGAAATACAACAATATTAGATATTTCATTTGCTCCCAAAGCAATACAGTCGGCAAAGTCATCATGCAAACTATATATCTGTCCTTGAAAATCCATTAGTTGGTCTAGTGCTTCTTTTTGTACTCTATCTTTACAAAAAATTATACGACCATTGTTCACATCATCAACAATAGTGGAAATTCTATCATCTTTGTTTTTCCTAGTTGCTATACATTCCACTTCAATACTTCTTCCCCAAAATTCTTCATCTTCTTTGATTCTTTCCTTTATTTTCTCCCCATCCATGCCATTATAGAAGTTTTTTTCTATAATCACATGAGTAATATCTGGAAAGTCCTTTAAAATTTCTATGACATGATTTATATAATAATTATAACTATCAATCTTTTCTATCTCTCCCAAACGAACATATTTAAACCCATTTTCTGCCTCTGACATTACTGCAAATGCAAAATAATCTCGCCTACTACTTGCAGATTTGATTCCAGCAGGGTCAATTACAAGAATATTTTTTGTGAATATGTTGTCTTCAATTTCTTCTTTGCTTTGTGCTAAGTTGCTCTTAAACCATTTCTCACCAATCTTCTGACAGTTACACATTAATTCTTGCATAAATGCAATCCTTTTGTTAAAGAATTTATTTGCTAATTTTACACAAGAATATTTTTCCCAAATTGTTGAGAATTTCATATCATCTATATGATCATAATAATATTGTTCTGCTTCTTGAGTTGCATTTTCTAGCTTATTGTTGAATAGTATTTTTTTATATTGCTGCCAATGTTGATTAGTATCAAAATATTCCTCTGCATCAAAATCTACTACTCCCCGATGAAATAGAGTATAATCTGTATCTTTTTTGATAGTGTCGATAAAATCTCCTTGTGCTAGTGGAGTACCAACTATGATAAATTTACTAGAAGGTTTAATTACTTTCCCACCTCTAATAACTGCACTATCTCCACATTCTTCAACTTCTTTATACCATTTATTAACTTTCTTTTCTTTTGCATTATCCGATAGTATATCATTTTCGTTTATGTAGTCATCTGCTATAATGCATTGAGGTCTAAAAATACCATCTGCACATGTATAAGTAGTACCACGAACAGATGTACCAGAAGAAAATGCTTGTATTTTTGTATTATTAGTCAATTCTAATTCAATTTTATTGACTGTTCTTTCTCTTTGATTAACTAATTTTCCAAAAGTCTCTAGTATATAATCATTTTGTAATGCAATCTTAACTTTCTCTACAAAGTTGACTGCATCATCTTCTCTATTCCCTAACATAATTGTATATCTGCTTTTTTGATAACAATGTAACCAAGCTGATACCGATAAGTTTATGAATGTAGATTTACCAAGTCCACGGGGCAATATAAATTCTTCCTTATCCCAACTATTTTCAATGAACATTTGTTCTAGCTGATTCCATATATCATAGTGAACCTGTGCTAAAGGTCTAGCATCATTTGTCTCTTTTACTACAAATGTATCTTGTAGATAATGCAAACAGAAATATTCTATACTGTATTTCCCTACTAACCATGCTAAGTTACCATATTCGTACAACTTATCATTGTTAGACTTCATTAATTGACGAGCTGATTGTTCGGCTTTAGGTTTAGAAAGATCTTTATATTTTATTAGATATTGTACTAGGTATTTGTAGAGTAGTTGTATATCCTCTTTTGTATGTTGCATTATCTCACCACCTTCGAGGTTGAAAAATATTATAAAAAATTGTAGGACTTAAAACACCACATTTTTCATTTTTGAATTTAGAAGGCTACCCCTCCAAAAACAACAATAAGAGTACAATCTATTCGACTACACTCTTATCATTTCGAATGTAACACTTTATTTATTGTGTTGTATTCGAGCATTTCATCTAAACGTTTATATTCCAACGTTTGATTAACATTCTTCTATTTTAGTTTTTACATTCACTAATTTATACAGTATTTTTATTCAATTTCTCATGCATACTACTGTATATTGTGTATAATTTTTATCTCTTGTGAACCTATTCTTCTTCTAATTTTCCAAGTGCTTCATCTACATCTATTACATTAGATTTATCTATCTTTTCCATAACCTCCAGCTTTGTTGTGTTCTTTCCTAGTACCTTATCTACTAGGTATGTATTAGCTTCGAGTCTTACTTTCTCTGATTCTGCTCTATTGGCTAATCGCACTATATTATTAATCTTTTCTTGCAATCCACCTTTAATTGTATTCATTCCAAAAGTTTCTATTTGCCGTAGACGTTTGTCTAGCTCTGCCTTACATTCCTCGTCATCCAACACCTGTTGATACAGCCACTGTCTACTTCTTCCGCATAGCTTTGCAATCTCTGTCTTACTCGTAGTTCCTTCCACTAATAAATTAATAGCCATTTGCTTTTTTTCATCTATCATTTTCCCTTCTCCCCTCGCATTACAATTATTACAACTTATTACATAAAAAGTTCTTTATTATTTTTTAAAATATAACACAATCCTTTTGCCATCTTTCTAATCTGTTCCTCTTCTAAATTAGTTTCCATTAATTCATCTATCCCATGTAGAACCTCATGGATAAATGTACACTCTATTTGATCTTTACTATATTTTGTGCTTATGTTTATTTGTCCATCATCATACTTTATATTTCCATAGCAAACACTATTCCCATCTATTACATCACCATTAATTAAATTAATACTATAATCTCTATATCCTATTTTAATTTTTTCTGGTATCTTCATTATTTCACCCCTATCTTTTACGCATAAAAAATAGACACCCTCATGGATGCCTACTCTCTTACTTCATTTATTTTATTCTTTACATTGTCAATCATTTCTTTTCGTGCTTCTTTCTTTTCTTGTTTCTCTAACTTCTTAGCTTCTACATCTTCTGGACTATACTTAATTAATTGTTTAGTAGCACAAATCGGGCATCTATTCTTACTTTTCATAAACACATGATGTATAGCATATCCTATTCCTCCGACTACTGTAACACATAAGAGTATAAACAAACCCCAGTTCCATTTAGATTTTGTAGGCTCTACATACCTTTTACACAATGTACAATATTTCATATAACCACCTCATTTAAAATAGTATTATGTATATTGTACCATTTTTAGTATTATTTAGATATAGGTAATTCTTTATACTAATTATGCATAATAAAAGACACCCATTTCTGAGTGTCCTTCACCTTTACGATAGTTTCCACTTTGGAACATGTGTGAGATTGTCCCTGTCCTTATTCAGTTGTCCATAATACAATTATACTACAGAAATTTACTTACTTTGTTGCGTAAGTGTTGCGTTTTTGTTGCGTTTTACTCTAATTCACTTGCAATGTATTCTATTAGCTTATCTTTTCTTCTTTTCACAGTCGCTACATCACAATGTAGATCATATGCAATTTGTCTATAAGTTTTTAACCCATTATATTTTAGTTCTATAAGACTTGCTTCTTCCTCTGTCAATTCATCAAGTACACTTTGTATTCTTTTTACTTGTGCTTCTATATTTCTAAGTCTAGCATTTAATTTGAATTTCTTCTGTACTTTATATGTCAATTCATTTAGTAGCTTGTCTGTTATTCTTTCCATTTCTCTCTCCATTGCACTAACTGTCTCACTACTAGACTGTACTCTATCTTGACTATAATCAATTGCTTTCATACAATCAGATAACTCTATATTTACATTTTGAAGGTCTTGTTGTATCTTATGTATACTGTGCTTTGTACTTTCTATATCATACTTAATCCTATTAATCCTTTTCTTTCTCCTAAAGTGACTATAAAGTATCCCTTCTGTTTTTCTATACTGTAGGTCTTCCATGTCTTACCCCCTTATGTTCTTCCATACAAACCTTATAGTTAGCGTATATTCAATATCTGTTTTAATCTTATTGGTGCTTTTCCGTTCATTCTTCTATGGTTATTGCTTAGATAACCCCCATAATAAATAGCTTCCCTAATGTTAATTGGTCCTGTTAAAACATTCACTAGATGATATAACCCTCCTCCTGCTACATTAATTACATCCCTTATTTTTTCAAGTTGTTCATTTGTAATTTTTTCTGTGAATACTCCAGCTTTTTGTAATTCTTGTCTTATCATTTCACAATCCATCTCTTATTCCCCTTTCCTCCATTAAACCTCAATTTTATGCTTAATTAATTTCTTCAAAATGTTCTTCTAGTGTTTCTTTGTCTATCTCCAGCCAATCCAAATATCCTTCTTTTGTAGTTATAAGTCTTATTTCTCCACCTATTAATTTTGAATCAGATTCATCAAGTTCCCATACACTACCTTCTTTTGTAAAGAAGAATTCATTGTCCATCACAAAACCATCATCATCATATTTTTGTAATATTAATTTTTTAATACATTTATACTTTTTCATTACTCCATCACCTTCCCTGCTTTTTCTAATGCTTCTGTCAATATTATTGAAGCATTTCCATCTA
>NZ_RYYS01000007.1 GCF_004138215.1 Anaerophilus nitritigenes
TAAATTAGAGAATGAAATAAATAAGATAACTAAATTAGAGAATGAAATAAATAAGATAACTAAGTTAGAGAATGAAATAAATAGAATAAATGCATTAGAGAGTCAATTAATAAGAATTGATCAATTGGAAAATCAAGTAGGGACCATATCAGAAAATTTAGATATGAAATTAATAAATGAAAAAAGTTTTTTTGATAAAAATTCATATGCTCAATCAGGAGAAGACACTATATTAGCTTATATTTTCTATGTATTAGGAATAAAAAATGAAGATATAACTTATTTAGATTTAGGCGCAAATCACGCTAAAGAAATAAGTAATACTTACTATTTTTATAAAAAAGGAGCCAAAGGAGTATTAGTAGAAGCTAATCCTGAACTAATACAGGAATTAAAATACTATAGGTATAAAGATATTATATTAAATAATGCAGTAAGTACACAAGGAGACAGTGAAATAGATTTTTATGTACTTAGTGGAGACGGTTTAAGTACAGTTAGTTATGAAGCTGCATTAGAATTTTGTAAAGTTAATCCTAACATAAAAATAATGAATGAGTATAAAATAAAAACAATTTCTGTTACAGAAATTATAGATCAATATTTTGGGAAAGCACCTACATTTATTTCTATAGATATTGAAGGGCTAGAATTAGAAATATTAAAAGATATAGATTTTATGAAATATAGGCCACTAGTTATAATTGTTGAAACCATAGAATACAGACCTTATTTAGCAATTAATATAAAAACGAATGAAGTTGCTGATTACCTAAAAACAAAAGGATATGTTGAATATGCTTTTACTGGAATAAATTCTATTTTTATTGATTCTGAGTACATGAAAAAAATAGGTAAGGAGAGATAAAAATGAATATAGCAATAGATGTTCAACCAATAATTAGTCCAGGTTCTAAAAATCGTGGGATTGGAAATTACAATGTTAATCAGTTGAAATTACTAATAGAAACAGATGTAAATAACAATTATATATTTTTTAATGCCTATAATGATGAGAGTATCTTTGATATATTAAATATTTCAAAGGAAAAACACTTAAATATTAAAGATGTACACATTTATACAGGTAAAAATCAATATTTAATTCAAAAAGAACCTCATGGGATCAGAAAAAAATATGATGAGATATTAGGAAATATTATTAAAAACTTTTTAAGCGATTATAAAATTGATATATTCTATTTTACAAGTCCATTTGATTATTGGGATATATATAATCCAGAATGGTTTAAAGGTGTTAAAACTATTGCTACTGTTTATGATATTATTCCATTTTTATTTCAAAAAAGGTATTTAGATTATAATAAAAAGATAAAAGCTTGGTATATGAGAATTATAGAATTTTTAAATAGTGTGGATAAATTATTAGTTATTTCTGAAAGTGTAAAAGAAGATTTAATAAAATATATAGGTATAAAAGAAGAAAAAATAGATGTGATTTATGCAGGGATTGACAAAAGTTTTAGGAAACTATCTATAATTTCAGATGAGAAGGAGATTAGAGAGAAATACGGAATAAATGGTAAATTTATAATGTGTACAGGTGGGGCAGATCCTAGAAAAAATATGAATGAATTAATTATTGCATATTCTATGTTACCACAGAATTTGCGTGATGAGTATATGCTAGCAATAATATGTAGTCTGCATAAAGAAGGAGAAGAAGAACTAAGAAATACAGCAAAAAAACATAATGTTTCTGATAGAGTAATAATGACAAATTTTGTTCCTTTTGACCATCTTGTAAAATTATATAATATGGCTACACTGATGGCATTTCCTTCCCAATATGAGGGCTTTGGTCTTCCTGTAATTGAAGCTATGGCATGTGGAACGAATGTTTTAACATCAAACAACTCAAGTCTTGGTGAAATAGCGAAAGATGCTGCGATATTAGTAGATCCTTTTCATATAAAAAGCATTTCTAAAGGGTTAAAAATTGCTTTAGAAGATATGGATTTGAATAAATTCAAGGATGAAATGTTTAAAAAAGTAAATACATATACATGGGAAAATACCGTTAGATTAACAATAGATAGCATAAATAAAATTAAGACTATACGAAAAGAAATACATGATAATACCAAGAGAAAAATTGCAATGTTTACTCCATTACCACCACAGAAATCAGGAATTGCAGATTATAGTTATGACATGATTTTATCGCTTGTTCAATATTTTGACATAGATGTTTATGTAGACGATAAATATAAAGGGCATCCTTTTAAATCAAGTTATAATATAAAAATATTTAATTATAAAGAGTATGATAAGAAGTCAAATCAATATTATAAAACAGTTTTTCAAATGGGAAATAGTGAATTTCATGAATACATGTTTTCATACATTAAAAAGTATAAAGGGATACTTGTACTGCATGATTATAATATGCATGGAGTGATCCATTTTATATCAGGAGCTAGAGGAGATTATAGCTTATATAAGAAATTACTAGCTGAAGATAATAAAGAAGTTGCAAATAATTATATAGATGAAATAAAACAAGGAAAATGTGGTCTTAAAATTCATGAAATAGTAGCAAATGGATTTGTTACAAATTATGCAGATAAAATAATTGTTCATAGTGAATATGCTAAAAAAGGACTTTTGAAAAAAGATATTGGCAAAAATATTTCAGTAATTCCAAGTTATGCAAAAATAGAGCCTATACAGGATAGAGATAAACTTAGAGAAAAATATAATTTACCGAAAGACAGTATGATCTTTGCTTCTTTTGGGTTTATAGCAAATACCAAGAGAATTGATAAGGCATTAGAAGCATTTCATACATCATTAAGTATAAATGCTAATAGTATGTATATTTTAGTAGGAGAAGCGAATGCAGATATGAAGGCATTAATAAACGAATTCTGTATTAAAAATAATATTAAAGATAAAGTTAGAATAACAGGATTTACTACTATTGATGAGTTTAAAGATTATATAAATCTTTCAGATATTTGTATAAATTTACGATATCCATATAACGGCGAAACTTCTGGAAGTCTTATGCGTATTTTAGCAGCTGGAAAACCAGTTATTGTTTCAGATATTGGCAGTTTTTCAGAAATTCCTGATCAATGTTGTATAAAAATTCCTGTTTCTATTAAAGAAGATCAAGAGGAAATAAATGTTTTAACAGAAAGTTTAATTAAACTAATTAAAGATAAAAAATATTGTCAAACTCTATCGGATAATGCAAGAAAATATGCAGAAAATACGTTAGACATTGAGATTATAGCTAAGCAATATTATAACTTCATTTGTAGTGAACAAACCAATATTATAAATGAAACAATGTTAGAAGAATTATATAAAAATGAAATAGAGCCATTAGGAATGGAAGCAGTAGAAGAAATTTATAAAATTTCAAAAACATTAGGGTATATAACGAAAATATGCAAGAAAATATAAATATTAACATGTCTAAATTATTTAAAAGAAAGTATATAAAATATTATGAGAAATAAGATGTTTAAAGATAAGGAAGAATTTTATGAAAATATCTATAGATATAAGGCCTATACAAACAAAAGGAAATGGTATTAGTGTTTATACTCAAAAAATATGTAATTTATTAAAATTTAAAAAAGAGTATCAATTTTTAAATGGATTCTATAATATAAACAATTCAATGAAAGAAAAGATTTTGAGCAAGCTTTGGGAAGAAATTATTTTACCATTTAAATTAATAAAAAATAGATCCTGTATTTTTCATTGTACTAAAAATATGGGATTACCTATAATGAAAGTATGCAAATATATTGTGACTATACATGACTTGATTCCAATGATATTTGAAGATGAATATTTAAAAACTTCATTAACAAAATATCTATATTATAGAAGAATAAAACGATCTGTATATAATTCAGATATTATAATAACTGATTCTGAATATTCTAAACGTGATATTATAAAATATTTTGATGTTAATGAAAATAAAATAAGAGTTGTATATTTGGGAGTAGATAATAAATTTTATCATGAAGATAATATTGATTTAATAGAGAAAGTAAAACTAAAATACAATATATATGGCAAGTATATATTAGGTATTGGGTCTAATGAACCTAGGAAAAATTTTGATACTTTATTAAAGGCATATAAACATTTAAAAGAAAAATATGAGATACAAGAAAAATTAGTAGTTATAGGTAAGGCGTGGAAAAATAGTAATTCTCAGTTAGACAATGATGTGATTTTTACAGGGTATATTGACGAATCAGATCTACCAATCATATATAGTGGTGCGACTTTATTTGTATATCCTTCTTTATACGAAGGTTTTGGATTACCACCATTGGAAGCTATGGCTTGTGGGGTACCAGTAGTAACATCATATGCTACATCTATACCAGAAATTGTTGGCGATGCAGCTATACTTGTGGATCCTACAGATGAAAAAAGCATATCAGAGGCAATTTGCCAGGGTTTAAATAATGAATTCTATAGGCATGAATTGATTTTACAAGGATATGAACAGGTTGAAAAATATACATGGGAAAGAACTATAAGAGAGTTAGAAAAAGTATATAAAGAAGCTATGATATAAAAAAGTATGGGGATAAAGAAAATGAAAATAGGTATTGATGGAAGGTTAATAAATGGATCTGGAATAGGAACATATATATCTAATTTAATCAAACAATATGAAAAGAAGAATATAGATGTAAATGTTTATTGTAAAGAAGATCAATCTCAAAAAATGATAACTGAATTTGGTGTAAATACGGAGATATTAGATGCAAATATATATGGATTGAAAGAACAAATGAAAGCAATTAAAGCTATTGCCGATACAGAACATGATATTATACATTGGCCTCATTATAATATACCACTGTTATATAAAGGTCCTTTGGTAGTAACAATACACGATATTATTCATCTAAAATTTCCAGAGTTTCTTCCAAATAAAGCAGCTTATTATTATGCATATTTTATGTTTAGACAAGTAATACAAAAAGCTAATAGAATTATTGTAGATTCAAGAAATACAAAATTAGATCTATTAGAGACGTTTAAGGTTGAAAAAAGTAAAATACAGGTAATATATCTTGGAGTAGATGATTTATTTAAGAATATTCAAATAAATACAAAAGATATAGATAGAATAAAATATAAATATAAAATCCATAAACCTTATATTTTATATATTGGCAATGTAAGAGCACATAAAAATATAGATAGGCTTATAAAATCGTATAAAAAATTAAGACAAATGACAAATAAATACAAGCTAGTAATTATTGGCGAAGAACATAAGAATTTAAAGAATGTAGATATGGATAATGAGATTTTGATGCTAGGCTATGTTGATAGGAAAGATTTGTCAATTCTATATGCAGCAGCATCACTTTTTGTATTTCCATCATTATATGAAGGATTTGGATTACCTCCTTTAGAAGCTATGGCTTCAGGAACACCTGTGATTACATCAAATGTATCGTCATTGCCAGAAGTAGTAGGAGATGCTGCGATACAGATAAATCCATATGATATAGACCAGTTGACTATGTCGATGTATAATGTATTAGTTAATGAAGAATTATCAAAAAAATTAGTGGATAAGGGTTTTCAAAGAATAAAATTATTTGATTGGAAGAAAACAGCTAATGAAACTCTAAAAGTATATGAACAAGTTTTAAGAGAAATCCATAAATAATAATAAATTATTTTAATAGTATTTAAGATTTAGTGATTGATATTTTTATAATTTTTACTATTCTATGTTGGACTATTTCTACAAATACTTAAAATTTAGACATAAGTTACAATAATGAAGGCTATTAAATAGCTCATTTATTTGATAGAATGTTTTCATGAAATACTAGAATAAGCTGTTGTTATATTTTAGTTTGAGTTTGCTATTCTAAAATATTGTTTTTTGAATTTGTATGTTTAAGAAATTGTATTAAAATGATTTATGCGTGAAGAGAGAAAGATTCTTATGAGAATTGTATATGGTTTGAATAAAAGAGAGCAAGAAATTTAAGAGTAAAGTGAGAGGTGAAATAATTGAAAATAGCTATAGTACATGATTGGCTTACAAATATGGGCGGAGCTGAAAGAATTATTCGCATACTGCATCAACTGTTTCCAGATGCTCCTATATATACGATTGTATATAATAAAAATAATATGCCTAAAGATTTCGAAAAGATGGATATTAGACCATCCTTTATACAAAATATGCCTTTTGGTGTAAAGAAATATCAATCATATTTGCCTCTGATGCCTATAGCTGTAGAAAATTTTGATTTAAGTGAATATGATGTGATATTAAGTTCATCTACTGCATGTGCAAAAGGTGTTATTACCAGATCAGATACAGTTCATATTTGCTATTGCAATACGCCTATGAGATATGCATGGGATATGTATCATGATTATGTAAGGGATAAAGGAACCTTTGTTAGAGGAATCATTAGTCTTTTAATGAATTATATAAGATTGTGGGATAGAGTATCAGCCGATCGAGTAGATTATTTTATTGCCAATTCAAATAATGTAGCAAATAGAATTCAAAAACATTATAAAAGAGAATCCAGTGTAATATATCCTCCAGTAGATACAGACTTCTATACTCCGATAGATGAAAATGAGGATTATTATCTTATTGTATCAAGACTTGTTCCATATAAGAAAATAGATTTGGCGATAGAAGTATTTAATGACATGGAATTACCTTTAGTAATTATAGGTGATGGATCTGAGCTTGATAAATATAAAAGTATTGCAAAAGAAAATATTAGATTTTTAGGTAGATTAAAAGACAAAGAAGTTAGGGATTATTATAGAAGATGTAGAGCATTTATTTTTCCAGGAGAAGAGGACTTTGGAATTACTCCCGTAGAAGCACAAGCTTGCGGAAGACCAGTGATTGCCTATGGAAAAGGTGGAGCATTAGAAACGATTATTGATAAAAAAACAGGAGTTTTTTTCAAAGACCAGAGTGTACAAGCATTAAAAGAAGCTGTTATGTATCTTGAAGATTATGCAGATCAATTTAATAAAGAAATAATAAGAAACCATGCATTTAAATTTAGTACAAAGAGATTTGAAGAAGAAATGGTTAGGTTAATTGATGAAAAAACAAAAGGAGCTTTATCAAGTTAGTTGACCTAAAGGGGGAAAAGAATATGTTATATCCTATAAAATTCAAACCAATTTACAAAGAAAAGGTTTGGGGAGGTCAAAGTTTAAAGAAGTGTCTTAATAAAGATATAGTAGAAAATAGTCTTATAGGGGAAAGCTGGGAAGTATGTGCCCATCCTTCAGGAACAAGTATAATTGATAATGGGGCTTTACAAGGAAAATCCATTATAGATTTATTAAAGGAAAATAGAGAAGAAGTATTTGGAAAAATATCTTTGTCATGGGAAGAGCAATTTCCTTTATTGATAAAGTTTATAGATGCAAAAGATAAATTATCTGTACAAGTTCATCCTGATGACGACTATGCCAAAAAGTATGAAAAGGAATTAGGCAAAACAGAAATGTGGTATATAGTAGATGCAGTTTCTGATGCTTACTTGATTTATGGATTAAGCGAAGGTGCTAAAAAGGATGAATTTATAACATCTATAAAAGAAAATACTATAGAGAATATTTTAAAAAAAGTTTCTGTAAAAAAAGGAGATGTTTTGTTTATACCTTCAGGGTCTATTCATGCTATAGGAGAGGGGATTGTTCTAGCTGAGATCCAGCAAAACTCGGATACTACTTATAGAGTATATGATTGGAATAGATTAGGACTTGATGGAAAACCAAGACAGCTTCATGTAAAACAAGCAATAGCTGTTACTGATTTTGAAAATTATATGAAAGAGCCTATTGTTAAAGGTTTACAGATAAAAAAACAAGGATATACGAGAACGATTTATGTATGTTGTAAATATTTTACTACAGAGTCTTTAGATATTCATACACAATATAGCGATAAGATAGATGGAGAGAGATTTGAAATATATATGTGTATAGATGGGGCGTTTAAAATGATTTATGGGGAAGATAAAGTGGAACAATTTTCAAAAGGAGAAACCATTTTTATGCCAGCAAATATAGGAAGTTTTCAGATGAAGGGAGAAGGCAAAATCATAAGAACATATATTATGAATCCTCTTGAAATGATACAAAATTTAAAAGATATGGGGTATATATATGAAGATATATGCAATATATCAGGGTTAAACCAATATAAATTGGATGAAAGAGGTTGGAGGAATAAAAGATGATTAAAAGTCATCAAAGATTTTTAAATAGTATGCTAGTGATTATAGATGGAGTTGTCATTGCACTGGCACTTTTTTTTGCATGGGCTCTTCGTTTTCAAACGAATATATTTTTACAGGCAGGTTGGCATTTAGATTTTAGAGAATATATGAGTCCTCTATTATTTATAATTCCTTTATATTTATTATTATACAATTCATTAGGATTATATATGCCTCAAAGAATTAAAAAAATGGATTTTGAAGTAGCAGGAATTATAAAAGCTAATATAATAGGGCTTATGATTTTGATGAGTATATTATTTGTTGTAAAGCAAATTCATTATTCAAGATATGTACTTTTATTATTTTCGCTGTTGAGCGTTGTATTAGGCGTAGTAGAAAGAATATTTCTTAGGAAAAGTCTTCGTATTGCAAGAAGCAAGGGACTCAATTTAAAGCATATATTAGTCATTGGAGCGGGAGATTTAGGATGTAATTTTGCTCATAAAATTCAACAAAATAGATATTTGGGATACAATATCATAGGATTTTTAGATGATGATAAAAGAGAAGGATATAAGGTAGCTCATAGTCATGTTATGGGAAAAATAGATGATTTATCTACTATTCTTTTTAATTATGAAATAGATGAAGTGATTCTTGCTATTCCTCTTAAGGAATACGATAGATTAAATGATATTATTAAAATGTGCGAAAAAGCAGGAGTAAAAGCACAAATTATTCCTGATTATTATAAATATTTGCCAGCTAAGCCTTATGTAGATCAAATCGATGATTTACCTCTTATTAATATTAGATATGTGCCTTTAGATGATCCTTTCAATCAATTGATCAAAAGAGGTATGGATATTTTATTATCTTTATTTGGTATTTTGTTGATTTCTCCTATATTAGTTTTTACGTCAATTATAATCAAAATTACTTCACCAGGACCTATTTTATTTAAACAAACAAGAGTAGGTCTTCATAGAAGAGATTTTGATATGTATAAGTTTAGAAGTATGAAGGTGCAAAAAAAAGAAGAGGAAAAGTTACAATGGACGATCAAAGATGATCCAAGAAAAACAAAGTTTGGTACTTTTATTAGAAAGACAAGCATTGATGAATTGCCTCAACTTTTTAATGTTTTAAAGGGAGATATGAGCTTAATTGGACCGAGACCAGAAAGACCTTATTTTGTTGAAAAATTTAAAGAAGAGATTCCCAAATATATGATTAAGCATCATGTAAGACCAGGTATTACTGGATGGGCACAGGTAAATGGTTGGAGAGGAGATACTTCTATTCAAAGAAGAATAGAATGTGATATTTATTATATAGAAAATTGGAGTATATTATTAGATATTAAGATTATGTTTTTGACTGTATTTAAAGGATTTGTTAATAAGAATGCTTATTAAAGATATGTTTACAATTTTCAGTGGATGGAATATAAAATTAGCTTCAATCATAGAGATTGAGGCTGATTTTATAAGATGGTATAATAAAATGAATATAAGAATAGGAGAGGACAAAAGATGAAATATAAAAATTTATATAATGAATGGATAAATCATCCTTATTTTGATGAAGATACAAAATTAGAACTAAAAAATATAGAAAATAATGAAAAAGAAATAGAGGATCGTTTTTATAAAGATTTAGAATTTGGTACAGGGGGATTAAGAGGAGTTATTGGAGCAGGAACCAATCGTATCAATAAATATACAGTAAGAAAAGCTACACAAGGATTAGCAAATTATCTTTTAGAAAATATAGAAAATGCGCAAGAAAAAGGTGTAGTGATTGCTTATGATTCTAGACATGAGTCAGATGTATTTGCAAGGGAAGCAGCTCTTGTGTTGAGTGCAAATGAGATAAAGGCATATTTATTTGAAGATTTAAGACCAACTCCAGAACTTTCTTTTGCAGTAAGGTATCTCCATTGTGCTGCAGGAATTGTTATTACTGCAAGTCACAATCCTTCAGAATATAATGGATATAAGGTATATGGAGAAGATGGAGGTCAAATTGTACCATCTATGGCAGAGTGCATTATAGAAGAGATTCAAAAAATTGAAAATTATGAAGATGTATCTTATATAAGTGATGAAGAGGCAAAATCAAAAGGTTTACTTTTTATAATTGGAGAGGAAGTGGACAAAGCCTATATAGAAAAAGTAAAAGAACTATCTTTGAGAAAAGATATGATTAGAAATTCAGGGAAAAAATTAAAAATTATCTATACACCTCTTCATGGAACAGGAAACAAATTGGTAAGAAGAGTGTTAAATGAGTTAGGTTTTGAAGTAGCTGTTGTTAAAAAACAAGAAAATCCTGATCCGAATTTTTCAACAGTTAAATCTCCAAATCCAGAGGAAAATGAAGCTTTTACACTAGCATTAGAAATGGCAAAAGAATATGAAACAGACGTGATTTTAGGAACAGATCCAGATTGTGATCGAGTAGGATTAGTTGTTAAAAATGATCAAGATGAATATGAAGTTTTGACAGGAAATCAAACAGGAGCTTTATTAGTTGAATATGTATTGTCAACTATGAAAGAAAAAAAAGTTCTTCCTAAAAATGGTGTACTAATAAAAACTATTGTTACTAGCAAATTAGGAGAAGAAATTGCAAAATCTTTTGGAATAGATACGACAGATACACTCACAGGATTTAAATTTATTGGAGAGAAAATAAAAGAATTTGAAGAAAAGGAAGATAGAGAGTTTTTATTTGGTTATGAAGAAAGTTATGGGTATTTAGCAGGGACCTTTGTAAGGGATAAGGATGCAGTAATAGCTTCTATGCTTATATGTGAGATGACATCATATTATAAATCTAAAGGAATAACTTTGTATGAAGCATTAAAAGAGATCTACAAAAAATATGGATATTATGAAGAAGAATTAGTATCTATGACTTTAAAAGGTAAAGAAGGATTGGAAAAAATAAAAGAGATTTTAAAATATTTTAGGGAAAATACACCTAAAAGTATAGAAAATCAAAGGGTAAAATGGTTTAGAGATTATAAAAATGCAGTAGCGATGAATTTTATTACAGGAGATATGGAAAAAATTAATTTACCTACATCTGATGTGCTACATTTTACATTAGAAGATGAGAGTTGGTTTTGTATTAGACCATCTGGTACAGAGCCTAAAATTAAAATTTATTTCTCTGTAAAGGGAAATAGTATGAAGAGTGCAAAAGACAATTTAAAAATGATAAAAGATCATGTGATAAAAATGATATCAAATAGTTAGAGAGTAAAATGCTTATTAGAAGGAGTTTATAAATGAGTATACTTGTTACAGGGGGAGCAGGCTATATAGGAAGCCATACAGTAAAAGAGCTTGTGAATCAAGGAAAAGATGTAATTGTGTTGGATAATCTTCAAAAAGGGCATAAAAAAGCTATAGATTATGTGAATTTCATAAAGGGAGATATATCCGATGAGAATTTAGTAAGTAAAGTTATAAAAGAGTATCATATAGATCGTGTGATTCACTTTGCGGCAGATAGTTTAGTAGGGGAATCTATGATAGATCCATCTAAATATTATAACAATAACGTTATAAAAACTATAAAACTATTAGATACAATGATTCAAAATCATGTAAAAAAAATTGTATTTTCTTCTACTGCTGCAACTTATGGTGAGCCTAAAGAAGTACCTATCAAAGAAGATTTTGAAACAAATCCAACAAATGTATATGGAAAGACTAAGCTCATGATTGAGAGTATACTTAAAGATTATGATATGGCATATGGACTAAAGTATATAAGCCTTAGATACTTTAATGCAGCTGGAGCTTATGAAAGTGGAGAGATAGGAGAAGATCATAATCCAGAGACTCATTTAATACCTATTATAATGCAGGTACTATTGGGAAAAAGAGATAAAATTTATATCTATGGAGATGATTATGATACAGTAGATGGTACTTGCATTAGAGATTATATTCATGTTACAGATCTTTCTAATGCTCATATACTTGCATTGAAAGCTTTAGAAAATGGAAGTGATTCGAGTATATATAATTTAGGCTGTGGAGAAGGGTATTCTGTAAAAGAAGTGATGCATACAGTAGAAAAAGTAACAGGACTAAAAGTGAATAGAGAAATGGCACAAAGAAGAGCTGGAGATCCAGCAAAGTTAATAGCGAGCTCACAAAAAATAAAGAAGGAATTAGGATGGAATCCTAAGTATTCACTTTATGATATTATAAAAACAGCATGGAAATGGCATAAGAATCATCCAAATGGATATTAGATGTAAGAAATAAAAGAGTAGGGGTTGATATATATGGAAGGAAAAGAAATTCGATGGCGTCAAAGATTTGAAAACTTTCATAAAGCTTATGGTCAATTACATAATGCTATTTTAGATTTTGATCAATTAAGTGTTCTTGAAAAAGAAGGTTTAATTCAAAGATTCGAATATACTTTTGAACTTGCATGGAAAACATTAAAAGATTATTTAGAATCTCAAGAGGTAGAGGTGAAATTTCCGAGAGAAGTAATAAAAGCAGCATTTCATTATGAACTGATTGAAGATGGGGAAGTTTGGATGGATATGCTGGAAAAAAGGAATCTTTTGGCTCATACTTACGATGAAGAACGTTTTAACTTTGCTGTTGCAAAAATAAAAGAAGAATACTATAAAGCTATAGCGCAAATACATAGTTTGTTAGGAAAGAAAATATGAAATTTGGAATACCAGATAAAAGTATGAGCTTGATTATAGATACTTTTTTAGAAATAAAAGAAGTTGAGAAAGCAGCTATTTTTGGAAGTCGTGCTATGGGAAATTATAAAAAAGGGTCTGATGTTGATATAGTGATCTATGGTAAATTGATTACACCAGAGATAGTCAATCAGATTAGTATAGAGCTAAATGAAAAATTACCTTTACCATATTATTTTGACATTATACACTATGAGTTTTTGAAACATGAGGGTTTAAAACGACATATAGATAAGTTTGCAAAAAATATATATTAATGGGGCCTGTCACTTAACTTATTCTAGTTACTTAGTTTATTAATTTATTGGAGACAAAAGAGAATGAATCTATAGGATCAATTCTCTTTTTGTATATAAGATTGAAATGAGTTCTTAAAAAAGATGTGACGAATAAAATTTAAAAAATAAAGGAGATGAATCAAAGGAGTCTAAGAGGATGGAAAAAATTAATTTAGATATTTCGAAAGTACTTGATTTTGTGAGCAAAGATGAAATCAATATGATAGAAAAAAAAGTAAAGCTATGTCATAATATGCTTCATGAAAAAACAGGAAAAGGCAGTGAATATTTAGGATGGGTTGATTTACCCAATACTTTTTCACAAGATAAAATAAAAAAATTTGAAGCCGTAGCTAAGAAAATTAAAGATCAATCAGATGTTTTTATAGTAGTGGGAGTAGGAGGATCTTATCTAGGAGCTAGAGCTGCTGTAGGAATGCTAAATCACACTTTTTATAATGAACTTCCTAAAGAAAAAAGAAATGGACCCAAAATATATTTTGCAGGTCATAATATAAGCTCGGTTTATTTAAATCATCTATTAGAGCTTATAAAAGATGAGGATGTATGTATTAATGTAATTTCTAAATCAGGGACTACTACAGAGCCTGCTTTGGTATTTAGGATATTAAAAGAATATATGGAAAACAAATATGGAAAAGAAGAAGCTAGTAAAAGAATTTATACTACTACAGATGAGAAAAAAGGAGCTTTAAGAGATTTAGCTACGAAAGAGGGATATGAAACTTTTGTAATTCCAAAAGATATAGGAGGAAGGTATTCTGTACTTACTGCTGTGGGATTATTACCTATGGCTGTATCAGGAATTGACATCAAAGAGGTTATAGAGGGTGCACAAAATGCATATAAAGATCTCTTAACTCCTATTTTAGAGGATAATCCAGCTTATCAATATGCAGCTATTAGAAATTTACTATATGATAAGGGAAAGACTATAGAGATTATGGCAAGCTTTGAGCCAAGCTTATTTTATTTTGGAGAATGGTTTAAGCAACTTTTTGGAGAAAGTGAAGGGAAATGTGAAAAAGGAATATTCCCTACATCTATGAATTTTACAACAGATCTACATTCTATGGGGCAATATATACAAGATGGAAGAAAGAATATATTTGAAACAGTAATTTATATAGAAAAATCTAAAGAAGAAATTATAGTAAAAGAAGATAATGATGATTTAGATCAACTTAATTATGTAGCAGGAAAGTCTTTAAATTTTATTAATCAAAAGGCACTAGAGGGAAGTTTAAATGCTCATTTAGAAGGAAACGTACCTAGTATTGTAATTAGTATACCTGAAATATCTCCATTTTATTTTGGTTATATGGTATATTTTTTTGAAAAGGCATGTGGAATGAGTGGATATTTGTTGGGGGTTAATCCATTTGATCAACCAGGGGTAGAAGCTTATAAGAATAATATGTTTAGACTTCTTGAAAAACCAGGTTATAAAAAAGATGATAAGACATTATAAAAGGCAGCTCCAATTTAAACTATTGGGGCTTGTATTTTATTAACTTGAAATGTAATAAATTACAAGTATTCATCCAATTATTTCATGTGATATAATAGGGATAACGAAGAATTCAATGAAATGCTTATCATAGTTTTTGGAGGTTATAAATATGGAAAAAGAAATGCTTAAGCTAATATTAGATAAACTTGATAATATCGAAAAAGAGCAACAAGAGATGAAAAAAGAGCAACAAGAGATGAGACAAGAACAGAGAGAGATAAGGCAAGAACAAAAAGATATGAAACAAGAACAGCAGAATATGAGAGAAGAAATACAATGTGAATTGGATCAAATTAAAAAGTCAATAAAAGATATAAGTTCAGTTCAAAATACAATAAAAGATTTTGTGACAGGAGCAGAACAATTAATAGAGCAAGATCATAAATTTATTCAAAATTTAAAAAAGGTAGTTGGCGAATAGCAGATAGCAGTCTTTGTAATAGTTTTTTGAGTTATTAAATTATTCAAAATAAATAGAGAATCCATCCTTTGGATGGATTCTCTATTTTAGTCGGAGTTTATAATTAATTAGTATATGTAAGTATGCTAACTTCTAATATATGCATAAAGAGTGTATTTTTTTGTATCCATTGTTTTATTTCTATAAAAATAATATAATTACTATGAAAGCAAATGTAAATAAAATATATCTTGATTTACAAAACTGACCGGAAGGTTTGATAGAAATAAAAAGGAGAATAGAATGAACAAAAACAGATTTAAAGTGATCAGAGGGAAAAAGGAAAAACTAGAAAAACGTAAATATAAGTTTGTAAGTGCATATGTTACAAATACAAGACTTATGGGGGTTATGGGACTTAAGATCAAATGGAAAAACGAAGAGGAAGAAATATTTTATCAATTTTTCCATCTAGATTGTGAAGAATTTGGGTTAGATGATTATAAAAGTGTTATGGGAGAGCAAACTTATCAAGTGAAAAAAATTATGGCAAGTATGATGGGTGGATTAGGAGGAAAATTAATTTCTCTAAATAAAAAGCAAGCCATTTATTTATTGCAAGAGTTTATAGACAAAAATAAATATTGGAAAGAACCACTACCAGAACCAGAAGAAGAATATTTATTTCTTGTTGAAAAAAAGATTATTTTATTAGAAGAAGAGATAAAAAAACTTTGGGAGAAAATTTGTGAACCTATAGATAGTATTACACAGCTTGTTCATTATTATGTTATGAGAGGAGTTGGAATGGATAAGTTGGGAATGAACTATTTATCTACAAAAAAGATAGATTATATGCCAATTGAGAAACCCTCAGCACTGATTAAAAACACTATTGAAAAAATAGAGCGTAATCAAGAAATATCTTACATGACAGAGTCATTAATTGATGTAGAGGATCATTATAAGATGGTGGTTTCAGAAATTAAAGTAGATAAAGATAGTTGCAAAATTATAGATGCTAGGGTTCAATCTAGTATGCGTATTACAATGACGGAAGCTGCTTTTACATTGACCAAAAGGGAGTATTTGTTAGTATATGATGTAGAAGATTTAGTAGAGGTTATTGGTATATTAGATGAGGAAAAGATGCATGCTATGAAGCATAGTTATCCTTCAGGATATTTATATACTGAGTTTTACCCTACTAATGATCATGTGAAACAAGATACGTATTATTTAAATGGAGATGTATATGGAGTGTATTATATTACATTGGCACATCAATTTGTAATAGCTTGTTATGATGAAAAGAATTTAAAAGAGATACAAAAGGAATTTGAAAAGAAAAAATGGGAGACTTATCTTGATTTCAGAGAAAGAATAGAGGTAGATCATTCTTTGATCTATGAATTTGTGCATAGTGAATATGATAATATATTTGACTTTTTAGAAAAATAAATAGAATTGACAACTTACTTTTTTATGTGATATGATAATAGAAATTTGTATAGCCTTTAACTTGGTCCAGAGAGGCCAGAAAGGAGAAAATAACAAGATCTTTGTATCAATAGGATTATTCTAACCTTTTGCCTCTAGCAAAAGGTTTTTTTGTGAATTTTTTATGCTAATCTTAGGCAAATTACTATAAAAGGAGGATTTAACATGTTTATTGATGAATTGATCGAAAAGATCAAACAAAAAAGAAGTAATGTGATAGTAGGGTTAGATCCAAGACTAGAATCTATTCCAAGCAGTGTAAAAGAAAAATATTTTAAAGAGTATGGAAAAAATCTAAAAGCTGCATCTTTGTCTATATTAGAGTTTAATAAAACTATTATTGATTATGTATATGATTTGGTTCCAGCAGTAAAACCTCAGATTGCATTTTATGAACAATATGGGATGGAAGGGTTAGATGCTTATATAAAAACTTGTGATTATGCAAAAGAGAAGGGATTGCTTGTTATAGGGGATATTAAAAGAGGAGATATAGGAACTACTTCTAAAGCTTATTCTAATGCTCATATAGGAGATATAGATATAGAAGGAGAAAAATTTGAAACATTTCAAGTAGATGCCATAACTGTGAGCCCTTATTTAGGAGGAGATAGTATAGATGAGTTTATGGGAGATATCAAAGAAAAAGGAAAGGGGATGTTTGTACTAGTGAAGACTTCTAATAAAGGATCTGGACAATTACAAGATTTAGAAGTAGATGGTAAAAAAATCTATGAAGTTGTGGCAAATATGGTAGAGAATTTTAGTCAACAAACTTTGGGAAGTTATGGTTATGGAGAGGTAGGGGCAGTTGTAGCAGCGACTTTTCCTGAACAATCAAAAAAACTTAGAAAAATTATGAATACATCTTATTTTTTAGTACCAGGATACGGAGCACAAGGTGGTACTGCAAAGGATATTGTAGATTGTTTTAATGAGGATGGATTAGGAGCCATTATAAGCTCTTCAAGAGGAATTATCTTTGCTTATCAAAAGGATGGTTATACAGAAAAAAACTATGGAAAAGCGGCAAGATGTGAAACGATTAAAATGATAGAGGATATTAATAGCACTTTAGAAAAAAACAACAAAAAGTTTTGGTAGGAGGGATACAATGAAGAAAGCTGTGATTTGTAAGATATTAAAAAATAAAGAGATTGCAAAAGATATTTATGAGATTTTTATTGAAAAAAAGGATGTACTTATAGAAAGTAAGGCAGGACAGTTTCTTCATATAAAATGTGATCATCACGGATCTCTGTTAAGACGTCCTATTAGTATTAGTTCTGTTGAGGATGATTCTTTGCGTTTGGTCATAAGAAGAGCTGGAAAGGGAACGGAAGAAATTTGCACCAAAAAAGAAGGCGAGTTATTAGATGTGTTAGGACCTTTAGGAAATGGCTTTTCTATCGATGAATTTGAAAAATCTATTATTATAGGTGGAGGAATAGGTGTAGCACCGCTACTACAAGTAGCAAAAGAAATAAATAATAAAAATACAAAGATTTTATTAGGTTATAGAAGGGATCCATATCTTGTAGAGGAATTTGAAAAATATGGAGAGGTAGAGATTGCTACAGAGGATGGAAGCTATGGGTATAGAGGATATGTAGTAGATCTTTTAGAAAAAATAGAAGATGAAAAAATAAAGAGAGTGTATGCTTGCGGACCAGAAGTAATGTTAAAGATAGTCCAAAAAATTTGCAAGGACAAAAATATTTCTTCACAATTATCTGTAGAAGAAAAAATGGCTTGTGGAGTAGGAACTTGTTTGGTTTGTGTATGCAAACTAAACAAAGAAAAGAACGCATATGCAACGACTTGTAAAGATGGTCCTGTATTTGATGGAGATAAAATTATATTTGATTGATTTTTATAATATGTTAGTAAGGGTAAGTGATTCATTTTCTCTTACAATGTGAAAAAGCTTCTTTAAGGTGGCAATTTCACCAAGAGATAAAGAAATATTTTTAGCATGGATATATTCTTTAGCTTTGGCACTGGCTAAATCAATATTATCAATTTCGTGGTGAGGTAGGAGAATGGACCATAAATTTCTTGTATGATTCCATTTTGTATGAACTTTTTCAAATTGATGGGAAGCATTTGTCCAGTCGTTTTTATGAATACTTTCGATAATTTCATCTAAAGATTCTACAAAAGAAGATGTTGTATGGGTAATACTGTCATAGACAAAAAACCATCCGCCTACAATTAAACACATAATAAGAAGTGAAGTGATGAATACTTTCATAAAAATCATCCTTTGCTTTTTTTATGTACATAAATATTTTTAGAAGCATCTATATAAGAAAAAAGAATTTCTTTTGGATCTGCTACATTATACATATGAAGTTGATTTATTAACCAATCTTTTGAAACTTGAAGCTTTTGTAGATTGTCATATAATATCTTACCATCAATTATTAAAGTTATTGGAAGGCCATCAAAAGGAGCAGAAATATTCAAATCACCTAATGTAACAGGTCTTTTTTCAGGCTTTGGAATCACACTTAAATCTCCGTTGGTTTCTAATATGGCAAACTCAACATCAGCCATATTATAATAATTTTGTATTCGTAATTGTTCTACTAAATCATTGATGGTGATACGAAGACGCTTTAATTCTTTTTCATCAATTCTTCCATGATTGATTAATATACTTGGTTTGCCACATATGAATCTTCTTATTTTTTCGCTTTTTAAATTTAAATAAGAGATGCTTACTTGTAAAAATAAAAGAGTAGATATGGCAATAAAACCATTGATCAAAGGGACACCCGTCTCTTCCATAGGAAGAGTTGCAAGTTCTGCAATCATTAATATAATTACAAGTTCAAAGGGCTGCATTTCACTAAGCTGACCCTTTCCCATTAACCGAATAGCAATTAAAACAAATATGTAGAGTAAGCATGTACGAACTAAAATAATGACCATTTATAAAAAATCCTTTCGTTGATAATATGCATTATGTAAGAGTATGACCCATAAAAAGAAAATTTATTCTAACTTTTTTAAAAAAAGTATTGACACGTTCGACAAAAAATGCTAAGATGATTAAGTCGTCAAAACAACGGTGGCTTAAAATAAGAGATTGACCTTTGAAAACTAAACAGCACAAGAAATGACAAGCAAACAAATTAATTGCCAA
>NZ_RYYS01000069.1 GCF_004138215.1 Anaerophilus nitritigenes
TCTCTAATAAAGTAATGGAGCAGGATTATGAACAATCCCACCCCAACTATTGACATAGAGCCACAAAAAGCTGCAGGATTAATGCCTGCAGCTTTTTTACTGATTTTTAGGAATTTTTACAACTACTTCTACATATTCGCCTTTATCTAATTGTTTATATTCTGCATTTAGCCCAGTTTCTTTAATCGCATTGTATGCATTTTTTAAAGTATTCAAATAGATTCTAAAATTAAAAGCACTTTTCATTCTCTGTTTTGAATTTTCTTCTATAGGCCTTGTCATTTCTTCTAATATTTCTGTGATTCTTTTTTCTGTCTTTTTTACATTTAAATCTTTTTCTATAATCTCTTTCATCATCATAAGTTGTAGCTTTTCATCATGAAGTTTAAGCAATGCTCTTCCATGTCTTTCTGTTAATCCATTTTCAATAAGCAATTCTTGTATTCTATCTGGAAGTTTTAATATTCTTAATTTATTGGCAATGGTAGATTGATTTTTTCCTACATTCTTTGCAATTTCTTGTTGAGTCAAATCATGATCTTCCATTAAATGAAGATATCCTAATGCTTCCTCTATAAAATTTAAATCTTCTCTTTGTAGATTTTCAATTAATGCCAAAACAGCAGAATCTTGGTCGCTCATTTCTGATACAATCGCTGGGATCATGTTAAGATTAGCAAGCTTTGCAGCTCTTAATCTTCTTTCTCCTGCTACAAGTTCATAACTGTCCTCACCTATTTTTCTAACACTAATAGGCTGTAGTACTCCATATGTTTTTATAGATTCACTCAATTCTTCGAGATTGCTTTTTTTAAATACTTTTCTAGGTTGATAAGGATTTGGTAATATGCAATCGACAGGAATTTGCAGAACCGCTGTGTTTTGATCTTTTATCATCACTGATCTTCCCCTTATACAAAACTATTCTAAATTATATTTATTCGTCAAAAATATGATACTTCCTTCCATTTTTTAAATTTTTTTCATACTTTTATTCAACAAAATACTTGACAATTTCATTATATTAGTGGTTTTTTAGTTGGAGTTCCTGCTTTTCTTGGGTATTTTGTTGGAGTTTCTTTAATCTTTTGTATCACAACAATATTATGATGAAGATCAGAGAAAGGAAGAGATATATCTTTTCTTTCTATAAATTTTCCTCCTAATATTTGAATGGATTTTTTTGCATTTTCCATTTCTTCATCAATATTAGGTCCCTTTTGACAAATAAAATATCCTCCAACCCTTACAAATGGCAAACAATATTCACATAAAATATTTAGTTGTGCTACAGCTCTTGCCACAGCCACATCATATTTTTCTCTAAAATTTTTATTTTGTCCATAATCCTCTGCTCTTCCATGTTCAAAGGATACATTTTTAAGATCTGTCTTAAGACATACTTCTTGTAAAAACTTAATTCTTTTATTTAAAGAATCTAACAAAGTTAATTTTATATCCGTATCATAAATATAAATTGGAATACCAGGAAATCCAGCTCCAGTTCCTACATCTATTATTGTATCACCTTTTTTTATATAAGGAAGACTCATGCAAGATAAAGAATCTAAAAAGTGCTTAATCATTACTTCCTGATCCTCTGTAATAGCAGTTAAATTCACATTTTTATTCCATTCTATCAAGAGATCTTTATAAGTTAAAAATTTATTAATTTGCTCTTCATTCAAAGAAATTCCTAGCTTTTTTGATCCTTCTCTTAAGATCTCTTCATTATTCATTTTTTTCACCTCTTCTTCTTTGTTGTTCTAAATAAATTAAAAGAACAGAAATATCTGCTGGAGATACTCCAGATATACGAGAGGCTTGTCCTACTGAAAGAGGTTTGATCTCATCTAACTTTTGTCTTGCCTCAATTCTTAGTCCTTCTATTTTGCTATAATCTATATCTGTACTTAATTTTTTCATTTCAAGCTTTTTAAATTGTTCTATTTGCTTTAATTGTTTATCAATATATCCTTCATACTTAATTTGTATTTCACATTGTTCTATTACTTCTATAGGAAGATTTTCTCGATTATTATCTGCTTCTTCTAAAGCCTTATAAGTAATCTGAGGACGTTTTAATAAGTCGTATAAAGAAATACTATTTTTTAAAGGTGCTTCATTCATTTTTTCTAATAAATCTTTAACTTGAGATGGCTTTATAATCATTTCTTTTAATCTTTTCATTTCTTCTTCTATTTTTTCTTTTTTATCTACAAATTTACAATACCTATCCTTTGTCACAAGTCCTATTTCATAACCTTTTTGTGTAAGTCTTAAATCTGCATTATCTTGTCTCAGTACAAGCCTATACTCAGAACGTGAAGTCATCATTCTATAGGGTTCATTTGTTCCTTTTGTTACTAAATCATCAATTAAAACACCTATATACGCCTCAGAACGATCTAATATAAAAGGATCTTTTCTATTCATTTTAAGGGATGCATTAATTCCTGCCATAAGACCTTGTGCTGCAGCTTCTTCATACCCTGAGCTTCCATTAAACTGCCCTGCTGAAAATAATCCTTCAATATCCTTACACTCTAATGTTAAATTTAATTGCAAAGGATCTATACAATCATATTCAATTGCATAAGCAGGTCTCATGATTTTTACATTTTCAAGACCTGCAATACTTCTATAAAATTTTACTTGTACGTCTTCTGGAAGACTTGTAGACATTCCTTGTACATACATTTCATTTGTATGTAACCCTTCTGGTTCAATAAACAATTGGTGTCTTTTTTTATCTGCAAATCTAACTACCTTATCTTCTATAGAAGGGCAATATCTAGGTCCTGTGCCTTCAATATCTCCTCCATACATAGCAGATCTATGAATATTTTCTTTAATAATTTCATGAGTATTTTCATTTGTATATGTAAGCCAACAAGGAACTTGCTCTTTTTCTAAAGAATCATTCATAAAAGAAAAAGGAACAATTCTCTCGTCTCCAGGTTGCTCTTCCATCTTTGAAAAATCTAATGTTTTTTGATCTACTCTTGCAGGTGTTCCTGTTTTAAATCTTCTCATATGAAGACCAATATTTTTTAAACTTTGAGTAAGCTTTTTAGAAGGAGCAAGTCCATTAGGTCCACTTTCATAATTGATTCCTCCTATAAATATTTTTCCTCCTAGATAAGTCCCTGTAGCTAAAATAACAGTCTTTGAATAATATACAGAACCAGTACTAAGTACTACACCCTTTACCTTTTGATCTTCTACAAGAATTTCAATAACTTCTCCTTGCTTTAAATCTAAATTAAGTTCATTTTCTAATACCTTTTTCATTTCCATATGATAAAGATTTTTATCTGCTTGAGCTCTTAGAGAGTGAACAGCAGGTCCTTTTGCAGTATTAAGCATTCTACTTTGTATAAATGCTTTATCAATATTAAGACCCATCTCTCCCCCTAAAGCATCGATTTCTCTTACTAGGTGTCCTTTTCCTGTCCCTCCTATAGAAGGATTACACGGAAGCATTGCTATAGAATCTAAATTGATAGACAATAACAAAGTACTATGTCCCATTCTAGCTGTAGCCAAAGCAGCCTCACATCCTGCATGTCCTGCTCCAATAACGATTGTATCAAAATTTCCTGATTCAAATTTTTCAAACATATATTTTTCCTCCTACTTTCCTAAACAAAAATTAGAAAATATTGTATCTAGTACATCTTCTCCTACTGTATCCCCTGTAATCTCTCCTAAATATTCCCATGTATTTTTAATGTCTACCTCTATAAAATCTAGTGCAAGTCCATCATCAATAGCTTTAATACCTTCTTTTATGCTACTTATTGCTCTCTCTAAAGCATTTTGATGTCTGACATTTGTAACAAAAGAAACTTCTCCTTGTTTCACTTCTCCTCCATAAACCATATTCACAATTGTATTTTCTAATTCTTCCATTCCTTCTCGTGATAAAACTGATAATTTGATTATTTTTTTGTTTGGAAGTATTTTTTGTATATCATCTTTCGTAAAAACTTCAGGAAGATCTATTTTATTAAGTATTACAATAGCTTGTCTATTAATCAGAAGTTTCATAATTCTTTGATCTTCATCTGTTAAAGGCTCTGAAGCATTTAAAACAAATATGATTAAATCTGCTTTATTAAAAAACTGTTTACTTCTTTCTACTCCTATTTTTTCTACTATATCTTCTGTTTCACGAATTCCAGCTGTATCTATAATTTTAAGAGGAATTCCTTTTATACTTACATATTCTTCAATTACATCTCTTGTAGTTCCTGGCACATCTGTTACAATAGCCCTTGATTCTTTTAAAAGAGCATTCATAAGAGATGATTTTCCTACATTAGGTTTTCCTATGATTGCAGTACTTAAGCCCTCTTTTAGAATTCTTCCTGTTTGAGCACTTTCTAAAAGCTCATGAATACCCTTATAAATATGCTTCGCTTTTTCCTTTAATTCATGATAAGTAATTTCTTCTATATCTTCATCTGGAAAATCAATATTTACTGTAATATGAGCCATCATCTCTAAAATATCATTTCTAATTTTTTTGACTTCTTTCGATAAAGATCCTTCTAATTGACCTAGTGCCACATCAAAACTTTTATCTGTTTTTGCACTAATAAGATCCATCACCGCCTCAGCTTGTGATAAGTCAATTCTTCCATTTAAAAAAGCTCTCTTTGTAAATTCTCCAGGTTCTGCCACTCTTGCTCCATATCTTAATACGATTTCTAATATTTTTTTTACTGGAACAATTCCTCCATGACAATCTATTTCTGCTATATCTTCAGCAGTATATGTAAAAGGTGCCTTCATATAAGTAACTAAAACCTCATCGATCACATGTTTTGTACTTGGATCTATAATTTTTCCATGAGTTAATCTTCTAGAGGAATAATCTTTTATAGATTTTCCTTTTGTAGGAATAAATATTTGATCTAATATTTTTATAGAATCTTCTCCACTTAATCTTACAATACCAATACCAGCTTCTCCTGGTGCAGTAGCAATAGCTGCAATTGTATCACTCATTTTTTTCACCTCTTTATTTAAATCCCTATATATTTTATATCAAAACTTCTCATCTTGCTATGATAAGTACTCTTTATATAAAAAATTTTTTCACTTCTATAGTAGTATGCCTCATAAATACAATGAAATTACACAACAATGAATTTATACTCTTTATAAGATAACAATAAAACCCAGTAATACCTACTGGGTTTTTAAGCTTATTTTGCTACAATAACAACTTTTCTATAAGGTTCTTCCCCTTCACTTTTTGTATATACATAAGGATGGTTTTGAAGAGTAGCATGAATAATTCTTCGTTCATATGGATTCATAGGCTCAAGAATAATATCTTTTCTTTTTATTCTTGCTTGACTAGCAAGCTTATTTGCAAGTCGTATTAAGGTTTGTTCCCTTTTTTGTCTATATCCTTCTGTATCTAGCACTACTCTTATGTAATCGTCCCTGTCTTTATTGACTACTAAGCTTACTAAGTATTGAAGGGAGTCTAGAGTTTGTCCTCTTCTCCCAATTAAGATTCCCATATCAGCTCCTATAATCTCTACTTCTAATTGATCCCCTTTTTGTTGTGTTTTACATTGTACCTCTATATTCATATCTTTAAATATATTTTTTAAAAATTCTATTGCTTTATCTCCTGGAGAATCTATAACAGTTACTCTTACTTTTGCTGGCTTTGTCCCGAAAAATCCTAAAATGCCTCTGCTGGGTTCTTCTATTACTTCAATTTCTACTTGATCACGTACAACTTTTAATTCATCTAGGGCATTTTTCACAGCTTCTTCTACAGTTTTTCCTGTTTTATCTGTGAATTTCATGTTATTTTAATTCCTCCTTAGTTGTTGCAGCCTTTGGCATTAAAACTTGCTGAACTATTTGGAATACATTACTTACTACCCAATATAAGCTAAGTCCTGCTGGAAAACCTCTTCCCATCCATAAAATCATAATTGGAAATACCATATTCATAGTTTTCATAGTTTGATTTTGAGCTGCATTTCCTGTACTTGCAGTATTCATAGAAAAATAAGTCGTAACAGCTGCAAGTATTGGTAATATAATCGTATCTGGTTGACTTAAATCCGGTATCCATAAAAAGGCTTCCTGTGTAGCATGAATAAAACTAGGATCTAAAATATATTTTGTAGGATCTTTTAGTACTGAAAAAAGTCCAAATATAATAGGCATTTGAATTAATAAAGGTAAACATCCTCCAACAGGGTTTACTTTATATTCCTTATAAAGCTCCATAGTTTTAATGTTCAATTTTTCTTTGTCATTTTTATATTTTTCTTGTATTTCTTTTAGTTTTGGTTGAATTTCACTCATTTGCCTTGTGCTTTTTAGCTGCTTTATAGTAAGTGGTACTAAAATTAATTTGATAATCACTGTAAATAATATAATAGATATACCATAATTTCCAATTAACTGATAAAACCAATTTAAAAGCAAACTCATGGGTTTAGCTATAATAGCTATCAAATTTTTTACCCCCTGTCATTTATATTCTATTTTAAAGGGTCATATCCTCCTGGATGAAAGGGATGACATTTTAATATTCTTTTTATACTTAATAAAATTCCTTTTATTGCACCATATTTTGTAATAGCCTCTACTGCATATTGAGAACAGGTCGGATAAAATCTACAAGTTTTATTTTTAAAAGGTGAAATATACTTTTGATAAACCTTCAGCATTCCTATTAATAGTTTTTTCAAATGATTTCACTTCAATATCTTAGATTTTTTTAAAATATGAGATATAGATTTCTCTACCTCTTGGTAAGAGGCATCATTTATATTGACTCTTGCAATAAAAATTAGATCATATCCTTTTTCTATTTGCTGATCATATATACGAAAAGCTTCTTTCATCAGTCTTCTAGCTCTATTTCTTTTTACACTATTTCCAACTTTTTTACTAGCAATAAAACCTATTCGATTGTCTACTTGATTATTTTTCATATAAAATACTACTAATTGTCTATTGGCTACTGAATTTCCTTTTGCATATATTTTCTTAAAATCAGCATTTTTTCTTAATCTTAATGTATCTTTCATTCATTTTCCTTCCTTTTTTCTACAAAGTACCCATTAGAATAAGATCTTCCTGTGGAAGGTTTATAGTAAGTAGAATTTGTTATAATACATATGAAATTATGAAAAATTCACAATTTCATATGTATTATAGAAAAAGGCCACTTTATGCGGCCTTATGCAGTCAGTTTCTTTCTGCCTCTTAATCTACGTTTTTTTAATATATTTCTTCCAGCTTTAGTACTCATTCTTTTTCTGAATCCATGTTCTTTTTTTCTTTGTCTCTTTTTTGGCTGATATGTTCTTTTCATATACAAACACCTCCTTCAAAACTTGCATATATATTTCAATGAATATAATGTACTCTAAAATTGAGCATTTACTAAATTATTATAACTGGCTATTAAAAATATGTCAAGGAGGTTATCTTTTTTAGTTTTTTGTGGATAATTTAAACACAGAATATTTTTGTTGTGGATAATTTTTGTCATATCATTGAAATCACTTTTTTATTTTGATATGATTAAGAAAGATTGTTTATATGTGAAGAAATTATTAACTTTATTCACTTTTATGCACAGGGTGTGGATAAAAGTGTGCATAACTTTTATCATATCTATTGATTTTCTTTTTTTTTCGCATATTTTTTATGTGTATATTTTTTTTCCATTTTTTTTCGTTTTTGTGTATAACTTTATAAACTTTTATATTACAAAACATTTATCCACATACTTATTCATTTCCTAGTTTATAATTTTTATACTGTTCGTTTTTAATTTTTTTATGATTCATCCACATTTTTTGTGGATATTTTGTGGATATTGGTTTTTTTTATATTAAAAAATATTTTTTCTTTTATTTGTCAAAGCTCTTATTAAAGGAGGTTATTTTTATGAACAATTACCTATCAGAAATATGGGAAGAAGCCTTACACCTCATCAAAACAGAATTAACCGAAGTAAGTTTTAATACATGGCTAAAGCCCATAGAACCTTTAAACATAAATGGAAAAACCATCGTACTCGCTGTCGCAAATGATTTTTCAAAAGGGATTTTAGAAGCTCGATATGCAACTTTAATTATCAATGCAATTAAACAAATTACCAGTGAAGAATATTCTCTTGCATTTACAGTACCAGGAACTGAAGCATATTTAAAAGCTTCTCAATCTCAACCTACAAAACAAATCAATAAAGATAGCTTTGACACTTTAAACCTCAATCCAAAATATGTTTTTGATACTTTTGTCATAGGAAATAGCAATCGTTTTGCTCATGCAGCTTCTTTAGCAGTTGCAGAATCTCCAGCTAAAGCCTACAATCCACTATTTATATATGGAGGAGTAGGTCTTGGAAAAACCCATTTAATGCATGCTATTGGTCATTTTATATTGGGTCAAAATCCTAATGCGAAAGTTGTATATGTATCTTCTGAAAAATTTACAAATGAATTAATTAATTCTATTAGAGATGATAAAAATGTGGAATTTAGAAATAAATATCGTAATGTCGATGTCCTACTAGTAGATGATATTCAATTTATTGCTGGAAAAGAACGGACTCAAGAAGAATTTTTCCATACTTTTAACGCTCTTCATGAAGCAAATAAACAAATTATTATTTCTAGTGACCGGCCACCAAAAGAAATTCCTACCTTAGAAGATAGATTAAGGTCTAGATTTGAATGGGGACTTATTACAGATATTCAACCCCCTGATTTAGAAACTAGAATTGCAATTTTAAGAAAAAAAGCAGAAATTGAAAATATAGACGTTCCAAATGAAGTAATGCACCATATTGCAAAAAAAATTCAATCTAATATTCGAGAATTAGAAGGTGCTTTAATTAGAATCGTAGCTTATTCTTCTTTGACAAATAAAGAAGTAACTATTGAACTTGCTAGTGAAGCACTAAAAGATATTATTGCATCTAGTCAACCCAAACAAATTACAGTCAATTTAATCAAAGAAGTAGTATCTGAACATTTTGGAATTAAATTAGATGATTTTAATTCTAAAAGAAGAACAAGATCTATCTCTTATCCAAGACAAATTGCCATGTACTTGTGTAGAGAGCTTACAGATTTATCTTTACCTAAAATAGGAGATGAATTTGGAGGACGAGATCATACTACAGTAATTCATGCTCATGAAAAAATTTCAAAAGACATTGAATCTAAACCTGAATTTAAAACAAAAATAGATGCAATTATAAAAGATATACAAGGAAAATAATACACACTGCTCTGTGTTTATTTTCTTAATAATATGTTTATAACTTATACTTTTATAAAATTGATATGTATATGTGGATAAATAGGTCCTATCTATTCACATTTTATTATTGTCCACAAATAAGTAATTGGTTTAATCATAAGGCTTATCCACAAATTCACAGGCCCTACTACTATTACTACTAAAAATTTATATTTATTTGTTATGTATATTTCAAAGGAGGTTATCCACAGATGAAAGTAATCTGCAATCAAAAGCTATTATCTTCAAGTATTAATACTGTTCAAAAAGCTGTTTCATCAAAGACAACTATGCCTATATTAAAAGGACTTTTAATAGAAACATATAAAGATGGTTTGAAATTAGTAGGTACTGATTTAGAAATTGGTATTGAAAAATATATGCCTGCAGAAATTTTAGATGAAGGATCTATTGTTTTATCTGCAAGACTATTAGGAGAAATTATTAGAAAACTTCCTGATGAAGATGTTGAGATAGAGCTAGATCACAATAATCATGTTATTATAAGATGTGCAAACTCAGAATTTACATTGCTTGCACAACCATCTTTAGAATTTCCAGAATTACCACAAGTAGAAGAAGACAAAGTGTACAAACTTCCTCAAGATCTTTTTAAAAATATGATTAAACAAACTGTATTTGCTACAGCAATAGATGAGACAAGACCTATTCTTACAGGTGTATTGATGGAAATTCAAGATGAAAAAATCAACATGGTTGCTTTAGACGGATATAGACTAGCTTTAAGACAAGGACATATCAAAAATATAGATAATAATAAAGTTGTAATTCCTGCAAAAACATTAAATGAAATCAATAGGATTTTGATGGAAGAAGAAAATACAGACATAGATATTTTCTTTACAGAAAACCACGTACTTTTCCACATGAATGAAATAAGAGTGACTTCAAGATTATTAGATGGAGAATTTATAAATTACAAACAAATTATTCCAAATGAATGCAAATCTAGAGCAAAAGTAAACACAAAAAATTTACTAAATAGTATAGAAAGAGCATCTCTGTTGGCAAAAGAAGGAAAAAATAATCTAGTAAAGTTGTCTGTAAAAGATGAATGTATGACGATTACTTCTAATGCAGAGATTGGAACAGTTTATGAATCTGTATCCATTCAACTAGAAGGAGAAGATATAGATATTGGATTTAATTCAAAATATTTTTTAGATGCTTTGAAAATAATAGACAGTGAAGAAGTTTATTTAGAGTTTACAACAAGTGTAAGTCCATGTATAGTAAAACCAGCAGATCATGAAAACTACACATATTTAATTTTACCAGTAAGATTAGTAGGATAGATGAAAGGAGTTCTCTAAAAAAATAAGGAGAACTCCTTAATTGCCTACTCTATATGAAAAGGAGTGATTGGTATGCATGAGTTAAAAATTGATGGAGAATATATTCAACTAGATAAAGCTTTAAAACTTGCAGATATAGCACAAACAGGAGGACATGCAAAATTTTTGATTCAAGAAGGGCTTGTGATTGTAAATGGAGATGTGGAACATAGAAGAGGAAAAAAGTTAAGGGATGGAGATATAATATCTTTTGAAAATATGAAAATCATTATTAGAAGTTAGAAATGTCAAGGGGTGCATGAGGTGTATTTGAATAATTTAAAAATAATTCAGTTTAGGAATTATCATCAACTGCATATTGATTTTCATCCTAAACTCAATATATTTGTAGGAGATAATGCACAAGGAAAAACAAATATATTAGAAGCTATTTATTTAAGCAGTACAGGAAAATCCTTTAGAACAAATAAAGATAGAGAATTAATTAAATTCGATAAAGAAAAAGCCTATATCAAAGTAGATGGAAAGAAAAAATATACAGATATTACTGTAGAAGTCAAATTAGAAGCAAATAAGAAAAAACAAATAAAAGTAAATGGGATGATTCTTAGTAGAAATACAGATATTTTAGATAATATTTATACAGTTATTTTTTCTCCAGAAGATTTAAAATTAGTAAAAGAAGGGCCATCTGAAAGAAGAAAATTTATAGATATGGAGATATCTCAAATTAAGCCTAGATATTTTCATAATTTAAATCAATATTATAAAGTATTGATACAAAGAAATAATCTTTTAAAAAAAATACATAATAAGAAATATATGGATACGCTTGAGATCTGGAATGATAAGCTCGTGGAATTAGGAAGCTATTTAATACATGAAAGATCTAAGTTTGTTCAAAAAATGATGCCTCTTAGTCGTTTAATTCATAGAAAAATTACTGAAAATAAAGAGAATCTTGAAATTAAGTATATAGAAAGTATTCCAATGAAAAATACATTAGAAGAAACTATAAAAAATTTTAAAGAACAATTAAAAAAATCATTAGAAGAAGATATACAAAAGGGAACTACTACTATGGGTCCTCATAGAGATGATCTAGGAGTTTTCATCAATGGTATGGATATTAGAAATTTTGGATCACAAGGACAGCAAAGAACTTCAGCTTTATCTTTAAAATTGGCAGAAATTGAATTGATCAAAGGAGAAACTTCTGAATATCCTATTTTACTTTTAGATGATGTTATGTCAGAATTAGATATAAATCGACAAAAATTTTTAATACAAACTTTAAAAGATGTTCAAATATTTATTACGACTACAGAGATCAGTTATTTGAATGAACGAGATGAAAATAAAGGATATATATTTTCTGTAAAAAATGCAAAAATTCAACGTGAAGAAATATAATTTTTTGTGTATTATAAAATATGCTTTTATATGTTGATATAAAAGGTTATAATATAGTTTGGAGTAATTTTAAGGAGGCGTTTTCATGTTTCTTCATTTAGGGAAGGATATTGTAGTCCCTATTCAAAATATCATATCCATTATTGATGCAGATTCCATCCAAAAATCAAAATATAGTAAAGAATTTTTCAAAACTGCTGAAGAAGAAGGTTTTGTTAGAAAAATATCTGATGAAAAAATAAAATCATATGTGATTACGGAAGAAGTACAAATAAAAAGAAAAGGAATGGAAAAAATAGTAAAAACTATTATATATTATTCACCGATCTCATCCATCACCCTTCAAAAAAGATCTAATTTTATAGATGAAATTCCTAGTTCTTACAATAGTTATCAAACTAGATAAATAAAAGATTAAAAAGATAACGAAAAATAAGGGATAAAAAATCCATAGCTTTTTGTGTGGTATAGATTTACAAAGTAGGGGGTAGAAAAATGACAGAACAAATCAAACAAGAATATGGCGCGGATCAGATACAAGTCCTTGAAGGGTTAGAACCTGTTCGAAAAAGACCAGGTATGTATATTGGGACGACAGGACCTAAAGGACTTCATCATCTTGTTTATGAAATTGTAGATAATAGTATAGATGAGGCTTTAGCTGGATATTGTAGTGTGATAGAAGTTGTAATAGGTAAAGAAAACTCTATACGAGTTAAAGATAATGGAAGAGGAATGCCAGTAGATATCCATCCTAAAATGGGAAAACCTGCGGTAGAAGTTATACATACAGTTCTTCATGCAGGAGGAAAATTTGGAGGTGGAGGATATAAAGTATCTGGTGGACTTCATGGTGTAGGAGCATCTGTTGTAAACGCCTTATCGGAATGGATGGAAGTAGAAGTAAGAAGAGATGGAAAAATTTATTATCAAAGATATGAAAGAGGAAAAACTATGACAGAGCTAAAGGTTATAGGTGAATCTGACTATACAGGCTCTGAAACTAGATTTTTGCCAGATAAAGAAATATTTGAGGAAACAAGCTTTAAATTTGAAACATTAGAGCATAGATTAAGAGAAATGGCTTTTTTAAATAAAGGAATTAAAATTAAATTAGTAGACGAAAGAGAAGAAAGTAAAAAAGAATTAGTATTTCACTATGAAGGTGGAATTAAAGAATTTGTAAAGCATTTAAATAAAAATAAAGATGTCATTCATCAAAGTATTATTTATTTTGATGGAAAAAAAGAAACTTCAGAAGTAGAAGTAGCTATGCAATATACAGATAAATATGTAGAAAATATTTATGCTTTTGCAAATAATATTAATACTCATGAAGGTGGAACTCATCTTATTGGGTTTAAGTCTGCTCTTACTCGTGTAGTGAATGATTATGCAAGAAAAAATAATATATTAAAAGAAAAAGAAGAAAACTTAATCGGAGAAGACATTAGAGAAGGTCTTACTTGTGTGCTTTCTGTAAAATTAACAGAGCCTCAATTTGAAGGACAAACAAAGACAAAGCTTGGGAATAGTGAGATGAGAGGAATTGTAGAAGCTGCATCTACAGAAGCTTTACAAGGATTTTTTGAAGAAAATCCACAAGAAGCAAAGGTGATTGTAGAAAAATCTATAAAGTCTGCTCGTGCTAGAGAAGCTGCAAGAAAAGCAAGAGAACTTACAAGAAGAAAAGGTGCATTAGATGGATTATCTCTTCCTGGTAAGCTTGCAGATTGTTCAGAAAAAGATCCAGCTCTTAGTGAAGTTTTTTTAGTTGAAGGAGATTCAGCTGGAGGTTCTGCAAAACAAGGACGTGATCGAAACACCCAAGCAATTCTTCCATTAAGAGGAAAAATATTAAATGTAGAAAAAGCAAGATTAGATAAAATATTAAATTCTAATGAGATTAGAGCCATGATTACAGCTTTTGGATGTGGAATAGGAGAGGATTTTGATGTTTCTAAATTAAGATATCACAAAATCGTTATTATGACAGATGCGGATGTAGATGGTGCTCATATTAGAACACTACTTCTTACATTTTTTTATAGATATATGAAACCTCTTATTGAAGGTGGATATGTATATATTGCTCAGCCACCTCTTTATAAAGTGAAAAAAGGAAAAAAAGAATATTATCTTTACTCAGATCGAGAACTTGACAAATTATTATTAGAAATAGGAAGAAGTGTAGATATTCAAAGATATAAAGGATTAGGAGAAATGAATCCAGAACAGCTTTGGGATACAACTATGGATGCCCAAAAAAGGACATTAGTCCAAGTAACTATAGATGATGCAGTAGCTGCAGATGATGTTTTTACAACCCTTATGGGAGATAAAGTAAAGCCCCGAAGAGACTTTATTGAAGAAAATGCAAAACATGTAAGCAATTTAGATGTGTAGTGAGGGGGAAGTAAAATGACCGAGGAAAAAAGTAAAATTATTCAGATTGACATAGAAGAAGAAATGAAAAAATCCTATATTGACTATGCTATGAGTGTAATTGTAGGACGAGCACTACCTGATGTTAGAGATGGTCTAAAGCCTGTACATAGAAGAATTTTATATGCTATGAATGAACTAGGAATGACTCCTGAGAAACCTCATAGGAAATCTGCTCGTGTTGTAGGGGACGTTTTGGCAAAGTACCATCCACATGGAGATAGTGCAGTTTATGATGCGATGGTAAGAATGGCACAAGATTTTTCTATAAGATATTTATTAGTAGATGGACAAGGAAACTTTGGCTCTATTGATGGAGATGGCGCTGCTGCTATGCGTTATACTGAGGCGAAGATGACTAAAATTGCATTAGAAATGCTTAAAGATATTGGAAAAGAAACAGTGGATTTCACACCAAACTTTGATGGAGAATTAAAAGAACCTGCTGTACTACCTAGTAGATTTCCAAATCTTTTAGTCAATGGTTCTAATGGAATTGCTGTAGGAATGGCTACATCTATTCCTCCTCATAATTTAGGAGAAGTAATTGATGCAACAATTAAACTTATAGATGATAAAGATTCTAATATAGAGGATTTAATACAGATTGTACAAGGACCAGACTTTCCTACAGGTGGAATTATTATGGGGAAAGAATCTATCAAAGAAGCTTATCGAACAGGACAAGGAAAAGTAATTGTAAGAGGCCAAGCTGAAATTGAACAAACCAATAAAGGTAAAAATCAAATTATTATAACAGAAATTCCATATCAAGTAAATAAAGCAAGGCTTATTGAAAAAATAGCAGAGCTTGTTCGTGATAAAAAAATTGAGGGTATATCTGATTTAAGAGATGAAAGTGATAGAAAAGGTATGCGTATTGTTATTGAACTAAAAAGAGATGCTAATGCTAATGTAGTTTTAAATAAACTATATAAACATACACAACTTCAAGATACTTTTAGCATTATTATGATTGCTTTAGTAAATAATGAACCTAAAATTTTAAATTTGTATGATATGATTTATTATTACTTAGAACATCAAAAGGATGTTATTACAAGAAGAACAAAATATGATTTAAATAAAGCAGAAGACAGAGCTCACATATTAGAAGGTCTTAAAATTGCTCTAGATCATATAGATGAAGTTATTAAACTGATTAGAAGCTCTAAAAATGTATCAGAAGCAAAGACAGGTTTAATGACAAACTTTGATTTATCTGAAAAACAAGCACAAGCGATACTAGATATGAGACTTCAAAAGCTTACAGGACTAGAAAGAGAAAAAATAGAAGCAGAATATGAAGAATTGATTCGATTAATTAATTATTATAAAGAGATTCTTGCCAATGAACAACTTCTTTTAAATATCATCAAAGAAGAATTAATAGAAATCAAAGAAGCTTATAATGATAAAAGAAGAACAGCTATTACAACAGTTTTAGATGAAATAGATATGGAGGATTTAATTGATGAAGAAGAGGTAGCTATAACTCTTACTCATCTGGGTTATGTAAAAAGACTTCCAGCAGATACTTATAAAAGTCAAAGAAGAGGTGGAAAAGGTATAACAGGACTTACTACACGAGATGAAGACTTTGTAGAAACTTTGTTTAGTACTTCTACTCATCATTATCTTCTTTTCTTTACTAATAGAGGACGAGTATATAGATTAAAGGCTTATGAAATTCCAGAAGCAAAGAGACAAGCAAAAGGAACTGCAATTGTTAACTTACTTCAACTTCTTCCAGAGGAAAAAGTAACAGCAGTGATTCCTGTTAAGACATTTGAAGAAAATCAATTTTTATTAGCAGCTACTCAAAGAGGAATCATCAAAAAAATGGATCTTTCTCAATTTGATACATCTAGAAAAGCAGGTTTAATTGCTATCAATCTAAGAGAAGATGATGAGCTTATTAGTGTGAGATTAACAGATGGCAATAAAGAGATTATGATGATTAGTAGAGATGGAAAAGCCATACGTTTTAAAGAAAAAGATGTACGAGATATGGGAAGATCTGCAATGGGTGTAAAAGGAATGAGCCTTGATGAAGAAGATATAGTTGTAGCTATGGAATTAGTAGAAGAGGGTAGTGATTTGTTAGTAGTGAGTGAGTTTGGTTTTGGAAAGAGAAGTTCTCTTGAAAATTACCATAGCCAGGCTAGGGGCGGTAAAGGACTTATTACTTACAATAAAAAAGAAAAGACAGGTAAGTTAGTAGGAGCAAAAGTAGTAAAAGATGATGAAGAAATCATGATCATTAACAAAAGTGGAGTGATTATTCGACTACAAATCAACGAAATTCCAACTATGGGAAGAATTACTCAAGGTGTAACTCTTATGAGAGTAGATGAAGATGATTATATTGTTTCTATTGCAAAAGTCATTCCGGAAGTAGAAGAAGAGTAAGTGCGCAAAAGTATATGACTTTTGCGTATTTTTCTGTGTTTAATAAAAAAAATATAGGGTAAAAATATATTAAAAATGTGCGTTGAAATAAATATATGAGAATGAAAGAGGGGTTTTGTTATGTCTATTCATATTCAAACAAATTATAACAAAGATGAAAATATTTGGATTGTAGATATTAAGGGAGAAATTGATATTTATACAGCCAATAAAGTAAAAGAAGACCTCAATAAAATGCTAGATGAACAAATGGCAGATTTTAAAATAAATTGTTTAGAACTTACTTATATAGATAGTACCGGTTTAGGCGTGTTAATAGGAATTTTAAAAAGATTAAAAAAAGAAGAAAAGAATATAAATATTGTAAATCCTAAGCCTAATATTTCAAAACTTTTTCATATTACTGGATTAGATAAAATTTTTGTAATAGAAGGGGAATAAAAAAATATGAAGAATATAAAATGTATAGAGAAGGTGGAGGAAAAAATGGGGGATCATTTCTCAATATCAGTTCCAAGTAAACCCGAATATGTAAATGTAGTTCGTTTAACAGCATCTGCAATTGCTTGTAGAATGGGATTTAATATAGAACAAATTGAAGATATAAAAGTTGCCATTGCAGAAGCTTGTACAAATGCTATTAAGCACGGAATCAAGAATAGAGAAGAAAATTTTAAAATTCAATTTTTAGTAGATGAAGAGAAATTAGAAATTGATGTAGAGGATGAAGGTCACGGATTTTCTTGTAATGAAATAGAAGAACCAGATTTAGAAAATCCAAAAGAAGGAGGCTTAGGTATATTTATCATTAAGTCTTTAATGGATGATGTGCAAATAAATTCTAATATTGGAAAAGGAACAAGTATTAAAATGATAAAATACCTAGGGGATGATCTTTAATGAAAAATATTTCTCGTGCTGTGTTAAATATAGATTCCAATTCCCTAAAAGCTATGAATGAGAAAGAACTTTTTCAATTATATAGAAATCAAAAAGATAAAAATATAAGAAATGAATTGGTGAATCGATATTTATATATAGCTGAAATTTTATCAAAAAAATATATAAACAAAGGAATTGAATATGAAGATATTTATCAAATTGCATCTTTAGGACTTATATTTGCCATTGAGAGATTTGATATTACAAAAGGATTTGAATTTTCAAGTTTTGCAACACCTACCATTATAGGAGAAATTAAAAAATATTTCAGAGATAAAGGATGGACTATAAGAGTTCCTAGAAGAATACAAGAGCTTTCTAAAAAAGTAAATTTAGCTAAGAATATGCTTAGTCAAACGCTTCAAAGAACTCCTAAAGTAATAGATATTGCAGATTATTTAGGGTGTACAGAAGATCAAGTATTAGAGGCTATGGAAGCGAGCCAAGTGTACACACCTCAATCTTTAGATATAAGCTATGATACAGGTGGAGACGATAAAGATGTACAGCTTAAGGATTTAATTGGATCAGAGGATGAAGATTTTCGTATTATGGAAAATAAAGATTTTATAAAAAAAAGTATGCAAAATATGAATGAAGCAGAAATAAAAATTATAAAGTATAGATTTTTTGATAATCAAACACAAACAGCAACAGCAAAATTATTAGATGTATCTCAAATGACAGTATCTAGAATGGAAAAGAAAATTATCGAAAAATTTAGAAAAGAATTAAATAAAATATAAGAAGAGGAGTTAAAGGAGAGAAAAAAATGTTTGAGTGGAGAGATGAATACAGTTGCGAAGTAGGTGAAATTGATCATCAACATAGAACACTTCTACAGATTGGATCAAAATTATATTCAATATTAACACTAAAAGATAGTGAAGATCGATATGATGAAATTATGGAAGTGTTAAAAGAATTAAAAAATTATACTATATACCATTTTGATTATGAAGAAAAATTAATGGAACAATATGGTTATGAAGATATAAAAACTCATAAAAGGCAACATAAATCTTTTGTAAATAAAGTGATTCAGTTAGAAAATCAAGACATTGAAGAAAAACAAAAGAAAATTACTTTGGAAATGATTACTTTTATAGCAGATTGGATTGAAAATCATATTTTAGTTACAGATCAAAAATATAAAGAATTTTTTCATACAAAAGGAGTATAACAACCTTATGTATTTTTAAAGTTTTTTTGTATAAATATGTTTTACGTGAAACAGTCTTAAAAGAGTAACTATTATAGTTACTCTTTTTTATGTTTATAAAAAGAAATATTAGTAAATACTCTATAAATAATCATTTATAGAAAGTAGGTTTGTAAGTTGTTAAAAACTATAAATAAAATAAATATTAAAGAAATAGAAGGAATGAAATGGTTTGAAGAAGAATTGGATGAAGTTATCAAAAATAGTAGTAAAGATATATATAACATTTGTAAAAAAAATATATTATCTGGAGGGAAAAAAATTCGACCAGCTCTTTTATTATCTTCTTCACTATGCTTTGGTCCATTAGTAAAGGAAGCTGTAATGGCAGCTGTGTCATGTGAATGTATTCATATGGCATCACTAGTACATGATGATATTATTGATCTTTCAGATACAAGAAGAAATAAACCTACAATTCATATAGAACATGGAAATCATGTAGCTGTTTTAGTAGGAGATTTTTTATTTGCAAAAGCTTTTGAAGTTCTTACAAAGCATGGACTTCTTCAAAGCATGGAAATTTTAGTAGATGCAATTAGTAAAATGTGCGATGGAGAAATTGTACAAGAAAAAAACAAATTTAATATGTATCAAACAAAAAAAGATTATTATGAGCGAAGTTATAAAAAAACAGGAGTTTTATTAGCTGCATGTACTCAAATTGGAGCAATCATAGGAGGAGCTTCTAATACAGAGATCAAAGCTTTAAAGTCATATGGAGAAAATATAGGATATGCATATCAAATTATAGATGATATATTAGATTTTACAGGAGATGAAAAAATATTAGGAAAACCTATAGGAGCTGATTTAAAAGAAGGAAATATAACTCTTCCTATTATTAAACTTATAGAAGATCAAGAATATAAAGAATGGATAGAACAAATCATAAAAAAAGAGAAAAGCAAAGAGATGAATATAGAAATTATAAAGATTTTAAAAGAGAAAGATATTTTACAAAAAACATATGATGAAGCTATATATTTTATTGATCAAGCAAAAAAAAATTTAGAGTATATAAAAAATTCATCTTATAAATATTTTTTATTAGAAATTACAGATCAAATTATAAAAAGGAAAAAATAATAGATTATTTTATCTATTATTTTTTCCTTTTTTGTATTATCATAGTATAGTATGAAACAAAACAAGTCATCTATGATGAGTTAAATGAAAGGGGAAAATTATGAAAAAATATATAGTGAGTATGATGATTTTATTTATTACTATTATGTGTGTACCATATGAAGTAACAGGAGAAACAATCATTAATACTGTACAAATTAAATCATCTGATTATGATAAAGAAGATCTAGATGTGCCTTTATGGGTATTTGAAAAAGAAGGATTTTCAGTTGAGGTAAAGGAAAAAAATATTATACTTACGAATCCTTCATATACTGGAAAATTTGACATAGGAAGAAATCATGTAGAATCAAAGAATCAAAAGTTAATACTTTATATACCAATCAACAAAATCAATGATAGACTTTATGTAAAAAAGTCTATAGCAGATTCTATATTAGGAGAAAATTTATATGATGAGGAAGTTCCTGTACTTTTGTATCATCATTTATTAAAAGAATATGACAATAAAGATAAAGAAAATGTATGTGTGTTATCTGTAGATGAATTTCACAGACAAATGAAATTATTATATGATAAAAAATATTATACCGCTACATTAAAAGAGTTAGAGCTTTATATTAAAGGAGAAATATTACTTCCTCAAAATAGTATAGTAATTACTTTTGATGATGGATATAAAAGCAATACAGAATATGCTTATCCTATTTTTAAAAAATATAATTTCAAAGGAGTTATTTTTGCAATTACAGATTTAATAGAAGATGGAGATTTTCCTTTTTCTCCTTATAAAATGCAACATATAGATTTTAAAAGTATGAATAAATACAAAGATGTTTTTGAATTTGCTAGTCATACTCACAAAATGCATGCAGTAGATGAATATGACCAAAGCTATTTAGTATCTAAGACTAAAGAAGAAGTTATCAAAGATCTTAAAAAAAGTATGGAGCTTTTAGATACAAAAGCAATTGCTTATCCATATGGTCAATATAGTATAGAAACATTAAGAACACTAAAAGAAGTTGGATTTGAACTAGGGTTTACTATTTGGAGTGGAAAAGTCAAAAAAGGAGATCATCCATTTATTTTAAATAGAATTAGTATTTTTTCATACACTACATTAAAAGATTTTGAAAAGATGATTCAATAGTCTATAAAATGAAAAAATTTGCAGAAAAATGTTGTATATAAAATAAAAAAATGTTATAATTGACATATTAAAATATGTACTGCACAATGGGGTGTAGTAAAATGAGCGATGGAGCTTGCAAAGGAAAACGATACATTTCTTTGTCAAGCTCTTTTTTATATAAAGGTAACTCTTAGAAGGGTGATAGAATGGAAAATAATGAAAAACAAAGAGTAATACAAGAATATGTACCAGGAAAACAAGTTACTCTGGCACATTTAATCGCAAATCCTCAAGAAAATATATATAAAAAAATTGGTCTTTCTGGAGAATATCATGATGCAATAGGGATTCTTACCATTACTCCTAGTGAAGCTGCTATTATTGCAGCTGATGTAGCAACTAAGTCTGCTGGAGTAGAAATCGGTTTTGTAGATCGTTTTAGTGGATCTTTAGTCATTGTTGGAGATGTATCTAGTGTAGAAGCTGCTTTACAAGAAGTTTTAAATTTATTAGAGAATACATTGTTTTTTACACCTACACAAATAACTAAATCTTAGGAGCGTAAAAATGAAAAAAATTATGTTTGTAGGAAAAAGTGGGAGTGGAAAAACTACACTTATGCAAGTGTTGAATCATTATGATATTGAATATCAAAAAACTCAGACAATAGAATATGAAAATAATATTTTAGATACTCCAGGAGAATATATAGAGAATGTAAGGTTTTATAATGCTTTGATTACATCATCTTATGATTGTGATATAATTGGTTTCGTAAAGGATTGTACAGATATGGAGTGTATTTTTCCTCCTAAATTTTCATCTATTTTTACAAAACCTGTTATAGGTATTATTACAAAAATAGATAAAAATCATAACAATATTATTAATGCAAAAGAATGTCTTATCCAAGCTGGAATAGATGACATTTTTCAAGTCAGTGCTCTTCATGACAAAGGGATAGAAGCATTAAAAAAATTTTTAGGATGCATATAGACCTAAAGGAGGAGAATCAATGAAAAAAAGAATAGTAATAGCCGATGATGAGCCTATTACTAGAATGGATATTAGTGAAATATTAGAAGAAGCTGGATACGATGTAGTAGGACAAGCTTCTGATGGATTTGATGCTATTGAATTATGTAAGAAATTTAGGCCTCATTTGGTTTTAATGGATGTAAAAATGCCACTTTTAAATGGAATGAAAGCAGCAAAGGTCATCAAGGAAGAAGAACTTGCAGATTGTATAGCACTATTAACAGCATATAGTAGTAAAGAATTTATAGAAGAAGCAAAAGAAGTAGGGGTAATGGCGTATATTGTTAAGCCTATAGATGAAAGAAATTTACTTCCAGCTATAGAAGTGGCTTTGGCTAAAAGTGAAGAGATAAAAAAAATTAAAGGTGATATAAAAAAAACAAAAGAAAAATTAGAAGCAAGAAAGTTAATTGAGAAAGCAAAAGGAATACTAGTTAAAAACCATGGGATATCTGAAGATGAAGCTTATAATAAAATTAGAAAATTAAGTATGGATAAAAGGTATCCAATGCAGACGATTGCTCATGCAATTATTATGAATGATGGACTTTAAAAGGTAAAAAATATGTTAAGACATTTATGTAAACTTTATACAGAGCTTCAAGATGAAGATATTCAAAGGTTAAAAGATATAGAAAAAAAGCTTTTATTCATTGCAGATTTATTAAGAGCAGATGTGTTTATAGATTGCTTAACGAAAGATCCTGATAAAGCTGTAGTAGTAGCAGAGGCTAAACCTACTACTAGTGAGTCTATGTATGATCGATGGGTGGTTGGAGAGTTTGCTTGTAGAAAAGATGAACCAGCAGCTTTAAGAACTTTAAATATAGGAATTGCAACAAGAAATTTAAAAGCTGTTACCCAAGAAAATAAAACAGTCATTCAAAATACAGTTCCAATTAAAAATGATGATGGAAAAATTATTGGAGTGATTATTACAGAACAAAATGCAAGTAAAATGATTAAAACCCATGAACAAATGGAGATTTTATCAGAAACTACTGAACAATTAGCAGAAACTTTGGTTGCTTTTCAATATTATAATGAACATAATATTACACAGCATATTCATGAAGGAATTGTTACTTTTAATCAAAGAGGAATTGTTACTTATGTAAATCCAGGAGCAATAGAAATATATAAAAAAATAGGTTATCAAGATGATATTAGAGGAATGCATTTTAATAATTTAGTTTTAGATGGAACTGCTTTTCGAAAAATTATACAAGATAGATTTTGTGAAACATCTGAAGTAGATTTAGCAAATTTCTCTTTTCATATTCGATATGCGGTCACAACACAAAAGAATATAGTAGATGGTGTAAATATGCTAATAAAAGATATAACAGAAGAAAAGAAAAAAGAAAAAGAATTAATTTTAAAATCTGTGGCCATAAAAGAAATACATCATAGAGTGAAAAACAATCTTCAAACCATAGCAAGTTTATTGAGACTTCAATGTAGAAGGATTGACAATGATTTGGTTAAAAAAGCTTTTCATGAAAGTATTAATAGGATTTTAAGTATTGCACTCACTCATGAACTGTTGGCTCAAAATGGTGTAGATCATGTAGATATTAAGACAATTATATGTAAGTTAAAAGATACTACTATTAATTATGGTATGGATCCTGAAAAAGACATCAAAATAGAAGTAGAAGGAGATCATTTTCTTGTGAATTCAGATCAAGCTACATCTATTGCATTAGTAGTCAATGAATTGTTGCAAAATTCAGTAGAGCATGCTTTTAAGAATCGAAAAATAGGTACTATACAAATTAAAATGAAAAGAGGGACTATTTCCTCAACTATATCTGTAATAGATAATGGAGTAGGATATAATGTAGAAGATATTCGAGAAAATAGTCTAGGACAAAGTATAGTCAAACAAATTGTAAAAGATAAACTATCAGGAAATATTAATATAAAGTCGGATCAAAAGGGAACCAAAGTAGTATTTGATTTTAAAAATGAATCATAAACACAATGAAGTGTTTTAAAAAAGGCAAAGAGGCCAAAGAGATATTTAGTGTAATATCTTTTTGGTCTCTTTGTTTTTGAAAGAGAGGAGGTAATCCAATGAAAGAATATATACTCAGTGTAGGTATTGATATAGGTACATCTACAACACAATTAGTTTTTAGTAGGATTACAATTGAAAATATGGCATCTTCAGCTTCTGTTCCTAGAATTAAGATTGTGAATAAGGAAGTTGTGTATAGAAGTGATATTTACTTTACTCCATTATTATCAGAAAAAGAAATAGATGGCTTAGGAGTTAAAAAGATTATAGAAAAAGAGTATCAAAATGCAAACATAACAGCTAAGGAAGTAGATACAGGAGCCGTTATTATCACAGGAGAAACAGCAAGAAAAGAAAATGCAAAGGAAGTACTAAAAACATTAAGTGGTTTAGCAGGAGATTTTGTAGTAGCAACAGCAGGTCCAGATCTAGAAGGAATTATAGCCGGAAAGGGTGCGAATGCTGCAAAATTTTCAAAAGAAAAAGGTTCTGTAGTCATTAACTTGGATATAGGAGGAGGAACTACCAATATAGCTGTGTTTAAAAATGGTGAAGTTATTGACACATCATGCTTAGATATTGGAGGAAGGCTCATCAAATTAGATCCAAATACTTTAAATGTAAGATATGCTTCAGAAAAAATAAAAAAATTAAGTCAAACATTAGGAATTCATATAGTAGAGGGAGAAAAAATCAAAAAGGATGATCTAAAAAAAATCACAGATCAAATGGCACAAGTTATAGAGGAAGTCATAGGTGTGAAAGAAAAATCTTCAGCCTTAGACCTTATGATTACAGATCATGATTTAAGAAGGGATTATTCTATTGACTATGTTTCTTTTTCTGGAGGGGTAGCAGATTGTATTAAAAAAGATTACAAAGAGCTGTTTTCTTATGGAGATATAGGTATATTACTAGGAAAATCTATACTAGAATCTGAAGTTATGGATAAAAAAGATATATATGAATCTGCAGAAACCATAAGAGCTACAGTAGTAGGAGCAGGTACACATACGACAGATATCAGTGGTAGTACTATAACTTTTACAGAAAAAGTTTTACCACTTAAAAATATACCTATTTTAAAGCTTACTGAAGAAGAGGAAAGAATGCCTTTTGAGAAATTAAGTGACATTATTGCTCAAAAGTTGAAATGGTTTCATCTAGAAGATGAAAAACAGCAAGTGGCATTATCCTTTAAAGGGATGAAAAACAGTAGCTTTGAAGATATACAAAATATATCTAAAGGTATTATAAAAGGAATGGATAGCATTATCAAAATGAATGGACCTTTGATTGTAATTGTTGAAAATGATATGGCAAAGGTATTAGGACAAACATTAAAAAATCAACTACATTTTAAAAAAGATGTAGTTTGTATAGATTCAATAAAGGTTGAAAATGGAGATTATATTGACATTGGTAATTCTTTAGCTAATGGCAAAGTAGTTCCTGTAATTGTTAAAACTTTATTGTTTAGTTACTAAAGTTGAGAGGAGAGAAAGTATGAGACTAAAGACCAAGCTTTTTGGAACTGTATACCAGTTTCAAAATATTAAAGAAGTACTAGCAAAAGCAAATGAAGAAAAATCAGGAGATAAGCTTGCTGGTATTGCTGCAGAGTCAGTAACAGAAATGATTGCTGCTAAAGAAGTACTTAGTAATTTAACATTACAAGATTTAAGAAATCATCCAGTAATTCCGTATGAAGAAGATGAGGTAACAAGAATTATCCAAGATGGAGTAAATGAAAAAATATATACAGAAATTAGGAATTGGACAGTTTCTGAATTAAGAGAATGGATTTTAAGTCATAGTACAACTGGAGCAGATATAAGAAGAATCAGTAGAGGTCTTACAAGTGAAATGATTGCAGCAGTTGCAAAAATTATGTCTAATTTAGATCTTGTATATGGAGCCAGTAAAATAAGAGTGACAGCTCATTGTAATACAACAATAGGACTTCCAGGAACATTATCTTTCAGACTTCAACCAAATCATACTACAGACAATTTAGATGGGATTATGATTTCTTTATATGAAGGATTAAGCTATGGAGCTGGAGATGCAGTGATTGGATTAAACCCTGTAAATGATACAGCAGATAGTGTATACAACGTATTAAAAATGTTTGAAGAAATCAAACAAAAGTGGAGTATTCCAACACAAAATTGTGTACTAGCTCATGTAACTACTCAAATGGAAGCAGTCAAAAAAGGAGCACCTTCTGATATGATTTTCCAAAGTATAGCTGGAACGCAAAAAGGAAATGAAGCTTTTGGTTTAACAGCAAAATTATTAGAAGAAGCACATGATTTGATGCTAAAAGAAGGAACATCTACAGGACCTAATGTAATGTATTTTGAAACAGGTCAAGGATCAGAGCTTTCTTCAGATGCTCATTATGGAGTAGATCAAGTTACTTTAGAAGCTAGATGCTATGGATTTGCAAAAAAGTTCAATCCATTTTTAGTCAATACAGTAGTTGGTTTTATAGGACCTGAATATTTATATGATAATAAACAAGTAACTAGAGCAGGACTAGAAGATCATTTCATGGGTAAATTGACAGGTATTCCAATGGGTGTAGATGCTTGTTATACAAATCATATGAAAGCTGATCAAAATGATATAGAAAATTTATCAGTACTTCTTGCAGCTGCTGGATGCAATTATTTTATGGGTATTCCTCATGGAGACGATATTATGCTTAATTATCAATGTACAGGATATCATGAAGCACCTACATTAAGAGAAATACTACATTTAAGACCTATAAAGGAATTTGAACAATGGCTTGAAAAAATGGGCATTTATGAGAATGGAAGATTGAGTGAAAAAGCAGGAGATGCATCTATATTTTTAAAATAAATCGTGGAAAAGTAAGGAGGGAAGAATATGATCTCACAAAAAGATATTAAAAGTATTATTGATCAAGTTATTAATGAAATGAATGAAAATGATGAAAAGGATAAAAAAATACAAGAACCATGTAGTGTAGAAAAATCTTGTACAGATGAAAATATTAAAGATATTACAGAAATAGATTTAAGAAAAGAGTTATTAGTTCCTAATGCAGAGAATAAAGAAGTGTATTTAAATTTAAAAGAAACTACTCCTGCTAGAGTAGGAATATTTAGGGCTGGGCCAAGATACAAAACACAAACATTATTAAGATTTAGAGCTGATCATGCAGTAGCACAAGATGCAGTTTTTACAGATGTTGCAGAAGATTTTATTGAAGATATGAGACTCTTTAGTATTACTACGATGTGTCATGATAAAGATGAGTATTTGACAAGACCCGATTTAGGAAGAAAATTTGATGACGAAAACAAAAAAATAATTCAAGAAAAATGCGTGAAAAACCCTCAAGTACAGATATATATTTCAGATGGCTTAAGTTCAACAGCTATAGAAGCCAATGCAAAAGATGCCCTAGCTTCTATTATGCAAGGATTAAAAGAATACAACTTAAAAATAGGAACACCATTCTTTGTAAAATATGGTAGAGTACCAGCCATGGATTCTATATCTGAAATAGTAGACGCAGAAGCTACTGTTGTATTAATTGGGGAAAGACCAGGTCTAGCAACAGGAGAAAGTATGAGTTGTTACATGGCTTATAACGCAAAGGTTGGTATGCCTGAATCTAATAGAACTGTGATTTCTAATATTCATCAAGGGGGAACACCAGCTGTGGAAGCTGGGGCTCACATTGCAGAAATTATTAAAAAAATGCTTGATCAAAAAGCAAGTGGATTAAATCTAAAACTGTAAGGGAGGTAAAATTATGCGTAATGATCCAATACGTCCTAATGTATTGAGTGTGAAATTAGTACCAAATGTAGATATGGCTATGGCAAAAAAATTAAATTTAGAATCAGGACATAGAAGTATAGGAATTATTACTACAGATTGTGATGATGTAGGATATACAGCTTTAGATGATGCTACAAAAAAATCAGATGTAAAAGTAGCATATGCTAAATCTTTTTATGGTGGAGCTGCCAATGCAAATACAAAATTAGCAGGAGAATTTATAGGAATATTATCAGGACCTAATCCTGCAGAGGTAAGAAGTGGGTTAAATGCTGCAATAGATTTTATACAAAATGAAGCTTGCTTTTATAGTGCAAATGAAGATGATTCTATTGCATATTATGCTCAATGTATATCAAGAACAGGATCTTATTTATCTGAAGTAGCAGGTATTCAAGAAGGAGAAGCTGTAGCTTATCTAATTGCTCCTCCAATAGAAGCAATGTATGCTTTAGACGCTGCATTAAAAGCTGCAGATGTGAGATTAACTGAATTTTTTGGACCCCCTTCAGAGACAAACTTTGGTGGAGGTTTATTAACAGGAAGTCAGTCAGCTTGTAAAGCTGCTTGTGATGCATTTGCAGATGCGGTGAAATTTGTTGCAGACAATCCAACGAAATATTAGGAGATAGAATGAGGGGACAAGCATTAGGTTTTATAGAAACCTATGGGTATATTGGAGCCATTGAGGCATTAGATGTATGCTTAAAGTCTGCAGAAGTAGAGATCGTTGATTGCCAATTGGTTACAGGAGGCCTAGTTACCATTATTATTAAAGGAAATATCAGTGCAGTAAAAGCAGCTATTGATGCTGGAGCATTTGCAGCAGATAAAGTAGGAGATGTGGTAGGAGTTAATGTTATTGCAAGAGCTGGAGAGGGTATTGAAAAGATTATTTATTCTAAAAAAGATATAGAACAAGTTAAAGATACAAAAAAACAAGAAAATATAGTTCAGTTACAAGAAGAGGAATATATAAAAGAAGTTTATGAAGAAACAATTGATACAAAAATTGAACAAAAATCAATTATTTATAAAGGTCAAAAAATAGAAAAAAACAATTTGAAAATATTACAAGAAATGAAAGTAGTAGAGTTAAGAAGATTAGCAAGACAAATAGATGGATTAGATATAGATAAAAAACAAGTAAAATTTGCAAAGAAAGATGAACTCATAGATGTTATTACTAAATATTTTGAGGAGGTGGAATAGATGGTGATTGAAGATAAAGACCTCCAATCTATTCAAGAAGTAAGAAATTTAATAAAAAAAGCAAAAGAAGCACAAAAGGAATTTGAAAAATTTAGTTCTGAAAGAATTGATGAAATTATAAAAGAAATGGCAAAAGTAGCTTCAAGAGAAGCAGAAACTTTAGCAAAGATAGCTGTAGAAGAAACAGGCTTTGGAAAATGGCAAGATAAAGTGATGAAAAACAGGCTAGCTAGTGAAAAGTTATATCAATATATAAAAGATATGAAAACTTTAGGAATTATTCGTGAGGATCATGAAAAGAAAATAGTAGAGATCGGTACTCCAGTAGGTATTGTTGCCGGACTCATTCCATCTACAAATCCTACTTCAACAGTAATTTATAAAACAATCATTGCACTAAAAGCAGGAAATGCAATTATATTTAGCCCTCATCCAAGTGCATTAAAATGTATCAAAAAGACTGTTGAAATCCTTCAAAAATCAGCAATAGAAATGGGTGCTCCACAAGGCTTAATAGGATGCATTAGTATTCCTACTATAGAAGGAACTAATGAGTTAATGAAGCATGATGACATTTCTCTCATTTTAGCAACAGGTGGATCAGCAATGGTAAAAGCAGCATATAGCTCAGGAACACCTGCATTAGGAGTTGGACCTGGAAATACACCAACTTATATAGAAAAAAGTGCAGATATAGAGCTTGCTGTTAAGAGAATTATTGCAAGCAAAACTTTTGATAATGGAACAATATGTGCATCAGAACAATCCATTATTACAGATGAATGTATTAAAGATCAAGTAAAAGAAGAGCTTATCAAAAGAGGGGGATATTTCCTTACAGGAGATAAACTTCAAAAAGTTATAGCTATTATGGAAAGACCAACTGGAGGAATGAATCCTAAAATCGTAGGTAAATCAGCACAAGATATTGCTAAGATGGCAGGTATTGAAATTCCTCTTGGTACAAAAGTGCTATTATGTGAAGAAAAAGGAATAGGAAAGAAATATCCTTTTTCTAAGGAAAAACTAACAACTCTTCTTGGTTTTTATACAGCAAAAGATTGGAAAGAAGCATGTGAAATTTCTTATGAATTATTAGAAAATGAAGGAATTGGTCATACATTAGCTATTCATTCTAATAATGAAGAAATTATCAGAGAGTTTGCTTTAAGAAAACCTGTATCAAGATTTTTAGTGAATACTCCAGCTTCTCAAGGAGGAACAGGGCTTAGTACAAATCTAGCACCAGCATTTACCCTAGGTTGTGGTGCAGTAGGAGGAAGTGCTACATCTGATAATGTAACTCCTATGAACTTAATTAATATAAGAAGAATGGCTTATGGAGTAGATGATTTAGGAATACAAAAAGAGAAGGACAATAAAATAAAAGATGTATTTAGTAATGTAGATATAGAGTCTATCACCAGATTAGTATTAGAGCAGTTAAAAAATATTGAGAAATAATAAAAATATAAAATAATAATGAAAATATGAGGAGGAGTTATAAATGGCAAGTATGAATGCATTAGGAATGATTGAAACAAAAGGATTAGTAGGAGCAGTAGAAGCAGCAGATGCAATGGTAAAAGCAGCAAATGTTACTTTAATAGGAAAAGTACAAGTTGGTGGAGGATTAGTAACAGTTATGGTAAGAGGAGATGTAGGAGCAGTAAAAGCAGCAACAGATGCAGGTGCTGCAGCAGCAGAAAGAGTTGGAGACTTAATTTCTGTTCACGTAATTCCAAGACCACATGGAGAAGTAGAAACAATCCTTCCTAAAGTACAAGAATAATTAAAAACCCGGGCTTATTAAGTCCGGGTAAACTTAACAAAAAGGAAGTGAGTGAATGAGGGTACTAACAGAGGCTGCTCTTCGTGAAATATTTAAAAATAAAATTCCTTCACAGTATTATGTAGATCAAGATATAATCATTACCCCTTCTGCAAAACAATATCTCAAAGAAAAAAAAGTTGAATTGATTATAGGTAAAAAAGAAGAAGAAATCAAAAAAAATGTATATGAACCTCTTGAAATACCAGATGAAAGAATTATACCTAAATATAAATCTTATGAAGGTGGGGCATTTGAAAAAAAACCTGAACATATGACACAGCTTTATAAAAATATATTAGTATCTAAAGATCATCCAAGAATTGTTTTAAGAGGAAAATTAGATAGTTTTCAATCTCAAATCCTTGAACTTCAAGTTTTTGCTCATCAAAAAAAGATGGATCAGATGCTTAATGAATTAAATGAAATTTTAAATTTTGTAAGAGATATTTTAAAAGCAGAAGTTTTAGAAGAAACTTTAAAAGAATTTAATCTTTTAGGACTAAGTCCTCAAGAGTTAAGAGATCAATCTCATCAACCAAAAAAATATTTTGGGATAGATCATATCTTTCCAAGCTATGAGATGGGAGAGATACTGATAAAATTAAATACTTTAAGAAGCAGTTCAAGAGAAGTAGAAATTTTAGCTATCAAGGCTTTTAAAAGAGAATATGAAGTAGATAGATTAGATATTATAAAAGCCTTAAATCGTTTAAGTAGCGTTATATATATTATGATGTGTAAATTTAAGGCTGGGTTATATCAGTAAAAGAGGTGTAAAAATGCAAGATCAATTGGTAAACAAAATTGTAAAAAAAGTTATAGAGAACTTACAACAAAAAAAGGATATTCCAGTTGAAGTATCTGCAAGACATGTTCATTTGAGTGAAGAGCATATGAAAATATTATTTAAAGATGAATTAAAAAAGAAAAAAGAGTTATCACAACCAGGTCAATTTCAGTACGAAGAAAGAGTGACATTAATAGGACCTAAGGGTGTCATGAAAGGAGTTTCTATACTAGGACCTGCAAGAGATAAAACTCAAGTAGAAATATCAAAATCAGATGCAAGAACACTAGGAGTGAATCCTCCTGTAAGAGAATCAGGCAAATTAGATAATAGTGCTTCTATTTATATAGCAACAGATCAAGCAGTAATTAAAGCTGAGGAATCTGTAATCGTAGCTCAAAGACATATTCATATGAATAAAGAAGATGCCAATAATTTTGGTGTAGAAGATAGACAGCTTGTAAGTGTAAGAGTAAAAGGTGAAAGACCTATTATTTTTGAAGATGTATTAATTAGAGTGAGTGAAAAGTATCATTTAAGTATGCATATTGATGTAGATGAATCAAATGCATTAGGATATAAAAATGGAACTACTGGAGAAATCATGATATAAGAAGGGAGAAACTTTTATATGCATTTTCAAAATGCAGATTTTTTGATTAAGCAGGTCGAAGAAAGTATTCATAAAACAAAACCCTTTCAAAATAAAGATCATTTACTCGTAGGAGTAGATTTAGGTACAGCATATATTGTTTTAGTAGTATTAGATGAACAAAAAAATCCTATTGCTTGTGAGATGGAGTTTGCTCAAGTATTAAAGGATGGATTAGTAGTAGATTATATAGGAGCATGTAAAATTGTAAAAAAACTTAAGGAAAGATTAGAAGAAAGAATAGGAGTAGAACTAACTAGGGCAGCTATTGCAGTACCACCAGGAACAACTGAAAACGACTGTAAAACTCATAGATATGTAGTAGAAGGTTCAGGAATGGAAGTAACAGCAGTTTTAGATGAGCCTACTGCTGCAAATGCTGTCTTAGAAATAGAAAATGGGGTCATTGTAGATATTGGAGGAGGAACTACAGGTCTTTCGATATTAAAAGATAAAGAAGTTATTTACACAGCAGATGAGGCTACAGGTGGAACACATCTATCTTTAGTCATATCAGGAAATTATAAAATATCTTTTGAAGAGGCAGAAGAACTAAAAAAAGATAGAACAAAGCAAAAAGAAATTTTTACAATTGTTCGTCCTGTCATTCAGAAAATGGCTACTATTGTAAAAAAACATATTCAGTCATTTGAAGTGGATAATATTTATCTAGTAGGTGGGACTTGTTGTTTAGAGGGGATTGAGGAGGTATTTGAAAAGGAGATAGGAATTTCTACTCACAAACCATACAATCCTTTCTTGGTTACACCTTTAGGAATTGCTATGAATTGTACAAGCTAAGGGGGTGAACCTATGAATACACAAAATTTGATTCAATTAATAGCACAAGAAGTAATAAAAAAATTAGGAGAATTTGATATAGAAAAAAATAGATCAGAAAAAATTCTAATTGCAGATAGTAGATCTATTGAAAATGAAAAACTATATGAGAAGCTGACTTCTATATGGAAAAATACAAAATTTATAGATCATTTTTCACATGAAGACTGCAAGGATTTAGATTACATTATTGTTCCAAATATTTCTAATAAAGATCTAGCAAGAATTGCACAAGGTATAGATGAAGGAGAAGTGGCTAGTGTAGTAGTAGATGGTATTTTATATGGAAAAAAAATAATTGTTTTAGAAGACGGTATTTATTATAGAAAATTTGAAGCTTCTTCTAATCCTCATTTTTATAATTTATTAAGAAATTACGAAAAAACCCTCATAGATTTTGATATAGAAATTATAAAAGAGGAAAACCTTTTTCATTTTCTAAAAAATCAAGAAAAAAATAAAAAAGAAAATATGACGATGGAGAATAAAATCAATAAAAAAGTGATTACTCAAGTAGATGTTGAAAAATTATATGATCAAGGATTTCAAACCATATATATAAATGAAAAATCCATTCTATCACCTCTTGCACAAGATTATATTCGTATGGAAAAAATAGATATCCTTAGAGAATAAGGGTAGGAAGGAAGAAGTATATGATTATAGGAAAAGTAGTAGGAAATGTATGGGCTACAAGAAAAGAAGAGGGTTTAGGAGGACTAAAACTTCTTGTCATTCAACCTATAGATTATTGTACAAAACAAACTATGCCAACCTTTGTAGCAGTAGATAGTGTAGGTGCTGGAATTAGCGATATTGTTTTAGTAGTAAGGGGAAGCTCTGCAAGATATGCAGCGAATAGACCTGATGCACCAATTGATTCTACGGTCGTAGGTATCGTAGATGAAGTGGAAGTAGATAAAAATTAATAAAGGGTTTGAAGGATGTGAAAATATGGGAAAAATATTAGTTACAAAAAATAATATAAATCAATATATATGTGAAAATAAGATTTATTTAGATAAAGAGATGATTCTCTCCCCTGGAGCAAAAGATATTTTAAGAGATAAAAATATTATGATTGTATATGAACAAAAAGATGAGATTCTAGATATGAAAAATTCTATATGTCGTATTCTTTTAGAGGATTACAATATAGAAGATGATAAAACGAGAGATAAGATTCTTCAAAAAGTATTGAATAAAATTAATAATGAAAAGGGGGAACAAAATGAGCATTAATGAAATTATTGTATATATCATGGTAATTTTTATGGTATTAGGAGCCATTGATAAGATTTTAGAAAATAGATTTGGTTTAGGAGAAAAATTTGAAGAAGGTATTATGGCAATGGGATCTTTAGCTGTAGCTATGGTAGGAGTTGTTTCTTTAGCTCCTGTTCTTGCAAAGGTTTTAAAACCTATTGTTGTTCCAGTATATGAAAAATTAGGAGCAGATCCAGCTATGTTTGCAACAACTTTACTAGCCAATGATATGGGAGGATACCCCCTAGCTATGGAGCTTGCTCAAAGTCCAGAGGCAGGTCTTTTTGGAGGATTGATTTTAGGTTCTATGATGGGTCCTACAATTGTATTTACTATTCCAGTAGCTTTAGGAATCATTGAAAAAGAAGATCATAAATTTTTAGCAACAGGTATATTAGCAGGAATTATCACTGTTCCGATTGGGTGTTTAGTAGGAGGATTAGTAGCTGGATTTGAAATTTCAATGATTCTTAGTAATCTAGTACCTATTATACTTGTAGCTTGTATTTTAGCATTAGGTCTTTGGATCATACCACAAATAATGATTAATGCATTTACTATTTTTGGAAAGATAGTAGTAGCAGTGATTACTATTGGACTTGCAGCTATTACAATAGAAACATTAACAGGAATTGTAGTTATTCCAGGAATGGCACCTGTAACAGAAGGAATTGAAATTGTAGGTTCTATTGCATTAATGCTTGCAGGGGCATTCCCTATGGTTTATGTCATTACAAAAGTATTCAATAAACCATTAATGAAGCTTGGAAAAGTTTTAGGTATGGGAGAAGTAGCAGCAGCAGGAATGGTTGCTACTCTTGCGAATAATATTCCTATGTTTGGACTTATGAAAGATATGGATGATAGAGGAAAAATTATTAATATTGCTTTTGCAGTAAGTGCATCCTTTGTATTTGGAGATCATCTTGGGTTTACTGCAGGTGTAAATCAAGATATGATTTTTCCAATGGTTGCAGGAAAGCTTGTTGGAGGAATTACAGCAGTGTTATTAGCTATGTTTATTACTAATAAAACTATGAATAAAAAAGAAACAGTAAATTAAAAGAAAGTAGGTGTTTTGATGAATATAAATGAAAAAGTATTAGAGGAAATTATTAAGAAAGTAATTGAAGAACAAATGAAGAATACAAAAGAAACATTTCAAAAGCATGTAGATGATAGTGGTATTATATCCATAAAAGCAGATACAGTTGAGTGTAAAAGATTTGATACTGGAAAAGAAAATGATCAAGTATATCTTACAGATGTATTGAGCCTACAAGAAAGTCCAAGATTAGGATGCGGAATGATGGAAATGAAAGAAACAACTTTTGATTGGACTCTTCAATATGACGAAGTAGATTATATTATTGAAGGAAGTTTAGAAATTATTATAGATGGAAGAAAAGTGATAGGAAATAAAGGTGATATTTTATTTATACCTAAGGGATCTAGTATTCAATTTAGTGCTCCTAATCATGCAAGGTTTATGTATGTAACTTATCCTGCAAACTGGGAAGAGATAGCAAAAGCACAATAAAATCAAAAGAAAACTGTATAAAGGATACAGTTTTCTTTTATAGCTATAAAATAGGAGGAAAACATTATGGGAATATTTCAAACAAAGACTAAAATTTATTATGGAAATGATCCTTTAAGATACTTTGACAAAATGCAACAAAAAAAAGTATTAATTGTTACAGATCCATTTATGATAAAATTTAAGTTAGTTCAAAAAGTAACAGATTTATTACAAGAAAGAAATATAGATTATACAATTTTTAATGAGGTAGAACCAAATCCATCTGTAGAAACTGTAACAAAAGGTCTTTATAAAATGATTGAAGCAAAACCTGAGGCTATCATTTCTATAGGAGGAGGATCAGCTATAGATGTAGCAAAAGCTATGATTTATTTTCATTTAAAGGCACAAAAAAAGCTAGTAGATGATAAAAATATGCAAAAGCCACTTTTTATAGCTATTCCTACTACTAGTGGAACAGGCTCTGAAGTAACAGCTTTTTCTGTAGTAACAAACACAAAAGAGCATACAAAGATAGCTCTTGTAGATGATATGATGATTCCGGATATAGCTATATTAGATTCTCAGTTTACAAAAAGTGTTCCTCCTTCTGTTACAGCAGATACAGGAATGGATGTACTGACTCATGCCTTAGAAGCATATGTAGCAAAAAATGCTTCGGATTTTACAGAAATCTATGCAAAAAAGGCAATACAAACTGTGTTTCAATATCTTTTGAAGGCTTATACAAATGGAGATAACTTAGAAGCTAGAGAAAAAATGCATTTTGCTTCTTGTATGGCAGGAATTGCATTTACCAATGCGGGATTAGGAATTAATCATAGTTTAGCTCATGCCTTTGGAGGAGTTTTTTCATTATCTCATGGAAAATCAAATGCTATTTTATTACCTTATGTCATTGCTTATAATGCATACTATGATCAACAATGTGCACAAAAATACACTGAAATATCAAGATCTTTAGGGCTACCTTCTCAAAATACGAAAGAAGGAGTAATAAGCTTAATTGAAATGATTAAAATATTTAATGAAAAAATGATGATTCCTCTAAAAATCCAAGAAGTAGGGATAGAATATGAAGACTTTAAAGAAAAACAAAATCAGATAGTAGAGTATGCTATGGAAGATATATGTACAACTACAAATCCTAAAATACCGACAAAAGAAGACTTGATAAATATTTTAGATAAAGCATACAAAGGAGCTATTATTTCATAAAAAAATTGAATAAAATTTTAAAAAAGGATATAATAAATTATATATAGAAAAATCATTGAAGAAGAATAGTAAGTATAAGAAAGGTTATAGCGATTTGGGGATGGTGAGAGCCCAGAACTATTTTTTATACTGAATGGACTTTTGAGTGTAAATCTGAAATGAGTAGGATTTAACGAATATTTCCACGTTACGGAATAAAGAGGACACGAGTCAATTAGAGTGGTACCGCGGGATAGAATCTCGTCTCTATTTATAGAGACGAGATTTTTTATATATTAAATTAGGAGGAGATCATATGGATAAAAAAGTTATATTTAGTGGAGCACAACCTTCAGGCAAATTAACTCTTGGAAATTATCTAGGAGCTTTAAAAAATTGGGAAGGACTTCAAGATGATTATGATTGTTATTATTGTATTGTAGATTTACATGCTATTACAGTTCCACAAGAACCTAAGAACTTAAGAAAAAATTCATTAGAGGCATTAGCGCAATATTTAGCATGTGGACTAGATCCAGAAAAAAGTACTATATTTATTCAGTCTCATGTAAGTGCTCACATAGAACTTGCTTGGGTACTTAATTCTATTTCTTATATGGGTGAGTTAGGAAGAATGACTCAGTTTAAAGAAAAATCTCAAAAAAGTGAAGCCAATTTGAATGCAGCTTTATTTACTTATCCAGTACTTATGGCTTCAGATATTTTACTTTATCAAACAGACTTAGTTCCTGTAGGAGAAGATCAAAAACAACATTTAGAATTAGCTAGAAATTTAGCACAAAGATTTAATAATAAATATAGTGATACCTTTAAAGTTCCAGAACCTTATATTCCTAAAGTAGGAGCTAGAATTATGAGTCTTCAAGAGCCTACAAAAAAAATGTCTAAATCAGATGAAAATGAAAATGGATATATCTTATTAATAGATGATTCTGATGTTATTTTAAGAAAAATAAAAAGATCAGTAACAGATTCTTTAGGAATTGTAAAGTATTCAGATGAACAGCTAGGAATTAAAAATCTTTTAAATATATATTCTAAAATATCAGGAAAAACAATAGAAGAAATAGAAAATATGTATGAAGGAAAAGGATATGGAGAATTTAAAAATGATACGGCAGAAGTGATTATAGAAGGACTTAGACCTATTAGAGAAAAATATGAGGATCTTTTAAAGAATAAAGATTATCTTGAAGATATATATGCAAAAGGAGCACAAAAAGCACAAAAAACTTCACTAAAAACATTAAGAAAAGTTTATAAAAAAGTAGGATTTATTCCCGGGAAATAAATATAAGCTCCAAAAGGAGCTTATATTTATTGAATCATAGTTAAAAAGTATTGATGCATTCTCAAATCATCTGTAAGTTCTGGATGAAAGGAAGTAACCAAAATATTATTTTGTTTGGCCGCTACAATTTTTCCATTTACTATTGCTAACACTTCTACGTTTTTTCCTACTTGCTCAATATAAGGAGCTCTAATAAAAACCATAGGGAAAGGTTTATTGATTCCTTTTATTTTTTCATAAATACAAAAGCTTCCAAGCTGTCTTCCATATCCATTTCTAACTACAGTAATATCTATGAGAGGCATATGGATTCTTTCATCATTTGAAATTTTTTTCGCAAGAAGAATCATTCCTGCACAAGTTCCCCATACAGGAAGACCTTGTGAAATTTTTTTTTCTAATGATGATTTCATATGGAATACATCTAAAAGTTTACCAATAGAAGTACTTTCTCCTCCAGGAATAATCAAAGCATTAATATTTTCTAAATCTTCTTTATTTTTTACTAAAATAGAGTTTATATTTAAATTTTTTAATATATTTACATGTTCAATGAATGCCCCTTGTAGCGCTAATATCCCTACAATCATTTACCAACCTCTTTTAGATAACTTCATATCTTCAGATAAACTTTGTACAGAGATACCATTCATAGCTTCTCCTAAATCCTCTGATAATTGTGCAAGGATAGAAGGCTCATTATAGTGTGTTACTGCTTTTACAATAGCTTCTGCTCTTTTTTGAGGATTTCCTGATTTGAATATACCAGAACCAACAAATACACCATCACAGCCTAATTGCATCATTAAAGCTGCATCAGCAGGAGTTGCAATTCCACCAGCAGCAAAGTTTACTACAGGGAGCTTTCCAGTTTTATGAACATATTGAATCAAATCATAGGGAGCTCCTAACTCTTTTGATATATTCATCAATTCTTCTTCTCCCATGCCAACTATTTTTCTAATTTGAGAGGTCATGGTTCTCATATGTTTTACAGCTTCTACCACATCTCCTGTTCCTGCTTCTCCTTTTGTACGAATCATAGAAGCCCCTTCTCCTATTCTTCTTAGAGCTTCTCCAATATTTCTTGCTCCACAAACAAAAGGTGCTTTAAATTTTGTTTTATCAATATGATATAAATGATCTGCTGGGGTAAGTACTTCACTCTCATCAATAAAATCTATTTCTATCGCTTCAAGAATTTGTGCTTCTACAAAATGACCAATTCTAACCTTTGCCATTACAGGGATGGAAACAGCCTTTTGAATTTTTTTAATCATTTGAGGATCAGACATTCTAGCGATTCCACCATCACGTCTAATATCTGCTGGAACTCTTTCAAGAGCCATTACGGCACAAGCGCCTGCTTGTTCTGCAATTTTAGCTTGTTCTTCGTTGGTAACATCCATAATGACACCACCTTTAAGCATCTGAGCTAAATTTTTATTCAAATCATATCTATTTTCCATAACAATCCCTCCTAAAAAAATAATTGTATCTATTTTATTTTATATTATTTCATAAAACCAAACAAAAATCAATACTATTTAGGTACAATAACAAAAATACATAACAATATAGATACAATCTGAAAATTATTGCTTTAGGTTCCTTGTTATTCAAAACCATAATTTTCTATTTATTCTATTTAATACAATGAAAAATGAAGAATATTATAAATTTTAAATTGACATAATAAGAGATAGATGGTATTCTAAAGAAGTAAAAATAAAAATTTAAATGTTTTGGAGGATTTTTTAATGAAAACAGGCGTAGTTAAATGGTTTAACAGTGAAAAAGGATTTGGGTTTATTTCTGTAGATGGAGAAGATGATGTATTTGTACATTTCTCAGCAATCCAAGGAGATGGATTCAAAACTTTAGAAGAAGGACAAAAAGTTGAATTTGAAGTAGTAAAAGGTGATAGAGGACCTCAAGCTGCTAACGTAGTTAAAGCATTCTAATATGTAGACTACAATCAAAACCTTGGATTAAGCTCCAGGGTTTTTTATTTTTTAGAGAATAAAAATTATTAATTTAAAGGAATGGATCTATGAAAAAAACTATAGAAAAATGGAAAAAAGGAACTAAAGTTATTTTTTTGATTTGGCTGATTTCTTTTTTTATAATACAAGGATTTATTTTAAGTGATGCAAAACTAGATTCTATTGATGAGATTAATTACATAGTTGTTTTAGGAGCAGGACTAAAAGGAGAAACTTTATCTCAGACATTGCTTTATAGAATGAATAAAGCATTAGAATATTTATACAAATATCCAAATGCAAAGGTTGTAGTAAGTGGAGGACAAGGTAGGGGAGAAGATATTAGTGAAGCAGAAGCTATGAAAAGGTTTTTAATTCAAAAAGGAATCCATGAAAGTAGAATTATCAAAGAAGATAAATCTACTAATACATTAGAAAATATAAAGTTTTCAAAAGATATGTTACAGAAAACAGAAAAAAAAGAAATTCATGAAATTGTTATTATTACCAATGGATTTCATTTATTTAGGGCAAAATTGTTAGCAAGAAGAAATGGGCTTATTTCATATGGAATACCTTCTAAAACCGAAATTTATTTATTACCCAGATATTATTTAAGAGAGTATTTTGCAGTTATAAAATCATGGATTTTTGATAAATAAACTTATATAATTTTTTTCTTTCTTAAAAGTTTACAAGATTGATAAAGAACATAAGTGCTTAATGAACTTTGATGAATAATATTTTTTGCAATATCTTTTTCTTGTTTCGTTTTGGGATCAGAAAGATACATAGAAATCAGTCCTTCTATAATAGTCATATGAAAAATTGGATTTTCAAGATATTGTGATTTTTTATATGAATGCTTCAAAAAATATAGTATTCTATTTTTTTTGTAATCTTCATTTTTATAAAAAGATACAAAGTTTAAATCTCCAGAAAGCTCGTCTTCTCTTTGATCAATAAAATAATCAAGTAAAATATGAAAACCGCAAATCCAAGGAAAATATGCATCCATTGTAGCATCAATTGTATCTGTATTAAGATTTTTATTTTGTGCTAAGGTACACAGTAGAAATATACATAAGGTAGATCCTGCTGCTGCTGAGAATTCCCAAGTAGATAAATCTTTATATTTACATAAATAAGGATGTGACCAAGCTTTCATCTTTTCTTCTCGTTTTGATAAAGAGATATGTTTATAGCTTTGCATTTGACTATATAGTTTAGCTAAAGATAAAACTTTTTCTTCAATTAAAGAATAAGAAGGAAGAGTTTTTATATATAATTTACAGGTATGAACTAAAGAAAATAAATATCCTCCATCATTTTTATAGGGGTATTCACTATAATAATCACAAAAATATTCATTAGGTGTTAGTGCGTCTAAGATAGCTTGGTGAAGAGTATAGAATGCTTTTTCATCTTCTATGCCAGCTCTATCACAAAGATTGTCTAAGTAATCACTAATGGTTTGTAAAGCCACTATAAATCTAATGAGATCTGTATTGATTTTATTTGTATATAAGCTATAAATACAACCTCCTTGAGCATGAAAGGATTTGTTTTGTATACTTTCTACAGCTTGTCTACAAAGTATAGGATCAGGAATATTTTGAGCGTAGTCCTTCCAATAGGAAAGTTCATTTTTTACTTGAGGAAATACTTTTTTTACAAATTTATAAATTAATTTTGATTGATAAATTTCTTTTTTCATACTATCACTCTCCATAGATTGTTATACTATTTTAGACAAAGAAGGAGGAAGTTATGCTCCTTTGTCTAATTATATGAAAAGAAGTATGATATTATGATCAGGAGAGATTGTCATGTATACACTAGAAGCAGTAAAAGCATTTACTTATGGATGTAAAAAATGTAAATTATATAAAACAAGGACAAAAGTAGTATTTGGTCAAGGAAGCCCCTATGCTGATATTTTATTTATAGGAGAAGGACCAGGATATAATGAAGATCAACACGGAAAGGCTTTTATAGGTCCAGCAGGAGAGCTTCTTACAAAAGCTATAGAAGGAATTGGAATGAAAAGAGAAGAGGTGTATATTGCAAATATTGTAAAATGCAGACCTCCCAATAATAGAAATCCTCAAGAAGATGAGATAAATAGGTGTATACCTTATTTAAGATGGCAAGTAAAAATTATAAATCCTAAAATTATTGTGTGTCTTGGTTCTATTGCTGCAAAAAATATTATAGGTCATGAATTAAAAATTACAAAACAAAGAGGAAAATGGTATTTTAAAAAAGGCATATGGATTATGCCTACTTTTCATCCTTCTGCTGTACTTCGTGACGATCTTAAAAAAAGACCATTTTGGAAAGACTTTAAGGAAATTTATAAAAAATGGGAAGAATTAAAAGGAGATCATGATGAAAAAAGATAAATTAAATTTGTTAAAGGAAGAATGTATAAAGATAAGTACAGAGCCTACTGTGTTTGGAGAAGGAAATGTAGATGCTAAGATTATTCTTGTAGGAGAAGCTCCAGGAGCCAAAGAGGTTGAGCTTAATAAGCCTTTTGTAGGAGCTGCTGGGAAAAATTTAGATGAGTTTTTAGATATATTAAAGTTAAATAGAGAAGATTTATATATAACAAATGTAGTAAAAATAAGACCTTATAAAGTCAATGGAAAAACAGGAAGAAAATCAAATAGACCACCGAATAAAGAAGAAATAGAGAAATATGAAAAATATCTCTTTAATGAAATTCAAATCATTCAACCTAAAATTATTGTAACTTTAGGAAATGTTCCTTTAAAAACTTTATTAAAGGATAAAAAAGTAACGATTGGACAACATCATGGGAAACCTATAGATGAAGGAGAATATTTTATTTTTCCTCTTTATCATCCTGCGTCTATTATATATAGAAGAGAATTAAAAGAAGTGTATATAGAGGATTTATATAAACTCAAAGATTTTAAAATGAATTTAAAAGCCTAAGCATTTTGCCTAGGCTTAGTTTGTAGACAAAGTCATAAAAAACGTCACTGAATTTTCAAATTTGGAAAATATAAAGAAACGATCGAAAATAGCATTACAAACTCGCTATGCTC
>NZ_RYYS01000070.1 GCF_004138215.1 Anaerophilus nitritigenes
CTATGGATTATCAGCAGATGGAATTGCAGGTCCAGGAACTTTAACAGCTATTGAAAAAGCTTTGAAAGGTGAAATAAAACCAATACCACCAACCCCTCCAATAATAGACGACAAAGATGCAGTAAATAAATTTTCAAAAATCAATTTTACAATTGAAGAAGCTATAACTAAACAAATGATGAAAAACCCTCAAATTCAAAGAAATGGGAAATGGGTTAGTGCAAATAAAAGTGAAGTTACTAAATATGTAAATCCAACTAATTATAATAGTGGAATTTATAAATATCAGTTTTTAATTTTATCAGGCTCATCAGGAATTAAAGAAAAAGATATGAAAGAATATTTATCAAATAAAGGTATTTTAGATGGAACAGAAAAGTATTTTATAGACGCAGCTAAAGAAAATAATATAAGTGAAGTTTATTTAGCTGGACATGCATGCTTAGAAACAGGAAACGGAACTTCCGAGTTAGCTAAAGGAGTAGTGGTAAAAGGGGTAAAAGTATACAACTTTTTTGGAATCAACGCTATTGATGGACAGGCAGTTAAGAAAGGTTCTGAATTCGCCTATGAACAGGGCTGGAGTACACCAGAAAAAGCAATATATGGTGGAGCTAAGTTTATTTCGAAAAGGTATATTAATTCTGATTATAAACAAGATACATTATATAAAATGCGTTGGAATCCTAGTGATCCAGGAAAACATCAATATGCAACTGATATAGCTTGGGCTATTAATCAAACTAGAGATATAAAAAAAATGTATGATAGTTTTAAAAATATAAAATTAGTTTTCGATATACCAGTATATAAAGGTCAATCTTCAGATGAAAATGCTTCAAACTTAGAAAAATATATAAAAGAATATACCGATTTTAGTTGTGATGGTGTTAAAGTTAAAATACCTTATTATATTACACCATCAGGTACTACATTATATGGTGGTAAAAAAACACCAGACCAAATAAAAGCATATTTGCGTGCTAATGCCTCTTCACCATCAGAGTATCAAGAATGTGCTAATAAAAACAAAAGATATACTGGTGTAGATTGTTCTGGATTTACTGCATATGTACTCAACGAAACAACAAATGGAAGAGTTTTGAAATATTGGAATACTACATATGCAAATGGTATTTCTGCAGCAAATTTGACAAGTTCTTCAAATGGAGTGGTGAAAAGCAAGGCAAAAGACATAGTTCCAGGATGTACTATACGCACTGATAATGGTGGACACGTTATTGTTATATATAAAGTTATTAAAAATAAAGAAAAAGTAACAGAAATTCATTACGCACATTCTAATGGATCAAAAGGACCTCATGAAGCTTATATTATGATCGGAAATGAAAATCAAGATTTAGATGGAAATGAACAAACATGGTATGATATAGCATATACAGATGCTAAAGCAAAAGCTCTATATAATCATACAATTTTATTGAATTGTGTACAAAATCATATATGTTAAAATGGTGAGGTAGGCATTTTAGTATATAAAAGCAAATGAAATTGTAGAAAAGTTTATGTAAAATAAACTATAAAACTCTTCTTTGGAAAAAATAGAAATATAAACCAAGGAAGAGTTTTTTTATTCTTTTTTCTGAAAATACTTAAATAACTACTTCATATTTATGAGATTTCCAAAGTACTTAATATTATGTTACAAAAAATTCATAATATTGTTACAAAAAAATAACTATTGAATTACAGAAAATTACATTTTTTGTTTTGTTTAAAGTGTACAATTAAATTGTTATAAAGAAAGAGGGTGATGAAAATGTGGAAATATATAATATTTTTTCCAAATTCTTCGTAATTAAAGTATAAATAAAAGAAGGACAAACTGTATGTATAATTTTGGGTGTTGTTATTTTATTAGATATTCAATTTTATTTATAGTATAATCAATGATTAGTGTGATTTGTATTCTAATATTTGTTAGAATGAATACTTACAATGGTAGTATACATATCAAAAAGTATATAATTAAAAAAATTTAAATATAGGAGGAGTTTATATGTATAATAAAAAAAGAATTAGTATATTATTAATTATAGTGTTGACTTTATGTATGAACAGTATGGCTTTTGCAAATGAAAGTTGTGTGAAAGAAAAACAAAGTGAAGATCTTTTATTTCAAATAGAAGATAGAGAAATATTAGCAGAATTAAGACCTACTATGCTTAGATCAGCTACTTATGAAGTAACCTCTAATAATGTTCGTTTAAGATCAAATCCTTCGCTTTCATCTACCGTACTTGGACATCTTATGAAAGGAGATATGGTTAATACTGGAGAATATGAAACAGTAACTGCTGATGGATATGAATGGTTAAATGTATATAGCTATAATCATGGTGTTTGGGGATGGGTTGCGATCAAATATCTAGATCAAATAGGTTAGAAAACATATATAAAGTTAGTCAATATTAACTAAAACATATGTAAATAGTAAGCATCAAAATAGTAGACAAAATATTTTTGTCTACTATTTTGATGCTTAAATCATTTATATATAATAGGATGTATGGAGTTTCAAAAAGAGTTTATATACTATTTAAAGAATAAAGTCTAAGCTAGTTGTACTAGCCACTTATTTTTCAATAAATATGTGAATTTTTATTTAATGTAAGTAAGAAATTAGAAATATCTTTTGCTGCATGAGACTTTTTTATTTTTTTCATATTTTCTTTATAGATATTATATTTATTTTTATCTTCTTTTAGGAGACTAAGACAAGAAATAAGTGTATTAGAATTCGTAGCAATCATTCCTATACCATTATTTAAAATAAACTCAGTATTACGCTCTTCTTGACCAGGAAGCTTAGAAGTGATCACAATAGGGAGCTCTTTAATAAGACATTCTGTAACTGTGATTCCTCCTGGTTTTGTAATAATAACATCTGATACACTCATTAATTCATGAATATTGTCAATAAAGCCAAATACTTTTATATGAGGGATATGAAGATTTTGGACATGATCATATAGTTCTTGATTTTTACCTGTTACTACCAAAATTTGCAAATCTAAAGGATAAGATAGTAAATCATGAATAGTTTCGGACATACCTAATCCTAATCCTCCACCCATCATAAGAACTGTAAAAGTATTTTTTATATGAAGACTTTCACAAAGAAGATCTCGATCATGATGAATGTTAAAATTTTCATTTACAGGAATACCCAAAAATCGTGCTTTTTCATTTGGAATATTCCAATAATGAAATTCATAAGAAAAGTTTTCGTTAGGAAAAATATAATAATCAACTTCTTTGTTAATCCAACTAGGATGAATCGTATAGTCTGTTAATATACTTACAATGGGTATGTTAATTTTACCTTTTCTTTTCATTACAGAAAGAGCTTCAGCTGGAAAAGGATGAGTACATACAATAACATCTGGTGTAAAATCGGATAAAAGCTTTGAAAGCTTCCTAGATAATAGAATTTGATTAAAAAATTCACTTACATCAGATATGGAACTATCTGTAAATTCTGAACGCTTGTAGATGAATCGATATAAAGCAGGTATATATTTAATAGATTTAACATAAGTTTCAATAATCATCTTGTGAAGATGTGGGTGAATATAATTGAAGGTGTCAATAATTTGCACATTATTTTGAGGATAATAAGTTTCGATATAGTCAGAGACTGTTTTTGCTACTTTGTTATGTCCTGCTCCAGCAGATACTGTAAAAAATAATATATTCATAAGTACACCTCCTAAGTAAATATTATATCATTTTTGTGAAAAAGCAACATTATTTAACAATGATTTTATTTAGAAATACAAAAATAATATATATACATATGGAGTTATTATTTTTTCTCATGTGCGTTAGTAATAAGCTTTGCAGCCTCTAGAAGGTTAGTCACTACATAATCTGCATGCATACAAGGTTGTCCAAGTTTTATAGTGATGCATCCTGCCTTAAAGCCTGCTTCTATATCCATAGGGCGATCTCCTATCATGTAAGAACTACTTAAATCGATATGATATTTTTGAGCTAAATCTAAGATCATTTTTGGAGAGGGTTTTCTACAACTACATTTTGTTTTAAAATGAGGACAATAAGCTACTTCATGAATTTTAATATTTTCTTTGTTAAAATCTTCAAGCATGTTTATATGAATTTCATGTAAATCTTTTTCTGTAAAATATCCCATTTCAATACCACCTTGATTGGTTACAATAAAGAGTAGAAAATGAGAATTTTGTAATAATTTTAAAGCTTCTATAGTAAAATGATACAAAACCAGATCTTTAGGTTTGTTTACAGGATTTTGATTATCATTGATGACTCCATCTCTATCTAAAAAAATCGCTTGATACATGACTACCTCCATATTTGTAAGAATTAGTATTATTTGTCCCTATATAGTATTTTATACAACTCTATGTTAAAATATGTTTTATCTGATGATTAACAATTTTAATATTTACATGTCTTAGTATTTCGATGAAGCTAAACCCAGTATTCGTTTAGTTAATAATTTGTATAATAATATTATGGTGGTGGTGATGATTTGAAAAAAGTAATATTAGATCATATATCTAAAAGCTCGTTACAAAATATTTTAGATTTAAAAGATCTAAAGGATGCAGAGTGGATTTGGATCAATGAAGAAATATTTAGAGATATTTTATATAATTTAAAATTAGATCATATTTATGATGAAAAAACAATAGATGAATTTTTATCGGAAATTACTTTAGAAGAAATGACTAAAACATTATTACATGTATTTCAAAAAAAAGATTATATATTTGTGAATCAATATTTTTTTTCAGAGATAGAAAAAGGATATAAGCCTACAGAGGATATAAATACTTATATATTTGTTAAAAATAAATATTATACAAAAATGCTTATAAAAGCAATGAAGCACTATAATTGGATTCTAAAGGCTATGGCCATAGATACTTATAAAAAAATGGGAACGGATTATAAAACTTTAAAGGAGACTTATGAAGAATTATATAATGAAAATATGCGAATCATAGAAGATATACTGTCTTTTGGCAAGTATACTTTTTTATCAGCTAAGTGGGAGTTTATAAGAGATACTCAAGAACTTTATTTTTATAAAACCCATGAATTTTATCATAGTTGGTCTAGACAAGAAGTGCTTTCAATTTTTTGTCAAATCAATAAAAATGAAAATAGATAGATATTGAAAGATTTGACTCTTTCAATATCTTTATACAAAGAATTCATTAGAGATAGAACCGTTAGAATGAATAGCTTTTTTAAGAATAATCATATCTTTATTTGGATTATTTTCAATCTTATGATTAAATATTTGATGGCAATGATTACATTGTACAATTTGTTTAAAGTTTTTTTGCTTTCTATCTACAAATAGATAAGAAGTATATCCTTCTTTATCTTTCCACTTTACTTCTCCATCTTCCTTAATATCATATAAATATTCATAAGTTACAATATCTTTTAAAAATAGTTTTCCAGATTTGCAAGTAGGACATTTCATAAGCAAGACTCCTTTGTTATTATTTTTATTCAGTATTCCAACAAAAATTATGCTTTCAATTTTTAAATAAATATGTAGTTCTATTTTTACAAATTTGTCTTTTTTTTATACTTTAATGCTATAATAAATATAAATAGAGTATAGATTGCGTAATGGAAGGAGATTAGCATGAGTAATACATATGAAATAAAAAGACTTGCAGATCAAATTGAAAGAGCATTAGAAATAGGAAATAAAGTTCATTTAGAAAGATTGGTCAATGAGATGATGCAGACTTGTAATCGTATAAAAATACAATTACAAGAAAAAAAGAAAATCTCTCATGCTATTCAATTAGAAGAAATAAATACCATTCCTTTTGTATATAAGCCTATTCTTAAAAAAAATTATTATGAAGGTACTTATTTAGAGGAATTCTCTGAAAGAAGGACTATAGAATTAAAAGATGCAAAAGTATTAGATCTTCATAATAAATTTTGGAAAACTTATGAAGTTCTAAGAGGTAATGTATTTGGATCTATGCCTTTAGAGTTGATTGCTAAAGAAGAAGCACAAAAACTTAAATATTTTGGATGGGATGAAGTAAATGTTCAGATCTTAGAAATAAGAGAAAAAAGTTGTTCTATGAAAGATTTAGCAGATTATTGTGCAATGCATTATGAGCATTTTTTAATTGTAAATGAAAAATCTACAGGAGCTGAATTAATATTGTATTATCAAGTTTAAAAAATTTATATAAAAAGGGGGAGATGATTATTTTCATTTCCCTTTTTTATAAAAATTTTTCTTTGACTTTCGTCCAAAAATCATAATCTTTCAGACGAAGAATTTTTGCTTTCATTTCAGACATTCGTAAGTGAATTTCTTCAATTTCATAATATTTGTGTTCCATACCATCTGTTACGATCAAAATAGAGTTTTCAAAAGTATATTCTGGATAAACTTTAATTGTTGAATCCTTTGGAACAATAATGCTTGAGGTAAAGGAGCGATAAGCTGTAGTAGAAATAGGTGAAATAGGGGTGATTTGAAGCAAGGAAAGTCTAGGATCTACAATACTTCCTCCTAAGGAATAATTATAAGCAGTACTTCCTGTAGGAGTAGCTACTAATACACCATCTCCACTGAATTTTTCAAGAAAGCTATCATCTAAGGAAATATTTAAATGAATGGTTCTAGATTTGTCTCCCTTTATAGTAATTTCATTAATTCCTATAATTTCTACACAATGTTTCTTTGTACAGACTAAAGCTTCTACTGGAGTGAGCTCTTGAGTAATGTAATCTCCTTTTTCATAGCGAAAAATAAATTCATCCAATTGATAAGGCGATAGTTCTTGAAAAAATCCTAAATGACCTGTATTTACTCCTATTACAGGTATATCTGGAAAATTGTTTTGATGAATGGTGCGAATAAAAGATCCGTCTCCTCCTACACAAATAATTAAATCTGCTTTTTGATCAAATTCTTGTGGTACGAAAAAACCATTTTTTTCAAGTTTCTGCTTTAATACTCTGCTGGTTTCCTGTGAAATTGGTTTATCATTAGATACAATGTTGATGATACGTGTTTTATTATTATTCATGAGTTTCACCTCATTTTAATATTTTATAAGGCTAAATTTATTGTAACATATTTAAGTTATTTATAAAAGAAGGTTAAACTGCTATATATATAACTTATAAGTTGAAAATATGAAAAAGTCTGAAAAATTCATATAAAGGACATATTTACCTAAGAAAAGGGAAAAAATTTATTGAGAATAAAAATAAAACTATAAAAAAGACCAAAAAGTTGACTCATAAAAAACCAGCATCTATAATAAAAAAGAATATGTTAAGATAGTAGGTGGATAATATGAATGAAGTAACCAATACATTAACCTTTCGTGTAGAAAAAGATTATGTAGGACTTTCGTTAAAAGAAATACTATATGATCAAATGAAATTGTCTAGTAGATTAATAAGAAAGCTAAAAACAAAAAAAAATATTCTTGTAAATGGCAATAAAATTCCTTTTCATGCTATTTTAAGAAACGGAGATGTTGTACAAGTAATTATGGAGGAAGAACCTAATCAATTTGAACCAGAACCTATTTCTATAGAAGTAGTATATGAGGATTTGGATCTTTTAATTGTGAATAAAAAGCCAGGAATTGTAGTACATCCCACAAAAGGGCATCCTACAGGAACCATGGCTAATGCTATTGTCTATTATATGCAAGAGAAAAAAGAACATTTTAAAATTCGTTTTATCAATAGATTAGATCGAGATACTTCAGGACTTATTATGATTGCTAAGAATCCATTTGCACAACAAGAAATTTCTAAACAAATGCAAGCAAATAAGGTGCAAAAAATGTATGTAGCTGTAGTAGATGGAAATCTTAAAGAAAGAAAAGCAACAATCAATGCACCTATAGGAAGAAGAGAACCAGAAAATATAAAAAGAGAAGTATTTCAAGGAGGACAGGAATCGATTACTCATTATGAAGTCATAGACAAACTTAAAAATGCATCTGTAGTGAAACTCAAACTAGAGACAGGAAGAACACATCAGATTAGAGTACATATGTCTTATATAGGACACCCTCTTATTGGAGATGAATTATATGGTGTAGCAAATACAGATTTGATTGATAGACAAGCTCTACATGCACAAAGTCTTATATTTTATCAACCAAGAACAAATCAAAAAATTGAAGTGAATTCTTCTATACCAGAGGATATGGAAAAATTGATTAAAAAATTAAAAAATGATTGTAAAAATATAGATAAATAAAGGATCTGTTTATGGGAGATAATATAAATGCATCTGAATATTAAGAATGGAGGATGTATAATGAGACTAAAGAATATAGATAAATCTCCTGCAAAGTTATCAAAAGTAAAAATTACTAATATATTAAACGAATATGGTAACACAGAGGTACAACCAACAGGAGACAAAGATAAGAGACCTAAAACAGATCCAGAGTATGTTGATAGGAAAAATGTAAAAAATTTCATGTCATAAAAACTAAGAAGGCACTCAATGAATGAGTGCCTTTTGTATTGTACAGTAGGTAAATGTATGTTGTTAATAGATCAATTATTTTTTATACGATCATATTTTAAGAGCAATTGATCTAATACCTGACTTAATGAAATGACTTCTTGATTTAAAAGATCCCCCTTTTTTTGTAGTACCAATTTATTTAGTTTAGAGCGAGTACGTTCAATCTCATTTTTTATATTTTTGATTTTATAGTCATCCTTTTTCATTCTCAAACCCCTTCTCGTAATATGTTAGATTTTTACCTACTGTACTTCTAAAAATTCTAATTTGAAACAGGATGATAAATCAATTGTTTTCTAAAAAGTAAAAAATATGAATTTGGGTACAATACTAATGAAAGAATTAAGTTGGAGGTGATGAGATGTTTAATGAATTGAATCAATTTCAAAAAAGAAGAATGGATTTATTAGAACAATTGGTCAAAAAAAAATGGTATGGAGAATTAAAAACCAATCAGGAACTTTCTAAATTAGAACATGATCTAAAAGAAAAATACAAAATAAAAGAAGATTATGGATATGTAAAAGATCAAATTAGATTGGCTATGGGATTGGAACCAAGAGGAGATGTGGAATTTTCAGATGAATTAGATATTATAAAAAATATTAAAGGGATAAAGCCGCCTGTTGTTACCAAAATGAATGAACCTGATGGTATTTCTAAATATGATTCCTCTATTTATAAAAGAACAAAAGAACCTATTATTGTAAATAATAAGTGTTTAAGTTGCGGGGATGAGGTGAGTAGCCTTTCTTTTGAGTCTATAGCAGATAAAATTGAATTTATTCCATTGATAGACATCTTAAAGGACCAAAATACCGAAGTTTATGCTACTGTTGCACCTTCTATTGTGGGGCAGTTTGGAGAGGATGTAACTATGGGTCAAATTAGGACTGCTCTTAAGCTCATAGGTTTTAAAGATATGATAGAAGTAGCATTGTTTGCAGATATGCTTACAATTAAAGAAGCGTATGAATTTAATCATTTGGTAAAAGGGGAGGATGATTTTTTTCTTACAAGTTGTTGTTGCCCTATTTGGGTAAGTTTAATAGAGAAAAATTATCCTAGATTATTTGAAAAGATGTCTCCATCAGTATCTCCTATGATTCTTTCAGGAAGGATATTAAAAAAGTTTTATCCCAAAGCAAAAGTAGTTTTTATAGGTCCTTGTATTGCTAAAAAATCTGAAGCAAAGAATAAAATATATGAAGGAGATATTGATTTTGTACTTACTTTTAGAGAACTAAAAAGTATATTTTCTGCATTAGATATAAATCTGAAAGACCTTTATAAAGATGCAAAGGATCAAGCATCCTTTGCAGGAAGAGTATATGCAAGAACTGGTGGGGTAAGCTTTTCAGTAAAAAGTGTAGTAAATAGAATTGCTCCTAAACGATTAATCAAATTTAGATCAAAAAAAGTAGATGGAGTGAGAGAATGTAAAAAACTATTAGATGATTTGTCTATGGGGAAGAAAATAGATTACAATTTTATAGAAGGTATGGGATGTGAAGGTGGATGTGTAGGAGGGCCCAGAACAAATATAGATGTAAAAAGAGCAACTGAGATTGTTAATGAATTTGGAGAGGATTCTTTGATCATGACTGCTTTTGATAATATGAATGTAATGAAGATTTTTGATGAATTAGGACTGAGAAATTTAGAACAAATTATAGAAGAAAATGAACTCACAAAAATATTTACAAGATAAAAAATTCTCATATTTTTTTTACAATTTACTCATTTATATTATTTTCCATATACAAAAAGATGAACTGGGAGTCAACCCAATTCATTTTTTTTGTACGTTTTTGTATGTGGAAAAATCAATGTACTTTTGTATATGGATAAGTAGTGCGAATGAAATAATGAAGATAATATCCAATATGTTGTGACTGAATTAAACTATCGTATACAGATTGGGGAACACCGTGATGCCGATAGGTTTCACCAGAAATAAAAGTAATTTCTAATACTTCTTTTTCAGAATCATAGCCTATAGATGAAACGTTATATGAACGTATTTCTAATTTTGTCATTTTTTTCTCCCCTTTACAAAATATAATAAATAATTTTCTTTTTATTATACTAAAAAGAATGTTAGAAATCTGTAGAATGTTGTTGATACATTTAAAAAATTTTATCTAAATTTTTTAAAATGCATGATTATATTTTAGAGATATTGGAATAATACAATATACAGTTTTTGTAATAAATTAGTGTATTGACAAGAAAAAATGTATGATATAACATATTCCAGACTAACTTTTTTTGAAAAGAAGGTGATGAAAAATGATACACAATCAAAATACTACACCCTTAGTAGATGCATTAAAAGCATATCATGAAAAAAATGTAATTCCATTTGATGTACCAGGACATAAACATGGAAATGGAATGGAAGAATTCGGACAATTTATTGGAAAGAAAGTATTACAACTAGATGTAAATTCTATGAAATGCTTGGATAATATTAGCAATCCAATTAGTGTAATCAAAGATGCAGAACAATTGATGGCGGATGCTTATTATGCAGACCATGCATTTTTCATAGTAAATGGAACTACTTCTGCTGTACAAGCTATGATTATGAGTGTATGTAAGCCTGGAGAAAAAATAATATTACCAAGAAATGCTCATAAATCTGTTACAAATGGAATGATTTTAAGTGGAGCAGTTCCAATATATATTCAACCTGAGACAAATGATCAATTAGGGATTGCTATGGGGGTATCTTTAGAAAGTATAGAGATGGCCATTGCAAAAAATGTTGATGCAAAAGCTATACTCATTATTCATCCTACCTATTACGGAGCTACTTCAGATTTAAAAGAAATTGTAAAGCTTGCTCATAAACATGGTATGGCAGTTTTGGTAGATGAAGCACATGGTGCTCATTTTAGATTTCATGAAGATTTACCTAGCGAAGCTATGGAAGTGGGAGCTGATATGGCAGCTGTTAGTATGCATAAAACAGGAGGATCATTAACTCAAAGTTCTGTATTGTTATTAAAAGAGGGACTCATTGATAGAAATACAGTAAAGACAATTTTAAATCTTACCCAGACAACAAGTGCATCCTATATTTTAATGTCAAGTTTAGATGCAGCAAGAAAAATGCTAGCAACAAAAGGAAATGAAGTGATTTCAAAAATTCTTCAAATTATTAGATCGGCAAGAGCCGAAATTAATCAAATACCAGGTCTTTATGCTTTTTCAAAAGAATTAATTGGCCAACCAGGAGTTATAGGCTTTGATGAAACAAAATTAGGTGTTTGTGTAGGTGGACTGGGGATTACTGGATTTAAAGTCTATGATTTATTAAGAGATGAGTATAATATTCAGGTAGAATTGGGAGACGCATTCAATATATTGGCAATTGTAAGTGTAGGAGATGATGAAAAATCATTAAAAGCTTTAGTACAAGCTTTAAATGATATAAGCGTAAAGTATAAAGGAAGTCATATTGCATATACAAAAATTGCTCTTGAAAATCCTGAGGTTATCGTATCTCCAAGGGATGCTTTTTATGCAAGAAAAAAAATCATTAAACTAGAAGATTCAGAGGGAGAAATCAGTGGAGAATCTATTATGGCTTATCCTCCAGGAATTCCTATTGTTACTCCAGGAGAAAGAATTAGTAAAGAAATGATTCAATATATTAAATTTTTAAAAAGCCAACATAGTATGCTTACAGATACAGAAGATCCGTATGTAGAGCATATAAAGGTTTTAGGCTTATAGTAGCGTCTAATTTTAGACGCTATTTTTCTAGTATAGTTTCTTTCAAAGTGAGCAATAATCAATACTAACGGAGATAAAACTCTTGACATTTTACAAAAAAATAGTATATTAAATATAGTTAAACTTTAAATTTAGTAAACTAAAAGTTTACTAATATTAAATATTTTTGAAGAAATTATTTAAAAAACTTATAAAATAATGATTTCGAATGGAGTGCAAAAATGGATATTGGGAGTAAAATTAAAAGTCTTAGAATCCTAAATGGACTCACACAAGAAGAACTTGCCATAAGAACAGATCTTACGAAAGGATTTATTTCTCAAATTGAAAGAGATCTGACTTCTCCGTCTATTGCTACACTTATGGATATTTTAGAGGCATTAGGAACAGATATTCGCAAATTTTTTAGTGAATCAAAAGAGCCTAAAGTTGTGTATAGAAAAGATGAAATTGTCTCTAGTGAAAATGAAAAGTTAGGAAATACTATAGATTGGTTAATTTCAAATGCTCAAAAAAATAGTATGGAGCCTATTTTAATGACTTTGAAATATGGTGGAACTAGCAATATTGAAAAGCCCCATCAAGGAGAAGAATTTGGATATGTTCTTTCAGGAAGTGTGTATGTTTGTTTAGGAGAAAATCAATACAAAGTGAATAAAGGGGAAAGTTTTTATTTTAAGTCTGACCAAGAGCATTATTTAAAAAATAATTCTAAAAGAAATGCAATAATTCTTTGGGTTTCTTCTCCACCGTCGTTTTAGTTTATAAAATGTATGTATTAAGGATGTTAAAATACAAAAGATATTATAAAGATACACAAAGTTAAGGAGGTAATATAATGGAATTATGGTATACAGAAGAACATACAGAAAATGTAAGATTATCTATGAAAGTAAAGAAACATCTATACACTAAAACAAGTCCTTTTCAACAAATAGATGTTTTAGATACTTATGATTTTGGAAGAGTACTTACAATAGATGGATTGGTTATGGTAACACAAAAGGATGAATTTATTTATCATGATATGATTGTTCATGTTCCTATGGCAACAAATCCAAACATAAAGAGAGTATTGGTAATAGGAGCAGGAGATGGAGGAACAGTAAGGGAGCTTACAAGATATAAAAATATAGAAAAAATTCATATGGTAGAAATTGATGAAGTTGTAGTAGAAGCTTCAAGAGAATTTTTAGATTTTACAGCAAACAAATTAGATGATGAAAGAGTAGAGTTATACTTTGAAGATGGGATTAAATTTGTTGAAGGAAAAGAAAATGAATACGATTTAATCATTGTAGATTCAACAGATCCTATTGGACCTGGAGAAGGATTATTTACTACTGAATTTTATAAAAATTGCTATAGAGCATTAACAGAAGAGGGAATATTAGTTAATCAAAATGAAAGCCCTTACTATGAAGAAGATGCAAAAGAAATGATAAGAGCAAGCAAAAAAATCAAAAATATTTTTCCAATTGCAGAAGTTTATCAAGCTCATATTCCAACATACCCTTCTGGACACTGGTTATTTGGATTTGCATCTAAAAAGCTCCATCCAGTAAAAGATTTAGATTCTAAAAAGTGGAATGATTTAGGATTAAAAACAAAATATTATAATACAGATCTTCACGTAGGAGCTTTTGCACTACCAAACTACGTAAAGGAGATGATAGAAACTGAAACCGTCTAAAAATGTACAAACCTTTTTAGGTTTTGATAATGAATATGAGGATTCTGAAATCATAGTATTTGGAAGTCCTTTTGATGGAACAACTTCTTTTCGTCCAGGAACTAGATTTGCACCAAGTATTATGAGAAATGAATCTTATGGACTTGAGACTTATAGTCCTTACTTAGATAAAGATTTAGAAGATGTATCTGTATTTGATGCAGGAGATTTGGATTTTCCATTTGGAAACCCTAAAAAAGTATTAGATCATATAAAATCTTTTACAAAAGATATTGTAGAAGATAAAAAAATTCCAGTTATGATTGGAGGAGAACATCTAGTTACTCTTCCAGCTGTAGAAGCTGTATATGAAAAATATAAAGATTTACATATCCTACATTTTGATGCTCATGCCGATGTTAGAGAAGATTATATGGGAGAAAAATTTTCTCATGCTACAGTGATGAGACGGATATGGGATTTCCTAGGAAATAAAAAAATCTATCAATTTGGAATTCGTTCAGGAGAAAAAGAAGAGTTTGAATGGGGAAGAGATCATACATATCTTACGAAGTTTAATTGCGAAGGATTAGCAGAAGTAGTTAAGCAAATTGGACAATCTCCTGTATATGTAACTATTGATTTAGATATTTTAGATCCTTCTATTTTCCCGGGAACAGGTACGATTGAACCAGGGGGAATATCTTTTAAAGAAATGATGGATGTAATAAAGACTATTGAGCCTCTAAATATTGTAGGAGCAGATGTAGTAGAGCTTTCTCCTCATTATGATAGTAGTGGAGTATCTACAGCTGTTGCGTGTAAGATTATAAGAGAATTGGTGTTAGCAATTTCAAATAAATAGATTCCTATATTGACACAAAGATAAAATGTATGTTAATCTAAAACAAAAAGTGAATATTTCCTTTAAATAAGTCCAGAGAGGCTAAAAAGGATGTTTTAATATACAAAAACAGTATTTTAATATATTTTTTTATAAAATAAACCTTTTGCCTTTTGCAGAAGGTTTATTTTTATGACTTTGCTAAAAAGTTTGTATTCAATTTGAAATTTTTAAGTAAAAAGTTATGGATTGGATAAAAATATAGTAAAGAGATCAGGGAGGGAATAGGATGAAGATTTTAATAAAGGAAGGATGGGTAGTGGATCCATCCCAAAATATAAATGGAGTATTAGATATTCTTATTGAAAAAGGAAAAATAAAAAAGATAGACCCAAATATTTTTGAGGATGAATGTGAGATTATTGATGCAAAAGGAAAATATATTGTACCAGGACTTATTGATATGCATGTTCATTTTAGAGAACCAGGCTTTGAGGACAAAGAAGAAATCAATACAGGGGCACATGCTGCAGTAGCAGGTGGATTTAGTAGTGTAGTATGTATGCCCAATACAAATCCTGTGATTGATAATGTAAAAACTATAGAATATATTCATGAAAAAAGCAAAAATGTTCCTTGTAATATTTATATGATGGGAAGTATTACAAAGGGGTTAGAAGGAAAAGAAATGAGTCCTTATGAAAAGTTATTAGAAAAAGGAATTGTAGGAATTACAGACGATGGAAAGACTGTAATGGATACAAAAGTTATGTATGAAGCACTTCAAGTTGCAAAAGATTTGGATTTGTTGGTAAGTACACATTGCGAAGATGTAAACTTGATGTATGATAGATCTATTCATAGAGGCTATATATCTAAAAAACTGAATTTAGAAGGAATACCAAAGGTAGCAGAAGAAAATATTATTATAAGAGATGTTTTTCTTTCTGAAAAGACAGGAGCAAAAGTACACATTCAACATCTTTCTACAAAAGATGGTGTAAAAATTGTAAGAGATGCGAAAAAAAGGGGAGTAAGGGTAACTTGTGAAGTAACACCTCATCATTTTTCTATTATAGATGAAGAGATTTTAAGTCAAGGAACAAATGCTAAAATGAGTCCTCCTTTAAGAACAAAAGAAGATATAGATGAGATTTTAAAAGGTCTTGTAGATGGAACGATTGATGTGATTGCAACAGATCATGCACCTCATACAAATAGTGATAAAGATAAAAATATTATAGATGCTGCTAATGGTATTGTAGGTTTAGAGACTTCACTTGGTATTGCTCTTACAGAGTTGGTACACACTAAAAAAATGACTTTAATAAATCTTATTGAAAAGATGAGTACTGTTCCAGCTCAAATTCTAAAGCTTAAAAAGGGATCTTTAAAAGTAGGCATGGATGCAGATATTACTATAATTGATTTGAATAAAGAGTGGATTGTAGATAAAAATAAGTTTTTTTCAAAGGGGAAAAATACTCCTTTTCATGGGAAAAAATTAAAAGGTAAGGCAGTTATGACAATGGTTGGTGGAGAAATAAAATATAGAGATTAAAGGGGAGTTAATAATGATGAAAAATCTAGAGTTATCTGTAAAAATAGGAAATATTTTATTAAAAAATCCAATCATGCCGGCTTCGGGAACTTTTGGAAAAGAATCCTGTGAGCTTTGTGATGTACAAAAAATTGGAGCGATCGTACCAAAGAGTGTCACGCTCAATCCAAGAGACGGAAATAAGCTTCCAAGAGTAGTAGAAACAGCTTCAGGAATGTTAAACGCAGTAGGAATACAAAATAAAGGAATTGATGATTTTATAGAAAATATTCTTCCATTTTATGAAAAATACAATGTTCCTATTATGGTTAGTATATCTGGTTATAGTGTGGAAGAATTTAAAGTGATGATCGAAAAATTAAATAAAACTAATGTTCCAATGATCGAACTTAATATTTCTTGTCCTAATTTAGAAGAGGGTGGAAAGGCTTTTGGAATGAGTGCAGAGGCAACTTATGAGATTGTACAAGAGGTAAGAGGCAATACAAAGAAGGTTATTGTTCCAAAGCTTACACCTAATGTAGAAGATATTACGATTATTGCAAAAGCTGCACAAGAAGCAGGAGCAGATGGTGTGGCACTGACAAATACTTATATTGGAATGGCTATAGACATTCATACAAAAAGACCAAAGTTAGGAAATATCATAGGAGGTCTTTCAGGTCCTGCTATCAAACCTATTTCTCTAAGAATGGTATGGCAGACAGCACAAAAGATCAATATACCTATTATTGGAATAGGGGGGATTTCAAATTATGAAGATGCACTAGAATATATTATAGCTGGAGCTAGTGCTGTTCAAGTGGGGACTTATAATTTTGTAAATCCTAATGCAATGGTTGAAATTGTAGAAGGCATAAGAAGCTATATGATTAAAAACAATATAGATGATATAAAAGATTTGATAGGAAGTGTAAAAATATAAAAATTTTATATGAATGGGTTTTTGGCTTGTAGACAAAGACATAAAAAACGTCACTAATTTTCAAATTTGGAAAATATATAGAAAAAGTCGAAAATAGCATTACAAACTCGCTATGCTCAAACAGTGTAATGCTAATCATTTTCTCTCTTTTTCTATATTTTCACAAATTCTCAATAAATGTTCCTAATTTTTATGACTTTGCTACAATGTAGTGTATATTCAGTATGAAATACTTTAAAAAAAATATACAATAGGAATGATTAAAGTGTGTTGTATACCCATATAATTTTATTTGATGATACAATATATCTTGTAATTACAAAAATCAAATAAAAGAGAGGGCTATACTTATGATATTTTTAGAATTAACTGTAACAGTTATGTTGAAGAAAGATATATTTTTTGCAGAGAGTGGATATATAATTGGAAAAAATATAAATAAAGCTATGTTGTTAGATGAAGATTTAAAAACATTACATCCTAGAAGGGAATATAAGTATTATGTTTTTAATAGTTTTTATCCTTTGGAGAAAAATAAAACTTATATAAAGGGAAGGGTATATGTATTTAAAATTAGAGGTTTAGATTGTAAATATATAGAAAAATTTGCAAGATGTTTGCAAAAGTTAGAAAGTTATGATTTTGAAGTTATCTCCGTTGCTACAAGTGAAGTAAAACAAAAACATATTAACAAACTATATAGCATAACTCCTATAATTATAACTAAAGATAATAAACCGTGGTTACAAGGAGATGATGTAGAGGAGTTTAAAAAACGTTTAGAAGCAAATATGGAGAAAAAGTATAAAAATTTTTTTGGTGAAGATATAGACGTTCAAGGAAAATTTATAAAAAGTTTGGAATTTAAAAATAAACTGCCGATGTATTTTAGATATAAAGGTATAAAGCTTCTTGGAAATAAGGTGAATATAGAGATTCAAGAAAATAATATAGCACAGAAAATGGCTTTTGTGGCTATGGCTATTGGAATAGGAGAAAAAAATTCTTCTGTTGGAGCAGGTTATTGCACTGTAAACTAAATTTTTACAATATGAATAAAATGGTAAGATATACAAATATGAGGATCTTGCTATTTGGTATATGTAGAAACTAAGGGACTTGTTAAAATAAATTTTTTTGAAGTATAAATTTTACCAGGCAATTATGTGTTATTCTTGATATAAATATGAGTGTTTTCAATAGATTGCATAGATTTTTAAAGATGAAAATTATATAGTGAAAACTAGCTGGTAAATTTTTTCTAAAGTGTTGAAAAATAGCTACTTATAGTGTATACTGATTTTAAGAAACAGCTATTTTACTAGTATTTAACCTAAACATGAGATGTATTGAAACATCCCAAGGAGTTAAAATTGGATTACTGCCCCCAATTTAACCTAAACATGAGATGTATTGAAACATTTTGTTCTAAGGACTCCCCAATTTTGGGGAATGCATTTAACCTAAACATGAGATGTATTGAAACTATAATTTTGATAATAATTGTGAGAAGCTTATATATTTAACCTAAACATGAGATGTATTGAAACTCAACTTCTGCTAATACTTCATTTTTGTATTTTTCAATTTAACCTAAACATGAGATGTATTGAAACTCAAGTAGACAAAGATAATATATTAATTGCTGATATTTAACCTAAACATGAGATGTATTGAAACAAACTTCCATTGGAATATGATACATTAAGGTTGTCGATTTAACCTAAACATGAGATGTATTGAAACCAGTTTTCCGAATAGGTCTGTCGGTTTTCCGAA
>NZ_RYYS01000071.1 GCF_004138215.1 Anaerophilus nitritigenes
TGGCGCCAACGAAATCTTTTCATTTCATTCAAGATTTCCGTTGCTTAAAAAACGTCACTAATTCTCAATAAATGTTCCTTGTTTTTATAACTTTTCTATAATATATTACTGTCGATAGTTTGTAACGCTCATAAAGTTGGGCGTTTTTTTAATTTATACTAAATAAATATATGAAGAATATAATAAATATTATCTATCTTATATTGTATATAAATTAGAAAGGAAGAAATAAAAATGAAAACAAAGATATTTAAAGGATTAATTATTATAAGCATATTATTTTTTATAGGAATTAATATGTTTCATCAACAAACAAGAGAAATCTTTAAGGATAGTGTCTGTACATTTTTAAATTTTGGCAATACTCATAATGAAATTATAAATAAAGGATCAGAAGATAAAAAAATGATTGCTTTGACTTTTGATGATGGGCCTCATCCTAGATTTACACCAAAGATTTTAGATTTATTAAAAGAATATGATGCAAAAGCTACTTTTTTTGTCATTGGAAAGCATGTAGAAGCTTATCCAGAAGTACTCAAAATAGTAGCAAAGGAAGGGCATGAAATTGGAAACCATACTTTTTCTCATATAGATACAAAACAAACATCTTCTATCAAAGTAGAAGAAGAACTAAAAAAAACACAAGAGATAATTTTTAATACAACAGGTATAAAATCTAAAGTGTTTCGTCCTCCTTTTGGATTTTATAATTCTCAAATTATAGATATTGCTCATAAGTATGATTGTAAAATTGTATTATGGTCACCTCATCAAGATGCAAAGGATTGGAATTATCCAGGAGTTGATAATATTGTTCATCAAGTTCTTTCAAAAGTACAAAATGGAGATATTATATTGCTTCATGATTATGTAGAAAAAGATTGTCAATCTATTGAAGCTTTAAAAACAATCTTACCAGAGCTTAAAAGTAGAGGGTATAAGTTTGTAACCATATCAGAGCTTATAAAAAACTTATGATGAAGAAAAGTAAATGACAAAAATTTGTATAATATTTTTTAAATATACTATATAATAAAATATATACTTAAAATTTATATTTCCTGGGGAATAATGGAGAATATATGAAAAGTATATAAAAATATGTTATGAAAAAGATGGGGAGAAGTGGATGATGAATTGGATTCAAACATTTGACATGAATTTACTAAATAATATACATACACATATACAAAATCCTATTTTTGATAGAATAATGCCATGGATTACTTTTTTAGGAGATAAAGGTTTAGTATGGATGATTTTTTGCATCTCTTTGTTACTGAGTAAAAAATATAGAAGGGTAGGATTCTTAGCAATATGTGCATTAGCTATAAGTAGTATTTTAGGAGAAGGAATTTTTAAACATTTGTTTAGAAGGCCTAGACCGTTTTTACAAGTGCCTGATTTACAATTATTAATTCCAAAACCTACAAGTTATTCATTTCCATCTGGACATACTTCTTCATCTTTTGCAGTAGCTGGAGTGTTATTTAATAAGTTAAAGAGGTTTAGAAAAACTATTATTTTTATAGCTTTTCTTATAGCTTTTTCAAGATTGTATTTATTTGTCCATTATCCATCAGATGTTTTAGCAGGAGTTTTATTGGGAGTAGGATCTGCTATGTTTATTATAAATTTAGACAATAAAAAATCATTGCAGTAAAAAGACTTTAAGTAAACTGATATGAAATATGGCTTATTAAATTTTCATAGAACTATTTGTGTGTCATTTTGAATTAAGATAGTGCATATTTTGTTACAATATGTACTTCTATATAATTTACTATGTAGTAGTAGAATAAAAGAACTAAAACCTATAAGAGGTGTTTCTATAGGTTTTGGTTCTTTTATTTTTAAAGAAATTATATAGGTGAATTATGAAATTAAAAGTTTTTATAAACCTTCATTAAGCAAAGAATAGTTTAAATAGAAATATAGGAATTTTTTATTCACCAAATAGGACAATATGAATAATATGTATTAGGATATAGGACAAGAGAAGATTGTATCCAATAAAAAATAAAGAGAATGAGGAGGAAAATTATAATGGCATGGAATAAATATAATTCAATACAAAATTTACAAAAAAATCAAGTACAAGTAAAAGAGTGCACATCTAGTTGTGTAGAGGTATCTAGTGGAACTTCAGAAGAATGTGTAAATAGACCTGTTGACATTGAATCCCTTAGAACAGGTTCTATAGCTAAAATACCTATAGTACTTGCTGAATTAACTGTAAAGGTGAATGTAGATTCTATCATTACTTTACCAGAGATTGCATGGGAAATTAAAAGAATCAAGAAACATGTAAAAATAACTCAATGTCTACTTTTACAAGACACCAATATACTTTTTATTAAAGGGTTTGTGAGAAAAAATATTGAATATGCTACAAGAAAATGTTCCAATGAAGAAGGTTTCTGTGGAGATATTAAACATTGTACGATAGATGTACCATTTAGCTGCACTACTCCAATTTCATTTAATGGTATTGAACCACTTCCACCAAAATTCAATAGGGCAACAGAGTTTGAATATTTTAGAGAAGAAGCTTTAAATCATGATGGATTTGGATCTAAGGATAAATTGTTATCAGGTGATTTTCGTGAATTTAATCAAATAAGTGAAGAACACTTTAATGAACTTCCTTTCTGTGAATTGATTAAAGCAAGAATTGTAGAATTTGATGAGATCCTTAACTATACAGATTGTAACAAACAAAAAATGCCTTTTGAAGAAAGAGCATTTAGAAAAATTGAAGAAAAAATGGTTTTATTTATCACTCTTAAAATTCTTCAAAAAAGACAAGTTGCAATTGGTGCTGTAGAGGCGATACCTGATTGTCCTTGTTGTCCTTGTGATTGTTAAATAAATTTTGATTTTAAGAAAGTTATATAAAAATAAATGACCAGTTTGCGGTCATTTATTTTTATATAGAAGATAGAATATACAAATTTTTTAGAATGGGTAAGGTCTAGGAGGTGGATATGGAGTAGGTCTATTTTGAGGCCAAATAGCTGATAATATTAAAAACCATAAAAGTAGACTTGTTCCAGATACATATTGTGCTTCGGGAGCAGAAAGAGAAGAACCTTCCATGAGTATATCTTTAATTTTTTCAATAATCTCCATTTGTTCTGGGCTATAGATCATTCCCATTTCCATAAAATAATCAAGTTGAGACATATATTGTTGAATAATATTTTGAGGTACTTGATCTTTTATTTTATACATCTCATCCCAAAGATCTTCTTTAGATATATCTCTATATTGAGTCATAAATTGATCATAAGGATACATTTGATAAGGCGTATAATACATCATATAATAATTTCCTCCTTTTTAACTTTTTAGAAATTATGTCATGCTTTAATATAGAATATGAAATGTATTTAATATGTGTTACTAAAGTTTAGGGAGTGGGAGTCTATTGATTTTTATATCAAATTATTATAAAATGAATTTGAGTTCACAAAAATTATATATAATAGGAAAATGTGTAATATTTTGTATAATATGAATATGTTATATAGAATGAAAAGACTTTATGTTATTAAGATTAATAGGACTAATGAGATGGAGAGGGAAATGTTATGGAGATCATAAAAAAGTTTATGAAAAAATATAAAAAAAAATTTATGTATTATCAAAGATTAGCTGAATATTGTTGTAAAAAGTGTGAAGAGCAACTTGGTAAAAATGGGATTCATAGTATTGTTTCTTTTAGAGGAAAAAATCCTAAAAGTCTTGAAAAAAAAATTGAGTATAGAATGAAGGAAAACAAATATCATTCTGTGGAAGAAATTTCTAAAGATATAAGAGATTTGGCAGGAGTTCGTATTGCTCTATATTTTCCTGGAGATGCACAAGAAGTAGAAAAAGTTATTCGTTCAGAATTTATATTAGTCGAAGAACCCTCAAGATTTGATGGAAGTTATTTAAAGTATGATAAAAGATTTGCAGGATATCGTGCGAATCATTATAAAGTAAAATTAAAAGAAAATATATTGATTGAAAATACACCTTATCAATCAGAAATTATAGAAATTCAAGTGGCTTCTGTATTGATGCATGCTTGGGCAGAGGTAGAGCATGATTTGGCATATAAAGTTCCAGATGGAGGTATTTCAGATATGGAATATGCTCTTTTGGCTCAATTAAATGGATTAGTTCATAGTGGAGAGGTCACCCTAGAACAACTTCAAATTGCATTGAATAAAAGATTAGAAAGTGAAGAAAGACATTTCTTAAATCATTATGAATTGTCTTCTTATATTTCAACAAATTTATCTGAAACAATTAAAAATAAAATTACAGAGCCAACATTAGGAAGAGTAGATTTATTATTTGGGATTTTAAAACAATTAAATATGAATAAGCCTTCAGAACTTAGAAAATACTTAAATTTGTTAGAAAGAGAGACACAAGATCGACCTATTTGTTTTCAATTGATTGAAAAAATTTTAGGAGAAAATAAAGAAAAATATTTTTCAGTATATGAAGATTTTAGTAAGAAATTAAATGAAGAAGTGAGTAATATATTTAATAATGAATTTGAGGTGGATTATAAAAAAAGTAAGTTTTTAATTGATGAATTTTTATTAAAATGGGTTCAGCTTCAAAGCAAAATAAGGAATGATTTAAAAATTCAAGAAATAGATATGGTAAAGATTCAAACTATGGTTGAAGAATATTTTGAGCAAAAAGAATCTATATACAAAAAAATTCAAGAAATATCGCAAATGAGAAATGATATTATAAATGGACTTAATATTCCTTCACAAGAAGATTTAAAAGATGCCATTGAATATTTAGAAGATATTATTGAAGGTAGACTAGAAGAGAAAAAGAAGGTTATATAATAAAAAAGAGGATGATGAATCATCCTCTTTTTTATTATATTAGAGTTTGTATCCAAAGTCATAAAATTCGTCACTAAATTTTCAAATTTGGAAAATATAAAGAAACGCTCGAAAATAGCATTACAAACTCGCTATGCTCAAACAGTGTAATGCTAAACATTTTCCCACTTATTCTATATTTTCACAAATTCTTAATAATTGTTCCTTATTTTTATGACTTTGTTACAATATGCTTTATTAACAGTCTGAATCTTATATAATATAAGGTAAATAGATTATTTTAATATAGAAGTGGATGCTATAGGAGGGCAAAATATGAGAATTTTACATACAGCAGATTGGCATTTAGGAAAGAATCTTGAAAATGCAAGTAGAATAGAAGAACAAGAAAAATTTATAGAAGATTTTGTACAGATTGTTGAAAACAATCATATAGATTTAGTGATTATTTCTGGAGATATTTATGATCATAGTAATCCAAAGGCTCAAGCAGAAAAATTATTTTATAAAGCATTAAAAGAAATATCAAAGGGTGGAGAGAGGGTTGTATTAGTCATTGCAGGAAATCATGATAACCCTGAAAGATTAGTAGCAGCAAGTCCCCTAGCTTATGAACAAGGAATTATCCTACTCCCTTATCCCAAAAGCTGTGCAAAGATAGGCAGCTGTGGAAATCATAAAATTGTAGATGCAGGAGAGGGGTATTTAGAAATAGAGATTCATAAAGAGAGAGCTGTGATTATTACTCTTCCGTATCCTAGTGAAAAAAGACTTCAGGAAGTGATCTATGAAAATATTGAGGAGGAAGAAAGACAAAAGACGTATAGTGATAAAGTAGGAGAATTATTTAAAAAGCTTTCTTCAAAATATAGAAAAGATACTATAAATATCGCAGTATCACATTTGTTTGTAATGGGTGGAGAAGAGACATCATCAGAGAGAAATATTCAGCTAGGAGGAAGCTTAGCAGTAAATGTATATGATTTACCCTTAACTGCTCAATATATTGCATTAGGACATTTACATAGACCTCAAGAGATAAAAAATAGCAAAACAAAAGTAGTTTATGCAGGGTCTCCTCTTCAATATAGTAAAAGTGAGATAGGATATAGTAAATGTTTATATATAATAGATATAGTCCCACAAAAAGAACCAAAGATAGATAAAATATTATTGAAAAATTACAAACCTATAGAAGTATGGAGATGTGAAAATATAGAAGAAGCCATAAAAATTTGTACAGAAAATAAGGATAGAGATGTTTGGGTTTATCTTGAGATCAAAACAGATGAGTATATTACTCAAGAACATATTAAAATGATGAAGGAATTAAAGGAAGATATATTAGAAATCAAACCTATTATAAAGGAAAATGATGATCAGTTGGATGAGATTTATCATGCAGAGGAGAAAAATATAGAGGAATTATTTAAGGATTTTTATTTTTACCAAAGAAAAGTACAGCCAACGGATGAATTAATGGACTTGTTTTTGAAAGTTGCCAATGAAGAGGAGGAAGAAGCTTGAAACCTATTGCGTTAAAAATAAAAGGATTAAATAGTTTTATAGATGAGCAAATTATAGATTTTAAGACTCTTACAGAAAAAGGGCTATTTGGGATTTTTGGACCTACAGGAAGTGGAAAATCTACTATATTAGATGGAATTACTATTGCCTTATTTGGAGAAATTGTAAGAAAAAATAAGGATTTTATCAATATGGATTGTGAGGATTTGTTGGTAAGTTATGAATTTGAAATTGGAAAAGGTGATAAAAGAAAATCCTATGTTGCTCAAAGAAATTTAAAAAGAGATAAAAATGGATCTATTAAAACAAAGTATGCAAGGCTCATAGATAAGGAAGCAAATGGAATTATTGCAGAAAAGCCTACAGAGGTAAAAAATAATGTAGAAAAAATATTAGGCCTTACACTAGACGATTTTACTCGTTCTGTAGTATTACCTCAAGGGAAGTTTAGCGAATTTTTAAAGCTTAAAGGAAAAGATAAAAGAGATATGCTAGAAAGAATTTTTAATCTTGAAAAGTACGGAAAAAAATTAGGAGAAAAAATTAAAAAAGCTAGAAATAAAAATTTTAAAAAACAAAATGAACTAAGTGGAGAACTTAGAGGCTTTGAAGGAATATCAGAAGAAATTTATAAAAAAAACAAAAAAGAATTAAATATTTTAAAGATAGAAGAAAAAGAGTTAATACAAAAAAAAGAAAAGTCTCAAGAGGAGTATGAAAAGTATAAGGATATATGGAATTTTCAAAATGAATTGAAAGAATATGAAATAAAACTTAAAGAATATGATATTTATAAAGATGAGATAGAAAAGCTCAAACAAAAAAGTCAAAGAGGCGAAAATGCCTCAATTATTCAACCCTATATAGATGAAGTAGTAAAAATAGAAAATGAATATAGTATGAATAAAAAAGAGCTTATAGAAAAGCAAAAGGAATTAAACGAGATTGATGAAAAAATTATTAAGATAGAAGAAGAATATAAAATAGCACAAAAAACAAAAGATGAACAAATTCCTATTTTAAGTAAAAAAGAAATACAGCTTCAACATGCTATTGATTTAGAAAAAGAGATGGATAGGTTCAAGAAAGAAAGAGAAGAATTATTAGGAAGATATTATGAAATTTTAGATCAAAGAAATAGTTTAGATAAAAAGAAAAAAGAAAATGAAGAAATACAAAAAAATATTATAAGTCTATTGAATGAAAAAGAAATAAAAATACAAGATATAAAAATAAATAGAGATGATAAAGAAAAAATAGAAACAGCTTTGGAAGTAGAAAGAAAATATGAAGATCAAAAGAAAAGACAAGAGAATCTACAAAAAAAATTAAAAGAAAAGATGGATAGTTTTTCTAAAAACAAAAAAGATTATGATGAGATTTTAAAAGTAAAGAAAGAAAAAGAAAAAAGTTTGCATTTGCTTTTAAAAGAGCAAGAAAAACTACAAAATAATTGTCCAGGAGATAGTGAGCTACTTCTTAAAAAGCAAAGAGAAGAAAATGAGTGGGAGCAAAGAGTTAAAATTTATCAACAAGATTTTATAAAAAGAGATGAACTTAAAATTTTATATGATGAAAATCATAAAAAGAAAATACATCTAGAAGAAAAAATAAATAAAAGGAAAAAAGAAATAGAAGAGAAAGAAAACATAAAAAAAATATTAGAAGAAGAAATCAATCAAATTATAAAAAATTATCAAGCATTTATCATAGCAAAAAATTTAGATGAAGGAGAACCTTGTCCTGTTTGTGGATCTATCCATCATGAAAAATTAGCACAAGAAATAGATGATACTATTTTAGAAGACAAAAAACAAAGTTATGAAGAGTTACAAACAGAAATAGAAAAAATAAACCATCAAATAAGAGAAGATGAAAGTTATCTTATTTTTTATGAAAAGGAAGAAAAAAGATTAAAAAGTGAAGTAGATACACTAGACGAAAAAATAGGAGGAACTTGTTTAGAAGAAATTTTAAATTCTTATGAAAAAATGAAAGAAGAATTTAAGATTGTAAAAGAAAAAATCAATCATTGGAATGAAGAAAAAGAAAAAATGGATGAAAAAATAGAAAAGCTTAAAAATGATAAAAACCATATAGACAAAAAAGAAATAGAACTAAAAGGCTATATTCATTATGATGAAGAGGTAATTGTAGATCTTCAAAAGGAATTATATATTCTTCAAATACAATTTGATGATTTATATGAAGAATATAAAAAATATCAATATGAACTTAAAATAGAAAATTTTAAAGAAGAAATGAAAAGAATAAAAAAAATAGAAGAAGAAATAGAAAAATTACAAAATGAGCAAAAAAGTTTAAGAAAAGAAATAGATGAAAAAATAAATATAAAAGAAAAAATAAATAAAGAAATTAGTGTATTAGATGTAGATTTAAATAGTATTTTAGAAGTAGGAAAAGAAAAGAAGAATATTATAGATAAAAATGAAAAGGAATTAAAAAATATTACAGATGGAAAAGATACAAAGACCTATATAAATGATATTAAAAATAAAATAAGTGAGATCCATGCTTGGGTGAAAAATTCAGGTGATGAATTAGAAAATATAAAAAATAAAAAAGAGATTCTAAAAAATTTAATAAGTAGTAAAAATGGGAAAAATGAAAATCTTATAGAGCAAATAAAGCAATATAAACAAAGAATAGACAAGCTATTGAAGGAGTATTCTTTTGAAAGCAAAGAGGAAGTATTAAAATATTTTATTTCTAAAGAAGAAATAGAAAATATCAATCAAAGAATTAAAAATTTTGAGGATGAATTTAAAAATATTTTAAGAAATATAGATAGGCTTAAAAATTTATTGAAAAATGATAGAATAGATGAAGAATCCTGGAATAAAATCAAAGAGGATCAAAAAAATTATGAACTCTTCTTTAAAGAAAAGATTATTCAAATTGCTTCTTTAGAACATACACTCAAAAAAATGAAAGAGGATTTAGAAAAAGTAAAGGATATACAAAAAATGTATTGGGAAGTTGAGCATCAATTGAGTATTTTAAGTGATATAGATAAATTGATACAAGGAAATAAATTCGTAGAGTTTGTGGCAATGAATCAATTAAAATATATAGCCAAAGAAGCTTCAAAGTATCTTATGAATATCACAGGAAGATATGGATTAGAAATAGATGATGAAGGTAATTTTACCATAAGAGATGATAAAAATGGAGGAGTAGTAAGAGAGACTGCATCTTTATCAGGAGGAGAGACTTTCTTGACTTCATTAGCATTGGCACTCGCATTATCTTCTCAAATTCAATTAAAGGGAAGTGCCCCTTTGGAATTTTTCTTTTTAGATGAAGGTTTTGGAACTTTAGATGCAGATCTTTTAGAGGTAGTTATGACATCTTTAGAAAAGCTTCATACAGACAAATTATCTGTAGGAATTATAAGCCATGTAGAGGAATTAAAAAATAGAGTTCCTGTAAAGATTATAGTTACTCCAAGTGAATATGGAGTAAGAGGAAGTCAAGTGAAGCTTGAATACAGTTAAATAAAAAAGGATAAAAGATTTAAAAACCCCCTTAGAGGATACTAAGGGGATTTTTTCTATGAATATGTACATAAAATTATATATCATAGACTTTAGGAGAAAAGTATTTGTGTCTAATTGATTATGCAATATTAAGTTTTGCATCTACCTTAATAGGAATTTCACGCCATTCAAAAGAGCCTTTTATGATATCTTCATATTTTCCGTTACTTAATTCTCTATCTGCATAGATCATATTTGCTACGACTTTCCAATAGTATAGATCATCTTTAGAGGTTTTATCCCAAGCCCTTGCCATTAATGTAGCAAAATAATCTCTAGCATCAAGTAAAGCTTGACGGAATTCTTGAGGCTTACGGTTATAATATTTTTCAAATTCTTTTTGTATATTAGGAACTTCGTATCCTTCTACATGCTTTGAAAGGTCGCCTAATTCTTTAGGTATAGTACCTTGATCTACAAGATTTTGTTCGTAGATTTCAATCAAAGTATCAAAGGCTCCACCTGAGAATGGAAGAGAAAGATCGTGTTCTTCTGAATTTACAGTAGACATTTTTTCATAGTTAAATAAAATTCTTATTTGAGTGCTCTGACTTAGTTCACCTACTCGTGACAATTCATTTACAGAGAATAAGTTTCCTTTGGTATTTTGTAGTAGATGATCCACTACTCTATCAAAATGTAAAGATGCAATGATTGCAACAATATCTGCAAATGCTTCGTGATGGCCACGATATTCAGAAGTCATTTTACTACTTGTAGGCCAACCGATTACTTCATTTTTAATAGTATGACCTAATTCATGTGCCAATACATCAAAGTTTTCACAATAAGGATTGTTATAATCAAGACCTCCAAATAAGCTGTCTTTTCTTGGAAATCCAAATTCTAAAAATCCATAACCTGAATGTGCATTATTCCATTCTACTCTTGGTATAAGTTCTAATCTATCGTAGGTTTCTCTGAAAAACCATGGAATTTTTCTTCCAAAGTAATCTTCCCAAATGTCTAAAGTACGTCTAACGGTAGCAAACATAGTAGCGGAAGAAAAAGCACGGTCTGTAGGAGAAAGATGATCAAAATGACCATCTGAGCTAGGTTGAACAGGTGGAAATTTTTCACCATTATATGGAGGATAAGAAAATCTTCCATAAGGACGTTTGTTCTTAGCATCAATAACATACATCTTTTGATCAGAAGGCCCAGCTTGAATGGTTCCTGGTTTTTCATTAATATATACTATTTCTGGTTTTTCAAAGCCTTTCAAACTTTTGTGCTGAGGGTAGATAAGGAATCTAGTTCCTGTTTCTTTTACTTGATTATCCAATTTTTGTGACATACAAATCATCCTTTCTTTTATTATATAATTTTAAATAGTGTATTTTAAATAAGACATTTGCGTTGGCCAACTTATTTTGCCTTACACTCTATAAAGATGGACTTACAAATAACAAAAGTAACCTTTTATTTTGAAAAAATTATTTTTTTTTCAAATAAAAGGTTACTTTTATTGTGTTGTAAAACATCTTATATAGTATTAAGTTGTCAAAAACAAAAAATTAAATTATTTATTTCATTCTAAAACTCACAATCTTTAATCTACAAGAGTTCAATTCTTTTCATACTAGAAAAAAGGAGGAGTTCTAAGTGAAAGAATTGGTAGAAAAATTTCTAGAGGATCCAAAGATGAAAGATCTATATATTCAAGCTAAAACTTATAACAATCAAGAAGCCTATGAAACATTAAATAAGGAGTTTAATAATTATTTGTTTGAAGTGAAATTTTTAAGTTATATAAGCAAAACATTATCTCTTTCTTCTAAAGATTTTTATAGAAAGTATTGTAAGTTAAAAAACAAGGAAAAGCTCTTGCTCAATGAAGAAAATGAAAATTTTGATACTCCATCCATTAATAATATACCTGATCAATCTATAAATTTTGAAGAAGAGATTATACAATTAAATCCATTTGCAACATTTTGTGATATCATTGCAGATTATAAAATTGTTCAAGCTATAGAATATTTAGGGAAAAAGCAAAAATTAATTTTATACAAAAGTTTTGTAGAAGAGAAAACAAATACACAGATAGCACGAGAATTAGGTGTATCACAGCCCTTTGTAAGCAAGACGAAAAAGGCTGCATTAAAAAAATTAAAATATTTATTAAAGGAGGGATGCAAATGGAATTATTAGTTGAAATAATTGGAAATGTAGGATTTCCAATTGCTGTATCTGCTTTTTTATTAATTAGAATTGAGAATAAATTGGATGAATTGAACAAGATACTGATAAGCATGATTGAATTACTAGCAAAGAATAATGATTAAATACATGCTTAGGGAGATGATATGATATGAACAACAAAAGGGAGTTAAGGGAATTATGTGATTTATCCAAACAGGGGGATGAAAAAGCAACACTAATGCTTATAGAAATATTTCAATCTCAAGTATATAAAAATAGTTATATAAATGGCAAATTTGATGAAGATTGTTTTCAAGAACTGAATATGAGATTACTAAATTGTATTAAAAAATTTAAGATTGATGAAGATTATGATATTTTTAAATGCAATAAAATTGCATAAAGATGAATCTGTCCTTATATGTATGTTATTAGAAAGTATATATTATATAGAAGTTTAAAAAGAAGTATCAAGATTATTTTTAAATAACTTAGATACTTCTTTTTTGATAGTAAATATTTTGAGAATACTTCTATATCATGAGTAGTTTTGATAAGAACATATAAATTTTTAATGATATAATATAAATGTTAAAATTAACTATTATATATGATTGAAAGTAGGAATTAGAGGTGGGAAAATTGATACTTCAAAATGTCGGTTTAGTTTTAGAAGGTGGAGGAATGAGAGGAGCTTATACAGCAGGAGTATTGGATGCTTTTATGGATGAAAAAATTAAAACTTCTTATGTAATAGGTGTTTCTGCTGGAGCAAATAATGGTGCAGATTTTATGTCTGAACAAAGAGATAGAAATAAAAAGGTTTTTGTAGATGTAGTAAAAGATCCAAGACATTCAGGAATATGGAATTTACTTAGAGAAGGAAGCTATTTTGGTATGGATTTTATTTTTAATACAGTAGCTAATGAATTGATTCCTTTTGATTATGATACTTTTTATAATTCTCCTACTACATTTAAAGTATGTACAACAAATTGTAAAACAGGAGAGGCTGTATATTTTAGTCATAGGGATTTTGAACCTAAGTATTTTGCACAAAAAATATTACGAGCTTCTTGTAGTTTACCTATGATTTCATCTCCTGTAGAAATAGGAGAACATACATATCTAGACGGAGGGTTAGTAGATCCTATACCGATTAAAAAATCTATACAAGATGGCAATTCGTATAATATTGTAATTCTTACAAGAAATAAAGGCTATAAGAAAAAGCCTTCTAAATTTAATTTTATAACAAAAATTTTTCTACATAAATATCCTGAGATAGTTAAAGTTCTTAAAAATAGATATAAAAAATATAATGATTGTATGGATGAAATCAATAAACTTGAAAAAGAGGGATCTGTGTATGTATTTAGGCCACAAAAAGAATTATCTGTGAATCGTTTAGAAAAAGATATTAAAAAATTAAATGATTTATATGAGCAAGGATATCATGAAGCAATACATCAAATGGATGATTTTAAAAATTGGTTAGACAGTGTACAAAAAAGAGGTACTTTACAACAAACATGATAACAAAGATGGAACACATCTAAGCCTTCCTACATAATCTGTATCAGGGAAAAAATTTTACAAATAAAAGGAGGTGCAATAGATGGCTGATAAACAATGTAGAGGAATAGGTGGAATATTTGGTGGATGTGATGATAGCTTATTATTTTTCTTTTTATTACTAGTAATATTATTCTGTTCTCCAGGAATATTTGGAGGATGGGGTAGAGGATGCTAAAGTTTTTAAAGAGTTGGGGAAACCCAACTCTTTACTTTTTAGAAAGTTAGGGTTTCAACAAACTTTAAGGAATGTAAAATTAATTTAAAATAAAAGAATTTCATTGGAAATATGAGCAAGTTTGATAGAAATATACGAATTTTTCATAAAAATAGTCAGAAAATTATAGAATTTGTCGCGAAAAAATTTTACAAATGTTTACTTTTTTAACCAATTTTGTTATATAATAAAAGAGAAGTACTCTAGAGTATCAAATAAACAAAAAAACAAAAGGGGAGAGGGATTTATTATGAAAAAAGTAATGGAATTTGTACAAAAAAATTGTCTACATGTATTGTCACTTTGCGCATTATTTGTAGGAGCAACAGCAGCTTCAGCGGCTACATTATGGTATAGTCATCAAGTGAAGTGCCCAGAGGAATTATTAAAATAAAGTGATATAGCTTGTATGATTCTTTAAATGCATAAAAAATAAAAATTTTTATGTATCAATGAAAAAAGGTTTCTTATAATTAATAGTTTTTATAGAAGCCTTTTTTCATTGTGTATTTGATAAAATAATGCATATATTATCATTTATGCTATGTATTTTACTAAAACACATGCATAAATATTCATAACAAAGACTTTGATTTTGAGTAGAGGAGTATGGTTATGAATTTATATAGTTTTGTAAATGAAATTTTATTTGCTGGCTTTGAAGGTTTTTTGATTTTAGCTATATTTGTAAATTTATTTTATAAAAAAAATTTTATAAGAGAAAATATATTAAAAACATCTGTATTTGTATGTTCATATACAGTGTTTTCTTATTGGGCATCAACGTATACTCCTATAGGGTATCATACCATCATTATCGCAGCTTTTATGGTGATTAGTATTTCTTTGATTACCTCATCTCATTTAATACATTCTTTTATTGGAATAATGATTATTTCTATTTCTTTTATGATGATAGAAAGTACTGTTATTATGATCTTTGCTATATTTAAAGAAGTCAATGGTTTAGATATTATTAATAATCCTATGATTAAGTTTGAAATATCTATACTTATTAAGACTATAGAATTACTTTTAAGCTTTATAATTTATAAAAGCAAAAGAGTGTATTTTAAAGAATTGTCTATAAATTCAGGGAATAGTGCTATTGCATATTTATTATTGGGAATATTTCTTATGGGTGTTTTTATTTTTAGCATAAATTATATTGTTGTTAGTAAAGCAAATATGATTTTATATGAGATATTAATATTTTTTATTTTTGTTCTTTTTATTTTTTGTGGTATTTTTGTATACAAAGAAAAAGAACAATTATTAAAAACGAAGCATAAACTTCATTTGCAGGAAGAGTATATAAAAAATATTGAAACTGTCATGGGTATTATTCGACAAGAAAAACATGATTTTATGAATCATATAAATACTATTCATGCTATATGTTCTTTAAAAAAACCAAATGCCATTGAACAGATAGACAAATATGTAAACAAATTAACAAACAATGTACAAAAATCTTATCATTATTATCATACGGGAAATGACTATGTAGATGGATTGCTTGCAGTAAAGAGCAATTTTGCTTTTCAACATGATATTTCTTTTGAAGTAGATTTTGAAGATTCATTAAATCATATTGACTTGGATGAGTATGATCTGGTGAGTATTATTAGTAATTTGATTGATAATGCTTTTGAAGCCATTATTAAAAACAAACGATTAGAAGATGAGGTTGTATCTGTCTGTACATATATTGAAGATGAAATATATTATTTGTCTATTGCAAATACTGGGCCTCCTATTTCACAAGAAATCATCAACAAAATTTTTGATAAGGGATTTTCTACAAAACAAAGAAATAAAGGAGATCATGGGCTAGGATTGTATATTACAAAGGAAACCGTACAAAAAAACAAAGGGGAGATCATTGTTTTGAGCAATGAGAATGAAACACAATTTTTAGCAAAGTTTTATTTAAAGGAGTGTAGTTATGGAGAAAATATCTCAAAACATCACAAATTTAATACAGCGTAACAATTCAAATTTAACTGGGCTCCAAATTTTAAAAATAAAATTTGGACTAGAATGTTTATTAGGAGAACTGACTAAAACTATTATGTATATAGGTATATTTTCAGTATTTTCATTGACGAAAAATTTTTTAATAGGATTATTATTTTTCTGTTTGATAAGATCAGTAGCAGGAGGGCATCATGAGGAAACTTATTGGAGATGCTTTTTTACTAGCCTTTTCATATTTAGTACTATTGTAATAGTAGGTACTCAATGGAATATATCTATAAATATAAGGATTCTTATGTTGATTGTATCTATTGCACTAGTATGGATATATGCTCCAGTAGATCATCCTAATAAACCTATTATTAGTGAAATAAGAAGAAAAAAATTAAAATACATTTCTTTATTATTGACTATATTGATGGGGGCAATAAGCTTTTTTCTTCCACAAAATTATCATGCTACTGCTATGATGGCTATATTACTGGAAGCTTTATCTTTACCAATAGGAAATTTTTCGAAAAGGAGTATGGAAAGTGAAAGTATTAAAAGGTGAAATAATTAATAATGGTATAGTAATAAATACATCTGCTGTGCCCTATGATGATACAAAAGAGTTTTTTATTGCTCTAGTGGCCATTAGTGAATCTTTAGAGATGGATGTTCCTATATGGACATCAAGAGAAGATTATTTTCTACAAAAAAATAAAGAAGTAATCTTTTGCTTAAAAGAAAATCTGTTGTTAAGAATATATAGTGAATCATTATATAATAAAGGAGTTTCTAGGTAGTTTAGAAACTTCTATTTTTATAGTGAGAGATATTTTTTATATCTGATAAAGCATCGTAATACTGATTTAATAAAAGATCTAATTGCTGACTAACGGATAATACTTCATAATCAAGAAGATCATTTTTATTATTGATCAGGATATGCATTGTAGTTCTTAATTCTGCTATTTGTTTTTTTAGCTCTTTTACTTTATTCATGTTTAGTGATCTCCTTTTTTTTAATTCCATACAAAATTATATAAAAGTTAAATTTTCATCAAATTTTAAACAACGGAAATTCTAAATGAAATGAAAGAATTTCTCTTAAGATATAAGCAATTCCTGTAAGAATATGAGAAATTTTTTATAAAATATTTATTTTGAACGACAATCTATATTTTAGCATATATGTAACTAAATGTAATAAAAAATACTAAAAATAGTAAAAAAGTTGTATGTTGGATAAAACATTTAATAATTGACAAATATATACTTTTAGAGTACCATTTTATGGAACATGTTTCAACAAAATCATATAAAAAATAGAAAATAGTTCAAAAATATGATTAATTTTCGAGTATTCATTAGGACCAATTGCCAAAGCTTTATGAACCTTATAAAGAAATAGTATTAGACGAAAACAAAAAGTTTTTAGGGATCAAAGAAAAAATGCTAGTGGTAGGAGGGCTTTATGTCAAATATAAGAGAAGTTGCGAAGAAAGCAGGAGTAGGAATTGCAACTGTATCTAGGTATTTAAATGATACTGGATATGTAAGTGATGAAGTAAAAGTAAAAATAAAAAAGGCAATAGATGAGTCAAATTATAAACCAAATGCATTGGCGAGAGCTATATTTACTAAGAATTCAAAGACTATAGGACTTATGGTTCCAAATATATCAAATCCATTTTTTAATCAAATGGCATCCATTATAGAAGAGTATGCAAGTAATAAGGGATATCATATATTACTATGCAATACAGATGACAATGAGGAAAAAGAAAGAAAATATCTAGATGTGTTACAAAGTCATAGAGTAGCAGGAATAATTGTATCAAGAAGTCAATGCAAAGAAGTATATAAAAATATTGAAATTCCTATTGTGTCCTTTGAAAACCATATTTCTGATCAAATTATTACGATTTCTTCTGATAATTATCAAGGAGGAAAAATTGCTCTAGATCATTTATATGAAAAAGGTTGCAGAAAAATTTTACATATAAGAGGACCTCAATCCTTTGAAGCTACAGAACTAAGATTTAAAGGATTTGTAGATGAGGCGAAAGAAAAAAAAATAGAAATTGATTATATTGAATTTGAAAGTGATTTTCAGGTAAAAATGCTTAGAGAAAATATTGATGATATCAAAAATATTAGAAAGTATGATGGAATATTTGTTTTTAATGATATTGCTGCAGCTATAATTATGAAATTCCTTAAAAAAATAGGAGTGAAAATTCCACAAGAAATTCAAATAATAGGTTTTGACAATAGCTTTATCTGTGAGTTATTACATCCTTCTTTAACTACTATCAATCAGCCTATACAAGAATTAGGAAAGACTACTATTGACATTTTAATAGATTTAATTAATGGAGAAAATATTCCTATAAAGGATTATCTTATGGAAACAAAGTTAATAAAAAGAGAGACAACCTTCATATAATTTCTTTATGAAGATACATTTATTTTCAAATGGAATATTTTAATTTTATGAGGGGTTTTTTTATGATCTTTTTCAGTATATAATCATATAAGAAATAAATATTGTATGAATCTAAAATAGAAAATAAAAAGGTTATAAGGAGTGGAAAAATGTTTGAGATAAACTATAAAACCACAGATGAGGTAGTTTGGCAAGGAAGAACAGATGATGAAACAAATTTTGATGCTTTTAGATGGCATCAATGGGTAGAAAATATTAATTTAAGAAAAGAAGATTTAAAACCTTTCACAGGGAAATTAGGATTTGCATTTATTGGATTTTGTTGTGATGTAGGAGTACAAAGAAATAGAGGAAGAGTAGGGGCTCAAAATGGTCCTAGAAGTATTAGAAAAGAATTAGCAAATTTACCTTGTTGTTTTACTCAGGAAGTAAAGCTCTTTGATGCAGGAAATATATTTTGTGAAAATGCTACTTTAGAGGAAAGTCAAGATTTGCTTTCACAGGCTGTAGAGAAAATATTAAGTTTAAATCTTTTTCCTATTGTTTTAGGAGGAGGACATGAAATTGCTTTTGGTCACTATAATGGAATATTAAGTCATTTAAAACAAAATGAAGATAAGCCTAATATTGGAATCATTAATTTTGATGCTCATTTGGATATAAGACCTTATCCAAATGGGGGTAGCTCAGGTACTATGTTTAGACAAATTGCAGATATTTGTAAAGAAAAAGAATTAGAATATTCTTATCTTTGTATTGGAGCTCAAAAACATAGTAATACAGTAGATTTGTTTAAAACAGCAGATAGATTGGGAGCAAGTTATATTTTAGCTAAAGATATTTTAGATACAGATCATTGGAATTTATTAGAGAAGATAGATGATTTTATGAAATTTAGAGATCATATCTATATTACTATTTGTTCTGATGTATTTTCTTCGGCTTTTGCACCAGGTGTAAGTGCTACACAATCTTTAGGATTAGATCCAGAAAAAGTTTTAAAATTTTTAAAATATATGTTAAGGTCTAATAAGGTAGTTAGCTTTGATATTGCTGAAGTTTCTCCTAGGTTTGATCAAGATAATACAACTTCCAATTTAGCTGCTGTATTGATTTTTTCAGTGATTCAAACTTTATCTCAAATGAAGCATCTTTCCATTTAAAAACCTGCTATGAAGCAGGTTTTTTTTCGATGTTTTTTAAATTGGCATTTGACAATAATGAAAAAAGCAGTATAATATAATTAGCAAATGCCAATAATGTATATGAGCAGTTAATTGAATTTTATAAAATGGAGGGGTGCTTTATGAAAATTTGTATTTCAAGTTTAGGAAAAGAAAAGACTTCTATGATGGATGAGCGATTTGGAAGATGTCAGTATTTTTTTATTGTAGATACTAAAACAAATGAACAAAAAGTTTTAGTAAACAAAGGATTAACAGCAACACAAGGAGCAGGAATTGCTGCAGGACAACAAGTAGTAGATGAAAAAGTAGATGTACTTATTACTGGATATGTAGGACCAAATGCTATGAAAGTATTACAAGGATCTGATGTAAAAATTTATAAAGGAAAAGGGCTAGAGGTTCAAAAAGAAATAGAGGAGTTTGAAAAAGAAAACTTGGATGAAATCAAAAATGCAGGACCTGCTCACTTTGGAATGAAGAACCAGTAAGGAGAGGGTTGACATATGAAAATTGCAGTGCTTAGTGGAAAAGGTGGAACAGGAAAAACTACAGTTTCTGTAAATCTTGCCAAAGCTATGGGATGGAGTTATATAGATTGTGATGTAGAAGAGCCTAATGGTTTTATATTTTTAAAACCTAATATATCTAAAAAGATGGATGTAAGTATTTTAGTTCCTAAAATAGATGAACAAAAATGTATTCACTGTAATAAATGTGTGGATATATGTCAGTTTAATGCATTGGCAGGAACGAATAATGGAGTTTTGTTTTTTGAAAAATTGTGTCATGGATGTGGTGCATGTACACTTATATGTCCTGTGGGTGCGATAGAAGAAGTAGATCGAGTAATAGGAAAAATAGAAGTAGGAGAAGATGAAAATATATCTTGTATGAGAGGTATTTTAAATATAGGAGAACCTATGGCTACACCTATTATCAAACAGTTAAAAAAGTTGAATAAAGAAGAAGATACTATTATAGATTGTTCGCCTGGAAGTTCTTGTACAGTAGTATCTGCTATTGAAAAGATAGACTATGCCGTATTAGTAACAGAGCCTACAGAATTTGGACTTCATGATTTAAAAATTGCCATACAGCTTATGAGACAGATGAATATTCCTTTTGGAGTAATTATTAATAGAGGAGATCATAAAAAAGATTTAATTGATAGATACTGTGAAGGTGAAAATATCAATATTTTAGGGAAAATTCCTTTTGATAAAAAAGTAGCAGTATTATATTCAAAGGGAAAACTATTGATTGATGATTTGGTTTATGAAAGAAAGTTTAAAGAAATTGGTCAAAAAATCTGGGAGGTGGGCTCATGCAACTAGTTGTTATAAGTGGTAAAGGTGGAACAGGTAAAACTACTGTTGCAGCAGCCTTCTCTTATCTTAGCAAAGAAAGTGTAAAAGTAGATTGTGATGTAGATGCATCTAACCTTCATATTTTATTAAAAGGAAAAGATATTAAAGAAAACAATTTTATTGGAGCAAAACTAGCTCATATTGATGAAAATAAATGTGTACAATGTGGAGAATGTGAAAGTGTCTGTAGATTTGATGCTATTTCTAATTTTTCTATAGATCCACTAAAATGTGAAGGCTGTGCTGCTTGTAAGGTAGTATGTAAATATGATGCTATTTGTTTAGAAGATGAAGTGACAGGAAAAACTATGATTACAGATACAGATCATGGTATTTTATCTAGGGCAGAGATGATTGTAGGAGCAGAGGGATCTGGAAAATTAGTAACAGAAGTAAGAAAAAAAGCCATGGAATATAAAAAAAATGATGAATGGATTATACTAGATGGAACACCGGGAGTAGGATGTGCTGTAATGGCATCTATTACTGGATGTGATGCAGCTTTAATCGTAGTAGAACCATCTCAATCAGGATTTGAAGATTTTTTAAGAGTATATGAATTAACTAGATTTTTTGGAGTAAAAGCATATGTCTGTATCAATAAGTATGATATCAATGAAGAGATATCTGATGAAATAGAGAAATTTTGTAATGAAGAAAAAATTGATTTGATAGGGAAAATACCATTTGATCCTATGGTAAAAGAAGCTGTAAATCAGCTAAAACCAATCGTAAGTATAAGTATAAGTGGAAGTATAGCAGGAGAAGAGATTAAAAAAATATGGAATATATTCAATAAAAAATATAAGGAGGCGTTGTAAAATGAAAATTGCTATTGCGAAGGAAGGAAATTTTGTATCAGGTCATTTTGGACATTGTGAAGGATTTGAAGTATTTGATGTTGAGAATAAAGAAATAAAAGAAAGCAAATTCATCGAAAATCCAGGACATAGACCAGGTTTTTTACCAGTATTTTTAGCTGAAAAGGGAGTAAATGTAATTATTGCTGGGGGAATGGGTGCTACAGCACAAGATTTATTTAAAGAAAATAAGATTGAAGTAATTGTAGGGGTTGAGGGAACTCTTGAAGATGCAATAAATGCATATATAAATGGAAAGCTTCAATCCACAGGTAGTGTATGTACAGAGCATGAGCATGCAGGTGAATGTGAAGAACACTAGGCAGGAAAAATTTCCTGCCTTTTCTATGCTTTAATAGAAGCTATAAAAGAACTTAAAGGAATGGTTAAAATAAGTCCAATGCTACCACATAAGGAACGAAATATTTCTTCAGATATAAACTCCATATTGATAGCGTCTAAAAAAGGTACATTCATAGTAGTAAAAAAAAGAAACAAAGGCAAAGAGGTACCTGCATAGGCTAAGATTAATGTGTTTGCCATAGTGGACATAATATCTTTTCCAACGTTAATTCCAGATTTTAACAAAGAAGAAGATGAAGTTTTGGGATATCTCTCCTTCATTTCAAAAATAAAAGAAGTAATAGACATACTAATATCCATAACGGCTCCAATAGTACCTATAATGACTCCACTAAATAACAAACCACGACAATCTATAGATAAATCTGTATAGCCAATAAAGGTTTGTATGTATTCATCAGAGATACCCGTTAGAGCCATAAGATTTCCAAAATAAAAGGCAAATATACCTGACATAATGGTTCCACCTATGGTAGAGATAATGGCACAAAAGCTTTTTTTGTTAAAACCAATTATAATTATAAAGTTTATAAATATGGCGATAGAAGATGTGATGATGGCAGCTAATATAGGATTAACTTCATTTAGTATTAAAGGAATCAAGCAAAATATAATAGATAATAAAGTAAAAATAAGAGAAAAAGCTGCACGAATTCCCTTAAATCCTCCAAAAATGACTAATAAAATTAAAAAAGTTAGTCCTAATATTTTAAGAGAATCTCTTCGATCTACATCAAAAAAGTGAGCTTGAGTGATTTGTCCATCTGATAATTGCAAATTTATAATAACAGACATTCCCTTTTTTAATTCTACACTAGAAGCAGTTCCTTCTATGGGGATGTGTGTCAATGTAATGAGTTGATCCTTATAAGGATCTTTTTTTAATTTGGCTTCAATTGTATATATATTACCTCCATTTTGAGTAGATTGTTGGATTTGAGTGATGATGCCTGTAGTTCGAATTTGTGTTTGAGAATTTATATTATTTCCATAGCTAAAATTAAAGAAAATTAAAAATAGGAATACATAAGTAAAAATAAATACTTTACATATTTTTTTCATAAGTACCTCCTTAAAGCTTGTCTTTATAAATTTTTCATAAAGTAGACTTTTTATAAACTATATGCTTTAAAAATTTATTTATGAAAAAAGATATGAATTTTATGAGAACAAAGGTATTGACAATAGGTATATAATCTTATTACTAAAAAAGCCTTAAAAGATGTAGGTCGTAGGGTTTATTTTAAATAATATTACCAATATTTTTATTTCGAATATGATACAATTCAAATACAAAACTATAAGTATGGGAGAATTTGAGAATGAAAAAAATAATTTTTATGTTTTTGGTGGGGAGTTTAGTTTTATTGAGTGCATGTAAAGATCAACCAACAGATAAATCTTTAGAAAAATTATCAGAAGAAGAAAATTTATCTGTTGAAAAGTACAATGCTTATGTAGAGGTTAATAATTTCATGGAGCAGCGTTTTTATGAAGTTTTAGCTTATTATTACAAAGGATTTGGACTAGATAAAGATATTTATTCTACAAATGTAGGTAGTGTTGTTATTAGTTCTGTTTCAGGAACAGAGCTTGATATGTTTCTTAAAAATCTACAGGTTTATACGAAAGAGCCTACTATGAAAGAATTAGATGTGGCAGCAAAGGAGTTAGAACCAACTATAGTAGAACTTATTCATATATTAAGTGATGCTGAGTTTTATTATGATTCTAAAAATTATGTAGATGATAATTTTGAAGAGGGAAGAAAATTGCACACTCAAATTTGTGCTGGTTATGAAGATTATGAGATGAAGAAAGAAAAATTTACAAATGCCATGAAAAAATTATGTTATGAACAAACTCAAAAAGATATGCAAAATTATATTAAAAACAATGAGCATATAAAAGCCTGCTCTATTCGTTATATGTTAACAGCAGTTGAAATGTTTGATGAATTACAAAAGCAAAATATAAATCAGGAAAATATTCTTAGTATAGATCAAGAGAAATTTACAGATCAATATAATCATTTATTACAAGACATTAATAAACTTATAGATAGAGTAAATGATCCATCCAATCATGAAAAAACTCAATTTGAAAAAAACAATTTTAGGGATTTTATAGATTATGCACAAAAGACCAAGGCGTCTGCAGCAGATATTTTAAATAGCCTTAATAAAAAAGATTCATCTTTGGGTTCACCGGAGAAATTTTATAGCAATGTAAGAACCATGATTTATTATTATAATAGAGTAGTATATTTTTCAGATGATGTAAAAAATTTAAATTACTTCCCTACTAGATAGCTTGTAAGTGTTTTTAAAACACATAGCAATAAATTATTTATACATATGAAGGAGGAAAATATGCTAAAGAAAATAGTATTATTGGTTTTATGTTGTACAATGCTTAGTGCATGTAATAATGTTAAAGCTAAGGAAAATTCAAAAGAGACATCAAGTAAGGTAATAAAGAGTCAGGAACAGATGCGTATTGATAAAGAAAATGTCTATGTAGATTTGAATAATTTTATTACAGGACGTTATTTTACAGATATTATTGATAGGTATTTTATTATGTTTGGTACAGAAGAATTTGTAAAATCTAAAGGGGCACCTTTTGTCAATCCAGTTGTACAACATGAATTAGATTTGGTCGACAAAGCATTAAAATGTTCAAAAAAGGAGCCTAGAATAGAAGAACTTGACTCAGCTGTACAAGATTTGGCTCCTAAAATGAAAAAATTAATCAATGTAATGAATGAAGCTCATACATATTATAATCAAAAGGATTATGTAGATGATAATTATGAAAAAGGAGCTCAATATCATAATCAGATTGTAGATATATATTTTAATGAATTTGTTCCATCTCTTCAAGTATTCTTAGAGGGTATTGAACAAATGGGTGAGAAAAAAAGAAAAGAAGATATGAAAAATATGAAAGATCAGGATTTAATGATTCGATATTATATGCTAGATATATTATGTAAGGCTCAAGATGTTCAAAATGAAATATATAATCAAGGTATTGATTCTTCAAATATTTTGAAACTAAACATTGTTCCAGTTAAAGAAAAATACAAACTATTAATTGAATCTATTGGGAAATTAAAAGAATATGGAAAAGATAATACAAGATTAGAAAAGGAAAGGCTTGTTGCAGCACAAATAGAACAATATTTACAGAGCTCAGGAGCTGTAAAAGCTTCAATAACAGAAATTATTCAAAGGGTTGAAAAAAAGGAACCAGTAGATGCATTTGATATTCAGCATGGTTATCTAAAAACTGGATCAGGTACTCCAGAAAAACTAGATTCACAATTAGGAAGTTTAATTGATTATTATAATAGAACGATTACTAGATAATGTATGAAGTAAGAAAATCCCCTATAAGATATATTCTTATAGGGGATTTCTTATATAAACAATTATATATTTTATAAAAGAGTAGATGATTTTTAAGAATTAAGCTATAGCAGTAGAGGAAATAAAACTCTTTATCTCATCATAATTTACATCTATTAGATAGTTAAAATCTGTGTTTATTTCTAATTTATTTTTGGAATTGAATTCATAAAGTTCGAATTTAAGAGAAGCTTTTTTACAGCTATTACAATATATTAATGTACACAAAAAATGCTCTTCTTTTTCTAAAGACTCATCTAATGTAAATGGGCTGAGTAAAGTGTTTATAGATAAATCATTAGTATCTTGAGATGAATAACTTTCCAATTCTTCAAAAAATGCCAATCCATCACCTTTAGAAAAATTTAAAATTTCTTTTTCTTTTTTATATAGTTTACATGTGTGACAATAGGGATGATTCTTTTGAGATTTACCTGCTAGAAGACATCCTATAATAATTCCAAGAGTATCTATGATAGCAAATACCCAACCTACAGTTGGATTAGAGATATCTCCTATAGAACGAGCTTTATAACTAAATGAAATAGGTGTGTTTTCAATCATGTATTTTTTATAAGTAAAAAAATCAAGTTGTCCATAGTCTTCTGAATAATAATTACTTACATGATCACCATCTAGAGTATAGACAATTTCCATTGTTTGAGGATTGATACAAGTAAACATATAACTTGTATACTCTATTCCAAAAATACAAATAAGTGAAAGAATAAATCCAATGAAATAATGTCTACCAGTAATAAAGACATTTGATTTAAATAGTCCTTTATAGTAACCATATCCACAAATATAGCCTATAAGTAATGCACCGATAGGAATGATAAAAAAGATAGAAAAATGTAGCGCTTCAAATCCAGTAAAAAATAGAATCAATACAGGTAGTAAAATACTTACAATAAGTGATAATAGTCCTAAAAAAATACTCATAGATTCCCTCCTTGTGATATACATAAAATTAAATTTCTTGAAAATTATACTGATAAATATATATATTGTAAAGTTAAAGGAGAGAATATGGGAAAATGTACCTAGGACCGTTATTGTCCCTGATTTTTTAATTTACATATACGGTCGTATCATCTTTGATATGATCATACATCCACTTAGCATCATCTAGACTAAGACGAACACATCCATGTGAAAGAGATTTACCTAGTCTTGAATCTACAATATTTTTTCCATTAGCATCAAACAAGATAGAATGAAAATAATAATCTTTAAAGAATCTAACCTTGTATTTTGCCTTTACTTTTCCATTATAAGAAGTAAGCCATGGGCCTCTACCACAAATTTCAAAAATTCCTTTTACAGTTGGATTAGATGATTTTCCAGTTGTACAGGGCATTGTTTTAATAAGATTCCAATTTTCATTTTGTCTTTCGAAAATATACGTTATATTTTTATTTGTATCAACCCATATATAATGATTTGTTTTACTACTAAAGTCTTTTTCATTGATTATTGCTTCTAATTTTTCTTTTTCAGAAACAACATTTTTATATATGATAATGTCTTGTGAATACTCACTTATACAATTTTCATACACATCCTTAACATATACAATTGCCTTATATACTCCAGAATCATTTGGAGTATATTGAATGCTATTATTTTTACTTAGCAATCCATCCCATACTACATTTGAATCTTTAAATATGTACCAATGATAAACCAAATCTTCTCCTTGTGCTGAAACAGAAAAATTAAGGGGAGTATGTATAAGCTGGTTACCAGATTTATCTACATCTACAGAATTGATTTTCAGAGGACGAATAATATTAATTTCTTCTGATAATTTACTTATAGTCATTCCATTATCATCTTGAATTGTTACAACTACCTGGTAGCTGCCTAATTCATTCATATCAAAATACAAAAAATTTTCTTTACTATATTGCTTTTTATATATTTGATCAAAGTTTTTAAATACAGTCCATTCATAATTCAAATTTTGACCTTCAGAAATAGTTGCAAATCTAAAAGTAGTTCCAATTACCTCAATATTACTTTTATCCATTGTAATTGCAGATATTTTGGGTAAAAACTCATCTGTAACTTGTAAATTTTCAATTAAATTATTAGTTTGAGATTCTTCAATAATACCTAAATCCTTATTTTGTGCATAGATTTCATTAGATGATAAAATGTGTGCTTGAAGTAAAATTAAAATAAAAATTAGTAAAACATAAATAAGACATTTAAGATTACGCAACATAGTCACACCCCATATTTCTATAATTTATGTACAAAGTAAATATATGTATTGCATATAAACTATATGATAGAAATTTTATAATATAATAGGATATGCTTTGATTTATACTAGAATAAGGAACTTCTAAAGAAAAAAATAAAGAATTGAAACAATATTTTGAATTTGCATAATAATATTATTTGTTTTAACTATTGTAATATATATTCAAAAGTGATAGAATAAATTTAATTCTATGAAGTCATATAAAACTTTAGAATTAGATTTAATATGGTTAACAACATCTCCTCTTTTAAGAAGATAATGTAAATCAATTTTAAATCTTAATCCATTGAAAAGGAGGAGTGTTGAAATGGCAGATAAGACTTTAGTTTGTAAAGATTGTGGAAAAGATTTTGTATTCACACAAGGTGAGCAAGATTTCTATAAAGAAAAAGGTTTTGATAATGAACCACAAAGATGTACTGAATGTAGACAAGCAAAAAAACAACAAAGAAATAACAACAACAGAGGATTTAGAAGATAATTTTGTATGTAAACTCCCTATAGGATATATTCCAGTAGGGTTTTTTTATTTTATAAGAATTTATATAAATGGACCATTAAAATGATTGATATATAGTCATAGAATCAGAATTTTAAATACCAAATTTCATACTATTTGTGATAAAATACTATTAAATATTATATGGATTTTTCAATAATAGGTGTCGTTAGATTTAAATGCTTATTTTTAAATAATAAAAAAATCTAACAAAAATTTCTATAGGATGACCATAAAAAGAGTAGATAAATTTTATAAAATGCACATATTTATATAGAGTATATTTAAAAATAAGAAAATGAAGGTGAAATAGATGAATATAAAAATTAAACCTAGAAATCCTGTAGAATCTACAAGAGTATATGTGTATAATATTTTACATGATAATATTATCAATCTTTATTTAAAACCAGGATATAGTATTTCTGAGAAAGAGATAGCAGATTTATTAAATGTAAGTAGAACTCCTGTAAGAGAAGCTTTTATACAGCTTTCTCAAGAAGATTTAATAGAAACCTATCCACAAAAGGGAACTTATGTATCTTTAATTGATCTTGAATTAGTAGAGCAATCAAGATTTATGAGAGAAGTATTAGAAAGTGCTATAGCTCAATTGGCGGCAAAAGAATTTCCAAAAGAACTATTATTTGACTTACAATCAAATCTAAATATGCAAAATTTCTGTATTCAAGAAAACAATTATCCACAAATGATGAAATATGATGATGAATTTCATAAGATATTATTTAAAGGAACAAAAAAAGAAAGAGTATGGGAAAGTATACAAATGATTAGTGCTCAATTAAATAGATTAAGAACTTTAAGATTAGCGGCTACTCCTATAGATATATGGGAGATGACTTACAAAGAGCATTGCATGATTTTTAAAGCGATTCAAGAAAAAAATATAGATTTAGCAAAAGAAACTATGAAACAACATTTGACTACAGTAATATATTATAAAATAGAACTACAACAAAAATATCCAGAATATTTTAAGTGAAAACAAGAATCCTCTATACTTATAGAATGGAGGACTCTTGTTTTTTTTGAAGCTAAATGTGGTATAATATCTTTTACTTAGCTTAAAAGAAAGGGAGAATATAATGATTCGTGTCAATGAGATAAAATTAGCACTAGATGAAGATTTAAGTATATTAGATGATAAAATTTGTAAAAAATTAAAAATTAAAAAAGAAGATATAATAGCTTATAAAATTTTTAGAGAATCTATAGATGCTAGAAAAGGAACCATTACACTTGTATATATCATAGATGTTGAATTAAAAAATGAAAAAAATATTTTAAAAAAGAATAAAAATATTCAAAAAAGTCCCGATCTGTCCTATCACTTTGTAAAATCAGGAAGTAAAAATCTAATTCATAGACCTATTATTATAGGAACAGGGCCTGCTGGACTATTTGCAGGTCTTATTTTAGCGCAAAGAGGATATAAGCCTATTTTACTTGAAAGAGGACAAGATGTAGATACAAGAACAAAAGATATAGAAAAGTTTTGGAAAGAGGGGGGTCTTAATACATCTTCAAATGTACAATTTGGAGAAGGAGGAGCAGGAACTTTTTCAGATGGTAAGTTAACTACTAGAATAAAGGATATAATAAGATGTAGAAAAGTGCTAGATGAATTTGTAGAAAATGGAGCACCAAAAGAAATATTATATTCTTATAAACCTCATATTGGTACAGATTTATTAAAAATAGTAGTAAAAAATATTAGAAAAAGAATACAAGATTTAGGTGGAGAAGTAAGATTTAATAGTTGTGTTACAGATTTTAATATAAGAAATGGGAAAATAACTAGTTTGCAAATTAATAAAGAAGAAATTATTAACGCAGAGGAAGTTATATTAGCTATTGGACATAGTGCAAGAGATACTTATGAAAAATTATATGAAAGAGAAGTTTTGATGATACAAAAACCTTTTTCGATAGGAGTACGAATAGAACATTCTCAAGGACTAATTAATTATTCTCAATATAAGCAGTTTGCAGAACATAAAAGATTAGGAGCCGCTGATTATAGACTGACATATCAAACCAAAGAAAAAAGAGCAGTATATACATTTTGCATGTGCCCAGGAGGATTTGTAGTAGGAGCAGCTTCGGAAGAGAAAATGGTAGTTACAAATGGCATGAGTGAGTACGAAAGAAATCAAGAAAATGCCAATAGTGCTCTTTTGGTACAAGTCAATACGCAAGATTTTGAAGATGAACATCCATTAGCAGGGATTGCTTTTCAAAGAAAGTGGGAGAAAAAAGCATTCGAATTAGGAGGGAAAAATTTTCATGCCCCTATTCAACTTGTAGGAGATTTTTTAAAGAATAGACCCTCAACAAAACTAGGAGAAATAAAGCCCTCTTATCTTCCAGGAATTACATTGACTAGTTTAGATCAATGTCTTCCTAAATTTGTAATAGAAGCTATGAAAGAAGCCATTCCTCAAATGGATAAAAAATTAAATGGATTTGCAAAAGAAGATGCTATCTTAACAGGTGTAGAAACAAGAAGTTCGGCCCCCGTGAGAATACAAAGAAAGACGGATGAAATGGAGTGTGTGAACGTAGAGGGTTTGTATCCAGTAGGAGAAGGAGCAGGATATGCAGGAGGAATTATTTCTGCTGCAGTAGATGGAATAAAAGCAGCGGAAATGATTGTAAAAAAATATAAACCAATCAATGAATAGTCAGCATTTGCTGGCTATTTTTTGTAACAATTGAAAAGAGAAGTGAATATGATAATAATGGAATGATAAAAATATTTGTCTTGAGAGGAGGGGTATTTTGGAAGAGATGAATACAGACATAGAGGTAAAAAAGGATCGGACAGGGTCAATAGGATGGGAGGATATTATTCCTATTGTACTCTTTGGCTTCCTGACAAAACAAGAAAAAGAAACTGGAAATACTAATTTAAGTAAAGAACTAAAGACAGGATTAGAAAAGGCTGAAAACATAGTAAATCTTTTATATGATTTACATGATTATGTAGGAGAAGATGATACTTATTTGGCATTAGAAATGATAAAGAGTAGACCATTTGAAGTTTTACAAGTGATTAGACCCCATATTCATGGGAAAGGGAGACATAAAATTGATCAAGCATTAGCAGTACATGATCAAATAAATAGATTACAAAAAAATTCTTCTCAAAATACAATTGAAAAATTTGAACAAGTTACTAATATTTTAGAAATTTTGGAGATAGAAAAAGGACATGAAATAAAGAAAATGCTTAATAAAACAAAACACATTATGAATATTTTAAAACAGTAAAAACTTCTGATGAAAACATCAGAAGTTTTTACTGTTTTAAGGATCGTGATTAAGTAGTCAATAAAATTATTCATTGGTTATTTTGTATTTCATTCTAGTTGCTTTACCACCTCGTATATGTCTTTCTGATTTATTTTTATCTAATATGGTTTTTACCTGATGTGCTACTAGAGGGTTTATCTTAGGAAGGCGTTCAGTAACGTCCTTATGTACAGTACTCTTACTTACACCAAAAACTTTAGCAGTTTGGCGAACAGTAGCTTTTTCATTTATGATGTATTCAGCTATTTCCATTGCTCTCTCTTCTATATAATCTTTCAATTGTGGACCCCCCTTTAAGACCTTTGATACATAATATGCAGAGGCTATCTTTGATAGAACAGAAAATGATTTCCAAAATATGAATGAAAAATCTTTTAAAAAAATAAAAGGATTTATTCAATAGATATAGAATATAATTAAGTTGGTGCGACAAAATTATCTTTAATGAAACAAAGTTTTTACAACTTAAGGATGATATACAATGACAACGATAAGAAAATGAGAATTGATATAGTATGAATGGAAGGAGATTACTATGTTTGGATTAGGAATGGAAGTGGGGATTGACTTAGGTACAGCGAGTGTTTTAGTTTTTATAAAAGGGAAAGGGATTGTACTCAAAGAACCTTCAGTAGTAGCTATTGATAAAAATACAAACAAACTTTTGGCAGTAGGAGAAGAAGCAAGAAAAATGCTTGGAAGAACACCAGGAAATATTGTGGCTATAAGACCACTAAAGGATGGTGTTATTTCTGATTATGAAGTAACAGAAAGGATGCTTCGATATTTTATTCACAAAACTTGTGGAAATAAAAAACTGTTCAAACCTAAAATAATTGTTTGTGTACCAAGTGGAGTAACAGAAGTAGAAAAAAGAGCAGCTATTGAGGCTACAACAGAAGCTGGCGGGGGGATTACCTATCTTATTGAGGAGCCTATTGCAGCAGCTATTGGTGCGGGATTAGATATATCAAAGCCAGATGGAAATATGGTAGTGGATATTGGTGGAGGTACTGCAGATATAGCTGTGATTTCTTTAGGAGGAGTAGTAGCGAATAAATCCATCAAAAGTGCAGGAGATAAATTTGATCAAGCTATCGTACGTTATATGAGAAAAAAACATAATTTATTAATAGGAGAAAGAACAGCAGAAAATTTAAAAATGACTATTGGAACTGCTTATCCAAAGGCAAAGGTTCAAAGTATGGAGTGTAGAGGAAGAGATTTAGTATCAGGACTTCCTAGAACCCTTAAAGTAACTTCTGAGGAGATGTATTATGCACTTGAAGAGCCTGTTATGTCTATTGCAGATGCAGTCCATTCAGTTCTTGAGAGAACTCCACCAGAGCTTGCAGCAGATATTAGTGATAGAGGAATTGTAATGACTGGAGGAGGTTCACTTCTTGATGGACTCAATAAGCTGATAGAGGAAAGAACTGGTATACCTACTTATATTGCAGAAGATCCTATCGAGTGTGTAGCAAAAGGAACAGGAGCATCATTAGAATCTTTACAAGTCCTTGAAAAAAGTATGATGAGTAGTAAACAATTTAGAAGATCAAGATAAGTAAAATAAAATCCTATAAAATAATAAGCCTATACGTTACGTTTTGAGATTTTTATAATCTTACAAAACTTACTGATATAGGCTAAATTTATTTTAGTGGATTTTATTCTCGAAAATTTTTAATAATCGATTTGCAGTTTATGACTTTTTCAATATATATATACCTAAAACTATTAGCGTTTTTAGTAATTTTTATTTTTACAAAGAGATAAAATTATTGCTAATCAAATAATAATTATGATTAAAGTTTTAATAATGAAGTGTCGATACTATAAACAGAAAATCTATGTATATATGTAGTACATAAAGGAGTGAAAGAATGCTCAGAGGACTTTATACAGCAACTTCTGCTATGCAGACTAATGATAAAAAGCTAGATGTAATTACAAATAATATTGCAAATATTAACACCACAGGCTATAAAAAGGATGTGGTAGTAACTGAATCTTTTCCAGAAGTACTTATTAAAAAAGTAAACGGAAGCAATCCTTTTCAAAATCTAGATGTATTTGGAGGGGTTGAAGTAAAAGAAGAAAATGGAGCATATGAAATTAATACAAAAGGTGGATTTGTACGTGTTCAAACTCCACATGGTATAAGTCATGAAAAAAGTGTAAAATGTACGGTCAATGAGGACGGGTACCTAAGTACTTATACTCTAGATTATAATGGAAATAAAGATACGAAAGCAGGATATCTTATATTAGGAAATAGAGGACCTATCAAAGCAGAAAATGGAGCGTTACAAGTTAATGAACGTGGACAAGTAGTAGTAGGTGGTAATATAGTAGATGGTTTGATTAAAATGACGCCACCTGGAGTGATTGGTACTTTAAATGCTGGAGTAAAGTTAGATCAGCTTCAAATTAATTATGATCAAGGACAACTTTATGAAACTGAAAATAATTTGGATCTAGGCATTAAGGGGAAAGGCTTTTTTAAGATTGAGACACCTGATGGACTTAGATATACAAGATCAGGAAGTTTTGTATTAAATTCTGATCACCAATTAGTGACACAGGATGGACATGCTGTAGTAGGGAAAAATGGACCTATCCATATCAATGGAGGAAATGTTGTTATTGATGAAAATGGTAATATCATTGCAGATGGAGAGTTTGTGAATAAGCTTGATATCACAGATATTAAAAATATTAGAGAAATGAGAAAAGAAGGAATGAATCTTTATAAGCTTGCGGAAGATGCTGAAGCTGAAGAAATTCCATTTGAAGGGAAAATTCTTCAGGGATTTTTAGAAAAATCTAATGTAGATCCTATCAAAGAAATGGTAGAGATGATTGGTATTTTTAGAAATTATGAGTCTAGTCAAAAGGTAATTAAAGCTTATGATGATACTTTAGGAAAGGCTGTTAATGAAGTTGGGAAAGTATAGATTTTATATATTATGAAAATAAAAATACACTCATTCCAAAAAGAATTTTAAGAAAATCAAGCTTCGTTTCATAAAAAAATCCTAAACCTTCAAAACTCGCTTACGCTCAAACAGTTGAAGGCTATTAACGGATTTTTACATTCAACTTGCAGATTTTCTAGAAAAATTCTTTTAAGTCATTCGCTATATTTTTTATTTTCATAATAGAAAAACTAATACTTTAAAATAGGTTTTCTTGTAAAATCTATTATAAGTAACAGTCTATTTTTTAATAAATCTATGAAGTTTGATTGGAAGAATAAGATAAAATGGAGGTAAAAATATGAGAGCATTATGGACTGCTGCATCGGGAATGAAGGCACAACAATTAAATGTAGATACTATATCCAATAACTTAGCTAATGTGAATACAGTAGGGTTTAAAAAACAAAGAGTAGAGTTTCAAGACCTTTTGTATGAGCAATTGAGTAGCAAAAATATACAAGATGGAGAAGGTAGACCTGTGAATCTTGAAATTGGACATGGAGTTATGCCTATTGCTACCCTTCGTAGTTTTACAAAAGGAAATTTAGAACAAACAAATAGTCCTTTAGATTTAGCTATTGATGGAAATGGATTTTTTACAGTAAGAGATGAAAATGACAACTTGTTCTATACAAGAGATGGAAGCTTTAAACTAAGTGTAGAGGACAATGAAGCAAGAGTCGTTACCTCAGAAGGGTATTTTGTTCAATGTGATGCAGGAGATATAGAATTGGGAGAAGATGTAAAAGATATATCGATTTCACCTAATGGACTTATTACTGTAAAAAGAGAAGGAGAAGATGAGTGGGAAGAGATCGGACAAATCAACCTTGCCAAGTTTGCAAATCCTTCAGGATTAGAAGCTATAGGAGGAAATTTATACAAACAGACTAATGCATCAGGAGAAGCTGTAGAGGCTGAAGAGGGAGAAGGCGGAAACATCAAACAAGGCTTTTTAGAAACTTCTAATGTACAAGTAGTAGAAGAAATGGTAAAGCTGATTACAGCACAAAGGGCTTATGAAATTAATTCAAAATCTATTCAAACAGCAGATCAAATGTTAGAGCAAGCTAATAATTTAAGAAGATAAGGTGATCGAGTATGAATATTAATCCTATTTCTTCATACAACATGAATCAAGTTCAATCTCAAAAAACAAAAGTAGAAGAAAAATCCTTTGAAGAAACCTTCAAAAAAGCACAAGAAAATAAAGATGAAGAAAAATTAATGGATGTTTGTAGACAGTTTGAAGCTGTATTTGTAAACATGCTACTTAAAAATATGAGAAATACTATTCAAACAGATAGCTTTATACAAAAAAGCCATGGAAGAGAAATATTTGAAGGAATGTTAGATGAGCAATTATCTGAAGAAGTAGCAAAAGGAGAAGGTATGGGACTTGCCAAGCAAATGTATGCACAATTATCTAAATACAGTAAAAATAGTCATGAAGAATAATAAAGGAATTGATAAAAAAATGTAGAAGTAAGGAGAGTTAGGAAAAAACTAACTCTTTTTTGTTTCATAAGAAACGATAAAAATAAATAAGATATAGATTAGTTGAGAATGATATATATTTAAAAAATATTTATAAAATCATATCATTTGTTGAAACTCTTTGTATATTACTGTAAAATAAAAAAGAGACATATCGCAAAGGAGAGAAAAAAATGTTAAATAATATAGAAATACAAAATATTATCCCACATAGATATCCATTTTTATTAGTAGATAAAATTGTAGAAATGGAGCCAGGTCAAAGAGCAGTAGGAATCAAAAATGTAACTATTAATGAACCATTCTTTCAAGGTCATTTTCCAGGAAACCCTATCATGCCAGGAGTACTTATTGTAGAGGCTATGGCACAGGTAGGAGCAGTATCTGTTCTTTCTATGGAAGAAAATAAAGGAAAATTGGCAGTATTTACTGGAATTGATGATGCAAAATTTAGAAGACAAGTAATTCCTGGAGATACACTAAAAATTAAAGTAAATATGGTAAGTCTAAGACGTGGTATGGGAAAAGGAGAAGCTGTAGCTTATGTAGGAGATGAAATAGCTGCAAAAGCTACCATTAAATTTGCAGTAATTGAAAAATAGGGAAAAGAGGTTTAGATTATGAAAGCAAATGAGATTACGAAAGAAAAGATACCTTCTTATTTATTTTATCTTTTACTTATTTTATTGTTTTATCCACCTTTTTTTAGAGGATTGTTTTTTGAAAATGAATTAATGCCTACTCATATATTTACAGGAATTGTATTTTTTATGTATTTTGTAGCTACTAGAAAAATGGAGAAAACTCATCAATATTCTTTATTAGAAATAGGATTTATTAAATTAGTAGGAGTATATATTATATCTACCTTGATAGCAGTAAATACAAATTTAGCTATACAAGAAACTTTAAAATATATAGACTACTTATTGATTATTATTCTGTGTAAAAGAATTATAGATACAAAAGAAAAAATAATAATAGCTCTTACATCTTTGGTAACAGCAGGAGTTATTGTAGTATTTATTGGCATTGGAAGTGCACTTAATACTTTTGTATACAATGGAGCTTTTGTAGGTGGAATGATGAATTCTACTTTTCAATATCACAATACGTTTGGAGTATATTGTTTGGCTGTATTGTTTTTGGCATATACTCTTTATGAAGAATCAAAGATAAAGTATTTTATGAGTGGAGCATCGTTTTTATTATTTTTTGGATTTATATTCTCTTATTCTAGAGGAGCATGGATATTTTTACCCATAGTAGGGTTTGTTTACTATTTATTGGTTCCTATTTCCTATAAAAAGTCTTTTATCGGATTATTGATAGGAAATGTAGTAGCAATGAGTATAGTCATCAAACCATTTACAAGTACTATTGACAAACAAAGTGGATTAGGTTGGTTGTGGATTATAGTAGGTATGGGAATTTCTATGGGAATGACTTTATTGATAGAAAAATTATTCCAAAAAATAAATTTAAAAGATAGTATATATAATATTATTCTTCCTATAGTAGGAGTGATGCTTCCCATCATAGGAATATTATCTGAAAATATATGGCTAAGATTTTTACCAGAAACGTTAGCTACTAGAATGAGTAGTATTAGCTTAGGAACGGAAACCGTTACAGAAAGAACTGTATTTTATCAAGATGCATTTAAAATGATTAGAGACTATCCTCTATTCGGAACAGGTGGAGGAGGATGGAGTAGTTTATACAAGATGTATCAAACTTATGCTTATAATTCAGCACAAGCCCATAGTTATTATATGCAGCTTTGGATTGAAGTAGGAACTATAGGAATGCTTATTTTTACAGGAACTTTATGTATTTATCTATACAATTTCATAAAAGGATATAGACAAATACAAGATGAAGCTTCAAAAGCATTATTTGTAACTTTATCTGCAGCAGTTATTACAATACTAGGACATAGTGCGATAGATTTTAATTTAGCATTATCTGCTATGGCTATTTTATTATGGAGTTTAGTAGGAATACAGCTTTCAATGATAAAAGATTTAAAAGAAATAGATGTTAAAATAGGATCAAAACTAACTTATGTAGTAGTAGGACTTTGTATAGTATTTACTTTTACAGCTACTATGAATCATATGGCATTACAAAGTGTTCGTAGTGGGATGATTGCTATAAGAAATAATGATATTTATAGAGGTCAACAAGATATTAAAAAATCTACAAAATTTAATCCATTCGAACCTAAAAATAAAATAGACTATGCCAATATTACAAATAGTATTGCACAGCAAACAAAGAATAAAGAGTTACAACAAGAATCTATACAGGTTATGGATGAGGTAGTATCATTAGCACCTTATAATGATAGAATCTTAAAAAACGCAACACAATTTTACTTTAAAAATATAGAAATTGAAAAAGGATTAAATACACTCAAAAATTTAGAAAAATATCACCCTCTAAGTAGCCTAACCTATGAAACAAAAACTACTGCATATGTTATTTTAGCAGATGCCTATATAAGCAGTGGAGATGTTAAAAAAGCAGAACCATTATTAAAAGAAGTGTTGACAATTGAAGATAAAATAAATCAATTAAATGAAGATATTAAGGGTAAAGTGAAAATGACTAGTATGGTAAGATTTGTGGAAGTTACACCAATAATAACAGAAAATATAGAAAAGGCTAAGGGAATGATTGAAGGGTTATAATAGATTTTATAAAGAATAAAAATAGAATTTATGATTTGAATATAATATTAAAGGGGCTGACATTAATGATTACAGCAGTTATAATGGCTGGAGGAAAGGGAGAAAGATTTTGGCCTAGAAGTAGAAAAAGTCTTCCTAAACAGTTAATTAGTTTAACTGGAGAAAAAACAATGATTCAAGAAACTGTGGATAGATTAAAAGGTTTTATAGAAGAAGAAAATATTTATATTGCTACAGGAGAGGAATACGAAGAAATAATCAAACAACAATTACCCCAAGTACCAAAAGAAAATATTATTGTAGAGCCTATGGGTAAAAATACTGCTGCATGTATAGGATTAGCAGCAAAATACATAGAAAGAAAAAATCCTAATGCAACTATGATTGTTCTTCCATCAGATCATTTGATAAAAAATGTAGGGCATTTTAAAAACACATTATTATGGGCAGCGAGAGTAGCAGAAAATGATGATAATTTAGTTACGCTTGGAATTACACCAACACATCCAGAAACAGGATATGGATATATAAATTTTGAAAGTAATACAGAACTACCTTATTGTAGTAATGCTTATAAAGTAAAAGGATTTGTTGAAAAGCCAGATAAACACACAGCTATGAAGTACTTAGAAAGTGGAGAATATTTGTGGAATAGTGGAATGTTTATTTGGAAAGTATCTACTATACTTAATAATATACAAAAGCATATGCCAAAACTTGACCAAGTATTAAATGAAATTTCACATAATTTTGACACACAGTTTTTTGAAAAAATATTATATGATGAGTATTCAAAATTAGAGAGCATATCTATAGATTATGGAATCATGGAGAAAGCTGATAATATTTATGTACTACCATGTATTTTTGGATGGGATGATGTTGGAAGCTGGACTGCATTAGAAAGAATAAATGAAAAAGATGATTATGGGAATATTATTAAAGGGAATATTGTTCATTTAGATACAAAACAATGTATTATAGAAGGAAATGAAAAATTGATTGCAACTATTGGTATAGAAGACTTAATTATAGTAGATACAGAAGATGCTATGCTTATATGTTCGAAAGAAAAAGCTCAAGAAGTAAAAGTTTTACTGAAAGAATTAAAAGAGAGAAAAGCTGAAAAGTACTTATAAGATATAAAGGGAGGTATTTTAAAATGAAAAAAGCACTTATCACAGGAATTAATGGACAAGACGGATCGTACTTAGCAGAGTTATTATTAGAAAAAGGATACAAAGTATATGGACTAATGAGAAGAAAAAGCAAGGTAGACTTTGGAAATGTTAAACATTTAAAAAATGATATAGAAATTATTTACGGAGATATGACAGATCCTATTTCACTAATCAATGCTATGAAAATATCGCAAGCTGATGAAGTGTATAACTTAGCTGCACAATCTTTTGTGGCTACATCATGGGAGCAGCCTATTGCAACAGCAGAAATTGATGGAATTGGTGTTACAAACATGCTCGAAGCAATACGGACTATAAAACCAGAAGCAAGATTTTATCAAGCATCTACAAGCGAAATGTTTGGGTTAGTTCAAGAAATACCTCAAAAGGAAACAACACCTTTTTATCCAAGAAGCCCATATGGAGTAGCAAAGCTTTATGGACATTGGATTACAAAAAATTATAGAGAAAGTTATGGTATGTTTGCATGCTCAGGGATACTATTTAATCATGAATCTGAAAGAAGAGGAAAAGAGTTTGTTACTAGAAAAATTACAGATGCAGTAGCTAGAATAAAATTAGGTCTACAAGATCCACTAGAACTTGGAAATATGGATGCAAAACGAGATTGGGGTCATGCAAAAGATTATGTAAAAGCTATGTGGTTGATGTTACAACAAGATGAGGCTGACGATTATGTTGTAGCTACTGGAGAAACTCATAAAGTAAGAGAATTTGTTGAACTTGCATTTAAACACGTAGGGATAGAAGTGCAGTGGCAAGGAGAAGGTGTAGACGAGATTGCTATAGATAAGGCAACAGGAAAAACAGTTGTATCAGTAAACCCTAAATTTTTTAGACCAGCTGAGGTAGATATATTACTTGGAAGTCCTAAAAAAGCAGAAGAAAAATTAGGATGGGAAAGAGAAATATCCTTTGAAGAATTAGTAAAGAGAATGATTCTTTCTGATTTAGAAAGAGTAAAAGAAGAAGCTTAATATTGGAGTGATTATTGTGAGAGCATTAATAACAGGTATAAATGGATTTGTAGGGAGATACTTAGCTGAGTATCTCCTTGCTAAAAATATAGAAGTGTATGGAACTTATTTTGGGGATATGAATGAAGATGAACTAAGTGAAGTAAATTTATTAAGAATGGATATCTCTAATCAATATGAAGTAGATAAAGTTATAAAAAAAATTCAACCAAACTATGTATTTCATTTGGCGGCACAAAGCTCAGCCTCTATATCATGGAAAGAACCTAAAAAAACAATAGAAGTAAATGTGAATGGGACATTGAATCTTTTAGAAAGTATCAGACAATTAGATAACAAATGTAGAATACTTTTAATAGGTTCTAGTGAAGAATATGGATTTGTAAACTTAGAAGATATACCAGTAAATGAAGAGCAAAGCTTAAAGCCAGGTAATCCTTATGCTGTAAGTAAAATAGCACAAAGTATGATTGGACAGGTTTATGCTAGAGCATATAATATGGATGTGATTATTGTAAAAGCTTTTAATCATATAGGTCCGAAGCAAAGTCCAACGTTTGTAGTTTCAGATTTCTCTAAAAGAATCGCTGAAATAGAAAAAGGAAAAATTCCGCCTGTATTAAAAGTAGGAAACTTAGAAGCAGAAAGAGATTTTACAGATGTAAGAGACATTGTAAGAGCATATTATGAAATAATTTTAAAAGGGAAAAAAGGTGAAGTTTACAATGTAGGATCTGGAAACAGTTATAAGATTCAAGAAATTTTAGATACGCTATTATCTTTAGCAAAGATAAATATAAAAGTAGAAAAAGATCCAAATAGAATGAGACCTTCAGATATTCCAATTATTCGATGTGATCATTCAAAGGTTATAGATATAACAGAATGGAAGCCTGAATACAAAATAGAGAAAACATTAAGTGATGTTTTAAATTACTGGCGACAAACAGTATAGAGGGAGATATGTATGATAACTGGTATTAAAGAATTATATGGATATAGAGAAATGCTAAGAAATTTAGTTAGAAAAGATTTAAGGACAAGGTATAAAGGGTCTTTTTTAGGTTTTTTGTGGACTTTTATTAATCCATTACTTCAGCTTATAGTATATACTATAGTTTTTTCAACAATTATGAGGACTAATATAGATAAATTTTATATGTATTTGTTTGTAGCATTAATACCTTGGATATTTTTTACAAGCTCTATACAAGGAGGAGCTACTAGTATAATAACTAATAAAGATTTAATAAAAAAAATATATTTTCCTAGGTTGATAATTCCTTTATCTGTTGTTAATGCAGCATTTATGAATATGTTATTTAGTATGGTAGTTGTATTTATTGTATTACTAATTAGTGGCATAGGACTAAGTAAATACATTTTATTATTGCCATTAGTTATGATATTAGAGTATCTATTTGTACTAGGATTATCATTTATGTTTTCAGCATTAAATGTTTATTTTAGAGATTTAGAACATATATTAGGAATTATTACAATGGTCTGGTTTTATCTTACTCCTATCGTGTATGGAGTTGATATGATACCTGAGAAATATTTAGGATTATTTTATCTAAATCCCATGACGAATATGGTTATTGCATATAGAGATATATTATATTATAAGAAGGTTCCTGATTTCTCTACATTTGGGAGTATATTTGCATGGAGTGTGATATTTATAGTACTAGGATATGTGGTTTTTCAAAATCTGCAAAAAAACTTTGTGGAGGAATTATAAAATGAATGTAATAGAAGTTAATAATGTTTACAAAAGCTTTAAAGTATATCATGATAAAGGTGGAACTTTAAAAGAAAAGGTTCTTTTTAAAAAGAGAAATAGATATGAAGAGAATCAAGTGCTAAAAGGAATAGATCTTAATATAAAAAAAGGGGAAGTAGTAGGACTAATAGGACAAAACGGTTGTGGTAAAAGTACTCTTTTGAAATTAATGACAAAAATTATTTATCCAGATAAAGGAACTATAGAAGTGAAAGGTAAAGTATCTAGTCTTTTAGAATTAGGAGCAGGCTTTCATCCAGATATGTCAGGTAGAGAGAATATATATACCAATGCCTCTATATTTGGATTAACAAAAAAAGAAATAGACAATAGAATAGAAAAAATAATAGACTTTTCTGAATTGGGAGAATTTGTAGACAATCCAGTGAGAACTTATTCATCGGGTATGTATATGAGGCTTGCGTTCTCAGTGGCTATTAATGTAGATGCAGAAATACTTTTGATAGACGAAATCTTAGCTGTAGGAGATTCTAATTTTCAACAAAAGTGTTTTGAACGTCTAAGAGAATTAAAACAGAAAGGTATTACTATCGTAATCGTTACGCATGATACCGGAACTATTGAAAGATTTTGCTCAAGAGCTATATGGCTAGATAAAGGTTTATTACAATCTGATGGGAAAGTATCCATAGTCGTAGATGATTACCTAAGATATATGAATTTAAAGAGAATAGATTCGATAGAAAAAAATCATATAGAAGAATCAAGAGAACCAGAAAATTTAGAAACGAATAAAAAAGAAAATCATAGTATTGCACAGAATGAAATAGTAGAAAAAGAAGATGTAAATAATATAAACTATAGTGATAACCGGTTCGGATTAAAGCATATAGAAATTACAAAAGCTATTATAAAAAATACTGAAAAAGAAGAGACAAGAGTCTTAAAAGGTGGAGAAGAAGTAGAAATAGAGATACATTATAAAGTAAATAAACCTCTAGAAGAATATGTGTTTGGAATAGGGTTCTATACATTAGAAGGTTTGTGTATATATGGTTCTAATACTCAATTAGATCGATTAAAAATTAAACATACTGATAACAAAGGGGTTGTAAGATATAAAATTGATAGATTACCACTATTAACAGGCATATATGGATTGAATATAGCAGTAGTTGATGAAAATGGGACACCTATGGATTTTATTCGTAACTATTGCAATTTTAATGTAGTATCAAATGATCGTTCAGTAGGTTTGATATCGGTAAAGCATAAGTGGATCATAACGGATGGAGGTAAGTGATATTGAGTAGTCAAAAATTTAGTAGTGTAGCACATGAAGTCATTTATGAAAAATTAATAAAACTCCATACTATTTCTAATAATTTAAATTTAAATACTAAAAGTAACAATAACAATCAAAAAAATAAAAATGATTATGCTAAACAAGCTACTATATATTTTGAAATAATGAAAAAGGAAAAAGATGTAGTAGCACATAGAATTATAACTTCTCATAGAGAATATATAGGTAAATTAATAGTATTTGGTAAAAAAGTGGCTAGAAAATTATTAAAATGGTATATAAATCCTATTACAGAACAACAAACAAGGTTTAATAATGCTACAGTCAATACAGTTCAAACATTAATAGAAGATATAAAAAGTTTAAGATTAAATGATGAGAATGAAATAAGTAAGATAACTAAGTTAGAGAATGAAATAAGTAAGATAACTAAGTTAGAG
>NZ_RYYS01000072.1 GCF_004138215.1 Anaerophilus nitritigenes
TGTAATATCTGTCAATAATACTTTTCTTGGTATTTCCTGTTTAAACTCTCTATTTAATAAATTGGGCATAACAGTATGTTCTTTAGTAGCTTTCATCATTCGCCTATAGGGGTTGGCTTTTCTAATCGGACAAAAGATATTGAACTTATTCATAATTCTTCTTATACGCTTTAGATTGTATTTAATATTGAATTCATTTTCTAATACCATTTTAATTTGTCTAGCACCTTTTTTCTTATTTTTAAAGTTAAAAGCTTTCAAAACATTGTCTTTAATGAGTTCGTCTGAAGTATTGATTTGCTCTCTTTTTAGTTTGCTTTTATTAGAAAAGTAATTATAGTAACCAGATCTTGATACCCCAGAAATTTTGCATAAATGAGTAATTATATTCTTAAGTTTATACTTATCAATTGTATTTTTAATAGCTATATATTTTTCAGCAGTCATTAGTTCTATTTTTGCTTCAACACTCCTCTTTCTATCATATCTAGCTTTTTTAACAATTCATTTTCAGCCTTCAATAACTTATTCTGCGCTTCTAATCGAGCATATTTTTCTTCTATGGAAAGATCTTTAGTAGTTGGTCTGCCAGTATTGTTTTTTCTGGTGTCTTGAAGTCTGCTGACACCGCCGTACTTGTATGAAGCCCGCCACCTATTTCCGCAAGATTTAATTCTTTGCATGCCTAAAACATTTATATCGAATCCAGCATTTTCAAATATTTGCCTTGGAAATTTTCCTTTTTCATTTTCAACTATAAATAATCGTTTAAATTCATCTGTGTAAGTAATGCCCTTATTGCTAACATTTCTTACATATTTATTTTTAGATAATAACCTAACTTCTTCATTAGTAAATAATCTCTTGCTCATATAATTTTCTCCAAATCTAATATATTTATTTTAGTATACACAAAAATACCCTATAGGGTAGACTTTTTTTAAATCGTCTACTCTATAGGGTACATTTTATAATGATATTTGCTTGGAGAAGCTTTTTATGTACTACTAATTTTGCTTAAAGTTAGGGTGATTTGATCAAATCAAAATCCAAACTAGTTAGTTATAGTTTTAATATCTTTTGCTTTAGGTGGAGTGATTTTAAATTTGCCGATTACAGTCTTACCATCTGATTTGTATAAAGGAATGAATCGTGGACTTTTATTTTTCATAATCTTTACAGCTTCTTGAGGCGACTTCGCTATATTTGCATTTAAATCAGAACTTCTAACATATCCTTCGACACCGTCCACACCTTCTGCCAAAATTAGATCTGGTTCTTCTTCAATACTTCTGGCTTTTGCAGCAGTACCATATGTTTCTCCAGAGGAATTCATTCTAGTAGATGATTTGAATTTTGCACTCGGACTAGCAGTAGTTGATTTTGTTGTGTAACCATTTCCATTCCAAAGAGCTGTCATGCCTTGGCTATACATATAACCTGAATAATCTGACACATCAACAGGCACATCATATCCAGCAGAAGAACCATCCGTATATTCCCAACCACCAGATTCTAATAAAGTACCTGTGGATGAGCTATACGCTTTAGGGTTTACACCCATTGATCCTGGAGGAAGATTACTTGATCCATCATTATTTATTACAGTACGAGCTTGAGCATACCTACTGGCATGTCTAGCTGTATATGAGCCTGCTGAATATGACGATGAACTTCCCCAATAATCCGTTGCTGCAAATACGCAAATGCAGCTAAATATCGTGAATGTTACTAATACGGCCCCAGCCGGAATTATCCTTTTCATTTTTAATTTCATTTTTAATTTTCTCTCCCTTCTCTCTTGCATGTTGTTTTTATTGGCCTAAAAGACACTTATTTCAATGATACAAGATCAATCACTCTCTATTTTATTTTGCAAACTATATAAACCAGCAATGTCCAAAACACTCACGAATTATTGTGTGTTTTATATTTGTTATTGTTGAGGGCTTTATTTAACCCTAAACATAATGCTACCACAAAATAAATACCGTCGTTACATTCTATTCGACGATCACTCTGGTTAATAATTCGCAAGCATGAAGCCTACATCTAATAAAAATTCCCATAATATGACTATGTAATATTTTATCAAGAATACATATATTGTAAACTAGGTAATATAATACCGTATTTGCATATATCCTAGGTTCATCCTTATAGTACCATATATTGAATATATTGTAAAATGCATGGTATTATATCCCTACTTTATCAAAAACTATGTTTCTTAAAATTTCTAATGCTCTTATGATGACACAAAATATAAAAACAATACTTTCATTTTATAAAAAACTATCATTTCAAAAAGCATGAATATTGTTACTTATAACCTTAAAGTGGTTTTTGCTGGTTTTAATGACTACACTGAGCTTTTCTCGATAAACTGGACACTATTAAGTTAGATTTTCTTCTGTTTTCTCAGAAATTCTATTTTTTCGATTTGATATATTACATTATTTACCATATTCTGTGTATGGTTTCTTTCAGTAATATGCAGCTTGATGTGCATAGTACATTTGTCTGAAAGCATACGGAGTCATGTAATTCAATGCCTGATGTCTTCTTTTTCGATTGTAAAAAGTTTCAATATACCAAAATATGTCCCTCCGAGCTTGTTCACGAGTAGCATATTTTGTATTGTAAAGCATCTCACACTTAATTGTACTGAAAAATGTTTCTGCACAAGCATTATCATAGCAATTACCTTTGCGGCTCATGCTGCAAATCATATTGTTTTTCTTTAACAAGGCTTGGTAATCTTGACTGCAATACTGAACTCCACGATCGGAGTGATGTATGAGCCCTTTAGAAGGTTTATGTCTCATAACAGTATTATTAAGAGCTTTTATACACAATTCTGTTCTCATGTTATCAGTAGTTGCCCAACCTACAATTTCTTTTGTAAATAGAGAATCAAAGGGACAGGTACTTTGATTCAGAATTTTAGAAGGTTTAAATAAAACTTCTAAAGAATTTGAGAACAAAAATTCTTTAGAAGTTAAAAATTTAAGAAGTAAAGAACTTAAAGTTAAAAGAAAAGATATGTTTTCTTTATGATTCTAAGAAAGATAAACAAGCAATATACAGTATAAAATCAAGGCTCCTAGTAACTTAGGAGCCTTATCGTTAGCTAAATACATATTTAAGGTATATATAACTATATCTAAGATTTACAAATAATGTTAAAATGTATTATGATTTAAAAAAGAATATATCAGTTAATTCGTTAATTGATTGTATGATTTTACAATAATTTACAAATAGATTTCTTTACAAAATATCTATTTTATAATAATTAAATGAAATAGGTGGGGGACTAATATTGAAAAAAAATAGTGTAGCCATACTATTGTGTTTTATTTCTTTAGGAATATTTTTTTCTATTCAATTTAAAACTCTAGAAAAATTAACAAAAGGTAGAATCCCGAGTATAGAAGCAAAAAAATTAGAAATTGAATTTAAAAAATTACAAAAAGAAAAAAAAGAGTTATTAAATCAATTAGCCTTATTAGATTATGAAATAAATCAATTAAAAAATCATGAACTTGAGAAAAATATTAGCTTGAAGGAAACTGAAAATAGTATTAGTAAATATAGATTATTAAGTAATCAAACAAATGTTGAAGGTCCAGGAGTTGTAATAAAAATAGAGGGGATTAAATCAAATACCTTAGATGTTTTATTAGAATCAAATGAAAACAAAGATCAATTTAATCTTCAATGGTGTGCTGAATATTTATTATTAATAATCAATATTTTAAATTCAGCTGATGCAGAAGCTATTTGTATAAATAATGAAAGAATAGCTTTGGATACAAATATTATTTTTTCTAAAAATACAATAATTATAAATGATAAAAAAATGACCTTTCCTTTTGAAATAAAATGTATAGGCAACCCAAAAAAATTAGAACAAATTCTAAACGTAAAGTATGGACTAATATGGCAGATAAAAAGTAAAAATAATTTTTATATAAAAGGTCTGCATATAGATGTAGAAAG